>PBRQ01000020.1 GCA_002725995.1 Gammaproteobacteria bacterium
GGAATTTGGGATCAACGTAACAATAGACGTAACACTAACATGATTTGAAGCTGCGATAATGCTTATATATCAACACTATAACTGCAAAGACCAAGTCCTGTCCGATCACCTGCAGATCTTTGCCTTGCAATACATCAGGGAAAACAACCTTCAACCCTGACTGGGCATTTAACAAAGCAAACAACCGGCCAAGATAGAAGGCACCAAGGGGCTTGATCCGGCGATAAAACAGGCCGAATACCGAGTTGGCAACTCCAGCAAAAGTTGTTCAGCCGGCGGTAATTCAGGTAATCCCGTTACCAGTAAAATCGCAGCGTCGAAATTAAGGAGGACAAGTTCCATCCCCGAATTTGAGGAAACCTCACCAGGACTTACCAGAAGTTTTCGCGAAAATCAGATTGAGATATTGCCTATGAGTATTCTTGCCAATGTTATGTGGGCATAATGACGATCAAGAGACAGAGACACCCAGATGCCGTTTAGCAAGTACCTACCAACAAAGGAACGACTTAAAGAGATCAAGCCGTTGAGGTTTCTTGGGGAAATGATATTTGACCCCAACCTCTGGCACTTTAACCTTCACTCAATCTCCTATGCTGCACTGTTTGGCCTATTTTGTTGTTTCCTGCCTATCCCGTTTCAAATGATCCCATGCGCGCTACTCTGTATATGGGTTCGATGTAACATCCCGCTGGCGCTGGCGTTCGTGTGGATCAGCAACCCCATAACGATGCCACCAATGATGTATTTCGCCTACAGGGTCGGCACTCAGTTTCTTGACCAAAACAACCAAGTTGAGTCTATTGACCTGAGCCTGGAATGGCTGATGGCTCAAATGGCAATCGTCTGGCAACCCCTGCTATTGGGCTCTCTTGCCTGCGGCATCACGGCCGGACTGGTAGGTTTTGCTTCGGTGCACTTATACTGGCGGTGGCACCTCACCAAATACTGGAAGAAACGCCGACAAAAAAATGAATTTTGGTGACTAGGAGGTAGATGTGACGAGAACGAAAGCAGTGCTGTTCGATATGGCAGGAACGGTCGTATCAATGGGGATATTCGATGACCACCAAGGCGTCGTTGCCAGTGAATTTGCCCGTATACTCGGGCTTGATGATTTCCAGAATGAGATGGTTGCCAGTGCATTTACTGGTAGAGGAGCCACCAATGCCAAGCAAAATATTTTTCAGCAAGATTTCTATCTTTTCCGAGATATTTTTGCAGTACGTTATGCAGTCGCCGCCAAGGAACTGGGGTTCAAGCTAACGAGGTCCGATACGACGATGCTTAGTGATATGTGGTGGAAAGGCTGTATTGCCAAGTTCCAGGAACTTGGCCTGCATGGAGGTGGGCTCCGCAAAGGTGCTATTGACACCCTTCAAACGCTGCGCGAATCGGGGTTTAACGTTGGGCTGGTAAGCAACCTCGATGAAGGTGATTTTCAGGATTTTCTTTCCGTGGATAACTTCGCCAGCTATTTTGATTTTCACTTGTCAAGTGAAGCTGCCCAGTCCTGTAAACCTGATGCAGCGATCTTTGATCTTGCGCTAGAGCAGGCTGGCTGTACAGCAAATGAGGTGGTTTTTGTAGGCGATACGCCTACCCAGGATATTGACGGCGCAGCTGCCGCGGGAATGCAGACCGTCCTGATTCACGAAGAACTGAAGCAGGCAACCAGGGACATGAACTCAACTCACAAACCAGACCACGAGATCAACGAACTCCCTGAACTCCTGGAAATTATCCAGGGCTTATAAATTGAGTCAAGGCTGAAAAAACTTCCCTGCGCACTGCAAACTAACCTTGGGCGCTATTCATAACGTAATATTTCTGCAGGTTTAAGGGATGCTGCGCGCCACGCCGGGTAGAGCGTTGCGAGAACGCTGATCATAAAGGCGACTACAATTATGATCAGCACGTCGCCATACCTTACATCCGTTGGTACTGAATCAAAATAGGTCCCTGCCAGCATTTTACCGCCGAGTAACTCTTCAAAAAAGCTAACGACTTCTGTGATGTTGTGCGCCAGTGCAAGGCCAAGTATAGAGCCCATTATTATGCCTACCGCACCGACGACAACCCCCTGAAT
This sequence comes from Gammaproteobacteria bacterium, assembly GCA_002725995.1. GTDB lineage: Bacteria > Pseudomonadota > Gammaproteobacteria > Pseudomonadales > Azotimanducaceae. The sequence continues at coordinate 2,090 of PBRQ01000020.1, forward strand.
TAAAAATATCAACATCACTCGAAAGGGAGAAAGACCAAAGGTACGCAGAACCGCGATGTCCTTTTGCTTGTCCATGACCATCACACTCAGGCTTGAAATAATGTTAAAAGCCGCGATCGCCACAATAAGGGACAACAATATGAACATCATGATTTTTTCCATTTTAACGGCCTCAAAAAAATCACCGTACTGCTGCGTCCAGTCGCTAGCGTGAAGGGCATTGCCACTTGCAAGTGTTCTATTTAAGGAGGGAGCGTCAAAAACATTGGCCAACCTGAGGCGTGTGTCCACGGAAGGCAGGTTGAGGACTCGTTTCAGCTCCGTAACATTCACCAAGGCAAGCCGATAATCAAGTTCTGATTCAAGCTCGAAGGTGCCGACCAGCCGCGCATGTGACACGCTTGGTGAAAAACGGTGACCGCCGGCAGACGGCTTGGGGATAACAATTGTCAAACTATCTCCTACCACCAAGCCAAGACGGTAAGCAAGAACCCTGCCGATAACGATGCCATGCGGTTCGTTATCTAGATCCTCCAGAGAGCCCAGGGTCATATTTTCCAGCACTATGGACATTTCGTGCTCATGCGGTGCGTCTATCCCATACAAGGTCACCAACTGGCTCTGGCTTCCGTTGAGAAGCAGACCATGCCGTTCTATAAAAGGCGCTCTCGCAACGACTCTTGGATCATCAACCAATGCCTGGTCGACTTCACCACTGACAACCAGATGAGGCACGACGCCAAGAATTCGCCGTTTGAGCTCTGAGTCAAAACCGTTCATTACTGACACGACAACAATCAATGCAATGACACCCAGTGTCATTCCAAATAGAGATACCAGTGAGATAAAGGACAAGAAGCCGTTGCCCTCTCCCCCTGCAGAAATACCAAGACCTGAATACCTGACACCAATAAAAGAGGAAATACTCACTACTTCACCTCTATCAAACCGTTCTGGAGCACCATGGTTCGATCCATCCTGCTGGCAAGATCATGATTGTGGGTAACGACAACGAAGGACATGTGAAGATCGTGGCTCAATTCTACCAGCAGCTGATTTACATCCTCGGCGGTTTTTTCATCAAGATTTCCAGTTGGCTCATCCGCGAGTACACACTGGGGGTGACTAACCAGCGCCCTTGCGATCGCAACTCGCTGACGTTCTCCTCCAGAAAGCTGTCCCGGCTTGTGATTCAGTCGACCCCCAAGGCCGACCTTTTCAAGCATTTCACTTGCCGTCTCATTGGCCGATTTCCAGTTTCCATCACCTATCATCAATGGCATCGCAACATTCTCGATGGCAGAGAATTCCACCATCAGGTAGTGAAACTGGTATACAAAGCCCAATGTCTTGTTGCGTAACCGACACAGGGACTTTTCGTCCAGATTCACAATATCTTTGCCGCCAATAAAAACCTGCCCCGCATCCGTGCTATCGAGGCCGGCCAGCAGGTGAAGCAATGTACTCTTGCCACTTCCAGACAAGCCAACGATCGCCACCCGCTCACCGCGCACGACCTCAAGATCCACACCATCAAGCACCCGTATGGTTTTGTCACCCTGACCGTAAAACTTTTTGAGCCCTCTGGCTTGCAGGACTATTTCATCCTTCATACCGTAAAGCCTCAACAGGATTTGCCGCCGCAGCCTTGGTCGCCGGGTAAATAGTCGCGAGAAGACATATAACAAATGAAACAGCAGCAATTATAAGAATATCGCCCGCCAATAATCGGGTGGGCAAATACTGTATGAAATACTCATCCATGATACCAAGGCCAAAAGCCTCATCTATGAGAACGTAAATCTCACTGAGCCAGTTTGTTAACAAGGCTCCCAACACAATCCCTGTGGTGATACCAAGCACCCCCACAAGGCACCCATGCATGATAAAGACAGCCCTGATGGAGCCGGGTGACGCACCAATTGTTCTCAGGATAGCAATATCCGAATACTTGTCTTGAACTGTCATCATAAGATTGGATACAACATTAAATGCTGCTACGGCTACCAGCAAAAGCAGCAAAAGAAACATCGTTGTTTTTTGCATCTGGATCGCATCATATAAATTCCCATGTCGCCCCATCCAACTGGAGGCATAAAGCTCTCTATCTCCAGTTGTCAGTACCAGGTTATGTAGTACTCCCGGTGCGGCAAAGAGGTCGTCCATGCGGATTCTCACTCCGTCTATCTGACTTTGCCGCTTTATCTTCATGGCGTCACCGATATGTATATATAACTGAGACTTGTCAATATCAGAACCAACTCTAAATAGTCCCGAAATGGTGAACCGTTTCAATGTTGGCATTGGCCCTGCGAGGCCAACCCTCAGCTCAGGCAGTACAAGTGTGAGCCTGTCACCAACGCTAACCTTAAGGCGTGTTGCCAGTGCCTGCCCAATGATGACGTCAAAACCTCCCTTGGACAGCGAGTTCAACTCACCCTCAAAGAAATAGTGCTTCAGGATGGACACCTCTGACTCCAGCAGCGGGTCTATTCCTGTGTAAGACACACCCGCAAGTTGGCCGTTCGCCAAGGCCAAGCCATTTCCTTCCACCAGTGGCGCCACAGCCTGAATGTCAGCGTTTTCTTTCCACTGTTGCATCAACGTCTGCCAATCTGAACGAGGCACCCTGCTATAGATCACACCATGGGGAACTACTCCCAAGACTCTCTCACGCAATTCCCGGTCAAACCCGTTCATTACGGACAGCACAATAACCAGCACCGCCACACCGAGAACCAGTCCCGAGATCGAAATCAGTGACATGAAGGAGACTAGGTGATCTGACGCACCATACAGCGAGTAGCGAGCGGCTACAAACAGTCGCCAATCTTTAAGTATCATCGTGATTAACCTCTGGACCCAATGAGCTACAATAGCAACCTTTATTCCTTGGAACTATATACATGATCGTGATACTACACCCGAATACTGATGAAGAGTCAGCAGAATACATGGATGCTATGTCCTTTCTCCAGCAACTTCCAAACATAAGCCTGCAACATCATATCGTCCAGGGTAAAGAGCAGAAGCTCAGTGAAATATACCTGCTTGGTGATACCCATAAGGTCAACCAATCAGAGGTTGAGGGCCTGGATTGCGTCGAACGCGTCGTCCGTATTTCAGAAGAATATCGAATCCTGGGTCGACACCAGGACATCGACAGAACCAGTGGCTTTACCTACAACGATGTCCATTTTTCACAGGACAATTGCCATATCCTGGCTGGTCTATGTGCCGTCGATAATATGAAGAATGTAGAGACGATGATGCGTACCCTGCAGGAAAATGGGCAGGTCTGCACGCGGATGGGGGCATACAAGCCACGTACTAACCCCTACTCATTTCAGGGCCATGGCAAGAAGTGCCTGCCATACGTGTTCGACCTCGCTGGAAAATACGGCATCAAGGTGATTTCCATGGAAGTCACCCATGAGAGTCAAATCGATGAAATTACAGACGCCCTCCAGAAGGCTGGCGATCCGACTGGAGTAATGTTGCAAATAGGAACTCGTAATACCCAGAATTTTGAACTTCTTAAGGTCGTCGGTAGGCAAACACGATTCCCGGTACTGTTCAAAAGAGGCTATGGTGTCACTCTAAATGAATCCCTCAACGCTGCTGAGTATCTCGCCAGCGAAGGGAATTCGAACGTCGTTTTCTGCCTGCGTGGAATGAAGAGTGAAGGTGGCGCACCACATCGCAATATGGTTGATTTTGGCCAGGTGCCGGTACTAAAACGTCTGACGAGGATGCCCGTTTGCGTTGATCCTTCTCACTCCGTGGGCTCAAGGGACAGGTCGCCTGATGGAATTCTTGATGTAGTCCATGCCACCGCACAGGGCCTGGTAGCAGGGGCAAATCTGGTGCTGGTTGATTTTCATCCTGAGCCATCGGTGGCACTGGTTGACGGCCCACAGGCGCTGCTGATGGATGAATTGCCCAGGTTTCTTGAAGACATGGCCCTATGCCATGAATTCTATCAATCAAGAAAACAACTATGGGCCGCGCCGCGATAGGCCGGGCCTTGATCTGACAATAAGGTAGCCTCATTACCCCATATGATGTTTAAAGTTTGGGTGAATCAGTAAATTGTAACTCATCTACCCGACCCAACCTTCAGTGATGTTTGTAATAGACCTTAATTGCTCACCGGATTGAATAGTCTGGTAATCATCCTCTGTGGCAACAGCCATCCATAGCCTGGTCCCGCGTCCATCCCTGGCTCTAGCCACGTCAGATCAGGTCCCTGACGAGTCAATCCTGCCTTCTGCAATTCGCCAAATTATTGTTAGATCGACGCAAGTTCTTCCACCAGGGCGGGTTAAGGACCCAGCAAAAATGATTCCCCTAGGGTACCCCGCGGAGGTAGACATCAAGTGTCGGTGATACGCGTTCGATAAAACCATCAGCTTTCTTGACCAGAATCAATACCGCCAGGTCAAGCTCCCGTGCAAGGCTCAAGCCCTTTTCCACCCCCAGCACGTTAATTGCTGTGGCATATGCGTCCGCGACCGCTGCCGATGGGGCCAACACCGTCACCGAAGCGACATTATTGGTGATAGGTTGACCCGTTCGCGGGTCAATCGTATGAGAATACCTTTCGCCTTCGACTTCAAAATAGTTCCTGTAGTCTCCTGAAGTCGCCATGCTCATATCACGCAACTCAATGGTTCGAAATACAGAGCGACTGAGACTACCGGGCTTTTCTACTGCTATGGTCCAGGAAATACCACGGTCATTCTTGCCTTTCGCCCGCAGTTCTCCGCCAATTTCCACCAGGTAGTTGCGGATACTCCAAGCATCAAGAACAAGTGCCACGTGATCAACCGCATAACCCTTTGCTATCGCCGACAAATCAACATAGAGATCATTTTCCTTGTGCAAGCCATTGCCGCCTATCTGAAGCAGTCCAAAGCCGGTACGCTGCCGTGCAGCCTCTACCTCTTCATCACCAGGGACACTATCTCGTGATGGGTCTGGACCGAAGCCCCACAGGTTAACCAGGGGACCAACGGTAACATCGAATGCACCGTCACTATGATCGTGAACCTCTGCACTCAGTCTCAGCACTTCAAGTAGTTCGGGAGAAGTGGGAAAAAGGTCAGTTCCCTGTGAGCGATTAAACTGAGACAGTTCTGAATGCTCATCATAGGTGGACATCAGGCTGTTGATTCGCTTAAGTTCAGCGTCTATCTCAGCGCCAATTTTCATCTTGTCCAAGCCCATACCAACCAATTTAACGGTATAGCTGGTCCCCATTGTGGGACCTGAGATAACAACCAGCCGCTCCTTCTCGCATCCAGGCAGGAAAGGCAACAGCACGAGCAGAAGAAGCAATTTGGCGGGGGTCACATAAATTCTCCAATCCATAAGCTATTATCTACTTTCACACCAGAGGATTGATACTTGAAACCAGGAATATTTGTTGACCCTGCTAAGGATATCCCAAGAATCTCACTGGCTCGCCTGCCGACTCCCCTAACCTGCCTCGAAAGGCTGTCCAAGGAACAGGGTGGACCCAGGATCTGGATAAAGAGAGACGACCTCACGGAAACCGCGATCTCCGGAAACAAATTGCGCAAACTCGAGTTCACAGCAGGTGAAGCTCAGACTCAACAGGCAACGGTGCTGATTACCAGCGGAGGAATTCAGTCCAATCATTGCCGGGCAACCGCTATCGTCGCTGCCCGGCTGGGCATGAAGTGTCACCTGATCCTCCGCGGCAAGCCTGACAAGGTCCTGGATGGAAACCTTCTGCTTGATAACCTGGTGGGTGCTTCATTTACATTTGCCACTGCCAAGCAGTTCAAAACACCAGACCAGCTATATGCTGACGTGGAAGAGCACTATAGGGCGCTGGGAGAAAAGCCTTTCAGCATTCCCCTTGGTGCAAGTGATGAAATAGGACTCTGGGGGTATATCGAATGCGCGAGGGAGTTGAAAAGTGATTTTCAGCATCTTGGAATCCACCCTGAGCACATCATCTCGGCCGCCGGCTCTGGTGGAACCATGGGCGGACTGATTGTCGGAAACGTCCTGCATGAGCTCAATAGCAATATCATGGCGTTCAACGTTTGCGATGATGAAGCCTGGTTCCAGCGCAAGATAAGCCGGGATATCAGAAGTTGGATAAAGCGATACAAGCGAGAACTCCCGGATCAGCCGATCAACATTATTGATGGCTACGTGGGGCCAGGTTATGGCCGAGCCGACCCGCACGTCTATGAGACAATCCGGCATGTAGCGCGGGTAGAGGGAATTATTCTTGACCCCGTGTATACTGGAAAGGCATTTGATGCCTTCCTGCAGGAATTGGCAAAAGGAAGATTCCGACAAGCCTCGGATATTGTTTTCCTGCATACGGGCGGTATCTTTGGCTTGTTTCCACACCGTGACCTATTCGCTGATGCACTATTAACTGATGCAGCTACCCCACAGCCCTAATCTGTGATTGAATCCACCGCAACCTTTTTAAAAGAGCAATAGTTCGTAATGTGCAATAGTCGAGTGGTAAATATATGAGTGGCTGGATCAAAGTTTGGTTTATGGTGCAGTTCCTGTTCCTTATCTCCTCCTGCTCCCTTTTGGGTAGGCTGGGCTTAGGCGGCGAGAAAGAATGTGCCGATGGAGTATGTGAGACACAGCAGGTTCTTAACAACAGGCAACTGAAGCAGAACTGGCATTGCTATGGTGTCCCGGAAGACCGAAGCTGGGACTGCGTTTCAGCACCACAGGCGGAGAAAATAGCGACAATTATCCCGTCACCATCACCTGCGCCCATACCGGTAACCGAGACGGAACTCACGCCGCGCACGTCACCCGCAGTACCCATTGAAGCCGAAGTAGAGCTGACCCCGGCACCAGCTCCGGTTGACATTCAGGACAGTGCCAGCACTATTTTGGACCAGCCCGCCGACCACTACACGGTCCAGCTAATTGCACTACAGCAGGAAGAACATGTTTTCGAATACGGCCGCCAGAATGGGCTTGATAATCTGCTCTATGCTCAGATAGAAAGTCAGGGCAGTAATTGGTTCGTATTGCTGCTCGGCTTTTACGCCGACCAGTCCAGCGCTGAAAAAGCAAGCCTCGAGTTTGTGGGAACACGCACGTTGAAAGTTCGCCCGTGGGTTCGAAAGCTTGCCCCCCTACAGGAAGCCATCATGTCCTCTCAACAGCGCTAGCACTATGAATTCGAGACCTGTTTTCGCACAGATCCCATCTGTAGACCGGGTAATTGGCAGCGAAGCCTGCAAGTTTCTGGTTGCAAAGCATGGACGCTCCGTAGTTACTACGGGGGTCAGAGCAATTCTCGCATCTATTCGAAGCGAACTAACAGAGTCGGACACTGACATCCCTTCTGTCACCACCATAGTAGATCTATTGCGGCACAATATTGAAGAGACTCAACGCCCGAGCCTAAAACCTGTAATCAACCTCACGGGTACTGTCCTACATACCAATCTTGGCCGTGCATCCCTACCGGAAGAAGCTATATCAGGTATGGTAAAAATTGCCAGGGGACCGAGCAATCTTGAATATGACCTTGACGCAGGAAAACGCGGCGACCGAGACGATCACCTTGAACGGGCTATCACAGGGATTACCGGCGCTGAGGCGGCTACGGTCGTCAATAACAATGCAGCGGCTGTACTCCTCACGCTCAATAGTTTAGCCAGAGAAAAGGAAGTTCCGGTTTCCAGGGGGGAGCTGGTTGAAATAGGTGGGTCATTTCGAATTCCGGAAATCATGGCGCAGTCAGGGTGCAAACTGGTAGAAGTCGGTTCCACCAACAGAACCCATCTCAGGGATTATCAACAGGCTATCGGTGAGAAAACTGCCCTGCTGATGAAGGTCCACACCAGCAATTATGAAATCAAGGGTTTCACCAGCTCAGTCACCGACCAGGAGTTGGCTGAATTAGCAAGCAGCAGACATATTCCTTTTGTCACTGACCTCGGCAGCGGCACATTGGTTGACCTGTCTCCATTTGGCCTTCCCCACGAACCGACTGCACAGGAAGCCATTGATGCTGGGGCGGACATTGTGACCTTCAGCGGAGATAAACTCCTCGGTGGACCGCAGGCGGGCATCATCATAGGCAAGAGGGAACTGATCGCCACTATCAAAGCCAACCCCCTCAAGCGCGCACTGCGAATCGACAAGATGACAATGGTAGCCCTGGCTGAAGTGCTGAACCTGTATAAAGACCCGGACAGGCTCTGTGACCGCATCCCTACCCTCAGATACCTGGCAAGATCAGTCCAGGAAATTGAGGAAATGGCAAGGGAGATCCTGCCTTCTCTCCTGCCGGTACTGTCAAACTACGCTACGGTGGATATCGTCGGTGTTCACAGCCAGATCGGTAGCGGCTCCCTACCCCTGGAATTGCTTCCCAGTAAGGCAATCCGTATCCAGCCCCACAAACCATCGGATAAGCAGCTGCAGCAAATTACAAAAGCTTTCAGACATTTGCCGACCCCTGTAATTGGTCGAATCCACGATGGGGAGTTGTTGTTCGACCTTCGGACCATGGAGCAACCAGCTGATCTAACAGAACAACTGAGCCAGCTGGATATTCCGTGATCATCGCCACGGCGGGTCATGTGGATCATGGCAAAACCCTACTTGTCCATTTCCTGACTGGAATCGAAACTGACCGCTTGGAGGAAGAAAAAGACAGGGGCCTAACAATAGACCTGGGGTTCGCCTATATCGATGATGAGCTTGGCGGACGACTTGGTTTTGTCGATGTCCCAGGCCACATAAAATTTATCAACAATATGCTGGCAGGTGTTGGTGCGATCGACTACGCGCTACTTGTTGTAGCTGCTGACGACGGCCCAATGCCGCAGACAATGGAGCATCTTGCCATACTGGACCAGCTTGGTATATCCAGGGGTGCCGTAGCCCTGACTAAGATTGACCGTGTTGACTCATCGCGGTTGAAGCAGGTCAACGAGGAAGTAACATACATTCTCAACCAGACCAGCCTGGCGGATGCTGAGATCTTTCCCTTATCTAGTATTACAGGCGAGGGAGTCGAAGACCTGAAAACGACGCTTTGCCTGACAGCTTCAGAAATTGATTCCAGACCGGTAGACGGACATTTTCGCCTGGCAATAGATCGCTGTTTCTCGGTAAAAGGATCAGGCCTGGTAGTGACCGGGTCGATTTTTTCAGGGGAAGTAAGTGAAGGCGATGAGGTCTACCTGGTGCCCCAGGGGGAAGCTCTTCGAGTACGTGGCATCCACACCCAGAATCAAGTTGCCAGTCACGCGTCTATCGGCGATCGCTGCGCCATTAATCTTGCCGGGCACAATCTCGACCGGGAAAACATTAGCCGCGGAAACTGGCTAACCAGTAATCCACACCATGAAGCTAGTACAAGGTTTGACATGCAACTGAAGGTGCTGGCAAGCGAAGGCAGGCCATTGGCTAATTGGACCCCTGTACATGTGCATACGGCAGCCAACCACGTGACTGGACGTGTTGCAATACTTGAAGGTACCCGGATAAATCCAAACGAGTCGGGACTTGTTCAGGTGGTGCTCAAGGAAGCAATCAATGTATGCATGGGTGACAGGGTAATTCTGAGGGACCAGGGAGCGATAAGAACTATCGCCGGCGGCTCTATTGTTTCTCCTTATTCACCGTTGCGAGGACGCGCTAGGCCGGCAAGACTTGAACTTCTGCGGCAGTGCGTGGATCTTGAATCACATCATGCACTCGAAGTAATGCTGGAACACGCAACTTTGGGACTTACCAATACAGAATGCATAAACGCACTGAACATGAAGCCGCCAGAGGTTCACGCCCGTGCTTCCACACTGGAAGTAGAATTTCTAAACGAAACGATAATCAGCAAACAGCATCTGGAAAGACTGGAGCAAGACCTTCTGACAAGGTTCGATCAGTGGCACGAGGAAAATCCTCAAGTCACTGGCTTGTCTATAAACCAGTTCGCAAAATTGCTCCCGGGACGATGCAGTTTCGTAGACGCACTCGTCGAACGCCTGGTATCTGCTGAAAAGTTAGTGAAAGCCGGCAATACTTTGCAGCGGCCTGGCTTCAGTTCGCAGCTCTCAACCGAAGTTCAGGCCTTGTGGGACAAGGTCGAGCCCATTTTGTCCAAGAGCCAAACGAAGCCCCCTGTCTTGCACGATCTTGCGGAGCAGTTATCACTTCCACCGAAGACCCTGGAAAAATCCCTGAATACATGTGTCCAGTCCAACCTCTTGATCAGGCCAGTTAAAAATCGTTACTTCACGCCTGCAGCCGTTCAGGAGCTTTGCATGCTACTATTTGAGGCCGCCGGCGGTGCAGACTTTACCGTCAAGCAATACCGGGATGTCTCGGGTATTGGCCGTAACCTAACCATTGAGGTTTTAGAATATTTTGATCGGCGGCGCATCACCCAGAGACTAGGGGATAAGCGAAAAATCTTAATAGAGCGCAACAGCGAGAATCGGGGCCAATAAATGCCAATTACCAGTTTCGAGGACAAGGTCGCGGCAATTACCGGAGCCGGGTCCGGGATGGGGCGGGCCTTGGCTGAAGCACTTGCAAGCCGGCATTGTCATGTCGCTATTTCGGATATCGATCCACAAGCGCTAGCTGAAACGCACGAGAGAATTAATTCTATCCAAAAAGCCAACGTAAGCAGCCATGAACTGGATGTAGCCGACAGGCAACAGGTCGAACAGTTCGCTTCTGATGTCGTCAACGAGCACGGCAAGGTGAATATGGTATTCAACAATGCCGGCGTGTCGGTGACGGATACCGCAGAAAACATGCCTTACGAAGATTTTGAATGGCTGATGAATATCAATTTCTGGGGTGTTATTTATGGCTGCAAGTCCTTCCTGCCTCATTTTCACGAGGTCGAGGAGGCACATATCATTAACACGTCAAGCATATTTGGCATTGTCGCGGTACCGAGCCAGTCTGCCTACAATGCGTCCAAATTTGCGGTTCGCGGCTATAGCTACGCAATGCGCCAGGAATTGCTTGATTCACACATTGGTGTGAGCTGCGTACAGCCAGGAGGCATCAAAACCAATATCATCAAGTCTTCCCGGTACACGACGGCGGACAACACCGCCGCGACTAAAGAGGAGTTCATTTCACGATTCAACGAGTTTGCCGGGCTCACTTCTGAACAGGCAGCCGAGCAAATACGCCGGGGCGTACTCGCCAACAAGGCACGAATCCTGGTTGGGCGGGATGCAAAAACAGCGGCCATCGTTGAAAGAATTGCACCAACGGGCTACCAGACGCTTTTATCGAAGCTAGTTAACAGTTTGCTCAATGACAAATCCACCTGAATCACTCAAACTGTGCGCATGAGAATTCGATCATACATTTGCCTCTCGTTTACGGCCCTCCTGCTGGCAGGCAGCACTTCACTTCACGCTGCTGTGGAACGGGAATTGGGCCGCAATAATTTCAGGACATCCATCTGCAACATTGCATCCATGGACATTAGCGTCAATGTAGATGAAGCATATGGTGAGCCAATGATAAGTTCGAAAATACGTTGGACTGCGGGCCCCAACACAGGACCTGACTGCCTGTCTAAAGCGACCCATGTTTGGATACGTGTAAGGACCGAGTCAGATTCCCTTAACTACTTCAAGGTCAGGCCTGTAATACCCTCAGCTGGCCAAAGCTATGGCACAACGGCAACGGAATCTCCGAGCTGGTCAAACTTCTTCTGTGAAAGGCCGGCGGATTCCGCATCCTGTGAAAATGAACCAAAGTCAAGGCAATTGTTCTCATCAAATTTAAAATTTGAGGGGTTCGAAGTAGTCAGCAAAACCTCGGTAATATCGAGCCTGGGCGCGAATAAATTCGCTCCGCCACGCCCAAAATCAAAGGCAAAGGATGGCAGGCTCTCCTTGGATTCAATGCTCGCCAATGCAATAGATAGCACCATAGACCCGAGTGCTGCATCGAGACGTGCGGCGGCGGCTAGTGCCTCCAAGGAGCCCCAAATGACCACAGAACAGGTCGCTGCTCAAAACACCACTCAGTTGGAGGAGCAGGCCAAAATTGCAGCTAAGAATGTCTTGACCCTAGTTTCCTCTTCGCTGGCCCAGTATGTCTCTCCACCCCATGACTGCGAGAGCGCCCGCACCATCGCCAACTGGGTACAGGCACCGGGCATGTGTAAGCTCAATTTCACCAGAGAAACATCACACGACTACCTCTGTGCCGACAATGGCGAGTCCAGACAGATAAAGGCCACCAGCCGGGTCAGCATAAACCTAGCGGAGGATATTGCGGAAATAGCAGGTATCAGGCATTCACCGGATGGCTGGGCCAGCCTGACACTGGTACTGGCCGATGATCTTCAGTCCACGACTGCGGGGGACTATAAAACCAACCGCTGGCTGATTACGGCAAATGAATCCCGGCTTGAAGACTTACAGCAGTTGGCCGGCAGCCTGATGACCCTGGTAGATTATTGTCATTCCAGCTGAAAAAGAGACAATTCCTGCCGATTAGCCTAGAATCGCCATACTTTTAGCATTCTACCCATAGGCAACATCCAGTGAAGTGCTTACGACCTATTTTTCTCGGCATCATTTGTTCGTTCCTGTTCACCCTTCCCCCATCCGTTTCCGCGGAATCGACGACGATTTCGGACAACCTCCCCCTTGATGTCCAGGTTGATCTGCTGATGACTGAATTGTCCAGGCTCCTTAAGATTGATGACAACGAAGGTATCATCGCACTTATACCTCGCATACGTGCCCTGGATATCGAGATACCAGACTCCCTGTACTTTTTGGAGGCCCGTGCGCTATTTCGAATTGGAAAAGCACTAACAGCCAGAGACCAGCTTGTGGTCTATCTGGCAAATACAGGCCGGGATGGCCGCTACTACGAGCAGGCGACCGAACTGTTGCTGGCAGTGAAAGAAGAAGCGGACATCCAGGAACGCAAACAGGCAGAACAGACAAGGCTTCGCCGCATAGAGCTTGCCAAGTCAATCAAGAAGGCGCGAAACCTCAGGATCAGGGAGGCGCAGCGAAACCTTCAGCAACTTGGTTTTCGACTGGCGGTTGAAAATGGTGAGTTCAACAACCCGACGCGAGAGGCACTGGCGGTTTATCAGATTCGACACGGCCTACAGGTCAACGGTGACATAACCGACGAAACGCTTGAAAAACTTAAGAACTCAGTGCCTGAGTCTCACAATTGTGATGGGCTGGCACGATATGCGAGTAAACCCCAGGAATGGGGTATACCGATCAGCCAGATTCCTGCCCAGGTAGCTGTCACAGCCTGTAATGAGGCGCTTCGCCAGTTCCCTGAGGTTATTCGTTTTCAGATTCAGTACGCACGTTCTTTACTGGCAGCCGGTCGCGCCAATGACGCCCTTGCGGCTATCGAACCGGCGGCCCGACTTGGTTATCCGGCGGCGGAATACCTGGTGGCCAGCATGCATGAACGCGGACTGCTCTCTGCCAACTCCAAACCTGATATGGCTAATGCCCTGCGCTGGTACAAGTATGCTCAGGCAAAACAATATCCGCGAGCCCTATTAAAAATGGCGGGACTGACCGAGCAGGGAAAGGCTGGTATTTCACGCTCAAGTGCTGCGGCTACCAAGCTCTATCTCCAAGCCGCTGATCTCGGCCACCCGCCAGCATTGGTCATTGCTGGTAACAAATATGTCTCTGGGCGCGGCGTCAAGCGTGACTATGCCAAGGCGCTGCACTTGTATACCAGCGCTGCAGAGTTAAGTTATCCAGAGGCAGAATTCAAGGTGGGCGAAATGTATGAGCGGGGCCGCGGCGTAAAGCGCAACAAGACATCCGCTAAGGCCTGGTATCGCAGGGCAAGCGCCCAGGGACACGCGGCAGCACAGCTAAAACTGGAACGCCTGGACGGTTAGAATCTCCCTGGAAGCAGTTCCGAAAGGTTCTCCCGGGCAGCTTCACTGCCCTGGGCAGCGGCTTGCTCGTACCAGAAAATAGCCTTATCCATGTTTTTCTCAACGCCTACTCCAAGCTGAAACAAACGTCCGAGGTTATTCTGTGCGGCAACACGGCCCTGCTTGGCGGCCATTGCATACCAGCGAGCAGCCTCGGCGACATCCTTGATCACGCCATTACCGTTCTCGTACATATAGCCAAGCGTCTGCTGTGAATCGGCATCACCGAGGGAGGCTGCGCCTCGAAACCAGCGGGCAGATTCAACCAGATCTATAGCGGTCCCCTCGCCACGTTCATACATAAGACCCAGGCTGACCATAGCCTGCAGCTCACCATTCTCTGCAGCCTGCTTGTACCATCGGATTGCGGCTACCTTGTCCTGATCAACCTGTTCACCTGTTTCGTACATATAGGCCAGTGACAATTGCGCCCTGGCATTGCCGCTTTCAGCTGCTGCTATATAGCGTTTGATATACTCGCTCACAGGTTTGGGTTCGGCCGCTTGCTTGCTCAAGAGCGCCAGCGGTACCGGTTTATCTGGGGCTGGCAGGTCTTCTGCAATTTCATCCTGAGCAGGTTCTTCTGGGCCCTGACCAGGTTGATCGGTTCCCGTAGAAGGGGGTTCGTCCACTGTACTTACCAACGCTGCAGGCACAGACTCCATATCAGGTTCTATTTTGACTACTTCAGGTTTGCCTGCTGGCGTTTTTATAGCAGAAAAAATCCCCTCAACTGGGTGGATCTCTGTAACGGGGCCTCCTTCGGTAGAGACAACAGCTGAGACAAGCGTGGAATCCGTATCAGATGCTGATTCAAATCTCTTGCTCTTATCACGAATAGTTGTATCAGGAACCGGCGCATCTTCAGCAGGGGTTTCCGCAATTTCAACCGCCTCTTTCACCGCCTCTTCGGCAACACGGCTTGGCCCTAAAATCCCCTGGCTTCCAGACTGCTCTCCTGCCTGCGTTTGCAGGCCATACCGGCTCAAGTTCTCCTCCTCAAGATCTATAGGGTCGGCCGCAGGCATCTCTATCGGTACTGCCGATTTTAGTTCATTTATTTTCGAGTAATCATCTATACCTCTTTGTTTATTAAGGTGTTTATCTTTAACAGTGTCTGGCTCCGGGACTACAGGTTTCTTATCTTCCAGCAGATCATCCATCAATGAGCTCAAGCGATCATTAGCACTGCCATCAGAGCTCAGGTTGCTGTCCTGCTCTTCCATAGCAACACTCTCTCGGGATCCTGTGTCCGTCTGTTCCGCCAAGGCCAAGGGCTTCACTTCCAAGTGATGGTCTACTCTACCGATCGACGCGAGCAGCGGTGAATAAACAAACCCCAGTGCCGCACCGTCTCTGGCAACCTTATACCAGATCCCTGCCTTGGTCTGCGCCTGCCCTGTAACCCAAACCTTCTCGCCCCGTTTCAATCGTCCTATACGTGCCGCGGTTGGAAACGGGATCTGGCGGATATTTGCCACCTTGCTTGCCTGCATGTCGGCATCAAGGAATGCCACCTTGAATTTCTCTCGCGTCTGTGTGCGTGTACGTGATTCTTTTAGTTTTCTTTCAATGATGGTTTTTTTAACCATTGCCAGGGCAGCAAACGTACCGTCCGGATACTGTTTCAGATAAGCCTCAAATTCACCCGTGTTTTTACTATTCTTGATCGAGTTCCAGAAGGTGATTTCAGCGCTGGCTGGTGTTGACCCACCCGTTGGCAGTTGCGCAGCGGCAGCTCCCCCCGGGAGGGAGAAAACAAAGTCACCACGATCAAAATTCTTGTCCCGCAACTTACCGAACCTGGGCGTTTGCAGTGACTCGGTGAGGTTCGTGACCCTGTCCCCGAGGAACATTCCAAGTTCGCTGGCTGTTATATAGCCATCATTATTTGCATCAGAGCGTTCCTCCCCATTTATGGCCCTGATAAACAGCTCACGGAAAGCACCATCATCAGAAACGGTCTGATCAGCATCCCCAGAAGTAAGGAATTGTCGTACCGGCATCGTGGTAGCGCGCGTAATTGCAGCTGGCGGTATGGCTCTTTGACTGGAAAAAACGGTCCCGGCAAAACAGGAATCAAACACCGCGTAGGCGTGTTTTGACATTGCCTGGCGCATGAAAGTGCCGAAATCACGTAAAGCTACAGAAGCAAATTTGAACGCAGCCCCTTCCGTGGGAACAGGTGCATCCGTCGGGATCAGGTAACCCTCTCCATCAACGGTCGCACCATGGCCCGCATACCAGATAAACAGCCTTGCAGCCGGGTTATCTCCCTTGAGAATGAAAAAACGTTTGAATACCTGGTTAAGACCAGCTGAATCCAGATTCCTGTGCAGTTCTACCTCGAAGCCTTTTTCCTCAAGCGTATCGGCGATTAACTCCGCGTCCTTGATCGCATTACTCAGCTTAGGCCAGCCATTTGTATAGTTGTCATTGCCTATGACAAGGGCATAGCTGGATGAATAAAGTTCGACGGTTTCACCAAACTCTGCACCCCTGGCTTCAGAAACCTTCAGATTGACAGATATCCCCCTGGAGGCTCCATAAACATGGGTTCCTGACATATAAGTCAGGAGAAGCACCATGATTACTGTCAATTTATTTAGCGAATTCATTTCTCGAGCATGGGTATCAACTAAACCTGCTAATGATGGCCAAAATCCCACCAATAATCCATTGATATCGATAATCTCGTGCCCCATGGTTCTGCCGTACGTAGCGAGGAGATAATACCGCAGATGCTATAACCTTCCCGTCCACTGCCCAAAACCTGCCGGTAAACGAAAAATATCGATGAAATGCGCCCTGCAGCGGTTTATCATCACATGAACGGGACAAAGTGGAGACCGAGCTCGATGAAATTAATTATGCATTTCCTGCTGCTATGGCCTCTCTCTGCGGCTGCTAAAGATGTCGTTGTGCAAACATCCGCTGGAGGCATCAACTGGAGCCAGGGTATTGTCTACGCTAACGGCTACGGTACCGCGAAGCCAGGCCTGTCTTCCGCACAAAAAAGGATTCTGGCGCGCAGAGCCGCTGTGGTTGATGCGCAGAGAAATCTGCTCGAAATTACCAAGGGTGTTCGCATCAACTCAGTGATTAAAACCGGCCAAGCAATGAAAGAAAGCCCGGAGATTACAACCCGGGTCGCCGGTATTATTAAAGGCGCACAGATTACCCGGGATCACTACCAGAACGAAATTGCCAACATCACCATGTCAATGCCAATATCGGGTAAGTTCCTGCGCACCATGTATCCTGCCGATGACCTTGCCTTCGAAAATAGTCTTGACCACATACTTGACTTCATCATCACACCCGCCAGGGCCAGTGAATCCTTTGTCATAAGCGATGAGCCCGAAGCCAATGCCTATCGCAAATTAATCGAATGGATGCAGCAGAATGCCAGCACTGACCTCAAAACTATCTTGAATGATGCCGTTGTCCAGTATGAAACCAGCGCAAAGTTTTCAGGGCTACTTATTGATGCCAGCTCAGTTCCTAGTTTCGAACTAGCCACAATCCCAAAAATAAGGGATGAAACCGGTGAGATTCTCTACCCGAGTGACAATACTTCGTACGATGATATTGTAAATAAGCGTGGTGTCACCTATGACTTTGACCTGCACGACGCTATCCGCAACCAGCGCGTTGCTGCGACCCCCTTCATCATCAAGGCCGTTTCGACCTACAAATCGCTACCCTCTGATCTCACCATAACGAATGCAGATGCCGACAAGATCAAGCAAAGTCAAAGTACAATAGTCGCCATGAACAAGGCTGGCGTCCTGATCGTGGTGGCAAGCTAGTATGCGACAGCTTGCCGCGATACTTGTTTTTGCCATTGGTCTTGCCTCTGGTAATGCTGTTGGAGAAGAGTTAGCAAGCGCCACAAGTGCGGTCGACCAGGCTCGAGTATTGATAGCTGCAGGGAAGGGTCGAGAAGCACAGGGTTTCCTTACCGGGGCCCGGGAACAGTTCCCAGACGATGTTCAACTACTTGAACTCAAGGTACAGCTACTCTTTGACAACGAGCGATTCGGCGAAGCACACAAGCTGATTGAATCCTCAAGCAGCCCTACCCCACTACTCACTAAATTGCTTGCATCCACCAATAAACATCTTGAGCGATTGAGCCGCAGCAACGTCATCGCTGTCGTCGCTATTCAGAAGAAAATAGATATCGAAGACTTCGCTACTGCCATTGCAATTGCTGACATTGCCCTTGGAAAATTCCCTGAAAAAGAAAAGCATTTTCTGACACTCAAGGGCGAGGCCCTTTACAAGAATAACGAGCTTGAGACTGCAGAAATAGAATTTCGCAAGGCGCTGATTATCGACCCCCTGAATCCGGTAGCCAAGAAATACGTGGCAGAAATCAGGTCCACCCTGCAGGCGCAAACCAGTGAAGAATGGGCTGAGTGGGTCCTCATATTCAAAGACAAGGTGGGTGACTTTATTGTCACCTTCCTGGCGCTCTTTGCTGCCTTCGTCGTTAACTCCTTTGTTGGCCCCCTCATGTTACAGTTTAAACTGAACCGTGCGCGTCGTTCATTTGAACGAGGCAACTACAATGAATTCCTTGACTTGAGCGAGGGGCTGCTGGACCAGGAAAATTTCTCTACTCTGCGTGCAAATTTCCGATTTATTCTTGATCATATTGGCTACGAGGACGCAAGAGAGATTCTCAACCAGTACGTCGTTACACTGGAGCGGCTTCCTTCCCTGCTCCGCATATTGGAACGTGAACATGAAAAAATGCTTGCAGATCCTTAACCTGACACTACTGCTGGGCCTGACCGCCTGTTCCAGTTCGACCCCGGTGGAACCTGCCACCTCCGTCAGCGTTGAAGAGCAGGATGCCATTTACGCGCTGCAGTTGCAGATGCCAGATGAAGCAGCCTACGCTTTGGATACTGCCTTAAAAAAGTATCAGGCCGTTGATGACCTGGCGGGACAGTGGCGAATCCGATATGTAAAGGCCTCACTGGCCTTTGCAAAAGAAGATTTAGGTGAGGCCGCAGCACAGGCGGATGTGCTTGAGGAGATTGCGGGACAACTCAATTCCAGGGAGATCAAGTTCAAAACCTCCCTGGTACTGGCCCGCTCAAGAAATGACAATCAGTACTACTACGATGCGCTTAACTTCGCCTCTTCTGCGATAGAGAAAGCGGTCGTTCAAGCCTATCTCGGCGATACAAGCCTCGCAGTAAAAATGCTTGAGGGTATCGGCTCCAACAGTCCTGCAGATCGTGGTTTCATTTACTACCAGCATGCACTGGCAACTGGATCAACAGCCTTTTTTCAACTATCTCTGGATGCCTACAAACTGGCAGAAGATTCTCGCGGCGTCGCGGATTCACTGGTAAGCCTTGCAAGGATTGAGTCCGAAAACAACAGAGTTCACCAGGCCAAAACCTATGCACGAAGAGCCGTGCGGGTACTTGAAGCTGCCGGTGATAACGAGAAGGCGGAAAAGATCAATACCTGGATTTCTACCCTATGAGCAGCGTACCGGAGAGCGTAGAACCGGAGGGGCCGACTATAAGACCGAACCTGGACGTCCTCGGCATCATCGGCAGACTGCCTACCGGCTTGATCTCATATATCATGGATATCGTTGGTCTGATATCCGTCGCACTACGCGCCAGCCGACACCTTCGCAACCCCAAGCGCCGCAGAATTTTTCGCACCCTATTCACCCGCCAGCTCTACAATACTGGTGTTCGAGCACTTTATATCAACGGCATGATCGCTGTTATTATCGGCGCTTTGCTGATGTCCCGACTGTTTGACTATATTCCCAAACAAGTACTGGCGGAACAGTATGGCTACCTGTTTGTGGTCATCATATTCAGGGAATTGGGTCCACTCATTTCGGGAATAATCCTTATCTCGCGATCAGCAACCGCTGTGACCTCTGAGATCGGTTTTCTGCGCATGCGAAGAGAGTTTCAAGTTCTCCATGGGCTTGGCATTAATCCAGTCTTTCTATTTCTGCTGCCTGTGTTTTTCGCCTTTCCGATATCACTGCTGCTGATGTTCATCTACTTTGATTTTATGTGCATTCTATCTGCTTACGCCTTCATCTGGCTGGCAGACCCGAGCATCAACTTTGGCATTTTCCTGAGTAATATTTTGCAGCAGATCAGCCTCAATGAGGTCGCAATCAATGCAGTAAAAGCGATTCTTGGCGGCATGGTGATCGGTGTGATCTCTATTCACTTTGGCGCGAGAGCCACTGACAGTTTTGATGATGTCTCCGAAGCCATATCCAACTCGACCACTTCACAACTCATGGCATTTTTCCTCATCAATGTCGTACTGTCCCTGCTGGCCTACACCCAGTAGCCCCAGATGTCTCTAACGATCAGTAAATTGCATATCGAATACCCAGGACAGCGGGTCTTCGACTCCATTGACCTGAACTTTGAAGATAATGAAATTATCGCTATCGAAACACACGTTTTGGACGGTGGGACCAGCCTGCTTCAGGGCATCGGCGGTTTTCTCAACGATGTAGGTGGAGAGGTAAACCTCAATGGCCTGGACCTGCTGCATTGCAGCCCGGTAAAAAGGGCAATCAGGGTGGGATATGTATATGAGGATCAGGGACTTGTCAGCCTGTATAATATCTACCAGAATATCGTACTGCCGCTCCAGTTTCACACGGATCTCAGTGACGAAGAGATTAACGAGCGCGCATCTGAAGTATGTATGTCATTGAATCTGAGTGAGGAGCTGTTCACGGATCACCCCCACCAACTCAATGATGTCCAGACAAGGCTTGTCAATCTAGCGCGGGGTCTAATTATCAACCCGGAGTTACTACTCATTGACGAGTTAGAGGGCGGGATGTCAGAGGCGTATTTACACGATACAATGGCAACGCTACGAGAAAAACAGCAAGCCAGCCCTATGACAATTATCATAACTACTTCGGATGATTTCGTCATGGAGAAGGCCGATAGGGCCTTTCGTATTAAAGACCACGACCTGGCACCTGAGCAACCATGAAAACATCCGCCTATACTCCGTTTGATGTCAGTGCCAGGGACCGTATCGTCGGCTTTTTTGTCATTGGCGCAGTACTCTTATTCCTGGTTGGTTTCCTTATTCCCTTTATCCAAAGCCTCTCGGATGACAAGAGAATCCCGTTTTATACGGTGCTTGACCAAACTTACGGTATAGCACCAGAGGCCATCGTATCCCTTAGGGGCGTGCCAATCGGAGGGGTCACCGCAGTCGGTATCACTAGAGATGGCATGGTACGTGTCGATATCGCTCTCTCACGAATTTACGAAGAATTTTATACGAAAAGGAGCACACTAACGGTCGACTCAAACATTGGCGTCAGTACGATTCTAACTGGTAGCGGATTGATCCTGTCTCCTGGTAAAGCAGAGAACGGACTACTGGAACAAGGTGAATTTATCAGTACAAATGCCCCCCAGGGAATCGGTTCAATCCTGGAAGAACTCGACATTGCCCAACTCACTGATCAGGTAACTGACATAGTCGCCAATGTTGAAGAGATTACGGCCGGGCTTGCCGACAATCAGGACAAGATATTCATGAGCATTGATAATCTTGCGCAGGTTACCGCGATCCTCGCCCAGGTTTCAGGAGAATTACCCGGAATGGTTAACTCCGTCGATCAGAGCCTGATTGCACTACAGTCGTCTATGCAGGGAATCGACAAGCTTGTCTTAACTGCAGACAAGGACTTGCAGTTGACCCTGAAAAATGCCGTACAGATGACTGAGCAAGCAACCCTAACACTCAGCGAAGCCGAAATCCTATTCCGTGCAACGACGCCTTTGATGAGTCAACTACCGGTTGTACTTGTTACAACCGATATCGCGCTTCAAAGCATTACTGCACTAACAGAACAGTTAAGTCAATCATGGCTACTGGGTGGTGGTGGTGAAGAAGTTGTCAAACCGGCTTTGCCGGCTACGCACCCTCACGATAACCAGTTGTACCAGCAGGCACCAGCTGCCAAAAATAACATAAGGAGCATCCCTTGACCCTTACTACAAAGATATCCGTTCTTTTTGCTGCCGCTCTCCTAGCCGGTTGTGCAGTTTCAACTGACAATACCGTGATGGGAGGCAGTGCAGAAACCACAGGTAAAGCCGAAAGTCAGCAAAAGTCAGAATCGAACCTGCCACGTACCGTGGCTGTTCTTCCATTTATCAACAAAACAGGAAGCGAGTTTGCGTACACGGTAGTGAGAAGAACCATGGTCAATCACTTCTCAACAAAAAACTACAGGATGCTACATTGGCGGGATGTCGACAGCCGACTCACGCTAGCCGGCCTTGATGGCGCGGCTGCCGTTAAAGAAAAATCATCGGAGGAGCTGCGGGCAATATTGGGTGTAGATGGTTTGCTTTATGGAGGCATTACTCACTATAACAAGACATTTGCCGGCATTTATGCGCAGATCGCAGTGGGTGTCGAGCTGAGATTTCTCAATGCGAAGGACGAGGTCATCTGGGAGGTTAAAGATGTTCAGCGATCGCATGCTGGTGGCTTATCGACGAACCCTGTTGGCCTCATCATGAATGCTCTAGTGGCAGCCAAACATTTGTACGGCGATATCAACCTTTATCGTGCTGCCGACGAACTCGGACGTGATCTCGCAAAAGAAATGCCTGAACCGCAGAGTGTATCCAAGCGTAAGAAACCGCTTATCTCCAATGTCGTACATTCCGGGGTAGATCAGTACCTCAAGTATGGCGATACGCTTGAAATTGGAATTGAGGGGGCACCGGGCGTGACCGCCGCTGCCTCTATCGATGGTATTGGTATCGTTGACCTGACGGAGGAAGAGCCGGGTCAATATATCGGTAAGATTGTACTAGACAGGAAACACAACCTGACCGACATCGCTGTCGTAGGTCGTTTGCAGGATGATTTCGGACAGACCAGCAGCTGGGTTTCCCCCTATGGGCTGCTCAATGTCGACAACAGCGCTCCCGGCAAGGTCGCAGCGCTCCAGGCTGAGTCACGTAACAGCGCTATAAATGTTCGCTGGACGGCACCAGGTGACCCGGATATTTCCGGGTACGAAATTTCCTGGGCCAATACCGAAACCGGGACTGCAAGCGGGAAACTCCAATCCAGTGATTCAACTGTAACCCTGGAAAAACTACTCAATTTTCAGACAATCTATGTTTCTGTTTCAGCTTTTGACCGGGCGGGCAACCGCGGTGAAGCAGTGAAGATTGCCGGGACACCCGCACCGGACACCCGATTCGGTGGTGCAGCAATACTCTCCAGTTCCCTGCCAAATAATATCACCGGACTCAATCGCCTGATTCCGGAAAGAAACCCGTATTACCTCAGGCACACGAGCAAGATTGCGACTGACGGTGTATTGCTCATTGCTCCGGGAGTAGAAATTATCGTCAGTCCCAAGGCTAAGCTATCGGTACTTGGTGAAATTCATACATTCGGAAATCTTGAACATCCAATCATTGTGAGGGATGAAAAGGGACAGGTGTTTGATGAGTTCCTGATTCTCCAGTCTACCCAACCGATAGGCCTGCAAGGCCTAAAGATAAGTAATGCGGGCATTCCCATTCAGATAACTGCTGGCAACCCCCTCATCGGCGACTGCGTACTCGCAAACAGTGCCTTTAATGCGCTTTCTATATCCGGGTCAGCAAGACCCATCATTAGAAACTGTACACTCAGTGATGCGAAAGCCAGCGGGGTCATTGTTTCAGGCCAGGCCCAGCCGACATTTGAGAAGAACACCTTCAGCAACAATGATCCATTTCACCTTCAGAATGGCTCAACCTACCAGGTCGATATCCGTGACAATGTATTCGAACCTGCGGCTTCAGATATGACCGTACTGGGTGACGTAAATTACTAGGGAGACCCCAATGAGACTGATCACATTAATCCTCCCACTATGTGCCCTGACGTTCAGCGCCACCGCCGAAGAATACGTCGAATGGGTCGGTGCCAACAGCGGAGTAAATTGGAGTTCCGGCAATATTCAGTCGGAAGGCGCCGGTATCGGCCCCAGCAGCATGCCGCCAAGTATGGCTAGGATGATGGCCTGCCGTGCTGCCGTGGTTGATGCCCAGCGCAACCTGCTGGAATCAATCCAGGGCGTGCGCGTCGAAGGAACGACCGTTGTCGCTAATATGATGGTGGAAAGCGACATGATCAAGACCAGCGTCAGCGGCCTGCTCCAGGGTGCGCAGGTAGTCAAGCGGGACCCACAATCGGACGGCAGTTGCCTGGTACAGATGACAGCCCCCCTTGGTGGCAAATTCACTACTGATGTTTATCAGCAGGTATTTGAAAACGTACCGGTCAGTAGCATAGAGCCCAAATTCACACCCTTAACAGCGATTGCTACATTTGTAGACAGAAGCCTGGAATTCTTAGTACCCAATAGTTCCGCCGCAGATACTCCCCCCTGGCAGCAAGGTCTTGACCGGCTATCGGCAAGAATATCAGCACTTGAAGACCTGCTCAGCACCCACCCGGCGGTCGTTGAAGTCAAGGATACTGGACCCACAGGGTTAGTCCTGGATGCAAGGGGTAGTAATTTCATCCCGTCAATGTCGCCAAAAATTATCAAACTTCGAGCAGGCGTGATATATCCCAACGCACAGCATCAGGTGACCCGCCGTGAAAGGGGTCAGTTGGTCTCCCTGTTCACCAGAGATCTCAATACTGCCCGCAGGCACCCAACCGTGGGGGAAAGACCCATCGTGCTAAAAGCACTGAGAACTTTCGGGAAAACACGAACACAAATCGTTCTGGGTACGCAATCATCTGACCGGCTGTTAGGACTGGTGAAAGACGGTTTTCTTGAAGATTCTGGCGTGATCATTGTTTTATAGGAGCACAATATGAAAACCAGACTATCTTTATATTTGTTCATTCTGGCGCTGCCTTTGTTGGTCAATGCGGAGCAATCTTCGATCACCAAGGCAGATGGATACTCCTGCATGGGTGTTGACCATTCCCGAAAGCAAACCGAGAACCTCGCCCTCCAGGATGCTAAACGTAATGCTGTGGAATTTTCCAAGACTTACATTGAAAGTGAAACGGAAATGGAGAATTTCCAGTTAAAAAAAGATCTGGTTACCGCTTTCTCCAAAGCCAAGGTTAAGGTAATTGACGTGTTAAATGAAGTCTGGGATGACCCTGCCACCGGTGATTGTTATACGATAAAAATCCAGGCCGAAGTCATCCCGGCAAAAGCGGAAATGCAGAAGGTTGTTGCCAGCAGTACCATGATGGAAGACCCACGCGCACCGCTTACCATCAAAGTGTGGACCAATCAGGACACATTTAGGGCCGGTGAGGTTATGAAGGTCTTCCTCAGAGGCAACAAGCCATTTTATGGGCGGCTTATCTATATTGACGCATCGGGAACCAAACTGCAGATACTGCCAAACCCTTATCGCAAGGAAAATTATTTTCAGGGTGGTGTTATCTATGAAGTACCGACTGGCAATGATAAATTCGACCTCACCATACAGGAGCCATTTGGCACCGAAAAGGTCGTTTTGTATGGCAGCACCGCCCCCCTTGGCCAACTCAGCACCGCCAATCTTGGCCCGGTGTTGCAGGTCAAAGAACCGGAAAAGGTAATCGCGGCGAAAACCCGCGGCATAGCGCTTACAACCGAGAGAAAAGAACAGGTTTCCGAATTTGCTGAAGCAGTTGCCGAGGTTACGACCGACTCCTAACTTTCATACTGGTGCTGGTAGTAGGTGGTCTCAATCCCCGAGATACTTAAAGAGGCCGGTTTAAAAGACTTAACTAGCTCAGGGTCGGCACTCTCGTAGGCTAAATTGGTAAGCAGCGTCTCTCCACCTTCTGCGGTATCTTCTCCGAGTTTGGAGGCCAGGTTCATTTCTTCACCAAAATAGCCTTCCATGGTCTCAGAATACAGCAGGTTTCCATAACCTATGCCAACACAGACTCTGAAGGGCTCGCTTTCGGTCAGCATCAACTTGTTTTCATGTACCGCCGCATGGGTCTCAAGTGATACACGAATAGCATCATCCGGGTGATCAAATACGGCATAGATATTGTCAGCCTCAAACTTGAAGTCAAGATTGTTATAGGACTTGAGAATGGGTTCAACGATGCGACGCATCATGACCAGCCGAGTGAGGAAATGAACGATTCCATGTTCTTCAGAAATTCGTGAGAATCCCGATGAATCCAGAATCATGACCGAAACCTGCTGCCCGTATCGCTCAAAAATCTCAGCCTCTCGCTCCGCAGGGTCAATATCACTGACGATCAAATCGCTTAGATGCTCAAAAAGGTTTGCCATAGATTTTGACTTTCTTGAAGCAAGAGAATTATAGCGCGATATCCTATAGCATACCCATATGCACAAATTATTCTTTTCCGCGCTGCTCACCATGTGTTTTGCTGGAGCACCTCAGTCACAAGCACAGGACTTGGCTGCATGCATAGTCGCGCAAAAGCTAAAAGATCGCGGAGAACTCGCACGCGCCACCTCCCTCTATACCACGTGTATTCAGGAAGGGAAATTGCTGGCCGGCAGCAAGAGTATTGCCTTGAACAATCGGGGAAATATCTACATGGATGAAGGGCAATACAATCAAGCAATTGCAGATTTTGATGAGTCAGTAAAGCTTGACCCGGAGTATTCAAATGCCTACAGCAACCGTGGAATGGCGAACCAACTGAAGGGGCTCTACAACGCCGCCGTCCATGACTATGCTCAGGCCCTGAAATTTGAGGAAGGTAACCTGGACGCAGCTAATAATCTCGCCTGGATTTTGGCAACTTGTCCGATAAGCTCGCTTCGCGATGGAGAACTGGCAGTTGACCTGGCATCAAGGGCCAATGAGGCTACAAGCTATAGTGATTCAAGCCGCCTCGATACGCTGGCGGCAGCCTATGCTGAAGCTGGCCAGTTCCAGGTCGCCATTGACTACCAGCTAAAAGCGTTAAAGCTTGCCCCTGAGGCAGAGCAAAGGCAGCAAAAAGACAGGCTCTCTAACTACCAACAGGGCAAAGCCTACAGGGATCTATCGGGACTCTGACCTGTTCACCCCTGATTTGACCACCCATGACATGTTCACCCCTTTCCAATAGCGGATCCCAGGGTTGAGCCAAACAATTGAAACGAAAGCAAACTGATGCCTACCAGGCAAACCTGATCCAAAAGGCTGTTAATCTCCAGGTAAAAAATGGCCGCAACCCCCAGCACAAGACCAACCAACAAGCCTACCATCATGCCAGCTAGCGGAAGTAGTGATTTCTCTGTGTGATTAGGCAAAACTTTTCCTGGATCTGCTTTCTAAATGGACCCCTAATCCTACACCAGCTAGCGCTAGTCTGGAGAAACTTTTAGTGATAATTTTAGTTAGGGGAAGACTTCACTTCAGCTTTAATTGCAGCAGGCGAGATGTTATTTTGTCGATCACTCACTCTCCCTGCGCAGTTATGGCTCAAGAAACTCAGGAAGAAATTCCGCAGTCACTTTATTCAACTGAATATCGACGGTATATACTAGGCGTGCTCGTCGTCGTCTATGTCTTTAACTTCATAGACCGACAGATACTTGCCATCCTGGCACCTTCGATAAAGCTGGACCTGCTTTTATCCGATACTGAAATCGGCGCATTGAGCGGTGTTGCATTTGGTATTTTTTATGCCACGCTTGGAATCCCTATCGCCCGACTTGCCGACCGTTACTCAAGGGTAAATATTATCTCTATATGTCTCGTCATCTGGAGTCTGATGACGGCAGTCTCTGGAATGGCGCTTCAATTTTGGCACCTCCTAATCGCCCGCATTGGAGTTGGTATTGGCGAAGCTGGAGGCAGCCCTCCGTCACACTCTCTCTTAGCCGACTACTTCGCCCCACGTGAACGCGCAACCGCCCTTGGCATTTACTCCCTCGGGATACCCGTTGGCATCTTGTTTGGCAACCTTGCTGGCGGCTGGATCAATGAGTTTTTTGGCTGGCGCTACGCTTTTTTTGTTGTCGGAGTACCCGGCATAATCCTGGCCATCATACTCAAGCTTACGGTAAAGGAGCCACCACGTGGCTACTCAGAAGGCATGAAACCGGAAGTCACGAGCGTACCTTTTACGGATGTGCTAAAGACAATGTGGAGTTTCCCTTCCTTCCGGTACCTTTCAATCGGTGCTGGTGCGCAGGCATTCGTCGGTTATGGCTCAATCGCATGGATGCCATCTTTCCTAATGCGAACCCACGATTTGAGCAGCGGTGAAGTGGGTACTGCATTGGGACTGATTATCGGCATATTTGGTGGTCTCGGAACCTTCCTGGGTGGATTCACCGGTGACAGGCTCGGGAAACGCGACGTTCGCTGGTACATGCTGGTACCTGCGATTGGTTTCCTGGTATCAGTGCCCTTTGGCATAGCCACCTTAACAGCGGACAAGCTGGTGCTGGTGCTGGCCTTTTATAGTATTCCAGCATTCCTGGTTAACCTGTACACGGGCCCAACATTCGGCATGACACAGTCGCTGGCACCGCTGGCAATGCGAGCTTCCGCATCAGCATTGCTGCTGTTTATCATCAATATCATCGGGCTTGTGTTCGGACCAACCACCATTGGTATTATCAGCGATCTGCTTCAGGGAAGCATGCAGATGAATGATGTTGACTCACTAAAGTATGCGATGCTGGCCTGCAATCTTGTTTACCTCGTCGCCTTCTTGAGTTTCGCCCTGGCATCCAAGCACCTTAAGGAGGACCTTGCACGGTCCGCTGAAATGAATAACTAGTCAGGATCAGACCCCATTCCTGCTGCCGTTTATACCTTAATGCCCAATTCCTTGATTGTTTCATCGCGCATGACGAACTTCTGCAGCTTGCCCGTTATTGTCATGGGATACGCCTGAACCATCTTGATATGGCGTGGTATCTTGAACTGGGTGATCTGGCCATGGCAGTATTCCCTGACATCATCAGCTGTCAGCTCACATCCATCCCGCGCCTGCACCCAGGCACAAACCTGTTCTCCATACTTTTCATCCGGCACGCCAAACACCTGAACTTCCTGAATCTGGGGATGTTGATAGAGGTATTCTTCGATTTCGCGTGGATAAATATTCTCACCACCACGAATAATCATGTCCTTTATCCTCCCGGTAATTTTCACGTACCCATTTCCGTCCATCTCACCCAGGTCACCTGAATGCAACCAGCCTTCCCCATCAATGGTTTCATCTGTTCGTTCCGGGTCGCCCCAGTAACCTTGCATCACGCCATACCCGCGAGAACAGACCTCCCCTGTTTCACCTAAGTCTGCCGTAGACCCATTCTCCCGGATTATTTTCTGCTCCCAGTTAGTATGGGCAACCCCGACCGTCGTTACCCTCGCCTCCAGTGAGTCTTCAATTGCGGTCATGGTGTTTATAGGACTGCATTCCGTTTGACCATAGCCGATAACGATCTCGGTCAGTTCCATTTCATCGATCAACCTGCGCATGAGTTCAATGGGACAGGTTGAGCCGGCGATAATTCCCGTGCGCAAAGCACTTAAGTCATACTCCGCGAATGTTGGCAGGTCCAGCTCAGCAATAAACATGGTCGGAACACCGTGAAGCGCGGTGCATTTTTCTTCAGCCGCGACTCGTAAGGTTTGTTCAGCATCAAACACTTCGCCTGGCAGCACCATAGTTGCGCCGTGGGCAACGCTAACAAGCGTACCAAGTACCATGCCAAAACAGTGATACATGGGAACAGGAATACAGAGGCGGTCATCTGCCGTGAGGTGCATGCTCAGTCCACAATAGAATGCGTTATTGAGGATGTTGGTATGGGTAAGTGTTGCACCTTTCGGAGTGCCCGTTGTACCGCTAGTGAACTGAATATTGATTGCGTCACTCGCTTCCAGGCTAGCGCCAAGCTCTTCAAGTTTCTTCGCCGGAACCTGTACACCCAGATCGCAGACAGCACCAAAGTTGAACATGCCCGCTGATTTCTTACTACCCATTCGAATAACGGTTTGAAGGTAGGGCAATTTCGCCGAAACCAGGGCTCCCGGTTCACAGTCGTGCAGCTCCGGCGCCAGTTCGAACAGCATATCCAGGTACATGCTGGTCTTAAAACTAGGTGCTGTAATTATCGCCTTGCACTCTACCTTGTTAAGGGCATATTCCAGCTCGTACAGACGATAGGCCGGGTTGACGCAGACCATAATCGCTCCGATTTTTGCCGTGGCAAACTGGGTCAATACCCATTCGTAGCGATTAGGAGACCAGATGCCAACCCTGTCACCAGGGCCAATCCCCAACTGCAGCAGTCCCTTGGCCAGGCGGTCAACCTGTTCAACAAATTCACCATAGGTCCAGCGAATATCCTGGTGTGGCATCACCAGTGCCATGTGATCGGGGTTCCTTGCAGCCACGTCATCAAGATGTTGGCCAATAGTGGCCGTCAACATCGGCGCAGTACGGCCCTTAAATCGTGCTTCAGTCAGCGCCATCTCACCACTCCTTAAAATAGCATCACAATTTAACACACTTGCCCCTGTAGCATTCTCATTCTCATGAACATTGGCTGCCACAGCACCAGTAACAAGGGCATTAGTCTCTAGAGCAGTAGCTCAGATTCAATGGGGCAGGTGTACCTAAAACGCTCTGCCAATCCGAGAGAACGCTGTAACATCTCCCTTGTCGGAGAATGCAACTCCAATTTGCAGCGTACCGATTGGTGTATCGGCTCCGACGAAAGTGCCAGCGGAAAAAACCGAGTTGGCAGCTTCAATATCCTCCCGCTGGTGCCATGCCCCACCATATTCCACAATAGCACCGATAAAGCCGTCCACTACTGGAATGGCTTCATAGCGATGGTAGTAGACACCGGAAAGAACACCCTTGTAGTTGCCCTTAAGCTGATCANCCCTGAGCCCCGTAAGCTTTCCATATCCACCCANGCGATAAANGCTGCCGACATTACTTTGACCATTCGTACCGCCAAGGTTTAAGGTCACGCCAAAGTTGTGGAGGCCACGGGCAAAATACCTTGCTGCACTCAGCTCCCATTGCTGATAGCTGTCCTCAGCCCCAAGTTGCCTCATTGAAGACCTGACAGCGACATCAAATACCGAGCCACTGGAAGGAAAATCAACATCATTCCTGGTGTCATATAAATACTGCAGACTGATACTCGCATCCTCAAAATCCAATGCTGGTGTGGCTGGGTCGCCAACTGACAAATCTGTAGACCCTGATATCCTCGAGATGCCCAGCTGGAAATTTGCGAAGGATTCAAACTCGTACCCAAATCCCGCAAGCCCGCTGACCCGGCGCAGGCCGAACAGGTTGACCATTTCGGCATCAACATACTCTGGCAAGACTTCGTCACTAAAACCCGCCCGCGAAAAGAAATACCAGTTTTGCTTGTAGGACAGCGGCTGATACCACATGGTCTGTACGATTGGCTCGTCGCCTACACCAACAAATGTCGTCCAGTGAGCACCGACATCGTTCATTTCATCACGGGTGTAACCCATCAGCAGCGTTGCCCGGGAATCATGGTCGAACCCACTTTCCGCGCTAATACCAAAGCGCAGGTAATTCGGCCCCCAGGATTTTGCAGTTGTCGTGATTCCCAAATCGACACCTTCGGCATGATGTGTCAGACCATATCCAACATGTTCGAAATTCCCCAGCCCGAATACTTTTGTTAGTTCGCGTTCCAGTTTTTCCAAGTCCAGCGTTTCGCCTTCGGATGTTTTAACGATATGGTCTATCACCTTGTCATTGAGCCTGGAATTATTTTCCAGCTTCACGTTGGAAATTTTTATTTCTTGAGCTTCGGGTTTAGCCGCACCGAAATACTGGGCTTCGCTGAGTTGTAGTTTTTGCAGTGACCGACCGTTTGAGGTTGCAGCTTCATAACCGATACTAATCGCTTCTTCTGCCTGGTCGAAGGCAAGGGAGGAAAAATCTCCTAACTCTGGTTCTAGCAATATGTCCTGCGCACCAAGCGTTTCCAGCTGTCTTGCAGTATTGGTGCTTATCAGCATGCGCGTCAGCTGGTCTGTAATCGTTATTAGGTTGCTAATACCTGCTTCATCCAGCAGGGGTGCGCCGATATCAACAACGATCAGAATATCGGCACCCATTTCCCTGGCTATATCCATGGGAATATTGTTGGTTACACCCCCATCCACCAATAGCCTCCCTTCAACAGAAATGGGAGCGAAGAAAGCGGGAACCCCCATGGAGGCACGCATAGCGATTGCCAGGTCCCCATGGTCCAGCAATACCATCTCCCCGGTTATAATGTCCGATGCTACGGCCTTGAAGGGAATGGGCAACTGAGCAAAGTCATCAATGTGGGATACATGTTGTGTAATACGCTGCAGTTCAAGAATGATATTCTGCCCCTGGATCGCCCCGGAAGGCATCTTGATTTCGCCCTTTTCAAACCCCAGTGATCCCTGCAAGGAGAACAGGTCATCGATTCGTTTGCGTTGAATCGATCGCTCCTGCCGGGGGACATCATCATTAAGCTTGCGGGCCCAGTCCATTTCCTGGGTAATACGAGCAATTTCATCAGATGAAACTCCCGAAGCGTACAAGCCTCCAACGATCGCACCCATGCTGGTGCCGGCTATAAAGTCTATGGGAATCCGCTGCTCTTCCAGATACTTCAGTACACCTATGTGCGCGGCTCCTCTTGCGGCACCACCACTTAATACAAGCCCCACTTTTGGGCGTGCCTCGGCAACAAAGGGAACAAGCAAACAAAGGATAAAAATGAAACGTAACATTGATGGCACACCCATCTCCAGAAATGGAAAGCATCATCATTCTACCGAAAATGACGGCAGGTGCCGATGGCGGCTGGACAAACCGGAAGGCTAGTTTAGATGGCTAACACCTTTCCAGGAACGCGTTTTAGATTGAGGTCTGCTCAGAGCCAAAACAAACGAAGCTGATCTTCCNGTAGAGAGCGGGTATCGCGCAGGTCTAAGTTTCCTTTGCGCCTTTTAGAGTGGCTGCCGACGCATGCCATTCGCGATATTGACTCGGAATCTTCGATTTCCGGACGGGAACCGGCCTAGTGACTTCGCTTGATCTCAGCCATCAAACTAAAGAGCTCGCCTATATCAGTGGGTTCTTTAGTTGCGTCAAATTCCCTATACAGGGTATCGACATTGACCACGATTCGTTCTGCATCACCCCAGGCTTCATAGTCACCTAGTGAAATGTCATGGGCAGCATCGCGTACGGATAAGCCGGCATCAAAACGTTTCTGGGCTTCCTGGTTGATGTAGTTGAGGTACTCCTGAACCTTCTTCACGCCCTTGGTATCGGTAATCGGCCCATGCCCCGGCACTATGGCTTCAGCATCCATTTCAATAATCAGATCACAGGCCCTGATCCAGTTAGCAACAGGCCCAGCCCACATGATTGGCGTCCCTTCAATGAAGAGAATATCCCCAGTGAAGACAGTCCTGTCAGCGGGAACGTGAACCAGTACATCTCCCCTGGTGTGAGCCGGCCCAACCTCCGTTAGATTCACATTTTTTCCACCGACCTGTAGTTGCATTTCACCACTGAAGGTTTTGGTAGGGAGTTTTTCTGCCACGTCATTAAAGTCAAAGGCTCCAAAGATTGCCTGGATGTACTCACCTGTTTCACCCATGGATGGTGCGGCATTAATGAAGCCCTGCATAACCTCCGGAGTAGTTACTTCCATTTCGCGGGCGCTGGCGGCGGAAGCAATCACTTCTGCATTGGTACACAAGCCATTTCCGTGAGTGTGATCACCATTGGCATGGGTATTTACCAGGTTGCCTATTTCATTTGCCTTGACCCCTGCCGCATCTGCCATGCTAGCCAGCATATCGCGAGTCAGTCGTGCGTCGAACAGGGTATCGACAAGCAGAGATTCGCCGCCATCAACGACCAGACCTGCGTTCGACCAGCCCCAGCCTCCATCAGGCTGCAGCCAGGCGTACATCCCATTTCCGGTCTCCAATAAACCTTTCTTATACGCCCATCTCTCTGGCACAGCTTTCCCCTCAAAATTTTTGCAGTCAGTGAACCGATTTTACTCTGGCTCGAATTATCTTATTATCACCCAAACTTAACCAGGACCTTTTAGTGACCCCTATTACCTGTATCGAAGACTTACGCGTCCTGTATGAGAAGCGAGTTCCTCGCATGTTCTACGACTATACGGATTCCGGCTCATGGACTGAGAGCACCTACCGCGACAATATCACGGCCTTTGACAAGATCAAATTACGTCAGCGCGTACTGGTCGATATGGACAACCGCTCTCTCTCAACGGAAATGGTTGGCGAGGAAGTCTCCATGCCCGTCGCACTCGCGCCCGTAGGCCTGACAGGGATGCAACATGCGGACGGCGAAATCAAAGCGGCAAAGGCAGCAGAGAAGTTTGGCGTGCCCTACTGTCTTTCGACCATGAGCATCTGTTCAATCGAAGATGTTGCTGAAAATACCAGTTCACCTTTCTGGTTCCAGCTTTATGTGATGCGGGACCGGAGCTTCATTGAACAGCTGATCGACCGGGCGAAGGCTGCGAACTGCTCTGCCCTGGTGTTAACGGTTGATTTGCAGATACTCGGGCAGCGGCACAAGGATATTAAAAACGGCCTTTCAACGCCGCCAAAACCCACCCTGGCAAACCTCATCAATATGGCAACAAAAGTACGCTGGGGGCTCGGTATGCTGGGCACACCTCGACGTGGGTTCGGCAACGTTATTGGCCATGTAAATGAGGTGGACAGCAGGGGGGATCTCAGCACTTGGACTACAGATCAGTTTGACCCGACCCTCAATTGGAAGGACGTGAAGTGGATTAAGGATCGCTGGGACGGAAAACTGA
>PBRQ01000021.1 GCA_002725995.1 Gammaproteobacteria bacterium
CTCCTGTTCGAATCGACGATGCGATCGGTAATTTCGCCGGCTGGCTCGTACCGGTCGATGTTTCCAGCATCGCCCCTTCCGCTCGATCACCCGAGTGGACCTTCTCTGCCGGATTTGCTTACGAATGGCAACTCAACGATTGGGGTAACCTGGTGTTGAGCGCAGACTGGATACATGCCGACGATCAGTCCATTGGCGGCTCCCGAACTAACGAGCCTGACGGTGTGCAGCAATTTAACGGCGACTTCATCAGACACCGCCGCGACGCCACCGATATCTATAATGCGTCACTCACCTGGCGCAGCCCGGATGGCCGCTACGAAGCCGCGTATTTCATGAAGAACATCTCTAACGAGATATATAACCAGGCGACCACGGTCGTGGGTGGATTGCTCAACTTCAGAAATACCAACATCCGACGTCACTGGGCACTTGAGTTGCGCATGAATCTGGGTTCGATCTAGTCGTTGCAATAAACTGTTAGGGGGCTTTGGCCCCCTTTCTATTTCCAATTCCTGTGACCAGATCCACGGACGGACTTAATTGGTCCCCCATTCGGGATTACCGACAAAGTGAGGTATTTCGTAATCCAATGGTGACCAGTCCTTGGCTGAGGTGCTCCAATAGCTGGAAGCAACAGTGACCCAGGAAGACTCATCCAGCGTGCCAGCCTTAACGAAAGTCAGATCAGGATTTTCATCCACGTAGCTGATGGTAGGGGAGCCACAATTGGGGCAAAAGGCACGGTTCACATGACCACCGTCGGTTCCCACAACAGAGAACACCTTCAGCTCACCTGTCAGTCGAAGCGCTTGCCTGGGCAGGAAAATAATTGTCGCTTTGCCGCTGCCAGTACATCTCTGACAGTCAAGGCAATGGCAGTGGTGTGCTGAAATGGCGGCGTTGCGGTCAAATTCGTAGCGGACTTCACCACACAGACAGCCACCTTTCTCCAGTTCAGTTTTCATAATGCCTCCGATTTCAAATTGGAATGACTCGGGTCATCTCAAGATAACCCCTGCCCAACAGGTTCATTGATGTGGGGTCATAGATTTCCACTGCGCCTTCCCAGTAGGGCACGGCCAGGTCCATAAACTGGTTTTCCACTGCGGCCTCAATAATCCAGCTTTGATTTCCATAGTCCATCTGCCAGTGAATCGGGTATGCCTGCCCATCATCATTGTGCCACTCTTTGAGCACAGTAAGTTGCATGTCCTGTTGTTTAATGAGCGTCTTACCGCCGGTTTTATCAATCCAGCTCCCCTGACTGTTATCGTCAGCGTTGCCCTGCAGATCGCGCAACTGGTAGTACATCAGGTCTTCACCCGAGTCGAACTGCAGGGAGAACCAGTCCCAGCCCGTTTGTCCCGTGTCAAGGGCGCTGGTACTCCACTCCCGGTCAAACCAGCTGGTGCCAGTTACGGTGTGATCAATATTTTCGGTGCGCACCAGTCCTGTTGTCAATAATCTTGAGTAGCTGTAGTAGTAGGAGGCATTCCCCCTGGTTGGGCTTTTCTGACTGAGACCGCGATCTCCCTGAAGAACCGGGGATTTCAACGGTGTAAGGTCCAGCTGCAGTGAGAAGTTATCTGTATTGATTGTGACTTCCCAGGGGAATTCATTGCCCTTGTTGATGCCAGGTTTGCTGATTACCTGCCAGTCATCAAGCCAGATATTCAGTGGGTCAACGGCTGCACCGGCGAGTGCCGGGCCAGTACGGGAAAACCGTTGTACAGCCTGGTGTCGCTTGTCCTTGATATCTGTCAGTGCCGCATGGGCCATCCAGATGTCCTGGGCTATCCAGCTTGATCTGGGAGCTTCGCTATGGGCTTGAGGTGAAAGAGAAGTTCGAAAAAAAGTAACCTGGTAGCCAAAATGTCTGCCATCGTCACTGGCCAGATTGCCGGTAAAGTACCACCACTCATTGCGAAAACCCGGATGTGCGGCATGATCCGCCGGAAATTGAAATTGCCGGATATCAACTGCCCGTTCAAATCCATCAGTTTCATCCCCCCCCAGTATGCTCAACAGGTCGAGCGTCGGCGTTTGCCCGGAATACTTCTCGCAAGCTGAGAGCAACAGGGTGAGTGCCAGCAAAAGGTAGGTCGTTCTGGCGGTCATCAGGCTACTCCTCGCGCAGCGCCGCGGCAGGTGAAATTGTGGCTGCTTTCTGAGCAGGATAGAGCCCGGCCAGGAAGGCTGAGATCAGTGCCAGGGACATGGCCTGAACCAGCACGATGGGGGGTAAGATCTGTTGCATGCTCCAGCCAAACGCTCGCCGATTGATGACCTCTATCAGAACGTCAGCCATCATCAGCCC
Organism: Gammaproteobacteria bacterium; assembly: GCA_002725995.1. Taxonomy (GTDB): domain Bacteria; phylum Pseudomonadota; class Gammaproteobacteria; order Pseudomonadales; family Azotimanducaceae. The sequence goes on from PBRQ01000021.1 coordinate 2,321, forward strand.
CAGGGGGATGGCGAGGAGGCCGGCGATGAGCCCCATCAATATTGTCTGCACCATGATCATCACCCGGAGTTGGCCGGGGGTCATGCCGGTCGCCCTGAGAATACCGAACTCGCGCGCACGCTCGAGTTGTAGTGCGGTCAGCGCGCTCAGCACGCCGATAAAAGCCACTAGTACCGCCAGCATCCGCATGACGTCAGTAATGACGAATGTACGATCGAAGACACGCATGGCAACCTGCCTGATTTCACCGTTTGAAATGAGCTGGAATTGAGCTTGCCTGTTCCCGATGATATCCCGAGTTGCATTGAGCAGAGCATCGGGGGTGACGCCTTCGTCACCATATACGGTTAACCCCGAGACACTTTCATCTCCCCACCAGTGGCGGTAGAGGTCGCGTTGCATGGCTACCAGTCCCTGGGTAGAGGTATAGTCGTAGAAAACACCTACGATCGGAAACTGTTGTGGGCCTTTTAGAGTGTGCAGTGACAGGCTGTCGCCACTGCCAAGCTGGCGGTGGTATGCCAGGGGTTCAGAGATCAACACTCCTTCGCCTGAGTAAAATAGCTGCGTCGCTTCTGGCACAGAATCCTTAAGGGGCATTCGTATGTTCATACCACTCGGTGTTATTGCCCAGAGCCGCATTGGTCCGAATTCAGATTCAATATCCAGTACCCGGTTGCTGGTTACCAGCCGTATGCCGTCTACATTGCTCAGGTCACGCTTCAAATTGGATATAGAGCCAATATCGTTTGGATTTGATGGGGAAATGTAGATGTCGCCATTTAGGGTCTGTTCCAGCCACACAAAAACCGTATGGCGAAGACTTCCGATCATGACACCAACGCCGACGGTTACCGAAACTGCAACGGCAAGCGCGGCGACGGCAAGGCCCGTTCGACTAATTCCAGCGCTAATGCTTCGCACTGCCATTCGAATGACAAGTGACTGCGGAGTAAGCAGCAAGACCGCTCGGCTCAGCCAGACAACCAGGCTTGGAATGATTAGACAGAAGCCTAGCACCATCATGGTCAGTGCGGCATAACCTTCCAGCAGGGAATCATGATTTTGTCTTACAAGGAACATACCCAGCAGCAGCGAGATAAGTCCAAAAACGATAAATAGGGGCAGGCGGCGGCGCCACTGCTCCTCCAGCACTGAGCGTTGCTGCACGGCGGTTGGTTCAGTCCGGTTTGCCTCCCAGGCCGGCAGCAGTGTTGACAATAGCGTCATCACTATCCCAAGTGTAAATCCCTTTAGGAGTGACCAGGGATCTATCAGAAATGCAGTTACGTGAAGGCTAAAGTAGAGGTCGTTAATCGTACGGGTCACCAATTGAACCAGCACTTGTCCCAGCAGTAGCCCTGCGATTAGGCCGGTTGTGCTGGCGACCAGTGCCAGTACAAGGGATTCACTGAGAATAAGGGCGAATATCTCCCGTCGGCTGACACCCAGCGTGCGGTAGATACCGAGGGTATGGCGCCTTTGTATGACCGACAAAGTCATGGTGTTGTATATCAGCAGGGTAGCGACAAGCAGTGCCAGCAGGCTCATAGCTGTCAGGTTGATATGAAATGCTTCACTTATCTGCTGCAGAGAATGATTTCGGGTCTCACTTTCAACCAGCTTTAGATCATCCGGTAGCCAGCCTAACAAGCGCTGTGGATTGCCCTGGCCCAGTACCAGGTCGATCCGGTCCAATCTTCCCGGGCGCTGCAGCAGCCGTTGGGCGACAGCAATGTCGGCAAAAATCAGGCCATCCGTTGCAGCTTCATTGTCGGTGCTAAAAATGGCGGCGAGTATAACCTCCGACTCTCGCCCCGCTATCTGAATCTTGAAGGTTTCACCGAGTGACAGGTTTAGCCTGTCGGCCCCTCGTTCAGACAAAACCACTGCTGTGGGATTGAGCAGGAGGGCCGGTAGCTCACCCCGGCTAATGTTGAGTGTATGTCGATTGAGTTGTGCTTCGCTGAATGGATCGCTGCCGATCAGCCTGAAGACCTGATCTCCAATGTGCACACGGCCTGTGACCATGGGTGCGCTGTTGCGAATGGCAAGTTCTCTTCGCAAACGACTGTAGATGGACTCGTCGATACCCTTTGGGCCGCCGATTATCTGGTGTGTTACGTTGCCTGCCACTGACTCAAGGGATAGTGAGAAGGCACGGCGGGCACTACTGTTAGCGAGATCCACAGCGACGACCATGGTTACGCCTAGCGCTATGCCAGTGAAGCTCAGCCAGCTTTGCCATTTGTGGTGAGACATAAAGCGCAGGCTACTGCGCCAAAGAAGAGGCGCCAGCAACCTACCAGGCAAAGGACCCCTCCTGCTCGGCCAGCAGACCGTCTTCCAAAGTCAGGATTCGGTCTGCCGTTTTTGCGACGGCCAGGGAATGGGTCACCAGGAACAATGTTCCTCCCTGGTCTGACACCAGCTTCTGTAGCAAGGAGAGTATGAGCTCACCTGTTTCGGCATCCAGTGTGCCGGTCAGTTCATCCGCTAGAACCAGGCCAGGGGAATGTACCAGTGCCCTGGCAATGGCGACGCGTTGTTGTTCGCCGCCGGACATNCTGTCTGGAAATCGGTCAGCTGCCTGAGCAAGCCCAACGGCAGCTAATATGGCGAGAGACTTTTCTCTGATAGCTTCCTGTGAATAGCCGTTTAGCTCCAATACCAGTGCAATGTTCTCAAGGGCCGTCAGGGTGGGGATGAGATTAAAAAACTGGTACACAAATCCTATGTTTTTCCGTCGGAACCTAGTCGACTCGCGCTCTTGTAATGCCGTTAGATTCACTCCTCCGACAATTACCTGACCATGATCCAGCCGATCGATACCGCTGATGACATTGAGTAAAGTAGATTTTCCTGAGCCGCTTCTGCCCAGCAGGGCAATCGTTTCTCCGCGCCTTATTGTGAGCGTAATTCCCTTGAGTACGGCATGCTCCTGCCCGGCTTCCTGATAGGTTCGGTGCAGGTTCTCTAGCAGAATGAATTCGTTAGTGATCACTGGCTTTTTCAACAAAGATTGGGGTCAGGGTAAAGTGCCAGAGAAATTCTTCATTCGGGCACTTTACTCTGACCCCAGTACTGCATGCGATTCAGAGCAGGTCCGGGTTAACCAGCATTGAACCGGCCTTAAGCGCCAGAACCTCGTTACAGCCATCTGCAATCAAGCCCGATCGGGCATCACGCAGTAATTTTTCCATAGGAAAGGCTCTTGTCATCCCATTACCGCCAAATATCTGCAAGGCATCGCTGGCAACCTCATATGCGGTTTGTGTTGCGGTGATCTTCGCAGCACAGGACCCCTGCAGTGCGGGTCTATCAGCAGTGACATTATATTCAAGCACTCTGCGGGTCAGGGCGCGTGCTGCCTCAATCTTTCGGAACATGTGGAAGAGGCGATAGCGAACGCTGCTGTGTTGAATAATAGGCACGCCACCCTGTTTGCGCTCATGGGCATAGGTCAGGGCATGATCATAAGCAGCGCGCGCTATACCAACAAACATCAGAGCAACCTGAGGGTTTGCCTCGCTCAACATGGCGTAGCTGTGTTCCTGATAGGTATCTGGTCGGGCGATGATATGGGATGTTGGCACAATCACTTCGTCGAAGAACAGCTCACCCTGGTTCATCGCGCGCAGTCCCATCTTATCGAGAGGCTTGCCGCGACTGACTCCATCCGAGTTAAGGGGTACGATCACTGCCATACCGGCGCTGGTATTGCCCTCAACATCTGCATGGCAGTAAAGCGCACATACTTCCGCGGTCATTGAACCCGAGGGCCAGGCAGCTTTCTGACCATTTATTACGACATGATCTCCGTCAATGCGGGCGACACAATTTGGTCGCCCATACTCGCCCTGGGAGTCCTGTATTGCACCATTGGAATCAAGCATATCACTGCCATGATCTGGTTCCGTTATTGCCCAGCAACCAAGTTTACCGTCACAGTACTCCACCATTTCATCGTTTCCAGCCATCATCGAATACATCACTGGAAACTGGTTAACAAGAATAGCGCCAGCGAGACCCGCATCTCCCCAGGCCAGTTCCTCCGAGGCAAGGGCCAACATTCGTACCCTTTGCACTGGTTCGAGATCAGCCGTGGCAGTGACACCCAGGCCAAGGTCTTTGGCCTTGTCGAGCACTTCCCACATTCTTGACCCAGGCTCGATGACTTCTTCTGGAGTCAATTTGTCGAGTTCAATTCCGATTGGCCTCATGACATCTTCTGCAAATCGATGAGTCATCTCCTGGATAGCGCGCTCCTCCTCGCTCAAGGGGGGTTCCAGTCCATTGAGAGGAAGTTCTATATAGTCACTCATTACTTTTTCTCCACTCGTTTTCTTACGGGAAATCAAGGTCAAGACCGAAGATAGCCCAGGCATCAGCTACAGTCCAGAGTGAACCGTATGACCCCAACGTTCAAGTACGCAGGCACTTTACTCTGACCCCAATGATGTGGCACTTTACTCTGACCGCAATGATGGGGTGGGAGAATACCTATGGCCGATGGCAAAGCAAAAGATACTCCGGAACAGGCTGAGTTTAGAAAAGCCTGTCGTCAGTGGCTGAGCGAAAACCATCCGGGAGATCCAACCGTAGCCATACCGCAAAGTGCACTTGAGATTAATGATCGTGACGCACTCGACTGGCTGAAGGCATGGCAGAAATCTGCCTATGAGGCGGGTCTAGTGGGCTGCGACTACCCGAAGGAAGTGGGCGGTGGTGGCCACAATAACTGCCAGGCCATTGCCAATGACGAGTTGCGCAGGGCGGCGACACCCTATTTTCCCAACATCTCCGGGCTGGGTATGGCAGCGCCAGCAGTATTCTTCCACGCCCGGGAGGATGTGAAGGCCGAACTGTTACCTAGGCTATTCTCGTGTGACGACCTCTGGTGCCAGGGTTTCAGTGAGCCCGGTGCAGGTTCTGATCTGGCGAACCAACAGACCTTTGCCGAGCGAAAGGGAGATGGATGGATTATTAACGGTCACAAGGTCTGGACCTCACTTGCCCACTTCGCGGACTGGATGATCCTGCTTTGTCGAACGGACAGAAATGATAAGTACAATGGCATGTCCTATTTTGTTGTGCCCTTTGCGGGCTCACTGGGTAATGGCATCACCGTAAGACCGTTAATCAAGATGACCGGGGGGACAGGATTCAATGAAGTGATTATGGAAGACCTGTTTGTCGAGGACCGCTATCGCCTCGATGAAGTCGGCGCCGGCTGGAAGGTTGCCATGACGACCCTGACCCATGAGCGTGGTGCCGCAGATCTGGTGACACCGGCAGCAGGGGGTATGAGTCTCGAAAAAGAAGAAGGTGCCAACACCGCGACTTCACTGGCCCTGATTGAACTTGCCAGGTTTTCCCATCGCCATGGCAAGACCGCTGCTGATGATCCGCTGATAAGGGAGCAGATAGTTCAACTGCTGATCCGTGAGGAAGCCTTTAAGCAAAACCAGCGACGCCTTGGAGTCAGCGCCCTCCAGGACCAGCCCGATAGGCTTGCGCTGCAGTTCAAGGTGACAGGTTCTGAGCTCGGCCAGGACAGGACCGCAATGGCCTACGAAATTGAGGGTTCTGCCAGCAGCCTCTACGTCAGTGATGAACAGGCGCCCGTTGGCGGGCAATGGCCCCTTGCTTATATGAATTCATTTGGTAGTACCATTGCCGCTGGTACCAGTGAAGTGCAGCGGAATATCCTTGGTGAGCGTGTACTCGGTCTGGCGAAATCAAAATAGGTATGATGAGATTGGTGTTATCGAGGACCTGATCCCACAATAACTAATCTAAAACTGATAATAATTCGACGAGTCTCAGTAATTAGGATCGAATAGCCCGGTACCTAATCTGATGTGGCTAGCGCCATGGATGGCCAATGCCTCAGAAGATTAGGTACCGGGCTATTTGATCCGGCGTTCAAGTAAGACCACTATAAACATCACTAATGGTTTAGTTCTGTGGATCATCTCAGATTTACCCATTCACGGCGTCATCGATGCTAATGATGGAGTCTTACTGTCAATTCAAGACTATTCGCTTTGGTATACCATGCTTCGCAGACAAGGTTGCCTTGCTCAAAATAAACCAATTACTCTAAATCGGTGCCCGTCTAAATAGGTGAAATCGGGCGCTTGCGTGGTGGTGAGCGGTCCTGGCGTCGAGGTGGGCAGGAATTGAATGTTTCGATCAGAAGCTGGCGAGTGTGACGCGGGTCAATGATGTCATCGAGGCCGAAATCGCTTGCTGCATCAAGGGCACTGGTTTGATTTCTGATGTCATCGATCATGGTCTGGCGTCTGGCTTCCGGGTCGTCCGCTGCGCGGTAATCTTTGCGGTAGGCGACATCGACAGCGCCTTCGATGGACATGGCACAAATTTCTGCAGTCGGCCAGGCATAGGCTGCATCAGCATCAAAGGCACGTCCACCCCCCATGGCATAGTAGCCACCGCCATAGCCCTTGCGGATTACTACCGAAACACGCGGTACGGTGGCAATGCCCATTTCGAAGAACAGTCGTCCGCTTCGACGACCAATAGCAGTATCTTCCGCTGCCGGACCAATCGATAGGCCGGGGATATCAATGAGAGAGACGAGGGGTAAACCGTAGGCGTCACACAAGCCAATAAAATGAGCTGCTTTCTCGCAGGCAGCCGTGTCAAGGATACCCCCCTTGCTCTTCGGCTGATTGGCAAAGAATCCCACCGGGCGCCCATTGAGGCGGGCGAAAAAAGTAAGCATGTTTTTCGCGTAGCCAGGCTTAAGTTCAAACAGGCTGCCTTTGTCGGCGATGGTGCTGATCACCTTGCGCATGTCATAGACTTTGCGTCGGTTTGATGGGACCAGTTCCAGTAATTCGTCGTCACGTCTGTCCACCGGGTCATCACAGTTGATATGAGGCGGCTCAAGTGAAGCGTTGCCTGGCAGGTAGGAAAGAAATTTCTCGATTGCCTGCAGACATTCTGTTTCATTGTCCACTGCCAGATCGGCAATACCCTGCTGATCAACCTGCCGTGCAACGCCACCCAGTTCCTCTTTCGATATTTCTTTGGAGGTGCCCGCTTTTACCAGTGCTGGCCCGGCGATTCCCATTGTTGAGACTGATCGGATCATTACGACAAAGTCCGCTAATGAAGCGTAGGCGGTAGGTCCCGCAAAACCCTGCCCCATAATCGCAGCCACCATGGGGACCCAGCCGGAGAGTTGGACAAGATTGTGAAATACGGGTGATGCTGCGGCAAAATGTGCAGCGTTCATACCATCTTGAATACGGTGGCCCCCACCCTCTAATAACAAAACCATGGGGATGCCGCGATCAAGGGCGCGTTGTGTCAGCCGTCCCATCTTACGGTCAGCAATTGTGCCTGTACTGCCGCCATGTACGGTGTAGTCCTGGGCAAGGATACAAATTTCGCGGGCCTTGACCATGCCGGTGCCGGTAATTGTCCCATCGGCTGGCGCTAACAGCTCGCTGTTCAGGCTGTTACTCTGGTCTGGTTGAACCAAGGCGCCAAATTCGCGAAAGGTATCCGCGTCAAGCAGCTGTCCGATCCTTTCCCTGGTAGTGAGGAAACCCTGCGCGTGACGTTTGCCAGTTGCTTCCGGTCTTGCATCATCCATCAATTCAGCGCGGGCAGACTGCACTTTTTTCAGCAGGTCAAGGGAAGATTCATCAGACATTGTGCGTACCCTCCAAACGGGTTTAGCGCTTTGTGGAGCTGCCAATCTTATCGCGTTTTACCACGATGCCAGCAGCTCCCCGGTCCCAGCTATCAGCAGTGACGCCAGCTTCCCTGAGCTGGTGTTTTTGCACTTTCTGGGTCGGCGTTTTTGGCAGCTCATCAATAATTCGAATAAAGCGTGGCAGCATAAAATGCGCCATACGTGGCTGTAGAAAATTAAACAGGGTCAGAGGGTCAATCTCTTTCCCGGCCACTGGTGCCACTACAATCATCACTTCATCCTCCCCCAGGTCGCTAGGTACAGGGATTGCCGCCACTTCGAGGACTGACTCAAACGCAATCACCTCATTTTCAACTTCGAAGGACGATATGTTTTCACCCCGGCGTCGGATCGCATCCTTAATCCGGTCAACGAAATAGAAATACCCGTCTTCATCGTATTTGAAGCTATCCCCCGTGTGAAACCAGCCGTTTCGCCAGGCTTCGGCGGTGGCCTTGGGGTTTTTGTAATAGCCGTGGTTCAAAGACCAGGGTCGATTCGTGCGCAGGATCAGTTCACCGGCAACGCCCGGTGCCACTTCACAATCATTTTCATCCACGACGCGTACTTCCACACCGTCCCGCACGCTTCCGCAGGTACCATCTTTTGGCGGGAAGGATTCCGAAACCAGCGGCCCGGATATCTCGGTCATGTTGAAGCATGTACGTACATCAATATCGAAACGCTCGCCCATCAGGCGGGCCTCCTGATTCCAGGGTATGCAAAGCGCTTTTACCAGCGGGTTATCCCTGTCGTCATCCCGAACTGGAACTTTTAACAGGAAGGGTGTCATGGCAGCTATCAGACAGGTTGATGTTATCTCGTACTTGCGTACGGTTTGCCAGAATTCATCCGTTTTGAAATGCGTATCAATGAAACAGGAACCGCCATTGGCCAGGGTCATGATGACGTAAATAGTTCCACCGGCGTGAAAGAGGGGCATGTTAACCATTGACCGATCCGTTTGATCGACATAGGGGTGGGCTTCCGGGCCCATAGAATATCCCTGCACGTAGGATGACAATACCGCCTTGCTGGGTCCGGTAGTGCCAGAGGTGAAGATTATGTACTGGGTATCCCAGGGCTGGATGTCATCAGGAACTTCGTTCAGGCCCTCTTCAGCCATTAAAGCCGATTGTGGGTGTGTGGTGAGCCCTTCCAGGGAAACGTCGCCGTCAACGACAATGACATCCTTAAGGTTCCCAGTGTTTATCTCATTCAGTCGTGGGGCTAGGTCTGCGTGACATACCATCAGTTTAGCGTCCGATAGCGTCACCACGTGCTCGAGCAGGGAACCCTTGTAGGCAGTATTTATTGGTACATACACAGCACCAAGGTAGTTGATCCCGAACCAGCTAAGAAGCGCCTCTTTGCTGTTGGGTTGCCAGGACAGCACATGCTCGCCTTTCTGAACGCCCATATCCTGCAGTGCTTTAGCGGTTTGGCGTGTAAAGTCCAGCGTTTGCCGCCAGGTCCAGGTTTCCCCCCCATAAAAAACTATTGCTGCAGCATCAGGTTTTTCCTGCGCCCAGTGTTTGATTTGGTATGCCAGGACGCATTCGTCCCTGGATAACATTCTGGAATCATAGACCATGAGTGCTCTTGCTCCTTGCTATCAGCGTTATAGTGTTGCTTCACCTGCGTAATTCGGATTTTTGCAGCGCTCTGCTCTTGAACGATTCACATTGCTCGATCAGGCGCAGCATGTCCTGCCGGTTGTCAGTATAGATTGATGCGCTTGAATTCAGTTTAGAATCGTAAACGGTCATTGTTGAGTCTCAGTACCCGCCGCTTGAGGCAGGTTATAGTTTTGAGATCTGATGGCGGCTAGCTGCGATAGCCGGACGGAAACGGCTTGCAATTTACTAAAACAATATAAGCATATTTTTTGCGATTGAGTCAATAAAGGGCTTGAATGGTGTGGCTTGCAGGCCATCTTAATCAGGAAGCGCAAAAGCAACCAGACTGTCCCCAGCAGGCTCATCGAGACTGATATGCCCTGCTGCAGAAATGATGACGTATTGTTTTTGATCCTTTGCTGCACGATAGGTCATTGGTGTGGCGTGACCCCCCGTCGGTAATTTCCCCTTCCAGAGTTCTTCGCCGGTTTCAGAATCAAACGCCCGCAGGTAATAGTCAGTGGTGGAGGCAATAAAAGTGAGGCCGCTGGCGGTAACTGTCGGGCCGCCAATATTAGGTGGCCCCTCCATCAAAGAAATAGGCCAGGGTGCCAGTTCCTCAAATATGCCCAGTGGTTTCTCCCAGACGATATCACCCGAAGTAAGATCCAGGGCCGTCAGTTTCCCCCAAGGCCTTGGTCCACATGGGGCACCCAAAGGAGACATCAGCGGCGTAATGAGAGCGCAGTAGGGTGTGCCGAGTTGAGGGCTTGCCCGCGGGTATTGATCACATTCGTCCCTGGGGATCAGTTTAAGGGATGTAGCAACCAGGCGGGTATTCAGGATGATGAGATTTCGCTCGGGATCAATTGCCGGCGTGCCCCAATTGTTGCCGCCAAAATCACTTGGGTAGAAGAGCGTGCCTTGCAATGAAGGCGGGGTGTAGATACCTTCATTTCGCAGCGCTGCTATTTGTTTGCTGCAGGCTCCCCTATCCCAGAAAGTGAATCCCCAGGCGTCTTCCGGTTCTATCCTATGCGGATGAAGGTAGGCAGGCTTTGATGGGAATGGCTGGGTAGGGGACAGGTACTCATCGCCAACGGCCCAATGCTGGGGCACAGGTTTTTCTTCAACGGGGAAAAGCGGTTCACCGGTTTCTCGATTCAATATGAACAGCATTCCCATCTTAGTAGGTTGGGCCAGGGCGGGAACAGTTTCGCCATCCTGGTGAAAATCGAAGAGTGTAGGTTGCGCTGGCAAGTCATAATCCCAAATATCATGGTGAACCATCTGGTAGTTCCACACCACTTGCCCAGTGGACCCCCTGAGTGCGACAACAGAACTTGAGTAGTAGTCCAGGTTGTCACGTCTGGCACCATAAAAGTCGATTGAGGTGTTTCCGGTCGGCAGGAATACGAGGTCCAGCTCCTCATCTACAGAGATTATTGACCAGACATTAGTGGTGCCGCGTCTGTATTGCGGCTGGCCGTCTTCGTTGAAAGTCGGCTTCTGGCCTGGAGGAATGGGATCCCAATACCAGACCAGCTTCCCGGTGAGGACATCGTATGCCCGTACAACACCACCCGGCATCTGCGTGCTGGTATGGTCGAGCACGAATCCGCCAACGATGATCAGGTTGTCAATAATAGCCGGGGGAGAACTCACGGCATATTCGTGTTGGCTGAATTCGCCCAGCCCTGTTGTCAGGTCCACCTGACCATCACCATCAAAATCCAGGCATGGCTCGCCATTTCTTGCATCAACAGCTATCAGGCGAGCATCCATCGTGCCCATAATGATTCGATGGTCACAGGCAGCGCCTTTTTTCTCGATCGCCTGCCAGCTGCTGACACCGCGGCAGTTGACGACCAGCTCCTTACCTATGTCGACACCGGGATCGAAACTCCACTTTTCCTTGCCTGTTACTGGATCTAAGGCAATGATGCGGTTGAACGCAGTGCAGGCATAGAGCGTTTCGTCGATTAACAGCGGGGTCATCTGCCAACTGCTTTTATAGCTCGCCGCCTCGCCGGCGGCCGCCCGACTGTCTGCTTTCCGATAGTCTCGTGAGTGATACACCCATGCCTCTTCAAGGTCTCCTACGTTCTCAGGGGTGATCTGGTTGGTGGTAGAATAATGGCCACCACCCGCTGAGCCCCCAAAGGCTGGCCAATTGGCGGTCGGGCCGGTGAAGTCGATGGCCGGGGGTGGGGCACAGCCCCATGGTGAGAGGCAAAGCGCGAGGAGCAGCAATCGTTTCCTGCTCGCGGTTTTAAGGGCGCCCGATATGCTGGGAATGGGCCATCGAAGCCCACCTCGGTAGAGACTAGTGCCGGTACTTTTCAATTGTTGACTCATTTATAAAAAATGTGCTCAAATTGTTTTACCACTCGATTACTTATGTGATCCACTTGTGAGTGCATTATTTACCACGTCCTGATCAGACAATACTGTCAGGAAGGGGGTTATATTGCCACTCATGGAAAGTAGAGATCATAGAGTAGAGATAGTTAAGGAGTTTAACGAATACGCTAACCTGAAAATCGACTTCACCTTTGGGGGAACAAAAGATGTTCGCAAAATATAACAGCAAGATATTGAAACGACGCAACCCATCTAACCTGGTTGGGAGAAATAAATCAAAAGTAGCTAGTAAAGCTGGCTTGGCCTTTTTTCTGGTTGCCTTCTCGCCACTATTCTCATCAGCAGGGGCAGCCGAATCTGGCGTCGCAAGTCGGGCCAGTAGTAGTGTGATTGAAGAAATCATTGTTACGGCGCAAAAACGCGAAGAAAGTATCAATGAAGTTGGGATGTCGATTGATGCAGCCACAGGGGAGCGGCTGGCTGAACTCGGGATCACCGATACAGCAGATCTCTACAAGGTCGTATCTGGATTTAGTTCCAATGTTACCCAGGCCGGTACACCAATCTACACGATTCGTGGCATCGGCTTTCAGGAAACCTCGCTTGCAACCAGCCCAACGGTTAGTGTTTATCTTGACGAGGCGCCACTACAATTCGCGCCTATGACCCGAGGTGCCACCCTTGATGTCCAGCGTGTCGAAGCGCTCAAGGGGCCCCAGGGCACACTCTTTGGTCAGAATGCAACTGGCGGTGCTATAAACTTTATCGCCAACAAACCAGGCAGCGAGTTTGAGGCAGGCGCAAATCTGAGTTACGGCCGCTTTGGTGCAACCGACCTTGATGGTTTCGTCAGTGGACCTATTAACGATGCATGGGGCTTCCGGCTTGCTGCTCGTTTTCAGAATTCGGATGACTGGCAGGAGAGTTATGTTGACAATGATGAGGCCGGTGAAAAGGACGAGAGTGCTTATCGTGCATCACTTGCCTATGACGCAGGTAACCGTCTGAGACTACTTGCCACTTTGAGTGGGTTCACTAACAAGAGTGATGTGCTGCGACCACAATTGGTTGGTAAGATCGCACAAAACCCAGTAAATGGTGTTCCAGCTGGATTTCTCGAGGTTCCTCTGGCACCAAACAATGCTCGTGCTGCTGCCTGGAGCCCATGCACGAATTCCTATGGGGGCACTGTTGCAGCGCCAAATACCCGTACCTGGGACACATGCGAGCCTAACGAAAATGATAGTGAATTTTTCTCTGCCCAGGTGCGAATCGATTTTGATCTGACCGACGATATCGTGCTGACTTCGTTAACGAGCTACAACGACTACGAGCGAAATGGTTCCGGTGTTGACATGGATGGTACAACCTTTCAGATTTATGAGACATTTCAAGAAGGCTGGATGGAGTCGATGTTCCAGGAATTCAGGCTGACTGGTAGCTTCGAAAGCGGGACCTGGGTTGCTGGAGTCAACTACGAAGATACGGAGACCTATGATCAGTTTCTGCAATCCTATGGTCACTCTTCAGTAGTTCCTATTTTTGGTTTCATAGATTTTGGGCCGAGTCGACCGAACAATGCGCAAGACACCACAACCTATGCTGTTTTTGGTAATGTCACCTATGATGTTACTGAAGCTATTACCTTGCATGCAGGAATACGCTACACGGATCAGGAAAAAGATTTCGTTGGTTGTACCAACGATGGCGGTGACGGTACCTGGTCGCTAACTGCTTTTCTAATTCAACCATTTCTTGGGTCGACATCACCGGTCCTGGCCGATCCAGGAGAATGTGGAACAACTGGTACTGCACCCGATTTCAATGCAGTTGTAGGTGGTCACAGAGATAGCCTGAATGAAGATAATATTTCCTGGCGAGTTGGTATGAACTGGAATTCAAATGATGCAACACTGGTCTATGGAAATATAAGCAAGGGATACAAGAATGGACAGTTTCCGACTCTACCAGGTTCAGCGGCCGTTCAACTTATTCCTGTTGTACAAGAAGAGTTACTTGCATATGAAATTGGAGCCAAGTCAACCCTGTTGAATGGTAGACTGCAGTTAAATGGGGCGATTTTTTATTATGACTACACGGATAAACAGATCCGGGGCGCCCTAGAGGATTCCGTTTTCGGCTCGCTACCAGCGTTGGTTAATGTGCCGGAATCTCAAGTTCATGGTTTTGAACTGTCGGCTACCTGGTTGCCCGTTGAAGGCTTGCGAATTGTACCTTCAATTAGCTTTGCCGATAGCGAGGTTAAAGGGACTTTCCGGAACTTTGATGCCTTCTTCAAAGGCACCAATGCAGGCACCAAGGACTTTTCCGGGCAGGATTTCCCCCACGCTCCAGAAACACAGGCTAATCTGGATGTCAGCTATAGCTGGGAAGTAAGGTCTGGTTGGTTTGCCTTTGTTGGCGCCAATGTAAATTACCAGGATGATACGGTCTCGTTCTTTGTTGACGAATGCAAAGAGCCGGGAATAACGACTTGTACCAAAACTGATGCTGGGCTTATCTCGGGTGATTCTGATTTGCCAATTCCAAGCAGAACCCTGGTGGATCTGCGTGTCGGGGTTGAAAATGAACAATGGAAGATGTCACTTTGGGGGCGCAATGTGTCCGATGAGTATTACTGGACAAGGAACAGTAAAGTAAACGATTCCATCGTGCGTTTCGCGGGAATGCCACGCACCTATGGGATGACGGTTAGCTACAAATACTGAGTCAGCATTCTTGAATAGGGGGCACCGATTCCTCGGTGCCATTTTATTTGGCGTTGTCCATAATAGCAGTCCAGTAATCAGGATTAAGTTCCCGGAATTTGCTTTTTATTGCATCATCAGCCAGGAGTCCGATCACCTCTGCATCATCCTGCACCCGACCGGTGAATGAATCGACACTTTGTGTAGCCAGTAAGATCGCAGCTTCAACGTAGCTTTCCTGTGGCGGTAATACTGAGATTTCCTCTCCTGCTTCATTGCGCGGCAACTGGGCGAATAAAAAGCCAGGTGTTTCAATTGCGTTCATTGGCTTGAGCGCATTGACCACGATATTCTGCTGCTTAAGTTCCGCGCCAAGACCCTCAGTCATGGCTTCTAGTGCACGCTTGGTACCACCATAGGGCGTACCATGTGTTGAGCCAATAGATGAAATATTGATGATATTGCCGCTCTTTTGTTCAGTCATCACAGGCAGAACTGCACGAATACAATGAAAGGGTCCATGCACGTTAACCTTGAACAGTAGTTCCCAGTGCTTGGGGCTTATGGTTGTGTTGTCACCCGGTGGTTGAATAGCTGCATTATTCATCAGAATATCAATGCGTCCCCAGTGATCTACCACCTGTTTGATCATATCGGTAATAGATACGTCGTCCGCTACGTTGCAGACAACAGGTAGGGCCTCCCCACCGGCTTCTTCTATCAGCTTGCAGGTATCATAGATGGTGCCCGGCAACCGCGGATCTTTCTGTTCTACAGTGCGTGCTGCCACAGCCACTTTGGCTCCCTCACCGGCAAAGCCCAATGCACAATATTCACCCAGTCCTCGACTCGCGCCGGTGACTATTGCAACCTTTCCTTTTAACCGATCGACCATGATTGTCCTTATTACCTCTAAGATATTTCCTTACGATTAGTCCAGACAGGTACTCTCTGCACCTGCTACTGTTATATCCATCCCTGGGCCTGGGCTGCTTCCTCGCGAACCAACTCAGGTGCGCCTAGAAGTTGCCGGTTGAAGCCAATTCGTTTGAACCAGTAGTGCAGCCCCAGCAGGTCCGTGACGCCCATTCCTCCGTGAACTTCTGTCGCCGTGCGCGCAACGAACTGACCCACTTCCGACAGGTGTGCTTTTGCGTGACAGGCCATCATCCTTGCTTCATCGGGAATTGATGCGTCTGCATAGGCTGTATACCAGACCAGTGATCGGCAGGGCTCAAGTTCAGCGACCATTTCAGAACACATATGCTTGACGGCCTGGAAGGAACCAATAACGCGGTTAAATTGTTTCCTTTCCTTTGCATAGGCGATAGATTTATCCAGCATGTTTTGAGCGGCACCCAATGTATCAGCGGCGAGTATCACACGCCCGGCATCTACGGTTTTCCGCAACGGCTCGCCATTCGAGCGGGAGCCGGGCAGGGGTTCCGCCGCCACGCCCTCCAGCGTGACCTCCGCGACGGAGCGAGTGCGGTCGATCGTCTTCAGTTTTTGGCGAGATACGCCGCTGGCTTGTGAATCAACCAGGTGCATACAGCCGCTATCATCGGCGATGATAAGCATATCTGCGCTCATACCATCAAGCACAAACATCGCCGTTCCATTCAGCCCGTCTGTGTTTTCGGTGATACCGCGGTCTTCCCTATTGCCAATCTGTTCTGTGACGCCTGCACCAAAAACTACAGCGCCTGAGGCAATCTGTGGTAACCATTTTTCTTTCTGCTCATCACCGCCGGCTTCAAGCAGTGCGATAGGCGCCATAACTGAAGACGCGATAAAGGGGACAGGAGCGACCGCATGGCCCAGAGTCTCAGCAATCAGTGCTGCATCCAGTAGGGTAAGCCCAACTCCACCCAGGTCCTCTGGTATCAAGATCCCCGCTATGCCAGAGTCAGCTATTTTTTGCTGCACTTCAGATAAATTGTTTCCGTCAGAATTTACAAGTTCACGGATATCGCTTAGCGGGCATTCCGTTGCCAGCAGTCTGGAAATGCTTTCCTGAAGCATATGCTGTTCTTCGTTTAATGAAAAATCCATTGCAATGCCTCCTATACTGACTCGGACGGTTTAGGTTCTTTCGGTAAACCGAGGGCGCGTTCACCGATCATGTTCTTTTGAATCTGTGCAGTACCGCCACCAATGATTAGCCCCAGATCCAGCATGTATGAATATTGCCAGAAACCCCCGTCGCGCAGGTGAGGGCTATCGTCATACAAGATCCCTATTTCTCCTAGTATATCGATCGCCATGGCTGCCATCTGATGATTCAGTTCACAGCCCTGTAATTTGACTACCCATGCTGCCAGTCCAGGGTCATCACCCTTGATAGATGAACTTAGAATGCGCATACCGTTAAATTTCATGGACAGAATTCTTGCCTGGAGTTTCAATAACCTGTCCCGGTAAATGGGTTGGTCAATAAGGCGAACGCCGTCAATTTTTTCCTCTTTCATCAACTCCAGGATAGAGTGAAAACGTTCTTCGGCCTGGTTGGGATCACCCAAACCGCCACGTTCGTGCTTAAGTGTCGCGTTAGCTACAAACCAGCCTTCGCCACGTGCGCCAACTATTTGACTGGTAGGAACACGCACATCAGTGAAAAAGACTTCGCTAAATGTTGCATCACCAGTCATGTTAACCAGGGGGCGAATTTCAATTCCTGGTGTGCTCATCGGGAACAGAAGATAACTGATGCCCTGGTGCTTGGGTGCATCAGGCTCGGTTCGAACCAGGCAAAAAATCATATCGGCATAGTGAGCGCCGGAGGTCCAGATTTTTTGACCGTTGATAACAAAATCATCGCCGTCAACAACAGCCTTAGTAGACAAAGACGCCAGATCTGATCCTGCACCAGGTTCTGAATATCCCTGGCACCATGTCATTTCTCCGCTGACTGTAGGTGCTATGTATTGCTGCTTTTGTTCCTCCGTACCGAGTTCAAGCAGTGTAGGAACTAGTCTGAAATCGCCGCTATGCCCGGGCCTTACTCTTTGCCTGGCAAACTCGTCGGCAATGATATAAGACTTCAGGATATCGGTCTCGGCGCCATATCCGCCATATTCTTTGGGTATAGTCCTGGCTGCGTAGCCGTGCTCTATCAGTAGTTTCTGCCAGGCGAGGTCTTCTTTGGTCTGAGTACGATATATAGTGCCGGTGGGAGCCGCATCGCCATTCGCAGCCAGAAAAGCGCGTACTTCGTTTCTGAATGATTCATGCTCAGGACTGTAGCTAAGGTCCATTGCCTTTCTCCAATTTCGTCACAAAACAATATAAATACATTTTTATCACAAAATCAATGATACGCTAGCCCTGTTACTTCATGAAGGAATCAGAGATTTTGGTCAACCATATTTGCCAGACGCCACCGGTGTATCGACTTGCTGGCGTTGTCAGGTATTCGCAATATCAGTATTATCCAAACTGTATTTTTTTTCACATAATCAGATGCTTAATGTTCAGTTTTGCTGTTCATGTGGCTATGGAATGAATTCGTGATGGCAAAGAAGAACAGAAAGCCAGGGTCCTCATGGCAGCAAACAAAAAGCTCCCTGACTCGCGATCGAATTATCATTGCAACCCTTGAATGTATCATCGAGTTTGGCTACGTGCAGACGACCATGGTGCGGATTGCCGGTCTTGCGGGTGTCTCTCAAGGATCTATGCAGTACCATTTTCCAGCAAAAATAGATGCCATTAAGGCAGCGATTAACTACCTGCATATCAAACGGCTCAGTGAGCACCAGAAGGGTCTTGCAGAAATACCGGAGGGACTAAATGCGGTTGCCCACGCCACGGAAGTTTATTGGAAACATCTCAATGATGGTCATTTTGTTGCCTACCAGGATCTGGTGATGGCGGCCAGAACGGACCCCGAATTGGCCTCTGTTCTTCGGTCTTCGTACCGGAGGTTCGTCAAGGCCTGGCGTAGTGAGATTTTGAGCCAGGTACCGGAATGGAAGAAATCCAGAGAGCAGTTTGAGTTGATATGTGATATTGGCCAGTACCAGTTGGAAGGTCTGGCGTTTGGCACACTTGGTCGCCAGATCGACGCGGATAGAGCGCGGGATGTGGTGGAAAGCACAAAAGCACTGTTGATCGACATGCTGGACAAGATGAAGTAGTGACAAACTGAATGCTGTGCCGTTAACTGATTTAGTACAGCAGTGTTTATGAGGGAGCCTGCGGGAGCCGGAGACAAACACTTCACACGAGACAAATACAGCAAACCCGCGTATAAAAGACCACATAATCCACAAATACAAACCCTAATAGAGGTGAAACTTGCCTAAACAACCAACAAAAAAAGTTCTACAGGAGTTGCATCTGACGATGGTGCGGATCCGCTGCTTCGAAGATACGGCTGGACGCCTGATGGAAGAAGCCAAAATACCAGGTGCGCTGCACCTGTATGTCGGTGAGGAGGCGATTGCCTCTGGCGTCATGCAAAACCTTTCCAATGAGGATCAGATCACCAGTACTCATAGGGGGCATGGGCATCTCGTTGCCAAGGGAGGGGATTTCTCTAAGATGTATGCCGAGTTGTATGGCCGCTCCACGGGATATTGCAGGGGTAAAGGCGGCAGTATGCACGTCTCCAATATGGAGTTGGGCATGTTGGGTGCTAACGGTATCGTGGGTGGTGGGCCGCCTATTGCGATGGGTGCCGCATTTGCAAA
Organism: Gammaproteobacteria bacterium; assembly: GCA_002725995.1. Classification (GTDB taxonomy): domain Bacteria; phylum Pseudomonadota; class Gammaproteobacteria; order Pseudomonadales; family Azotimanducaceae. The sequence goes on from PBRQ01000021.1 coordinate 21,438, forward strand.
CAAATTCCTGAAGACCAAGAAAGTCGCCGTGGCATTTTTTGGCGATGGCGCATCTAACGAAGGTAGCTTCCATGAGGCCGTCAACATGGCAGCACTCTATAAACTGCCCTGTATTTTTGTTTGTGAGAATAATGGCTATGGTGAATATACCCCACAGGCAAAGCATCAGACGATAGTCGATGTCGCCGATAGGGCGGGTGGCTATGGCATACCCGGTGTCGTTGTAGATGGCATGGACGTAATTGCAGTTTATGAGGCCGCGCGGGAAGCAATTGATCGTGCGCGAAAAGGAGCAGGTCCAACATTGCTGGAATGTAAGACTTACCGTTTTTATGATCACGTTGGTGTACGCGGGATGGGTATGACCTATCGTACGGATGAAGAGTTGGAAAAATGGAAGAAACGTGACCCGATTCAATCCTTTGAAGCAGAGTTGATAAAACTTGGTGTCATGACGCAGAAACAGATTGATAAAGTTTACAGCAAAGTTAACGATCTTGTTGAAGGCGGCGTTCAGTTCGCGGAGGATAGCCCCTTCCCTGAGCCGTCAGAACTGCTCGAAGATGTCTATTGTGTAAAGGGGGCGTAGCAATGTCAGAAGCACAGAAAGAAAATGTTGAAGGACGGGTATTGACCTATGTTGACGCCATCACTGAAGGTGTCAGAGAAGTATTATTAGAACAGTCAAATTCATTTGTTGCGGGTGAGGATGTTGGCCTGGCTGGTGGTCCATTCGGGCAATATTCTGGTTTGTTCGCGGAGTTTGGTGAGGATCGGATCATCGATACACCTATTTCAGAGAAAGGTATAGTTGGCTTGGGCGTTGGTTCCTCTGCTGCAGGTTGTCGACCTATCATTGATGTCATGTTTGTTGATTTCATGGGTGAGTGCATGGACGAAATTGTCAATCAGATGGCCAAGATGCGGTATATGTTTGGCGGCGGCGTTACATTACCCGTTACCGTACTCAGCATGACGGGGGCGGGTATGAGTATGGCCGCCCAACATAGTCAAAGCCTTGAAGTCTGGCTGGCTCATTTGCCCGGTGTAAAAGTCGTTATGCCTTCAACCCCATATGACGCCAAGGGTTCTATCATTACAGCTGCCAGAGATGATAACCCGGTGTTCGTACTGCTCAATAAGGTATCCCTGGGTCTGAAAGGTGAAGTACCGGAAGGCACCTATGAGGTCGAAATTGGCACAGCTGAAGTAGTTCGACAGGGAACCAGTTTCACAATTGTTGCTGTTAGTCGTATGGTGCATGAAGCGTTGCAGGCCGCAGAGATCCTCAGTGAGCTGGGTGTAGATGTGGAGGTCATTGATGTCCGGAGTATTCAGCCCTTTGATACGGATACCGTAGTCAATTCGATCAAGAAGACACACCATGGCCTGGTTGTTCATGAGGCCGTTGAATTCGGCGGCATCGGTGGCGAGATCGTCGCCCAGATACAAGACCAGGCTTTCGACTACCTGGATGCTCCGGTGGGTCGAATTGGCGCGCCTTTCTCACCGGTACCATTTAGTCCGGTCCTGGAGAAAATCTATGTACCAGATGCGGATCTTATTGTCGCCAAGGTTAAAGAAACCCTCGGCTTGAGTTGATCTTTTAGGAGCAGGTAAGGTGAATCGAGGGGAGCAGGCGATGGATGACCGTATTGTGCTGGTTACGGGCGGTGCTCGCGGTATAGGTCTAGGGATTGTCAATACGTTTGCAACCACTGGCTGCAAGGTCATGATCGCTGATCTCGGCTCTAGCGAAGACTGGACCTATGATTTGTCGAGTGAAGATGACCTAAAGAAAGCTGGGAACGATGCGGGTAAGTTTGGTGAGGTGGCAACCTGCGAGCTGGACGTTACCGATAGCGCGAGTTGTACCAATGTAGTAGCGGCCACAATTGAGCGATTTGGCGGCATTGATATACTAATCAACAATGCCGGTGTCGTTCAGTCGGGTCCAATCCTGGAATTTTCTGAGCAAGACTGGGACAGGATCTTTGCTGTTAACACCAGGGGCGTCTACCTCATGGCTAAGGCCGCGCTCCCTGCGCTCCGTGAAAGCAGTAACGCAGCTATTGTAAATACCGCATCTATTGCAGGGAAAAGGGGTTACCCCAATATGACCGCATATTGTGGGTCAAAATTCGCTGTGATTGGCATCACACAATCGCTTGCAGCAGAGCTTGCAGCAGATGGTATTCGTGTTAACGCGATTTGCCCCGGTATCGTTGGAACTGCCATGTGGCTAGAGCATCTAATGCCTTCGAACACCACGGATGAGGCTGAGAAGAATCGAAACTTTGAGCAGGCCATGGCGACCCAGATTCCAATGGGGCGCCCGCAAACCGTGGAAGATATAGGGCAGGCTGCTCTTTATCTCTCCTCGGCAAAAAATGTCACCGGAGTTGCGCTGTCAGTTGCTGGTGGTGTGGAGATGAACTAATCCGCCCGATATACAAAGCGGGCAAGATCTAGCCTTGATAAGAAACTAATTCGACGAATTTTGGGAGTCAGGTTTGGATAGGCTGGTGCATGATTCGACGTGGCTAGCGCCATGGATTGACGGGGTCGCCTAGACGCGGGACCTGGCGGGGGCGCCTAGCTCAGGGATGGGCTCGGCGCCCCCGCCGATGCCACAGAAGGTTAGGTGCCAGACTATTCAAACCGGAACGCATCTAAAGACATTGTTAGTGTCACGAATGTTTGGTGGGTTGTCTCAAATTCGCCAGTTCACTTGAAACTACGGCATCATCAGGGTCAAAAAGGGATTCTTACTGATAGATCAAGGCTAGCCTGTTTATGTTCGTAGTCAGGTGAAGGCTGTAGAAAGTTGATTTCAACCTTCAGCCGGGTGCAGGCCGGACCCGGTCGCTGCCATCCCAGTCTTTTGCAGCGTCCTCCACGATCCGGGCTATATCATTGAAGGCCTCTGAGTTTTGCCACAATTCAGTGTAGTGGCCTATCGTGTCCAGGGTATCGAAGTAGGTCAGCTCGCTGCCGCCAAGGTTGCACTCGAAAGCGACTTCGTGGCCTAGCTCATGGTATTGGGCTTTCGCCAGTTCATAGTCTGTTGGCATCAAACCAAAATGATGTAGGCCGATGCGACCTGCGTCGACTGCTTCCTTATAGACTGATGGTTCATCATTGTTCTGGCAGATGAGTTCAATCTGGACGTCACCACTATTCCCAAGAGCAATATCAACGTCCACATTGGATGCTTGCCCCCGGTAGATTTGATCATCCAGTGGGCAGTGTTCGAACAGGAAAAACGGACCGACATTCAGTACCTCCACCCAATATTTGATTGCCTTGTCCAGATCGCTGACGACATAACCAAGTTGTCGAACAGTATTTAGTGGCTGCATTGGCATTCTCCTCACTCGAACTGACGGTTGCTAAGAGCTTGTGAAACTCTCGATCAAAAAAGAATAGCAAATTTCCATCATGGGTTCCCCACTATTCTCTGCATACAAGCCTTATTCCTTTGTGATAATCTGGCTTGAATTCAATTGAACTGTGTGAATTCAAATGGTATTTGATCCCCGTATGCCTGCAAGGGAAGTTTGTGTCACCGGCTATGAACTAGAACACTGGGCACAGAAAAAGCCGCATGACATCGCCTTCATGTTCTACGGTGGAGATCAATGGACCTGGGTTCAGACGCTTGATCTTGTCAGGCGTGCCGCCAGGGGTTTTAAGGAAATGGGAGTCAAAAAAGGCGAGCATGTTTTGTCCTGGCAACCAAACAACAAGGAAGCCGTACTGACCTGGTTTGGACTCAACTATCTTGGTGCAGTTTATGTGCCGGTGAATACGGCATACAAGGGCAATCTATTAGAGCATGTGGTCCAGTTGTCAGATGCGACCCTCATGGTTTGCCATGCCGATCTTTGCTCGCGCCTTGACGATGTCGACACTGGACAACTGAAGGATGTGATCGTCACCCATGGTGAGGTGACCCTTAAGAAACTGACAACACACCCCTCCGAGGCTATGTTGCCTGAGCAAGGACTCGAAGCTATGCCGGATGTCGTTGAACCCTGGGATACCCAGTACATTATCTTTACTTCTGGTACAACGGGCCCGTCAAAGGCTGTCCTGTCATCATACATTCAGGGCTATGCAATGGGGCCCATCGCTGGTACCTATATTGATGCCAATGATCGAATCCTTATCAATCTGCCAATGTTCCATGTAGGTGGAACCTGTTATATGAACGTTACCCTGTCCAATGGAGGCTCCTGCTTCCTTGACACTCATTTCAAAACCAACGAGTTCTGGCAGACAGTAAGGGAAAATGATATCAATTTGACCTGTCTGCTTGGCGCGATGACTCCATTTATGTTGAAACTGCCACCGAGTAACCGGGATACTGAGCATTCACTGAGGAAAGCGGTCTGTATACCCTGGAATGAAGACGCCATTGCAGTAGGCAAGCGATACAATATTGATGCGCGTACAGCCTTCAATATGACTGAGATTTCTACGCCTATGCTATCGGATCTATACCCGCCTGAACCCGGTACCTGTGGCAGGCCGCGGGAAGGGGTGGAAGTGCGTGTCGTGGATGAGAATGACTGTGAAGTCGCTCCCGGAGAAATTGGTGAACTAATAGTGAGGACGGACCTTCCCTGGGCATTGAATCATGGTTACTATAAGAATCCTGAAGCTACTGCCAAGGCCTGGCGTAACGGCTGGTTTCATACGGGGGATGGCTTCCGCTACGACGAAAATGGTTATTACTTTTTCGTTGACCGCATTAAGGATGCAATTCGTCGGCGTGGTGAGAATATCTCATCTTTTGAGGTTGAAAGTGAGGTCACGGCTTCCACCGTCGTACATGAGGCGGCTGCCATACCCGTACCCAGTGAACTGGGTGAGGACGAAGTCATGATCGTAGTGGCGCCAGTACCGGGTAAGACGATCGATCCTTTGGAACTGTTTCATTTTCTCGAGCCACGCATGGCGCATTTTATGCTACCCAGGTTCATTCGAATCATGGATGACTTGCCAAAGACACCAACCCAGAAGGTGCAGAAGAATCTGCTAAAGGGTGATGGCATTACGTCGGATACATGGGATCGAGAAGTTGCCGGTATCAAAGTTAAACGCGACAAGATTGGCTAAGAATCTCAGTCAGGATGCCAGTGATTCACCTAGCGCATTGACCACACTGGTTATCTCTTTTCTTTCTGTGACAAAGGGAATACCAAGCTGAACCGTGTCACCGCCGTAGCGAACATAGAATCCCTTGTTCCACATGTCCATTGCAATCTCAAAAGGTCTGCGCATCGGTTCACCTGGATAAGGTTCAAGGGTGATGCCGCCTGCCAGGCCGTAGTTGCGGATATCAACGACATGTGGTGAATTTGCTAACGAATGCAGTCCCTCTTCAAAATATGGGGCCAGATCTGCAACGTGCTCAATTACGTTATTCTTTTTTATGTAGTCCAGGCTTGCCAGTCCAGCAGCGCAAGCAACCGGGTGGGCGGAATAGGTGTAGCCGTGAGGCAGTTCAAGCGCGTATTCAGGCGCATCGGTTTCCATGAAGCAGTCGTATATTTCTTGTTTGACGACAACTGCACCCATAGGCATCGCGCCATTGGTTAACTGTTTGGCGATATTCATTATGTCAGGTGTTACGCCAAAGGCTTCCGCTCCGGTTTTAGCGCCCATACGACCAAAAGCACAGATCACTTCATCAAAAATCATCAGAATATTGTTGTCATCACAAATCTTACGCAGTCGATTTAAATAGCCTACAGGGGGAGGAAAAATTCCAGCCGACCCTGCCAGGGGTTCAACAATTACTGCAGCGATGTTGGAGGCATCGTGCAGAGCTATAATGTCCAGCATCTCATCTGCGCGTTCAGCGCCATGCTCCGGTAAGCCTCTTGAGAAGTGGTTCTCTGGCAGCCAGGTATGGTTCAGGTGGTCGGTAGCGACGCCTTCACCAAAGGTTGCACGGTTGCCGCCAATGCCGCCCACGCTGATGCCACCAAAATTGACGCCATGGTAGCCCTTGGCTCGACCGATGAGCTTCGTCTTAGATGGTTGACCCTTGGCTCGCCAGTATCCCCTGGCTAGTTTCAGTGCCGTATCGGCAGCCTCTGATCCCGAGCCACAGAAAAACACACGGTTGAGATCAGCGGGCATAAATTCTGTTATTTCCTCCGCCAGTTGGAATGCCTTCGGATGGCCATACTGGAAAGCGGGACTGTAGTCCAATTCCTTCGCCTGTTTCGCAATAGCTTCAGCTATCGGTTCAACCCTATGGCCCAGGCCACAGGTCCAAAGGCCAGATAAGCCATCAAAAATTTTCCTGCCATCAGAATCAGTGTAATAGCATCCTTCAGCTTCCACTATGATGCGCGGAGCCTTCTTAAACTGGCGGTTTGCTGTGAAAGGCATCCAGTAGGCGTCAAGCTGTGCCTTGGTAAGTTTATTCGTCATTTCATACTTCTCTCATCATGTGGGCTAACTAACACTCAAACTATCACTCGCGAGCCGGAAGTCTACAACCCGGGGTGGGGCGTTTCCTTTGTGCGGGTAGGACAGAATAACTAATAGGCCGGTGCAGTTTACCGATATGGAAGCATCAGTCCTAAGGGCCAATTTTGTCACTCTAGCTGCCATGTCGCAGTCTTGGCAGGACTTCCTCAACAAGACGTGTCACCGCTCGTACCTGATCTTCGTTATTGGATACCAACATTGATCCTCCCGGCAGGAAGAACCGGTCCACACCAAGTTCGATCAATGCCTGCAGGCGTTCAATGCAATAGGATGGTGGACCGAAGATACCGAAATCCTGCGCAAACTCCATATTTAGCGTGGCGGCCTGTGAACTGCTTCCTTCCGTATGGCGGGTCATATCGTAGGCACTATGGATACGGTCCAGCGTGGTCTGTTGTTTTTCCGAGACAGGGCCAACCACCTTCCCGTGCATTACCGAAAATCGAGCTTGGCTCGCAAGCGACCCTTCCCCGAGTTGCACAGCGCGCTCGGGATCATCATGGACAATTAGCGGGAGGTAAGCGGCGAAGGGTATATCCCCATCAAGCCCCGCTTGCTGACGTGCTGCCCTCGCAACTTCGATCCCCCATGCGATGCGTTCAGGGTCCGCTCCTACCATAAGGCTAACGCGATCGGCATGTTGTGCTGCCATAGCGATGGCGCGTGGCCCGGTTGCCGCAACGTCAACCGGGACTTTTGCCTGGTCTTTGGGCAACCAGGTGAGCTGGCTGGCTTTCGGCTTATCTGCCAGCCCCAGTGAGTCGACATTGCTGTCTGCATCAAAGGGCACTTCTTCACCCGACAGGTATGCCTGCAACTTGATCACATAGTTCTTCAGAGTTTTCAGTGGGGCAGGTGCATAGCCAATGTAGGCGAGTGACGAATCACCACGACCAATACCCAGGTTTGCTCGCCCCTTGCTCAGTGATTGAACGGTCGCGATTGCGCTGGCGGTTGTTGCGGGATGCCTCGTTACCGGGTTGGTTACACCGGTTCCCAGCTTGATATGGCTGGTAGCCATCGCAGCCCTTGCCAAAGCTATGTAGCAGTCGCTGGCAAGGTTCTGCGAGTCAACGTAAATAATGCCATCAAACCCCGCACCCTCTGCGCGTTGTGCAACCTCAGCCGGGTCGGGGGCTCGTCCACTGGTCCAAAATTCTACCACCATTGTTTTTCCCTGTTCTTATTCAGTGTACAGAATAGCTGAAAATTGGTTCCGGGTAATAGTTTGACCAGAAAGTTGAAGGTGCGGTAAGCATCGGGTGCACGTTTGCCGTATAAAGGCAATATTCTCCCATGAAGTCAGTGATTCGGTATACTTGGTGGGCTCTATGTGGGCCTGTACGAAGGGATGCATCATGCGTAGTTTCGGTCCTGAATAGGTGATTCAGTGCTTCGAGCAGGAACAGAAAGGTTATGCCAAGAGTTGAAGTGCCACCACGATACCGTGTTCCAACCGGGGGGGAGGCCAGTATAGAGGTCTCCGCCAAAACGGTTCGCGGATGTATCGAAGCAGTGGAGGATAAATATCCCGGCTTCCAGAAACTCGTCTTCGACTCGAAAGGTGTCCAGAAGCTCTTCGTTTCATTTTTCATAAACGGGGAAGCGCTTGCACGCGATGAAATTGAAACTCCCCTGAAACAGGATGACAGCCTGGAAATTGTGGCAGCTATCGCTGGTGGTTAATTAGAGCGATTGCCACAGGGTTTCGTAGGCCTACTTTGTCGCTATAACAATCGGAACAGTATCCGGTATTGAGGAGATACATTGATGAATAGTAGCAGCGCTGATCGTATGATTCGCATCGACATGAATGACCAGTCGGTGAAGATCGAACTCTTTCCTGAGGCCTGGAAGTTATTGGGTGGTCGCGCACTCTCAGCGCGTATCCTGTTGGAAGAGTGTGATCCGAACTGTGACCCCCTGGGGCCGGACAATGTATTTGTACTTGCGCCTGGATTTCTAGCCGGTACTTCTGCTCCAACTTCGGGTCGTATCTCTGTTGGAGCCAAGAGTCCGCTGACCGGCGGTATCAAGGAGGCAAATGCAGGGGGTAATCCGGGGCAGGACCTTATGAAACTTGGTTTTCGAGTCGTCATAGTCAGGGGTGAGCCGGCAGATTCCGAAAGTCGCTATGCGGTTGATATCGATGCTGAAGGCGTGCGTATCCATCCAGCTGATGAACACAGGGGGAAATGGAACTACGCCTTGATCGACGACTTGAAAGAAAGCTATTCAGCCAGCGCATCATTTGTGTCGATTGGGCCAGCGGGTGAGCAGCGACTCAGTGGTGCCTCAGTTGCCTGCACCGACAGGGAACAGGAACGCCATCCGGCCCGTCATGCGGGGCGAGGAGGTCTTGGTGCCGTGATGGGGAGCAAGGGGATCAAGTTCTTCTCCATTGATGCGGGGAAACTGCCTACCCGCAAGCCGGCAGACGCGAAAGCCTTTTCCGCCACATCCAAGCAATACACGAAGGAGTTCATCGCCGGTCCTGGCAAGGAACCTTTTCCGAAGTGGGGCACCAGTGTCATCGTCAGTGAAGCCAATTCCATTGATACCTTCCCATACAAGAATCGAACCGAGGGCAGTTCACCCGATGTCGAGACCCTCGATGGGATGCGTATCGTTGAAAGCTTCGAAAAAAGGGGTGGGCGCATGCATGCCTGCATGACCGGTTGCGTAGTGAAGTGCAGCAATATGGTCAATGATTCAAAAGGTAACTACAAAACCTCTGCTCTCGAATTTGAAACCTTGACGCTGCTGGGCTCGAATTGCGCCATCGCGAATTGGGAAGATGTTGCGGACCTGGATCGACTCTGTGATGACATTGGCGTCGATACCATTGAAACTGGCGCCGCCATCGGCATCTATATGGATTCTGGCGATCTTGAATGGGGGAATGCTGAGGGTGCGAAGCGGGTGTTACGGGAAATTGCCGAAGGCACGGAGCTGGGCCGAGCCCTTGGCAATGGCGCTGTTGCTATCGGGCACAAGCAGAAGCACCACCGTGTTGGCGTCGTTAAGGGGCAGGCGTTCCCTGCCTGGGACCCGCGCCCACTAAAGGCTGCGGGGATCACCTACTGTACCAGCGCTATGGGAGCAGACCACACAGCAGGACTCGTTGTCGAGCCGGGTCAGCCAATTGAAGAGATAGCGCAGGCTTCACAGGAAGCGCAGATCCTCAACGCGGTCCTTGACGCTGTTGGCTTCTGTCAGTTTCTCATGCCCAATATTGAGGAGATGAGTCAGTTCTACAGCCATTTCCTTGGAGAAGCAGTGACGCGGGAAGTGCTGGCCGATCTGGGGTGGAAATGCATGCAGGACGAATGGAAGTTTAACGCGCTTGCTGGTTTTGGACCGGAAGATGATGAAATGCCTGACTGTATGAAGCACGATCCGATTGGGGATGCTAAATTTGTCTGGGACATTCCCCAGGAAGTCGTCAATCGCGTCTATGAGCGATTTGAGCTCCGGGACGAGCTTTTCCAGCAACGGCCCGCTTAGCCTGGGTATTTTTTTAATGTCCGGTATCGAAATGGATACAAATGTCTGTCGATCCAATTTGGGAAATTTAGTTGCGTGATCAGCTACCCGTCAGAATGATCACCGTGGCGCCTTTGGTCCAATGTTAGCTTTTTCTCTCATGATTTCAGTCATCCCAGAGGTGCGGATGGCAATTGTTACCCGACCCCAATTGCTGATAGCAAGTTACTATCAACATTCCCGTATTCTATAGGGAAAGAATGGCATACCCCGTAGCAGGGCTAGTCAGTAGGTATAGTATGATCAAAGCTTGGAGGAAATACGAATGGAGATAGAGTCGCTGGACCATATCCATGTGTATGCTGCAGATCCGGAAATCTCAGCCTTGTTTTATATAGAGAATTTCGATGCAAGTGAACTGTTGCGCAATGAGAATGTCTATGGCCAGACCAGAATTTTCATTGCACTGGGTGGGGCTGTCATGGTTCTTGGCCCGTTTCCACCGGGAATAGAGCCCTCGGACCCACCGGAAACCGGTGATGGCGCCTATTTGCAAGGGTTTGGTGTGGCTCACTTCGGCTTGAAGGTAGCGGATGTAGAAAAGGCTGCCGTTGAATTGAAAGGTTCCGGTGTGCTGTTACTTGGCGAACCTGTCCATGAAAAAACCGAGCTTAGTTATTGCTATCTCGCGGCTCCGGATGGTGTCGTGGTCGAATTGACTCAATATGAGTAATAGCGTCAGGGGAGAGGGTTCTGAGAACAAATGCTTTCTGGTATTTGTTGGGAAGGCTGATATATGAAGTTTGGTGTCATGGTTCCGCACTGGGGGGAATCGTCTTCACCTGAAGCGATTCTTAAGGTTGCCCAGGAGGCTGAAACGCTCGGTTTCGATAGCCTGTGGTTGGGTGACCATGTCTCGGTTCCCCTTGCAGACGATACCGCTGCCCGCGATCGCTTCTATGAAATGGTCACCACACTCGGATACCTGGTTGGGGTTACCAGCCGTATCAAGCTCGGTACCGGTGTCATGATATTACCTTACCGTCACCCGGTCTTTGTTGCCTCAGCTGTTGCAACTGCACATGAGCTGTCTGGTGGGAGAATTATCTTTGGTGGTGCCAGTGGATGGATGAAACTGGAGTTCAGTGCGCTCGGTGTGCCGTTCAAAGCACGTGGTGCACGGACTGACGAATACATAGAGGTGATAAAGCACCTTTGGACTAACCCCAGGCCGCAGAGCTTTCATGGAAGTTACGTCGATTTCGATAATATCAAGTTCTCACCAGAACTATACCCAGGTGAAATACCACCCATGTGGATTGGAGGGAACAGCAGGGCGGCGGCATCAAGGGCAGTAGATATGGGTGATGCCTGGTTCCCCCTACACCTCAGCGTTGGAAATTTTGAGCGCAGGCTGGCCTACTTGTTTGAATTGTGCGAACAGCGTGGCCGAGAGGGTTCGCCTCTCGTCGCGATGGGTAGCAGCATTGATTTCTCACCTGCTGATGGCGTGGCCCAGGCGGGCTTTCAAGGAGCGGTGCCGGAAGTTCTCGAGCTGATAGGTTGCTACAGGGATTTAGGTTTGGACTATCTCATCCTGGATTTTCCGAGACAGAGCCTTGAGAAATTTATCGAATCCCTTGCCCAGTTCGCTGAGCAGGTGATTCCAGCGTTCCGGTCCTAGCCCAGAGCCGTGCCAGTAAGGTGTAGGATTCGATATGGTGTGCACGACAAAACTAGAACCTTTTAGTAAACAGTAGGCAATTATTTTGAGTGATCCCGTTCCGTTGTTCTTTCCATCACAGGCCATACCGGCTGGCGGCTATTCTCGAAGCTTTGATGTTGAGCTCGATTTGCTTGACGATGGAAATATGCGAGTACGTGGGGTGCAATCTGATTCCCGTCACGGGCTTGCTTATGATTGGGTGGTAAGTTTTCCCGACTACCAGATCATTAAGGCTTCAGCAGAGGACCTCTCTGGAGATGCTTCGGTTTTGTCACCGGAACTATTGAGTCGCTGTATCGAAATTCAGGGAGCCTATACAAGCCAGGGATTTATGAAAAAGGTAGTTGCGATGCTGGGTGACCTGCCTGGCTACCGGGAACATCTCGCTCTGGCGCTGGAAATGGCGCGGGCTTGCCTGCAGGGTTTCCCTGTACCAAAGGACGATCACAAACGATTCGAGGAAGCAGCCAGCATGCTTCCGCCTGGACCGGGACAGATTGCCCGCATGGCCTGGGAGCGGGATCGGGTCGACTGGAGTTGGCTCTGTAATTCCTGCTATGCCTACCGAGATGAGTCAGCGTCACTGTTTGCCGAACGTGAAGTAAAATGTTTCGACCTGGACCTCATGTCACCCCATCCGGGGCAGGAACGGTTTTTCTGGAGAGGGAAACGGCTCCAGGTCAGTGAGTTCGGAGCGGGGAATGGTTTCTACTGCCGCAACGAGATGAATGATACATTTCATGAGCTCGATATCTCATTTGATTTACAGCTTGACGGTACCATCAGTAGTGCGGAAAGCCAGTGGCAACGCCTTGCATTTGAAGGTATCTGCGATGACACACAGCTGTTGGCTAAAGGGCTTGTCGGAGAGCGATTGGATTCAAACTATGCACGTGCGCTTGCTGGCCATGTTGGAGGCCGGTCCGGGTGCACACACCTATATGATCTGGCCACGGACTGCCTGCGAATGTTCGAATGGCCTTAGCCTGGTAGGGAGGGCAGGGCAACCATCAGTATTTCGTCCAAGAATGCCAAGGAAAGGTAAGAAAAGGGTTGCTGGCAGCGGCTGATCGATCGGCTGGCATGCACTGTAACTCTGAGCAACGTGGGTATTCCCATGCCTGAAACGCGGGTGACCGAATATATCGAAGCTGTAAAACGGGCGGTAGGGAAATATGGCAGTGCTAAGCTATATGAAGAAAGCGGTGGCGTTGATTTCGATGCTATGATTCATTATTGCCTAGCTGAGATGATTGTATAAATACGCCATAACTTTCGGTCAACCGGAAACCCTATGACAAGAGAACTCCTGATCCTGCGACACGGCAAGTCCGACTGGAGTACTGGTCAGGTTGATTTTGACCGTCCTCTAAAAAGTCGTGGTAAGCGTGGCGCCCAGCGGGTAGGCCTTTGGCTGCGGCAGCAGAACCTGCTGCCGGACCTGGTGCTAAGTTCCCCCGCGGAGCGTGCAATCGTCACCGCACAGAAATCGTGCAAGGTGATGGGAAAGAATGTTGAGGATATTAAGACGGATCCTCGTATCTATGGGGCTGATTCTGATGAGCTAATCGCACTGCTGCAGCAAGTACCGGCAGATGTTCGCAGGATGATGCTGGTGGGTCACAACCCGGGCCTGGAGGATCTGTTGATGGATCTTTCCGGGGGTGATGTGCCGATTCCAGAGGATGGCAAGCTGCTGGCGACCGCGACATTGGCCCGGCTAACGGTGGAATGTGAGTGGGCAGGGGTTAACCTCAGTTGTGCCCAACTGATGTCCATAACACGGGGCGCTTCGCTGCCGAAGAAGTTCACCTTTCCCGAGCATGACAGCAGCGAACTTCGTGAACGTCCTGCTTACTATTACTGCCAGTCATCCGTGATACCTTACCAACTGCGTGAGGGGAAGATTGAAATATTGATAGTTTCCTCAAGCCAACGAAATCACTGGGTGGTGCCCAAGGGAATCAAGGAGCCCGAGTTGTCCCTCCAGGCTTCAGCCGCCCAGGAAGCTCTGGAGGAGGCTGGTGTCGAAGGCGAGATTGGAGAGCCGGCACTTGGTACCTACTACTATGAGAAATGGGGCGCCGAATGTTGCGTCCACGTTTTCCCTATGCAAGTGAACCGCCTTATTCCAGAAGAGGAGTGGGAGGAGCAGCACCGGGGACGGCGCTGGGTTTCTCCTGTGAAGGCTATGAATGTTCTAAAGCAACAGGGGTTAGTGCCGCTGGTGGAAAGACTAGTAGAAAAACTGAACTCAGAGAACTGATCATCGGATTTCTTCGCCATAAAGTTCAGCAAGGAAGAGCGGTGGGGGTCGGAAGTGATAACCCGTCTGTAAAAGTACTCGATCTAAAAAGTTGAAATGGAGCACCGAGGGAAAAAGACTCCTTCGGTATCCTGATCTGGATATTTCTAGAATTGTCCAGGCTATTCCTGAATAATTTCAAGTGCCTGCGGGAAGGTATCCATCTCCCCATCCAGCCAGTGAATTACCGTACCATTTCGCTCCATTCGCCTGAACCACTTTTGCTGGCGCTTGGCGAAAGCGTGAATGGCCGAATTGAGTTTCTGATACATGTCGTTTTTGTTTAGCTCCTTATTAAGGTATGACGCAACAAAGCGATACTCCAGCCCATAGTTGTGCAGAGTTTCCCAGGAAACTCCCTGAATATGAAGCTGTTCGACTTCTTCAATCAGACCGTTTTCCAGTCTATCCTTCAGGCGCTTGGTAATTCTCTTCCTCAGTGCTGACCGATCCCAGTCTATGGCAAAAATAACTGGTTCAAATTCCGGTAGCGTGACGGAGAATCGGTTTACCTGGTTCTTTGATTCGACAATTTCAATTGCCCGAATGGTTCTCTGTGGATCAAGCAAGTCCGTTGTGTTGTGCAGGGCAGGATCCAGTTCTTTCAAACGCTCCGTTAGCGCATTTAGCGTCATGGTTTCAAGAGATTCCCTTAGAACATGATCGACGGGTGCCTCAACCAAATCATAGGCATCCAGGACGGATGCCAGGTAGAGACCTGTGCCACCCACCAGCAGTGGTAGCTTTGCATTAGACGAAATGAGTGCAAATGCATCGCAGAAACGTCTCTGGAATTCATAGACGTTGAATTCATCACCTGGGTCCAGGATATCTATCAGATGGTAGGGGATATCTCCATACTCGTCGAGGTCCTTTCCGCTACCAATATCCATTCCCCGGTAAACCTGTCTTGAGTCAGCAGAAATTATTTCGCCACCAAGATATTCAGCCAGTTTCACCCCCAGGGTTGTTTTACCGGAGGCGGTGGGTCCGGCCACGACGAGTAGTCGGGTAGCTGGCATCAGTGTGCCCAGGCTAGCTTTGCGGCTCAAACTTTGCGGTGAAATGTCTCATCACCGGTGCCTGCTCCACAATTCTGTAGCCGGGCAGAGTCTGTTTTATTTGCGCGAGCTCTTCAAATACTTCGACGATGTAGTCTGCATGGGACTGCGTATAAACCCTGCGGGGCATAGCCAGCCTGACAAGGTCCATGGTCGCGGCAGACTCAGTTCCATCAGGGGCCATTCCGAACATGACGGTGCCGATCTCGCACCCCCGGATGCCGCCCGTTTCATACAGGGCTACTGCCAGGGACTGGCCTGGGTAACTCAAGGGTTCAATATGGTCCAGCCATTTTCGGGCATCAACGAAAACGGCATGCCCGGCAGCTGGTTTCATTGCCGGGATGCCCATGGAATCCAGCCTCTCGGAGATATATTCATTGGTTCTTACCCTGTACCGGAGATAGTCATCGTCAACGATTTCCTTTAAACCCTGGGCGATCGCGTCAAGGTCTCTGCCTGCAAGTCCACCATAGGTTGGAAAACCCTCCGTCTGAATCAACCTGTTGCGAGCCTGCTGTGCAAGGTCATCATCGTTTAGTGCGAGCCAGCCACCGATATTTGCAAACGCATCCTTTTTTGCACTCATGGTCATACCATCGGCAAAGCTGAATATCGTGCGTACGATTTCGACGATGGACACATCCTGAAATTCACTTTCTCTCTGTTGAATAAAGTAGGCATTCTCAGCAAATCGACAACCATCTATGAAAAATGGTTTGCCAAATTTCAATGCCAGCCTGCCAGTTTCGCGGATATTGTCCATGCTGACGGGTTGCCCCCCGCTAGCATTGTTGGTTATGGTCAGCATGACGCAGGGAACAGACTCTCCAAATTCCTGCAGGTAGGATTCCAGCTTTTCGAGATTCATATTGCCCTTGAAAGGGTGGTTCGCCGATGGGTCTTTACCTGCGTCAATGACAAGGTCATCTGCAAATGCGCCACTTATCTCAATATTCCCACGTGTGGTGTCGAAATGTGTATTCGATGGAATCCTCTTGCCTTTACCACCGAGTATGGAAAACAGGATCGCCTCAGCAGCGCGACCCTGGTGCGTGGGAATAATGTGTTTGAAGGACATTAGATTTTTCACTGCCTTCTCAAAGCGGCCAAATGATGGCGAACCTGCATAGCTCTCGTCTCCATTCATAATTGCAGCCCATTGAGCTGAACTCATTGCGGCGGTTCCACTGTCGGTCAGGAGGTCAATCATTACATCGTCAGAATGTAGTGAAAAAAGATTGTAGTGGGCTTCCTGAATCAGGGCCTGGCGTTCCTCGACGGTCGTCAGCCGAATAGGTTCTACCGTTTTTATTCTGAAGGGTTCGATGATTGTTTTCATGTGGCTCAAGATTTGGAAAGTGAGCATTATAGTAGCGACACGCCTCTTACGCGATGCATAACGAGGCCTGGCTTGGTGCTTTCTGCCAAGGTTGGGAAAATAACAGGAAGGAGTATGATCTGTGTGAGTGCTGGCTTCACGGCAAGCCTACTCGGGCGTAGGTAGCTGGACTAAATCAATCAAGCAGAGGCAAACAGAACCATGGTTGAACTGAATGTAAGCAAGGATTTTGATGTGGCAGCGGAGAAGGTCTGGGCGTTATTGGTGGATTTTGGTGAATTCGAGAAGTGGTGGCCCATAGAACTGGATAGATTCGAGCTAGAAGGAGAAGGTCTCGGTATGATCAGGCATCTCTACCTTAATGGTCTGGCTGACCCAGTGAGTGAACGCCTGGACTCCCTAGATCATGAGAATATGGTTCTCTGCCTGTCCATTATTCGTGTCATGCCCGCCGGAATGACCGAATATAATGCTACCGGGACCATCACCAAAACCGGACCGGATTCCTGCCGGATGGACTATAAGGGTGTATTTACGGCGGAAAAAGGCCGGGATGAAGGTGCATCGAGTTTTCTTCTTGGTGCTTATGAAACGATGTTTCAGGGCATTGGTGATACAGCGAAACAGATGTAAGGTGAAGGGAGGTACGATGGAAATCTACGATGTGATGCGGACAACATTTGCTGGTCGCGAATACACCGGGGAAGAACTCTCCACTGGGGTAATATATAGAATTCTTGATATGGCCCGGTTTGCACCAAGCGGAGGCAATCGGCAGGGATGGAAAGTCATTGTCGTGCGCGACGATGAAACCAGACGTTCACTGGTAAAACTGACGGAGCCGGCTGCCCGGCGCTATGTTGCGCAAATGACTTGCGGTGAAAATCCATGGAGTTCACTTGAACCTCCCGTTGTCAGTACTGAGGAAATTGCTGAAACCCAGGTGCCATCGGTATTTACAGATCCTCTTATCAAGTCGTCGGTGGTTCTTATCCTGTGTCTTGATCTGAGCCTGGCAGCGTCCATGGACCAGCATTTGGACAGGGTTGGCATCATCACCGGGGCTTCCATTTACCCCTTTGCCTGGAATATTCTACTTGCGGCCAGAAGCGAAGGTTTTACCGGTGCAATCACGACGCTCGCAGCAGCCGAGGAGCCGGGTATGAAAGAATTGTTTGGTTTACCGGACCATGTGGCCGTATGTGGAGTCGTTCCACTTGGGAAACCAGTCAAGCAACTCACCAGGCTCAAGCGAAAACCTGTGCAGGAATTTGCCATGTTGGAGAAGTGGGGAGGTCAGCCACTGGAGCCGGTTACCTGACCTGCCAATATTTTAGCTGCTTGATGGAGAGCAAGCGGGAGTAGCTACCAGCGAGCGCCACCACCATGAATGTATAGGCGCTCACCGGTCACATAGGTATTCTTTGCACTGACAAAAAAGTGCACCACGTTAGCGACTTCCTCGGGCTGGCAGACGTGACCGAAGGGCATATTGGCATCTATTGTGCGCAGGTCATCAACGCCTTGAGTCGCCTTTACCAGGCGCGAGCCCATCTCAGTTTCGACCAGACCCGGAGCCGCGATGTTGACACGGATACCATTGGCCATTTCTTCCTTGGCGAGGGTGAAGGCAAGCGCTTCAAGCGCACATTTGGCCATGTTGTAGGGTGCACCATTGGCACCAAGGCCCTGGGTTGCGGCACTAGAGATCATAACGATGTCGCCCCGGTCAAGCTCCCGCATCTTGGGAATGACCAGCCCGCTCAAAAAGTGGGAGGCGAGTGCATGGGTTGACACAACCCGCAGTAGTTCTTCCGGGTCAGTGTCTGCAACCGTTTTACCCCTGCTGGCGATACCAGCATTGTTGACCAGGATTCCAATCGGTCCCAGCTCTGTTTCTACCCTGGTTACAGCATCCCTGATGGCATCATAATCAGTGACGGATGACTGGCATGCTATCGCTCTTTGGCCCATCGCGGTGATTTCTGAGACTATGGCATCAGCCGCATCCTGGTCTTTTCGAAAAATCACAGCGACGTCAGCACCATCCGCCGCCATCGCCAGTGAAATTGCCCTTCCGACTCCACGGCTACCGCCCGTAACAAGGGCTACTCTTCCTTCTAGTGTGTCACTCATTTACATATTCCTTGGTTATTTATGTGATTCGTCTTAATTCAAGATCAAGTTTTTGGCATGCCTTGTAATTCCCAGATCTGTTCATGGTGGTCCATGAGTATGCTGGACTTAAATGTTCTTTGCTGGCTTGGCAAATTACGAGTTTCTATCTCTATTGGATGATACTATGAAATAATTGTGTGACGCACAGGATTTGCCCGTTGGGTAGGAAAATTCGGCCTCTGCTGCGGTGCTATTTGTGGAAAATGGGTGTGCGTTTTTCCATAAAAGCGCTTATCGCCTCTTTTGATTCACTGTTTCCAAAGCTTGGCATCAGGTTCTCGGCTTCCAACGCCAGGCTGTCTTTCCGAGATTGCGTAACGCCCCTGTTCAGATTAAGTTTCATTCTCTCTAGCGCCATTGTCTGGCCGTTAGCAATGGAGCGTGCGAATTCCAAAGAATCTTCACGGAATGTTTGATCGGGAAACACCTTATTGAAGATCCTAAGTTCAGCTCCCTTGGCATCTGATTGAGCTGCGCCCATACCGCTGACATCGTTGCCGGAGAAGAAGGTTGTCCCTGCACTCGTAATCATTACGCAACCGATTCGATCATCTTCTTCTACCAAAATCAATGTGCCCCTTAGTGCTGTGATGAGAATATAGCCGAGGACGTTTCGCTTGTCTGGTTTGTTCAGTGTGATCACACAAACGCGGTCCTCTATGTGACGCAGCAGTTCTTCTGTACCCGTATTAATATTAATCATAGTTCCGCCACTACAAAAATCTGCCTTGTTGAGAAATGAATAGGATATCGAGACTTGCGTATGATTGAAAAGGTTCTTATGAATAGTCTTTGACCCCTTCTATGAAAGCACTCTATACAGGGACATGCGGCTGCCGCTTTTTTTTAATCTTTGTTTCCTGGTCATGGATATAAATGGAAGTGCAGGAGCAATGTGGTTACCATCAACCGACTTGCCCCAATTCAAAACTGGCAAACAAAAGCATGGCCTGAGTTTATTACAATGACTGATTCTGCAGAAATAGATAGAAGTGATAGCGATTTCCTGAGTGAAGGAACCAAGTGTGCTGGGTGGCTCTTTTGCCCGCAGGGCATAGAAAAGCCACCAGTTGTCATTCTTGCGCACGGTTTTGCCGGTGAGCGGGCCTTCGGTCTCGTTGACTTTGCCCGGGAGTTTTTAGGCAATGGTTACGCGACCTTTGTTTTTGATTACCGGACCTTCGGTGATAGTGATGGCAGTCCCCGGAACCTTGTTGACCCAACACATCATGGTGCCGATTGGGATGCGGCGATCGCCCATGTGCGAAACATCGATCAGGTTGACCATGATCGAATCATTCTCTGGGGTACCTCTTTTAGTGGTGCTCACGTTATTTGCGCGGCGGCGAGGGACCAGAAAGTAACTGCGACGATATCCCAGGTTCCTTTTTCGGGGATACCAAAAGGCCCGGACATACCAAAAGCCAAGGTTTCATTTGGACTGATGGTGCATATCCTATGGGATCTTGTTAAGACAGCGGTGACGGGTTCGCCGCATTATGTGCCAGTCGTTGGGCCTCCCGGTAGTACTGCACTTCTCAATACACCTGAATGTGAGCCGGGTTATCGGGCCCTTATTCCTGAAGGGACAACCTTCGACAATCGGGTGCCAGCGAAATCTATGCTTAAGATAGGCGGATCTGATCCTATCTCGGCGGCCGAGAAAATTGTCTGCCCGGCGCTTGTGATTGCGGCGGAACAGGATTCACTCGTTCCCATTGAGCAGGCAAAGTATATGGCGTCAAAACTGAAAAACGGAGAGCTTCATACGCTGGCCTGTAACCACTTTGCACCTTATCGAGAAGAATGGTTCAAGGAAAACGTCAAGATCCAGATCGATTTCCTAAAGCGGGTGCTCTAGCTATTTGTCAGCAAAGCGACCGCGTTTTCGCGCAGCTCAACCTTGCGGACTTTACCCGATGCTGTCATTGGAAGCTCGTCCACAAAAAGCACGTGACGAGGTATTTTAAATGAGGCCATCTTTCCCCGACAGAACTCAATGATGTTATCTTCACAGAGATCTTCGCCGGGTTTAGGCTGCACATAAGCAACAGCCACTTCGGTTAGGCGAGGGTCGGGAAAGCCAATGACAGCGACCTGTTGCACACCATCAGCGCCCAGCAGTAAAGCTTCCACCTCCATCGGGTCGACATTCTCCCCACCGACCTTGAGCATATCCTTGTATCGGCCGAGAAAGCGAAAATAGCCATCTGCTCGACGTATTCCCGTGTCGCCAGTATGGAACCATCCCTCCTCATCATAGCTGTCAGCGGTTTCTTTTGGCTTGTTGTAGTACCCCATCATCAAACCATAACCCTTGAAAACGATTTCACCTTCCTCGTCGATTGCCCGCTCTTTGTTGGTTTCCGGGTCAAGGATACGGCACTCAAATCCAGGCGCTGGATAACCTGAAGATTCGGTTCGCTGCTCAATGCTGTCACCGAGGGAGCCCACCAGTGCGCCTACACCCATTTCACTCATCCCAAAGCCTGTGATGGAAGCCAGCGGGGCGAGCACTTCTGCCGCCTTTCGGCATATCTGAACCGAGCTTTTCGTGCCAGCGGCGAATACGCCGCAGCGAAGGCTTGAGACGTCTGCTTTTAGACGTTCCTGGGATTCCGTCAGGTCCTTCAGATGGGTTTCAAAGCCGTGCATGATCGTAACACCCTCGGTTTCCACCAGGCGGATGCATTCATCGGGTGCAAATGTTTCCATCAGAACCTGGCGTGCACCGGTCAGCATTGAAGTGAGTGCACATTCTGAGTATGAGAAGAGATGAAATAGCGGCAGGTAATTCAGGATCGTATCGTTCTCGGTAATGGCCATGCGAAAGGCACGCTCCTCAATCAGGCGAAGCATAATGTGGTTGTGCATCACCCCCTTTGGGAAGCCTGTCGTGCCGGAGGTGTACATGATAAATGCTGGAAGGTCTGGGTCACATGCTTCGATTCTTGCATCCAGGATAGTGTCGCTAACGCTGGCACCCGTATCGAGCATTTTCTGCCAGTGAACACAACCGGTGTATTCAGTATCACCTAGAATGATGACGCTTCTCATCTCGGAAAAATCCGGATCCTCCATGGCAAATCCGCTTTCAGGCAATTTGACAACCTCCTGGACCATTTCCAGAAAATTTACTGGACCCGAGGTGTCATGGGTAATCAGGTAACGTGCATCTGATTGCTTTAGCAGATATGCCAGATCGTGAGTACGAAAGCGTGAATTTACAGGCACCTGTACGGCACCAATGCGGGCCAGTGCGAACATGGTGAAGATCCACTCTGGCCGGTTCATTAACCAGAGTGCCACGTGATCACCGGGGCTTACACCCAATTGGATCAGCCCGCAGGCAACTTCATCTACTCGCTTGCGAACCTCCAGAAAACTATAGCGCTCATCTTTGAATACAAGAGCTTCTCTATCACCAAATCGTTCTGACATGGTGTCGACCAGTGAACCGAAGGTTTTCTTGGTGTACCACTCTATCATGGCATTCGCTCTTGGGCTAGGTTTTGGAAAAGGTCAGAATATCGCCGATGATTGCATACCCGGTTTCAATACGGCCGGCCCCGGGGCCTATCAAAGTGATATCTCCCAGGAGATCGGTGCTGAAAGTTACGGCGTTGATGGCCGCCCCAACACCATATAACGGGTGCTCAGCATCCAGCTTTACAGGTTCAACGGAGCCTTGAATTTGTCCATCGACATTCTCGAGGGTGCCTATCAGCTTCCATCTTTGGTTCTCGGTCTGTGCAGCCTGGATTTGATCACGGGTGACGCCACTGATACCGGTACAACTGACGTCGCCCATCGTCATGCTCTGGTCCATCACGAGGTTGGCTAGAATGACGACCTTGGCTGCTGCATCGTGGCCATCCACATCGCCGGTGGGGTCCGCTTCCGCATAGCCTTTCACCTGGGCTTCTTCCAATGCATCCGCATAGTCTGCACCCTTCTCCATCTCGCCAAGTATATAGTTGGTTGTGCCGTTCAGAATGCCCTGAATTCGTGTAACACCAGCGGCCGCCAACATATTCATACTCACCGCCAGGGCGGGCGTGCCACTCATGACAGTACCTTCTACACCGATTTTACCGCCGTGCTTCTTGCTCAGCTTAAGTAATTGGGGGAAATGAAGTGCCGCGGGGCCCTTGTTGGTTGTGGAGACATTCATTCCCGCCTCGAGTGCCTGGGTCATATGGCTTAGTGCCGGTTCACCCGTCGCCAGATCAGTATAGGAAAGCTCCACTAATACATTAGCGCCACTTTTTTCGATAGTCTCCTGCGCATCCCAGCCTCTATTGGCCGCAGGGAAATCTTCCAGATCACCCTTGTCCCTGATTTGATCCAACAGGGCCAGAGGGTCAAACCCTTTTGGGTCTGCGATACTGCCCTTGTAGAGGTCGCAGATAGCCACAATGCGAATATCAGCGTCATGTTTATCGCGCAGCAGTTGCGCCGTTGTCGACAGAATTTCTGCCAGCCCTTGACCTACGTTGCCAAAGCCGATCATTGCAAGATTAAATTTTATGGTCTGTCTCCCGTACAAGTTATATCTATCTATTTTGGGTCGGTTGCCTGAAGGTGGTGTGAGTCATTTCCTTGCAACTGAGGTCTGGAATTGGTCCAGCAAAATTATAGTACCAGAGTCACAAATTTCAATCATGTGGGACTTGAGAAAATCCGAAGCTGCTTGTCGTATTCCCGCGCTGGCCAATCAGTCTAATGCCAGGCTCCTCATGCGCTCCGGGAGAAATGGAATCTCACGAATGCGGATGCCGGTTGCGTCAAAAACGGCGTTACCAATAGCTGCCGGAGATGGCCCCTGGGTTGCCTCTCCAGCTCCCAGACTTGGTGCACCGAGTTGATTGAGGAGGATCGTTTCTATCGTTGGAACTTCAGGGAACGTGAGAATAGGGTAGCTATCCCAGTTGTCGCTGACCGACGCATATTCATCGAACTGCACAGTTTCTTTCAAGGTCCAGCTCGCTGCCTGAATGACTTCTTCCTCCAACTGATTCGTTAGGCCGTCCGCATCGATAATCTGCCCGGCATCAGCGGAAATAACGGTATGCTGCAGGCTGATTTCAAAAGTTTCCTGGTTTACTCCAAGGATGACACCGACTGTAGCGTAACATTTGCTGTTCTTGTAGCGGGAAAAGGCGAGGCTGCGACCATATTGGTAACCTGCAAGTTCAATGCTTCTATACTCGTTCAGGCGGACTGCGGCGCTCTTGATCACTTCTTTTGCTCGAATGTCTTTCAGGTGGTCCAGTCGAAATTGAATAGCGTTCTGTCCGTTTGTCAGGGCCAGTTCGTTCATGGAGGATTCGATGGCAAACACATTTGCAAAGGCGCCGAGAGAACGAGTTGAAGATGTTCTTACCTTCTTGTCTTTGATGAGGTTCTTGATGATTCTTTTTTCAGGAATTTCATAATAGGGGTCAGCATTTCTGTGAATGCCCCCATGAACTGCAAGAAGAGACCGTGCCTGTGCTCGTGGTACCTTGTCCGCCTTCTGCCAGGCGGCAACTAGATTTGAGGCTTCCCCCATGGGAAATGGTCTGCCCAGGTGAGTCTGGCTGTAGATGGCAGCATTCCATGTGTCGATAGGACCGTCCGTGACGCATGGTCCAGCTCAATCAACGTTGCCGGGCTGAAGGGTTCCCACAGGTGTTCGTTATCACGGTGCCATTGCAGGAAAATTGGATACCCCGGGTAGTGACAGGCGAGCAGCGCAGCACCCATAGCAGCATCGGCACCATTGTGCTCGTAGCAGCCAGCGTTCTCCTTGTGAATAACCGTGATCTGGTCGGGGCTGATAGCTAGCGCGTGGGCGATAGCTGCGCGGATAACATGGGGTCCCTGGCTATGGCTATAGATGGTCAGGCAGCTATCGATAAATTCTGCAATTGCAGCAGAGGGTCCGATGGAGCCGAGCAGGTGGTAGGGTTTAAAATAGGTTGCAGTACAGCGGTTGCCCTCGGTCACGACGAGAGGTGGGTGAGTGTTTGACGTCTTGTATCCTGCATGGCGAGAGACCCACCACTATAGTTCAAACTTGAAAATTTAGTTTTCTGATGTGGATCATACCAGAGGCAGCAGTGATGTAGATTGCATGGGTGCTGCTCCTGATGATGTTGTACAGATGGTTGGCGCTACCTATACCGATGACTTTGAGCGACGGAATGGCGTTTGGAAAATTCCCGCCGCGTTGTGACGATGCATTACTTCAACCCAGCCCCCGATGTGGAGATGAGTGCGACTTAGCCAGTGACATTCTCTGGGTTACCAATTCTGATCAACTGTTTACCGGTATTTTCACCGGCGACCATTATTCGACGGGGTATTATTCCTATATCTGGGCGGAGGTTCTGGACGCTGATGGTTTTGAAGCTTTCAAGGAAAAAGGGATCTTTGATTCTGCTACGGCAGACTCCTTCCGCAGGAATATCCTGGAAAAAAGTGGTACGGATGACCCCATGGCGCTCTATCGCGAGTTTCGTGGACGTGAGCCGGATGTAGAATCCTTGTTAAAAAAACGTGGTCTGACAAGCTAGCCGACTTCATCAACCTCGATTGGTGTCGCCTGGGCAAAGAAGTAAAATAGAATGATTGCTGCAACTGCCAGGGTGGCGATCAGGTAGAAAAGCATATCGTAGGACCCGGTATTCTCAAGCAGAAAGCCGACCAGGGCGACCAGTCCTGCGCTGGTGATGGAACCTATACCCGCCATGAAGCCGTAGAGCACATCACCATGCACAGGCAAAAGCTCTCCTGGTACAGGCATATAGCCGGGTACCAACAGGCCAAGGCCGGCAAACAAACCACAAAATGCCAGCAGTGCAGCGGCCGAAGAGGTCGTAGTAGTAATGCCTATACAGCACACGGCAGCCAGCGCAAATCCACTCAGTGCCAGTTGCCGGCGAACGCGAATGGGTGGAGCGCCCAAACTTATCATCTGGTCCGCATATCGGCCTGCGACGAGGGTTGCTACCGTGGCCAGGGCCCAGGGCACCATGGAATAGAACCCGGCCTCGGAAATAGAGAGAGCAAAGGCGTCAACGAAATAACTGGGCATCCAACT
Organism: Gammaproteobacteria bacterium; assembly: GCA_002725995.1. Classification (GTDB taxonomy): domain Bacteria; phylum Pseudomonadota; class Gammaproteobacteria; order Pseudomonadales; family Azotimanducaceae. The sequence continues at coordinate 47,133 of PBRQ01000021.1, forward strand.
CGCCATGGTAAATGAGATACTTGCCGCCGAAGCACCCACCAGGTAGATCGTTAGCACAGCAGGGTGGCGAAGGAGGATTCGCCACGGAATCGGCCCTCTTTTTTCAGTAATAGATGAGGACAATTTTTTAGGCTGCTGGCTTTCTGGGGGAATCGAAGGAACCCTCCTGATCCAAAACAGTGTCCAGACAAATCCTAAACTCCCAAACAGATAAAAAACGAACTGCCACCCGAACCACTCGATTAGCTTGCCAGTAGTCAGCAGGGCCGCGACGGTGCCGACTGAAGCAGCGGCAGAGATCAGACCGATTGACATTGATCTTTCCTTCAGGGGCATCCAGCTGTGAATCAGGTTATACGCAGAAGGGTAGGCTGCCCCCTCACCGACGCCAAGCAGTAAACGTACGAGCACCAGGATCGTAAATGACACATAGGCAGCAAGGGGTGTGAGAATTGTAAACAGGGACCAAAGCAGGACCGCAGCCAGAAAGATATTCCTTCCACCAAACCGGTTGGATAGCAGACCCCCGACTATCTGCATGACCAGATAACCCATAAAAAAACTGGACAGCACCAGTCCCTTGTCGCTATCGGACCAGACAAATTCCCGCTGCATTTCGATGGCTGCAAGGGAAATCAGGATGCGGTCGATGTAGCACAGTAGCAATGCTGCGAGTAACCAGCTCATCATGCCGTATCGCTTTGGCCAACGGGTATTTGTTGTTGGTGAAAATTGCACGTCTCTTTTCCAAAAGTTTTAGGAACCAGGCCAGAATAGAGTAAACGGGGTCAGAGTAAAGTGCCAGAGTATTACTCTGGCTACCCCCAGCGTCAGAGGGGCGAAAGCCAAAGCGAATTGAGGTATATTCGATCCCGAAGTGCTAGCAGTCAGCGAAAGGGTCTGTCAGCTAGTGTCGTTGACCTACATATCAAGGAGAACAGATCATGCCAATGAAAGATGAGGACGAATTCCGTCACCCGTCACCGAACCCTGATTTAGGTAAGCTCTGGGGCGACACACTCTGGGTGAGTACCGTTGATCCAGCGGCGAATATTTTTGGTATCAATCACTTCCATCTGAGCGATCAGGGTTTCGGGCGATTCGAAGCTCTCTACATCATCGATGGTGTAAAGCAGCAATATGGAAACAAGTTTCCATTGACCAAAGATCCTGACAAGGGACCCTGGACTGATGGTGTTCTGACCTATGAGGTGGTCAAGCCACAGGAAGTGATCCGCATCAAGATGGATGGCCCCCGCTTCAGGTTCGACTTAACCTATACCGGTCGCTTTCCTATGTTCGACTACTTCGACCACAAGGACAATCCCTTCGCGAACTTTATGGGGGGGCATAACGAGCAGGGTATGCACTGTACAGGGGAGTTCGAAATCTGTGGCGGTCCCAACAAGGGCGACGTGCGCAAGATCGACTGCTATTCACACCGGGATCATTCCTGGTCATACCGATTTGCAGAAGAACCTGCCTGGGAATGGGAAATGGCAGCACGAAAAGCACACTTCTGGCCATCCTTTCAGAGTGATTCGATGCACCTGAACGTGCATGGTCTGCTGGCGCCAGCACCACCCGGATACCCTGAATTGCCTGGTGATGGCTCTGGTTTCGTCTCGACAAAGGATGGTGGAACACAGCACATCAAGGAAGCCCGTGGCCAGGTTCTGCTTGAAGACGACGGCCGCACAGCATGTAACTTTCGCTATGAGATTGTGCTGCCTAATGACGAGATGATCCATATCCGCACGGGACGCAAGTACGGTCAGGTAAAACTCTGGGATCGTGCTGAAAATGACCTGGAGAATCGGCTTGACTGTTATGAGCCCTTCTTCGATATGGAAATTGAGGAAACCGGTGAGCGCGGCTGTGGCGTCTGTGAGTACAGCATCTATCCACCGGTGCCACGCTGGCTGGTCTAGCAGGCCGCAAACAAGCGATGGTTGATTTGTCGCGAGCGGGCTGAGGCTCGCGACTCTAAAAAAGTGCGGGAAAACTTTTTCAGCAACCTGCTAGGTCTGTCGTAACATCTTACCAGTGTTGGCCCTAAATCCGCTTTGTGGATTCAGGGTGCGACATGGGCGACCAGCGCCTTTGTCATGCCCACATATGCACCTTTCAGTGCCGCTGCAACCTGGTCAGGGTCCGTACCATCAACGGCGGTAAATTCACCTTGCCAGGTTATATTGCAGGTGTTGTAACCCGTGGCGTGAAGCTGAACTTTTGCCTTGTAACTGGACATGCCGATCGGATTCCCTTCAACAAGGGTGTAGACCAGGGTTCTGGTGTCATCGTCAATAACATCTGCTCGCTCAGCGGTGATCTCTGGTGCACCGTCCATATCGAGCCTTCGAATCATCCCGGGTCCTTCTCCCTCAAGTTCAATTGAGCCCGAGGCTGCCCAATTGAGGAAGCCGCCGAAATCTGCCAATACCTGCCAGGCCGAGTCCACTGATACCGGTAGATTTTCTTCCCAGGTTACTTTGTTCATTGAATGACCCTCAGTTGTTCCTTCAGCGTAAGCATTTGTGCTGCCGACTGCAATGGACAGTGAAATGGTCAGCGCAAAATAGTGCACTTGCTCCAAACTATGACAATTCATGATCTGCACCCTTTCTGTGGAAGCTTTTAGGGTATCTTTATTTAGTATTCCCCATGGATTACCTCCAGGAAGATCAGCCCATATTTTTCCAGCTTTCTCTCGCCAACACCCGATAGCTGAGAAAATTCATCAAGGTCCTTTGGCATCAGCCCCGCCATGGCCTGAAGTGTACTGTCATGAAAAACAACATAAGGCGGCACTCCCTGATCTTCCGCGAGTCGGCGGCGACATTCCCTGAGGGCCTCCCATAGACCAATATCAATATCATCTGGCAAGGGGGTCTTTGTCTGCTTGGCTGCTGCTGTTTTCTTAGTGTCTTTGCGTAGCTCAATTTGCTCTTCACCTCGCAGTAAAGGTCGACACTTTTCTTCCAGTCTGATGCCTCCGTTGCGATCCAGGTCAACGCTGATATAGCCCCGGGCCATGAGCTGGCGAAAGACGGATCGCCACTGATTGGCATCCAGTTCCGTGCCGATACCGTAGGTGGGAAGCGTGTGATGATCGAACTGGAATATCTTCTGGTTTTCAGAGCCGCGAAGAACATCAATGAGATGATTTACACCAAATCGCTGCCGGGTTCGATGGACTACGCTAAGGGCTTTGCGCGCTGCATCCGTACCATCCCATGTGTCAACCGGGGTCTGACAGGTGTCACAGTTCCCGCACCGTTCGGGTGAATCTTCATCGAAGTACATGAGCATCGCATGTCTCCGGCAGGAGGTGATTTCGCACAAGCCAAGCATGGCATTCAAACGATGTTGTTCGACTCGTTTATGCGCTTCACTGCCATCAGAATTGTCCAGCATCTGGCGCAGTTTAATAACGTCCTGAATGCCATAAACCATCCATGCCTCGGCCGGTAATCCGTCACGGCCCGCCCTGCCCGTTTCTTGGTAGTAGGATTCGATAGTTTTAGGCAGATCCAGGTGTGCGACAAATCGTACATCGGGTTTATCAATACCCATGCCAAAGGCGATAGTGGCGACGATGACGATGCCATCGTCGCGAAGAAAACGGGACTGGTGGGTTGCCCTCATTTCTGAACTGAGCCCCGCATGATAGGGAAGGGCGTTAAATCCCTGATCTTGCAGCCAGTTGGCCGTTTCCTCCGTTTTCTTTCGGGACAGGCAGTAGATAATGCCGGCATCACCCTAGTGGCTGTCCTTAAGAAAGCGAAGCAGCTGATTGCGGGGATTGTGTTTGGCGGTGATGGTGTAACGGATATTCGGGCGATCGAATTCGGCCAGGAATTGACGTGCGTCGCCCAGATCAAGCCGGGAGATAATCTCCTGCTGCGTCCTCGCGTCGGCCGTCGCCGTGAGGGCTATTCTTGGCACTAGGGGAAATTGTTCGTGCAACATGTTCAGCTCAAGGTAGTCGGCACGAAAATCGTGACCCCACTGAGAGACACAATGTGCTTCATCTATTGCAAAAAGGCTGATGTCGGCTTTCTTGAGCAGCTGCAGGGTACGTTCCTGAATTAGCCTTTCCGGTGCGATGTAGAGCAAATCCATGCTTCCATCAAGCAAGGCAGCTTCAACCTGGTTTGCTGCCGACTGATCCAACGTGGAGTTGAGAAAGCCAGCGTGTATACCCAGTGCCTGTAGGGCATCGACCTGATCCTTCATCAATGCGATCAGTGGGGAAACGACAACGCCGCATCCATTGCGCACGATCGCTGGAATCTGGTAACAGAGGGATTTCCCACCACCCGTGGGCATCAGCACCAGAGCATCATCACCATCTATCAGGGTGGAGATAACCTCATTCTGGTGGAGGCGAAACTGATCAAAACCAAAGGTATCCTGGAGCGTGGAGAGGGCAGTTTTCATAGGCCATAATGCTTCTGTAGCGTGACGTCAATGTTCATGTATTATCATGCAAGCACAGATATTTATCTAAGACATTAAGGAGTCCAACTAAATGGATGAAACAAATCCCGTATTGTATGCGGAAACCGACGGCATTATGACGATCACACTAAATCGTCCTGCTGCGATGAACGCCATGAACAATGACTTGATGAATGGTATCAGCGAAGCACTGGCAAATGTTACCGCTAACGAAAGTATCCGTGTTGTAGTTCTGACTGGCTCAGGCCGGGGATTCTGCGCGGGTGCTGATCTTGCACAGGTTGCTTCAAATCCGAATGAAATTCTGGTTGTAGACCAGGATGAGGACCTGGAAAACCCCGTGTTAGAGGCTGATCCTTTTAATGCGGCCATGCGTGCCCTTATGGACTGCCCGGTGCCAACTATTGCTCGAGTCAATGGAGCCTCCGCTGGTGGCGGATTTGGACTGGCCCTTGCATGTGACATTACGATTGCCGCAGAGTCGGCATTTTTTGTGGCAACCTTTAGTCCCAAGCTCGGCATAGTGCCGGATTTGGGTTCGACCTGGAGTATCCCACGGCGCGTGGGTCGTGCCCGTGCATTGGGGATTACTCTACTGGGCGACCGCATCAGTGCCGCAGAGGCACAGGAGTGGGGTCTGATTTGGAGCAGCGTTGCTGACGGTCAGTTGGATGATGAAGTTATGCGTATTGCTGCTGTTCTAAAACGATCTTCACCCGATACGGTGACTCGAATTCGCCGGACGATTGATGTTGCCCATGACAATACGTTCAGCGACCAGTTAGACCTTGAAATGAAGCATCAAGGTATCCTGGTTCCCCGCAACATGCATGAGGGAGCGCAGGCGTTCATGGAGAAACGTGAACCTGAATTTGGTGGCGAAAGGAACTGAAGGGCTGCTGAGATAGTGCAGTTTCAACTGTCTTGGTAGGATCGAAAATGCTGGTTTGTTAGTACAATCCCTGGCGTCTGTCATGGAGACGAGCTATAAACCCACCGGTATTCAATTCCTCAACAAGTAGCGCGACATGAACTGGCAGCAAATCATTCAGAAAGAAGTCTTTGACCCCCTGGAAAAGGAGTTCCCGGAAAGACCTCGGAACCTGGCCGAGGTATTCCAACGGGCGGTCGAGACCCATGCGGACCAGACGGCCATCGTTTACGAAGGGCAGCATGTTTCATTTAGTGCGTTGGGCGACTCGGTTATCAAGGCTGCGCATGTGCTGCGCAATCAATATGGAGTGGAAGCGGGTGACCGTGTCGCGGTTCTGTTTGGTACTGAACCGACCTTTGCTATCAGTGTTTGGGCGGCGCTTGCGATTGGGGCCGTCGTCTGTCCAATGAATATCCGGTACTTGAAGCAGGAACTTCAGTACCAGCTGGAACTAACGGATCCAAAGATAATACTGCTTGATGCCGAACTTCTCGATCGGATATTGCCAATAAAGGGAGAAATCCCTTCTCTCAAAGCCATTTTTGCCAGCATGGACGACCCACCCGAGGGCGTATATCCTTTTTCTGTCCTGACGAATGGACCTGTGCCCGAAGCTACTCCTTATCGTTTTGTCGAAGAGACAGACCCGGCATTTATTTTCTTTACTGCAGGCACCACCGGTCGCGCCAAGGGTGCGGTTAACAGTCATCGCTCACTAATTTATTCTTTTCTAAGGGCCAGAATTTCTGCAGCAGGTGGCCAGTCTTCGCAGGTTTTGTGTATCCCCATCCCCTTGCACTATACGGGTGGCTGCAAATCATTTCTTGGTGGTTTTTATAGTGGAACCAAGTGCATATTTCTTAAGCACTGGAAAATTGAGGAGCTGCTCGAGGCTGTACAGGAACATAAGGTGACCAACCTCTTCGCGCTGGGTTCCATCTGGGCCCTTGCCGTTGCTTCAGAGAATTTCTCAAAATATGACCTATCCTCCATTCAGGCGGTTTTCTATGGCGGGTCATCCACCCCGGCAGCAGTTATCAAGCGAATCAGCGAAGCGCTTCCCCATGCTCCACAGGTTCAAGGATACGGTATGACCGAGTGCAATGGTGGCACCGTCGAAGTGGATGCACTTGCAAGACCAACCTCATGTGGTATGCCCAACGCCACGACCCAACTGCGGATTGCCGACGAGGATGACAGCGATTTATCAGCCAACGAGGTTGGGCAGATACTGATAAGAAACGCCCAGATTTTCAGTGGTTACTGGAAGAACGAACTCGCCACCGAAGAGGTCATGCGGGGGGGGTGGTATCACACAGGGGATATGGGTTACCAGGACGAAGAGGGCAGGCTGCACATAGCGGGAAGGGAAAAAGACATGATCATCCGCGGCCAGGAAAATATCTACCCCGCAGAAATCGAAGCAGTGATAAGCCAGCACCCATCTGTCGGGGAGGTGGCTGTCATTGGAGTTCCCGATGAGATATTCGGGGAGCAGGTACAGGCCATCGTTGTACCGAGAAGTGGGGCGGAAATAGGCGAAGAAGATATTCGTCAGCTGTGCCAGGAACAACTTGCCGGCTTCAAGGTGCCAAAATTTGTGCAGTTGCGTAACCAGCCGTTACCCCGAAATCCCGGAGGCAAGATACTCAAGCGTGAACTTCAGTCGTCCGGTTGACGGTGCCGGCCACGATTAACGTGGCCGGCCCCCTTGTGCTCCGCTTGTCAGGCCTGTGATATCTAGCTGATGGTACACTTGCCATTGTTGATGCAAATCAGGTCACGCTCTTTGAGCCTGACCCTGAAGCTGATGACATTGTCATCCTTCCACATTTCCACCACCTGGGTTTCACCGGGCATTACAGGCGCGCTGAAGCGGACATCAAATCCCTTCATACGGGTTTGATCATAGTCCAGCATGGTTTTGAGCACGGCATGGCACGCCATCCCGTAGGAGCAGAGGCCGTGAAGAATCGGGATATCAAAACCGGCCTGTTTAGCGATCCCTGGGTCCCTGTGCAGCGGGTTGCGATCGCCGCAGAGCGCGTAAATCATTGCCTGGTCACGCCGACCGGGCATTTCACAAACAGCATCTGGCTCACGTTCTGGTAGTGCATGGGGAACCGGTGCGCCATCCGATGTGCCACCAAAACCACCATCACCACGGAAAAACATTGTCGTGCCAAGGGTGTAGAGTGGGGAGCCGTCGGTAAGTTTAACCGCGGTCTCGCTGGTGAGCAGGGCGCCCTTGTCAGCTCCCTTGTCGTAAACCCCGGTTGTGCGATTCGAAACCAGTGTTTCAGCCGCCGGTGGCAGTGGATTGTGAATCTGCAGCCGCTGTTCGCCATGCAGCATCAAGGCAAAATTCATCTTGAGCATGATGTGGTCCGGATCAATAGGCGCCGGCTCGGTGGTTGATGATAAGACGGTTGCAGCGGTGGGAACGACCCGGTCGCCCAACGTTTCGCAGACATATTCAAGTTCGTGAGCATCCATCGGGTTCCGGCCCATACCAATCGCCACTGCATATAGCAGCGAATCCCTGTCCGTATAACCGCCTGCCATTTCTACTGGTTCCTGGCTCAACGTTCGTTCTACATCCTGCATGGTAATGGGCATTTTTCTGTCTCCTTTTATTAATTCGGCTTGCCAACTATTTCAGACCCCTGGCTTTCGACCAGTCACTTTCGACGGTCAATGTTTTGAAGGTGCATGTTTTGATGGTCTATGAATGTGGCGTGGCAGAATATAAACAAAACGTGCAATCTGTTCCAGCGTTGTAGTCTGTCCTGTTCCAACCCAGGCATAGTATGATCAGCAACTGAAACACTTGAAGGAGGTATGCGCGGTGGATACAGAAAGGTTTGTCGGCAAGGTTGGTGTGGTAACTGGTGCTGCATCCGGGATTGGGCGTGCTACTGCAGAGCAGTTTCTGGCTGCTGGCGGCTCTGTCGTTGCCGTCGACCTTGATGCGGAGAAGCTGACCTGGACGGATGGTCACGATAGAGCTGTCGCGATCAGTGGCGATATTACCAGCCAGGAGGTCAATGCATCCATGGTTCAGGCTGCGACGGCGCAGTTTGGGTCCGTAGATGCACTGGTATTGAACGCGGGTCTGCCCGGTAGCGGTGATATTGGTGAATTTCCCCTGGAACAATTCGATCGAATAATCGACGTTAACCTGCGCGCCGTATTGGTTGGCATTCGTGCGGCACTGCCTAAACTCAAGAAGACGCGTGGTGCCATCGCCGTTACTGCTTCTGTATCGGGCATCCGTGGCGATACCATGATGTGGCCATACAATGCGGCGAAGGGTGGTGTCATAAACCTGGTCCGGGCTGTATCCATCGACCTTGCGCAGTATGGTATTCGTGTCAACGCTGTTTGTCCGGGACCGATCAAGACTGGCATGACCGCAGCGATTAATGAAATTGATGAAATACGAGAAGGTCTGAGATCGCATATTCCGCTCGGGCACTGGGGGGAGGCGGGGGAAGTCGCTAATGTGATAAATTTCCTGGTCTCGGATGAGGCATCGTTTGTAAATGGAGCCGTCATTCCAGTTGATGGTGGAGTAACTGCCAATACCAGCCAATTTCTGCCGCCACAGGTGTCCGGATAGGAAGGAACTAGCCAAGACGAGAGGAGCTGCTAGATTGTATGAGTGAAGATAATTTGGAACAGTATGAATGTATGACATGTGGGATTATCTATAGTGAGGCAGCAGGTTTGCCTGACGAAGGAATCCCGCCGGGAACTAAATGGGCAGATATCCCGGATGACTGGACCTGTCCTGAATGCGGTACTGGAAAGTTTGACTTTGAGTTAGTTGTGTCTTAGTTCACAATCCAGAAATCTTTGAGCATGGCTGCCATGTCTCCAATTAATTATCCCTGTATGGAGAAACACAGATGAATCGAAACCTGGACCTGTTAGACCCGGTCGTTATGGGCGATGAGGTGAGCATGTACAGTCTCTTTGAACACCTGCGTGAAACAGATCCGGTCAGCTATGTGGAGCACCCGGATTATGAGCCCTTCTGGGCCCTTACTCGTCACGAGGACATCAAGTTCATATCGCAAAATAATAGTCGCTTTCTCAACAATCCTCGCACCGTACTGGTACAGAGGGAATTTGAAAAAGCGCTGCTTGAACAGTTCGGCACCCGAAATGGGCTGGAAACGCTTATCCACATGGATGCACCCAAACACAAAAAACTTCGCGGGGTGACTCGAGATTGGTTTAAGCCAGCCGCCATAGGCGAGCTTTCCGGCGACATAGAGGCTATCGCCAAGAAATATGTCGATAAGATGGAAAGCCTGGGGGGCGAGTGCGATTTTGTTAAGGAAATTTCCCTGCTTTATCCACTGCGGGTCATCATGTCCATTATCGGTGTGGCTCCCGAAGAAGAGCCCATGATGCTGAAACTGACCCAGGAACTTTTTGGGGGCGCGGATCCCAGTCAGTCCCGTGGTGATGAGACGGGTGATGGCCTTGGGGTCCTGATGGATTTTTTTACCTACTTTACGGCACTGGTGGAAGAACGAAAGGCGAACCCCCGGGATGACCTGGCAACTGTACTGGCGAACTCTCTGGTAGATGGCGAGCCGATGGAGCAACTGGACCAGATCAGCTATTTTATCATCGCCGCCACAGCGGGACACGATACGACTTCCGCCACGGTAGGGGGAGGGCTAAAGGCGCTAATCGAACACCCAGATCAACTGGATAAATTGCGCAGTAACCCTGACCTTTACAAGAGTGCGGCGCGGGAGATGATTCGCTACACGGCACCCGTGCGGCACATGATGCGAACGACTACCCAGGACGAAATGTTCCAGGGGCAATCTATTAAGGCGGGTGAGAGCCTGTGCCTCTGGTACCCGGCTGCTAACAGGGATTCCACGGCCATTGAGAACCCCGATGTATTTGATATTGAACGAGACAACAGAAATCAGCTTGCATTTGGATATGGTGGACACATGTGCCTGGGGCAACACCTGGCTATACTGGAAACAGAGATGTTTTTTCGCGAACTGATACCTCGCCTGAAAAGTATCGAGTTTGCCGAGGATCCTGACTGGGTTCAGGCGATTTTTGTTGGTGGTCTCAAGAGCATGCCGGTGCGCTACCAGTTCTAGAGAGGAGGGGGTGAGTTGTGCCCAACCTCTAAACGCTGAAAGGAACTAGTGGGTAATTGAGCAAATAGCTTCTGCGACGGTATTCGATACGTCGGTCAGACGAAATGGTTTTGCCAATAGAAAGTCCATACCTTTTTCCCTAACCCTCTTGAGATTCAACTCTCTACCCCAGCCTGTTATGAGGACCACCGGAGTCTTTGTGCTATGAGTCTTGATATCTGCGGCTACATCCCAACTTCTTAACCCCGGCTGTACGTCGTCAGCCCATACGGCACCATCTAGCCCTGTTTGCTAAGAGACACTTTTCTACTCATTGTTGCTCCGGTCTGTGTGACGTCAGCTCAAGGACAAAAGCTACG
>PBRQ01000022.1 GCA_002725995.1 Gammaproteobacteria bacterium
TTTCGTGCTTGTTCGTTTCGTATTTTCTCCATGTTATTTGTGGCTGCAAAACTAAAAGAATGAGAAAAAGGTAACAAAAATAAAATAAAAAATGCAAAAAGCACAATTTTAAACTTCATTAACAAAAATGACCCCATGATGCGACCCTAAAATTTAAAATAAACCTAAGAAACTATACAGAATATTCTTACAAAATGCCGATGTCCACTTTATTGAGACAGTTCTAAACTAGAGTTTTCCAGTTTCTGGCGATACATCGCCGGCGGTAGTTTACCCAGACTGTCGTGTGGGCGTTCTTCGTTGTAATCCATCATCCATACCCAGGCCATGTCTCTGACCTGAGGCAGGTCTTCAAAAAGATAAGCGTTTAAGAACTTCCGTCTGAATGTGCCATTGAATCGTTCCGCAAACCCATTCTGTTGAGGTTTGCCAGGTTGGATGTAAGCCAAGTTGATCTCATTATCTACGCACCAATCAACAAATTCTCCGGCGGTCAGTTCAGGACCGTTATCCAAACGTATCTGCCGAGGCAGACCACGTTCCACTTTCAACCGATCCAGAACCCGTATCAACCTGGGTGCCGGTAGTGAGGTATCGACTTCAATGGCCAGACATTCTCGCGTTCCCTCATCGATAACGTTCAGCGTCCGAAAGGGTCTACCGCAATACAAACTGTCATGCATAAAATCTAATGCCCATTGCTCATTGGCAGCATCGACAACCTCAAGTGGCACCGTGATCCGTTTCGGTAATACCCGTTTTGTTCTGCGCTTCAGGTTAAGGCCCATCTGGCAGTACACGCGGTGTACACGCTTGTGATTGAACTTGTAGCCCTTTAGCCGCATGCGATCAAAACACTTCCAAAAGCCTGCTCGCGGTGACCTTTGAAGTTGCTCGTTAATCGCATCTATGACAGCAGTATCTGCAACGCGCCAATCACGAATCTTGCGGTAATAACTGGCTCGGCTGTGACCAACAATCTCACAGGCCTTAACAATCTTTACGCCAGATGCCACTAGCGATTTGGACGCTTCGCGCTTTTCTGCTGTCACCAGCCCTTTTTTACGATGAGTTCCTTAACCGCTTCGTGTTCCAGGCTGAGATTGGCATACATCTTTTTCAGGCGACTATTCTCTTCTTCGAGTGCTTTCAGGCGCTTGACGTCAGATGCTTCCATGCCACCGTACTTCGACTTCCAATTGTAGTATGTCGCGCTGCTGATCCCGTGATTGCGACAGACCTGTTCAACCTTCAGTCCTGCTTCAACTTCCTTCAAGATCGAAACGATCTGGGTTTCGGTAAATCGTGACTTTTTCATGCGTGTCTCCTGAGGTGATATTCTCAGAAAACTCCAATTATGTCTGTCTCAGGATAGGGGAAGTGGACAGTACCACACGCGTGGAAATTGGAGATACGAGGAACCATTAAGCCCTTTTTTCAACCAAATCCTACTTACATTGTGAATTAGCAAAAGCCTTTTCCCCTGAATACTGCAAGGTGGCTGTTACAGTTTTTCTAAAATTCCGGTTGGATTTGACTGATATTTGCCAGAGACAAAAAGCAGGCCCATAGCAGCTTCACTGATCTGACGAGAACCCTCGGTTTCGACCGATTTACAGGACAGCAAACACGGGTCGTCGAAAGCGCATGCGGACGATGGCCGTGTCTGCGAACTCCATGAGTTGCTGTTGCCCTGCTAGAGACAAGGGCGTCGTGGGATCACCGAGGATAAAGCTCGCAGATATAACTCCCATATCCGCCATCCGAGGTAATGGTCAATAATGCCTAAATGGTACGAATGGGGTCCTTGCCATCCCAAGCTTCTGACGCAGTTTTCACCAGTTCGAAAAATTTGTAGATGGCGGTCGGAAACTCACCAACTTCAATGAGCGGCCATCTCTGCCCTGCGCCGCGCAGGTAGAGTACGTGTCCCTCAGGTTCGAGCGACAGTTCAGCAAGCGTTTCGAACTTGCTGCCACCAATGCTACGCCTGAAGTCGTCCATATTCTCAACGGTTACACACATATGGTGCAGCAGGCCTTCCAGACCCTCGTCCAGAAATTCTTTGTAGATGCTCGGGTTATCGGAAGTCGGTGCCACCAACTCAATCTGGGTGTCGCCCCAATATGAGAGGGCAACCGAATATTTTGGCGACGCGGGAGCATTGCGATATAGGGCCTCCCGGTAGGTTGCATTATCGACGCGATAAAACGGCCCCACGCCCATGACCTCTATCCAGTACGCCAGTGCAGCGTCCATGTCTCGCACGACGAATGCATGCTGTATAACTGGTCCGAATATAGATGAACTCATAATCGTTGTTCCTTGGTTGATTTCGACGAAAGTACATCGTCGCGGACTTCATGAGCGCCGCTCTAGCCAGCCAGTCATGGCTGTAAGCGGACGTCTACCGTTACACCTGTACTAAACCAGTATGTTCGCTCGGATAAGAAGCCAATCAATTTATATATCCTGCCCCGCTGCGCGGCTTGCGACGTGTGCTTCAAGGTCGAAGTGATAGGGGGCTCCTCTACTGAGCATAGCTTCGGTGTGTGCCCGTAGCATGTAATCCCATCCTGGGTGAGGGAAAATGTAGAACTGATCATTTTCTATACTTTCGAAAACGGCGGCGGCCAAGTCATGGGGTGACTTGCCACCAGCGAGCAACTTATCTGCTCCCAGCCCAATCCCGTCCGGATTGATGTCATTTTTCAATTCGCTTGGCCGGTTTCTTTCTGCATCGCTGATTCCCGTATCGACCCAGCCGGGACAGAGTACAGAAGCGCCGATTTTACTTTCCGCGGCTTCAAGGTCGAGGGCTAATTGTTCACTCACCACCACCACTCCGTATTTGCTGACATTATATGGGCCGCCCCCTGGCATAAAGCAGGCAATGGAAGCAGTGTTCACAATATGGCCTTCCTCGCCGTGACGAACCATATGCTGTGTAAAAGTCTGTATGCCATTCAATACTCCCTGGAAGTTCACACCATATACCCACTCCCAGTCCACATCCGGTAGTTTCCAGATAGGAACCTTTGGCCCACCGTTGACAACTCCTGCGTTATTAAAAAGCAGATGAACGTTGCCGAATTTATTAATTGCTTCGGTGTAAAGATTCTCGATCATGGCCTTTTGGCGGGAGTCGGTATTGACGCCAATGACGGGACATTGTCTGTTTTCAAGTTCACTAACTGCTGCCACCAGGGCATCTTCCTGAACATCAGCAAGCACAACATTCATCTGCCGATCGGCAGCCATGTGGGCAAGCGCTTTTCCTATGCCCCCGCCCCCTCCTGTAATGACAGCGGTCTTATTTGCGAAATTCTTCATCATAATCTCCTTCGTGATTTGATATTGAAACAAACAACTGGGTAGGTACCAAGTACTAATCCCACAATCTTATGAGCATGCACCACGTCATTTATAAGTTATGGAGGTTGATGTGCAGAGCGGCATGGTGTGTGACGTCAGCCCATATGGGACCACTGGTACTGTAGTCATCAAATCATACTTACAGATTTCTCCGAATAGGGCCTTAATGATTCCTCTGCTCAAAGGAGAGCCATGATGAGCAGAGAGAATCTAGAGTGATTTATGAATCAGGTAGCAGAGAGTGAAGAACTACAGGCGCGAATAGGCGAAGAGATAGACACTGAAGCGATGATGGCGCTGGGTGCTGAATGTGGTTGTGAGTTTACCGCAGAGGAGTTCAGGTGAGGCGGCATGCCCGGTTAGGTCGCTGGCATATTGCAAAACACACTTTATAATTTCTATTCTCGAGAGCGGAATTTAATATCTGGTTCTAAGGGCGCGCGGATTCAGATAATGACAAGGAGAAATCAATGAAGAGCATTATTGTTCTGTTACTCATACTTGCGGGAGGGGTTGCCATGTCGGTGTCGGCTGATAACGGGGTACTGGCGCTAAAGCCGGATGAACTGCGCCAGTTGGAACTGGAGAGTATCCCCCCCCTGGCCTTTGCAAGCGCCGGCAAAGAGTATTACCCGCCGACATTGACCGGTATGCGCGGCAGCCACACTGTCGATGACAAGCATGATTGACATCAGCAACAGACGGATAGGGCAGCGACGCAGTCTCCTTACTAACGCAACGAATTTGTGCGGGCAAAGACTAACCTTACTCGTCGTACTCGCCATCTTTGGAGGACTACCGCCCGATACCCTGGCGGAAGCGGACGCAGGGCCCCGGGTCGAAACCAGTGAAGGCACGCTGCTTGGGCTGAATAGAGAAGCTTCCCGGGTTTTTCTGGGCATACGCTATGCGGCCGCTCCCACCGGCGAACATCGCTGGCAGCCCCCACAGGGAATAACGCCCTGGTCGGGGGTGCGCCAGGCCAGGGCATTCGGTCCGGCCTGCCCGCAGCCTGTTGGGTTCGACTATATGATTCCCGATGATCAACCACCACGGGAAGACTGCTTGACCCTGAATGTCTCCACCCCAGTGGGAGCTACCGACCTTCCCGTGCTGGTAATGATCCACGGCGGCGGGTTCGCTTCAGGCAGTGGCGAATACATCTTCGCCACTGCCCCGGTCCTGAACGCCGAAGACGTTATCCTAGTGACGCTCAATTACCGCTTGGGGTCCCTCGGTATCTTTGCCCACCCTAAGCTCGACGGCGACCGGGGTGTCAACTTCGCCTTGATGGATATGGTTGCCGCGCTGCGCTGGGTGCAACGAAATATTGCCGCCTTTGGTGGCGATTCAGACAGAGTAACGATCATTGGCGTTTCGGCCGGCGCTATGGCGGTAAATCTGCTAATGGCGTCTCCCGACGCCGCGGGGCTGATTGCCGGCGGGATCGCCCAGAGCGGCTATGGCACCTGGCAGAGGCAGCCGCGCACACGTAACGTCCCGTCACTGGAAAATGCCCCCAGTGCTGAAGCCATGGCGATTGAACTGGGTGCGCGGATTACGGCCAAACCCGCAAACCAGGTAAGTCGCGAGGATCTGTACGCGGTGACGGCCGAGCAGTGGGCCAATTCCGTTGAGGGCTTTCACGCTCCTGCCGTGGACGGTATCAGCCTGCCCGAAGAAAGTGCGATCTTGTTCGCCCAGGGAAAACAGCATCCGGTGCCCTATATCAGCGGCGGCACCAGCTTCGACGGCAGCGTATTCGGTATCTCTGGCGTCAGCACGAAGACTCTATTGGAGATGACCGAAGGTCGTGAACAACAGATGCGTGAACTGTGGGCCGAAGATTTCGCAGTCAGTGAAGATCAGGGATTGAGTCGTTTTTTTGGCGACTTACGCTACGTCTACTCGGCCCGGAACATGACGCGGAGCATGGCGCAGCTGGGACGCGCCGGTTACCTCTACATGTTTGAATACCTAGCTCCCAAACAGCGAGGCAAGGTTCCCGGAGCGGCACATGGAGCGGACCAGGAAACGATGTGGACGAAATTCGATCTACCGGTCGCTGCAGCCATGCGAGACTACTGGATTAATTTCGTGAAGACGGGCGACCCGAATGGCGCGGGCTTACCGCTATGGCCGCGGGCGGGCGGGTCCGAGACTACCCACTGGATGGTATTTGCAGATGGGGTTGTGCAGAAAGATGATATCCAGGCTGAAAAAATGGCGTTTATCGATCAACTCTGGCGAGAACGTGTCGCTGGACTGCTCACGCCGATACCCGCCGATTATCGCAATTAGTCAAAACGGGCGGGGGCCAAAAGTCTTAAAACAGAGTACCCGGGACATCTTAGGTAATCTGAACAGACGCGAGCTATAGAAGCACGCATTACATTATATTGCTTCTGGCTATGCCTTAGGTGATGGCGGAGCGGCTCGAAAACTATTAGCTGTCGCTGCAAAGTGCCAGATAACCTTTATCAGCAGCATATTTCTCAACCGTTGCCCACACACGCATAAGATTTTTGCCGAGTATCTTTTCGATATCCTCATCAGCATAGCCCCTGGCTCTTAAACCCAGCACCAGGTTGGGATAACTACTCGCATCCTTTAGATCAACCGGCAGTGTCTTGCCAACACCATCATAATCAGAGCCAATACCCACATGATCAATACCGGCAAGATCCACCACACGGTCGATGTGATCGAGCACGTCAGCGAGGCCAGCGAAAGGGAATGGGTGTTGTTCTACCCACTGTTTGCCGAAATCAGTGAGCGCCGAGTCTTTATCATCCAATTGGTTTTTCTCTTTGTACTCTATGCTCTTCGCTTTAAGTTCGTTAGTCCAGTTTCTTGCTTTTACAGTGACAAAGCTGCTACCAAAATTAATCTGCACAACGCCACCATTATTGCCGACAGCCTTTACCATCTCGTCAGTCATATTACGGTGGAACCCAGGTACGAAATGCCGCAGTGATGAGTGAGAGGCGATGATTGGTGTCTTTGAGATCTCAAGTACCTGCCACGCGGCAGCATCAGACAAATGCGAGATATCCACCATAATGCCCTGGTCGTTCATGACGGGAACCAGTTGTTTGCCAAAGTCGGACAGGCCGCCCCATTGCTCATTGGTGTCATAGGAAGAATCAGAAATATGATTGGATTTGGAGTGGGCGAGGGTGATGTAGCGAATGCCTTTTTTCCTGAAATAGCTGACATTGTCCAGGCTCCCCTCAAGGGGTGCGCCATTCTCAATGCCCATGGGTAGTGATGCCAGCCCTGCTTTCTGATGCCGGTAGATATCGGTGGTACAGGTGGCGATGGCCACTTTGTCAGGGGCTTTGGCGACAATGCCGTGTACCAGGTTGATGAGCTCGTCGGCCAATGCTTTTGCGCCACCGGCCTCATCAACGGAAGCAGGAATGAAAATCGACATAAAGGCGGCGTTGAGTCCGCCTGCCTGCATTCTGGGCAGGTCAAAGTCACCAGTTTCATCTGAGTCGACCACATCAATTTCAGGATGCCTGTAGACGCGGAAGGGGACATCAATGTGGGTGTCGACTATCAGGACATCTCTGGCAAATTCGACTGATTCACTGGCACTGGTCGTCATACTGGCGCATGTGATCATGGTTGTGAGGAGGAGTACCTGAAGATCAGTTCGCTGCATCAATAGAGCCTGAAGAAAAAGAAGCATTCTCTCAGGTTGCTGTGAAAAAGCCATCACTGAATCGGGTGCTACTTTGTTTCGATGACCTCCCGCATTTGCTGTACATAGCCTTCAGCAGGCCCGCCCAGTTCCAGACTTCGTTCGGCGTGTTCCAGTGCCTTCGCTTCCTCACCAATAGAATAGTAGGCGCCAGCCAGGTTCCGGTGTGCCAGGGCTGATGTTGGATGCAACTGGATGACACGACTCCACAGGGAAAGTGGGTTGTTCCAGTAGCTGACCTGCTGATAGGTGATCAGCAGCAGGAACAGGCAATAAAATGCCATCAGGCCGGCTATGGCGGCTCTGATTCGCTTTAAACGACTTATTGCGAAAGTAAGACCAATACCTGTTAGCAGGTTAAGCGGTAGGGTCGAGAGGTAAGTATAGTGATCAGTCGCCTTCGCAGGCCCGACATGAATGATCCCCGATACCGGCAACAGGGTTATCAGGTAGAAAAGGAACAGGAGAGCAGGCCAGCGGATACTTCGCTGCCAGAGCCAAACACAAATGGCTGTAGACGACACCAGGAAGATTGCGCCACGCATCCAGAAAGTGGGTGAAACTATTTCTGTAGCATCAGGGTAGGGGTAGAGGGGCGATAACTGGGTTGGAATCAGGTAATGAGCGATATAAAACCATGAGTTGTCCAGGGCATTCAGGGACCTGGCCCATAGGGGTAGCTGTTCCATACTTGGCATAGCCATGGTCTGGGTGTTCAACGTGATGAGTACTACACATGCAGAGATGATGAAGTAATGCCATTTCTCGATGATTGCCCTCAGCATATCCTTGCCGTTGAGGTTGCATCGTTGCAGTGGGTAGAAATCCAGTAGCAGTAAAACGANCGGAAGCGTGACTGTCATGGGCTTGGAAGTAATAGCTAAGACAAACAACACAAANGGTAAGGCCTTGTCACTTCTTNAGGGCGAGGCAAGCCTGTGCAGCCGCAGGTAGGTCAGCAGGGATAGCAGGGCAAACAGGCTGTAGAGCACATCNTTGCGTTCAACCACCCAGGCGACGGATTCAACATGTTGCGGGTGGATGGCGAATACCAGTGCACCGGCAAAGGCAGCCCACTGTCTTTCTGCGAGGTTTAGTGTTTTGGCCTGTGTTGTCAGGGAAAAAATCAGCAGGTAGGCCAGGATACTGTTTGCGCTGTGCAGGGCCAGGTTGACCAGGTGATGTTTGCCGGAATCCAGTGAGAACAACTGAAAATCCAGGCTGTGCGACAGCCACACCATGGGTTGCCAGTTGGCGCGATGGGCCTCAGTAAAGATGGAAACCAGATTGCTCCAGTTCATTTCCTGAAGCCAGGGGTTCTGAAGCACGAAGGGAATTGTGTCCCAGACGAAGTGATGGTCGCTGACCTGATGGTAAGCGCCAAGTGTTAACAGGATGAGTACAGGTAATTGTAATTGCGTAAGGCGGCTTTGAAGGACAGGAACAGCCGCTGGCCTGGTCTCTTTCATTCCTGGGGTTGCTTGAATGTGAAACGGCTATGACCGAAATAGCTGACAATGACCGTTGCGACGATGACGAGAAACTGGCCAAGAATTGGGTGCAGGCCTGCTACCTCGACCAACAGGGCGAGCAACAGGATGCTGAGCACACCAGAAACGGCATACACCAAATAGGTTTTGAGGTATTCGTGGATGATGTTGCCACTGGATTTAAATATAAGGTAACGATAGACAAGAAATGCATTAGTGATGGCAATAACCTGGGTGAGTATCGCGATGAAAATGTAGTGAAGCTGGTGCTCAAATAGCAGAAAGAGACCGGAGAAAACGGCAAACCCAAATATCGTGTTGTAGCCCCCGGCAATAACATATCGGATGACAACCCAGTGTTTGGAAATCTGCTCAGTTAGGATCATGGTGCAGATTCCTAGACTGGTGGCATCATGATGATTGCTCTACAACAGGAATTTGCTTTGACGCCTTGAAAGAACTCAATCGAAGTTGATCCTCTCTTTTTCTATGACCAACGGCCGGTTCTTGATTTCCGTGAGAATAGCACCGACATACTCACCGATAATACCAATGAATATGAGTTGTATTGCGCCGAGGAAAAACATGCCGATAACAAGTGGTGCAGCCCCAAGCTGGAAACTGTCCCAGTAAACGAGCTTGTAGATGAGGTAGCCAAAGGCAATCAACAAACTCGCGAATGCGACTCCAAAGCCAAGAAAATTTGCCAAGCGAAGGGGAACCTTGGAGTTGGCGACAAAGCCACCCATGGCGGAATCGTACAGAGTATAAAAGTTGTTTTTTGTTTTTTCCTTTTTCCGTGTTCTTTGGGTATAGGGAATTTCGATTCTATTTTCCCCGTATTCCACAACAAGACCCCTAAAATATGGATATGGCTCCCTCAGGGTTCTTAGAATATCCATAAGGGATTTGTCATATAGGCCAAATCCGGTGAAATTCTTGATGTGGTCAGTTTCCGAAATTCGATCCATGATTGCATAAAATATTTTTCGAATGAGGAACATGAATGGATTTTCCTCACTCGTATTTTTTACACCAACGACCAGTTTGTGGCCTTCTTCCCATTTCTTGACAAAATCAGTAATGAGTTCGGGTGGATCCTGCAGGTCACACATATACACAATGACCGCATCTCCCTCGGCACTCAGGTATCCGTGGTAGGGGGATCGTATGATGCCGAAGTTCTTGATGTTCACAATGACTCTGACATCTTTATCCTGGGCGGCAATTTCTTTCAAAAGCGGTACGGTTTGGTCTATGGAAGCATTGTCGATGAAAAGGTGCTCCCAGTCGTATTGGGGGTGCAGGTCCCTTATTTCTTTAATCGCGCGATGTACATCAACAATGTTGGCTTCCTCATTGAAACAGGGGGTTACAACACTGACCTTTTTCCTCTTTTCTGAGTTGTCCATCTTGGTATTAAGCCCATTGAGATATCGAATCAATAGACCATACTTCAAACGGAATCGTCAATAGCGCATGCATGCGTTGTATATGGCAGGAGTCGGCTTTGTCGCAGTCATGGCGAGATATCCATGTTGTTGAGTTTTTGTCCCGACGCACTATAATTTTCCAAATAGAGGTGAAAGGGTATGATGGAACTGAATCTTCACGAAAAATGCCCGCTTTGTGGCTCGACGGATATCCGGAAAAAATTCAAGAAAGCCAGCTTCACTCTGGATCGTTGCGACAACTGCACCATCCTATTTGTTAAAAATATCCTCACCAAAGAAGAAATCAACCGGGTTTATGAAGAAGTATTCGATCACGGTGCTTACGATGAATCGAATGTTGAAGGCCTCAACTTTTACTATGAAAGGCTTAAAAAGGAGATTGATCAGCAGTGCCAGAATGGGGGTAGTATTTTGGATATTGGCTGCTCCGCAGGACAGTTCCTTGACGTCATGCAAGGGTGGGATAGACACGGCGTTGAAATATCGGATCGTTACGCAGCGATAGCAAGAGACAAGTATGGTGAGAATATCTTTAGTGGGAACATCGAAGACTACCCCCTTGAGAGCGGCCCTTTTGATGTTATTACGCTGCAGGATGTTTTCGACCACTTCACTGATCCCGTCAGTGTTCTTGCAAAATGCCGGCACCTGCTCAAGCCCAATGGCCATATCTTTATTAAGGTCCACAACATAGGGTGTCTCTTTGCAAAATTAACACAAAGCAACTTCTATGCGATTATTCCACCGGTGCATCTCTTTTTCTTTAATGTAAAGTCGCTTAGTCATCTCTTGGAAAATTCCGGTTTCAGTGTTGGTGGGCACAAGTTCATTCCTCACATCCTCAAGTTGCGAACCGTTTTTTATCGCCTTGCGGGTGAAAGTCAGGAAAGCTTCTATTTCAAGATATACAAGGCACTAAGGGGCACCTTTATTGGGGATAAGATTTATATTAGAAAGAACCTTCATGACATCGTTACAATGTATGCCCAGAAAAACGATGCGGCTTTGACAATGTCTGG
Source organism: Gammaproteobacteria bacterium (assembly GCA_002725995.1). Classification (GTDB taxonomy): domain Bacteria; phylum Pseudomonadota; class Gammaproteobacteria; order Pseudomonadales; family Azotimanducaceae. Next base: position 11,048 of record PBRQ01000022.1, read on the forward strand.
TAGTGGTGAGCCAACAAATAGTAGGGATCAACTATCTCCGTCCCGATCGGTGGGGACCTAGATGCAAGACCTTGCCTACTATTTGGAGATGGCCAAGCAAGTCCGTCCTATCAAATCCGTGCCCAGGATTTGGAACTATCTGAAGTATCGCTATTCAAGGAAAGAAGCCCAGGCACCGATTAGCCGATTCACCCCTCAGATCGGATCACTGTTCCTTTCTAAGCGTTGCAATCTAAAATGTGATTATTGCAGTGTAGAACATGTTCTGAGTGAAGGCAGGAAGCAGTGGCGGGAGGAGGAGGCGACCCTTGAGATTGTTCAAAAAATATTTTTAAGCCCGCTCTATCAGAATTGCCTGCTGATCGACCTCCTCGGTGGTGAGCCTCTCCTGGTAAAGGATCTGGAAAAGATTGTCTCATTCCTGTCCGGGCGGGGGCATTTGATCAATATGGTAACTAACGGCATCCTTTTAAGGAAAAGGCTTCCTGAACTGAAGAAAGCGGGAATTAGCCGCATCAATATCTCCCTGTATGATGAAAGCAGAAAATATATTGAAGCCGACCTGAAAGCTATTAATGAAATTTTCCCTGTTCATACCAGCATGGTCCTGCAAAGGAGTATGGTCGAAAACGGTGACGAAGATATTATTTCCTGGGCTCACTTTGTCCGTGATGCCGGATCAAAAAGCCTTCGGTTCTTTGTCTACCGCCCGGTTGGCGCAAGTAACAAGCCGGAAGAGGTGATCTCAGGTGTTGATCTGGACTATCAAAATCTGCAGCAAAAACTTGAGCAACTAATGCCAGGATTCTGTGTCTGGCCCGCGCCTATCAAACGCGGGGCAATTGAAAAGCGCTGTTCGCAGCTGTGGCAGAGAATTGATGTGGACATGAAGGGGAGGGTTTTTATCTGCTGTGGTACTGACGAGATGCTTCAGGGCGAAAACAGCAACCTGTTTGAGGCTGAACCAGCAGCTCTCTTTAACCACCCTACCTGGCAGGCATTGCGGGGAAATCTAATAGACCCGACCCTTGACCCGCCAGACCTCTGCAAGGACTGTAATTTGCTGGGTGATCCTGGCTGGTAGCTCGAATGAGTAGCTTGAATGGCAGCTCGAGTTGGTAGCTTGAATTAAAAGAATAGCGCTAGGATTGCCTGGCAATATACTTGTTTGCTTCCTTGTGCCACGCTTCTTGATTAACCCCTAGTAGATAGGATGGAAATCCGTATTCAATGCATTTTGTACACAGTGGATGCGTCAGTTTCCGCTTTGAGATTTCCTCCAGTGAAACCGTCAGGTAGTCTTTTGCGATGGTGGATGTGTCGTGTTCAAAACAAACACAACAAAGGGGTACACTTTTATCCCAATTGATATTCAACTGGTTCGTCATAAACCGGCAGGGCAGTTTTCCAAAGGGCCCTCCAATCTCAACGCCTTTTTCAACACTGACCAGGAGTAACTTTGCGATGTCCCTCGTGGCGTTGCTCATCTTTCCTTCACGATAATCGATTAGCCTTTCCACGGGCGTCAAATTTGCGTAACTGGGTGAAAATGCAAACCCTAGCTCATCACATAGTTCCTTCATTTTGACCTGATCAATGCCGGTATTATTCTTGTACAGGTGATAGTTCACGTCGACGAAAATGGAAGCCTTGTATTTCTCCATAAGGTATTTCAGGCGATACAAATTTGATTTCACCAGGTTTACGTCACCCCCCGTATGGGTAGAGTTGTATACATCATGGTAGTAGCCGGATACAGATATTTTGAGGTAGTCGGGTGCCGCCTTTACAATTGCGTCTACCTGCTTGGCGGACCTGATCGAGAGGTTTGAAGATACGGCCGCTGCAATTCCAAGGGAATGGGTATGCCTGATAATCTTATTCAAATTAGGGTGCAGGAACGGTTCGCCCCAGCTATACAGGCTAAAGTGAGTAACTAGATCAACCTCACTTACTATCTTTTTGGTTATCTCCTTAAAGTCTTCAAGGCTCATGAAGCCTTTTGACTTGCTGAGTTCATCCATGCTTTGGGCACAGGAAGGGCAACTCAGATTGCAGGTTCCAGCAACATCGATGGTAAAGATTGTTCCGCACAGGCTGTTGAAGTTTATGTAGTCGGCCGTCGACAATCCGAAACCCTCGAGGGTGTGGATAATCTCATCTTCTTTGATCGAGACAGCGACCACCACCACCAGGTTCTCGTGTTTTTCCTTTAACTCTCTGATAGATTCGGGGCCCCCAATTTCAACGCCATCAATGAATTTTCCGTAGAGTGATGGGTCAGAGTCTACAAAGCCGATGAGGTTGAGATCATTTTTCCTTGAGAATCGAGAAAAGCCGATGCCAGTCATCCGGGCGCCCCAGACGACCAAGGGTTTGCCCTTGAGCTTTTCTAACAGTGATGTGATTGTTTCGTTCACAGAGCGGGCCTGTCAGAAATCCATTTCTTCAAATGCAATCTCGCTCGAGTTTTTGTACCAGTCGTACAACTCTGCAATTGCAATTTTTGGATCTGTAAAATCAAAATTTCCAAATTCCTGCAGAAACTGGGAGTTATCACCAGAATATTCCGTGTTCATTCCCTCCTGTTTGACATCAATGGTTAGATCACCGCCGTCCACGTCCCTGATTATTGCGGCATAGGTCAGAAAATCAATTGGGTCGCTGGTGCAAATATTGTAGGATTTTTGTTGAGAGTCATTATTTACGAAGATCTCCAACATTCTGGAAAAGTCATCAACATAGAGATAGTCAAACAACATATTTTTATTGATGGAAATCCCTTTTCCTGCCAGAACCCGGCAGATATTATTTGAAATGAAGCGGCGCGTATAATCTTCATACTTGCCGTAGATCCCAAACACCCTGAGGTTGATGATGTTCTTAGGGTCATCCTCAACATTTTTTGCAATAACGTATTTTGAAAAGCCGTAAATATCCGCTGGTACATAGCCTCCAAAGAAATCCTCCCTCACCAGGGGAGGGATAAGGTTTTTTGGCCCATAGTCAGATCCAGATCCAACACAGATCAATTTGCCGAAGGATTTTGAACATCGCTCGAGGTTGAAATACATCTTCAGGTTCAGCTCAACCGACGTGAGCGTCACGCCACAGTGAATGACCACATCAAACTGACCTTGATCGAGGTAGTGTTCAACGGCATCGGTGTCTACCAGGTCAAGATCGCCTCTCTTCGGACAGGAGACATTTTCATATCGCTCCTGATAATACTCGGCTAGATTGTATCCAACAAAGCCATTTGTACCGGTGATGAGAATCTTCATTTGCTATACTCATAATTCATAATTTTCCTATACTCGTATCAGTGCCAATAGTCTCTCACGATCATCATCCAGGTCATCCACGGTGCATACCATTGGTGCCATGCAGGTATCGCAAATGTTGATTTCCTTGCGCCTTTTCTCCAGCAACTTTATTTGTAGTGCCCGCAACCGCCCTCCATACCAGATCTCTCTGGCAGATTCCTTGCTGACATCACCAATGAGTACTTCCCTGCTCCAATCGAGTGTACAACCACTTGTTGTGCCATCCAGATTGAAATGTAGGTACATAAACGGAAAGGGGCACACATGCTTGTATCCGTGCACTTTTTGACCGTACATGCCAGCCGTTTCCACATCGAACATGTTCGACTCCGGCCATTGGGGAACAACATTTTCGATAAAGATCTCATCACAGATATCGCCAAAGCGATCATAGAACAATTGTTTGTCCTGCTCGCTCATGTCGACATCGACAATCTTCACATAAATGCGAAGTTGCTGGCGGTTTTCGTACAGGTGCCTGATATTTTCGACAAACTCTTTGATGTCAATTTTTGCCCCCGCTNTCTTCTGGTAGTCTTCTTCCGTCAAACCCTCAACTGAGATGTTGATTCGCGTAAGGCCGGCCTCGACNATGGCCAGATTGAGTTCNGGGTTCAGTTTGGCGCCATGGGTAAACATCTCTATTTCTTCAGCTACATTCGCCGAACTGGCATAGGCGATCATTTCCGGTAAATTCGANTGCAGGGTAGGCTCGCCATGATTACCAATTTTGATCTTTCTGATTTTGTCCTCAAATTCAGTGAGGNCATCAACAATTTTTTTGAACAGGGTAACGTCCATCAGTCCAAGTTTGATCCCCTTTTCCTTCAGTACTGCCTGGTTTGACTGGAAGCAGAAACTGCACCTGAAATTGCACACACTGCAAACATCGATATGTACTGAATAGGGGGTTCGCAGCGGTACAGCGTCCTGCAGCGCCGTCTTGGTTGAAGAAAATATCCTGGCCTGGTTTTTTGCTTTCATGAGACTAAAAGTACCTTTTGAGCATGACGTGACACGAGCCCTGATTACACTCCTGTACCTGGGGATCTGGACGAGTTTCTATTTCTTCGCGATGAAATCAATCTGGTTTCCGCGAAGTATAGCCACATCAATATCGATTTCCATTTCTCGAACCGTCTGCAGAACTTCATCGGGATAAAGCCCGGGCACCATGATGATGATCAGGTCAATCTCACCTTCCAGCAGTCGCGCTGGTGGGACGATATCCAGGTGTAGGACCGGTGTGCGTTTCCCATGTTTGAATTCTGCGGAATCGACGACGAAAGTGAGGTTATCAAGCTCGCTCAGGGCCAGCAATGCGAGCGTTCTATGGCCAGCGCCCCATACCGCGACCTGCTTGCCTTGGTCGACGTAGTCAGACACTGTTTTTCGAAGATTCTGAGATAACTTCGAAATCTCGGAATACCGGTCCGTGAGGGCCAGTTGCGCTCTTTTTTGGACGGTTATCGCTATATCATTTTTTTCGTTGATGAGTTCACATTCAAGAACATCGAACCCGTGGGCTTCAAAGGCATGGGACAATGTCTGCTGAGTAAAGTAGGAGAGGTGATCGGCCACAAATTCATATAAACAGTTACTCTCCAGCAGGTATTCCAGATTGGGCACGGTGACAAAACCCACGCCTTCAGCAGTCGTGTTTGCATAGATCTTTTCAATAATGGCGCCTGGGTCCGGCAGGTGCTCAAAATAGTTGAGTGAAACAAATACATCGTAGGGTCCACCTTCCACGAGATCCAGATCCTCGATATAGCCCTGGATCATTGTTCTTCCAACTGCTCTGCCAATCCCAACCGATTCCGCAGAAAATTCGATTCCAACGGCCTGCAAACCTGCCTCTGACATGATGTCCAGCATGTGCCCCTTGGCGCTGCCCACCTCCAGTGTTTTCTTTCCCCGTAAGTTGAAAGTCTCAACCAGGTGATTCATCTGTTCCAAGCGGGTTAGCCTGGTCTTTTCAGAAAACGAGGTCGCGGTGATTACTTCCTTATAATAGGAGACGGGCTCAAGGCAGTGTTGAACTAAGCCACAATTACCGCACTGGTAGATATCCAGCGCTATCCCCTTGTCAGATGACAGCTCCTCATCGGTTGGATAAAACTGAGCGGCTCTGGGCATACCGTGAAGCGCCAGAATCGGTTCTGCCGCGAGGGTTCGCCTACACAACCTGCACTCGGTGCGCTCCACTCAGGTGTTCTCCCCAATTCTTGTTTCGAGCATGGTTATTCTCTTCTCATCTTCGCCCTTAATTCTGTGGTAGTAACGCCTTTTGCTTTTCAGCCATAGGAGCTCAAACAGAATTCCTGCTTTCAGGCCCTCATCGATGGTATGGATGGCACTTGCTTCATAAACCGTCTTCCTGGTCTCGTACTTGTCGATGAGTTTCTCGGAGACCAGCGTCGTCAGGAAATCCTTTGATTCAGGAGACACTGCACCACCGATTGCAGTCCGCAGCTCCTTTTCTTTGCATTTCCTGAATATATCAGTGCACATTTCCAGCATCTCATCACTGTTGGTGAAGGCGCGATCCTTGCCCATTGAAGCGGTGAAGTCGACTCGACCAATGGTAATGCTCTTAAGGATGTCCAGCTTTTCCAGGGCCAGTATCTCGTCGATATTCTGATAAGCCGTTATGGTCTCGATATTAATCGCGAACTCTATGTCTTTTTGATTGTCTTCGGCGATGAAGGTGTTTATTGCATCCAGAAATTTGCTGGCGGCAAATGCCGTCTCTGCCATCGGTGCGACAATACCCTTGGTGCCTAATGTCAGCGCGCTATACATATCGGTAACCGCTTCGACGCCACCTATCTTGAGGATGATGGGCAAATCAACCCGACTGGCAATATCCTTCAGCCTCATCAACTCCGTATCACGGCTTCCCTCGTTTTCATACTCTGCCTTGATTTCAAAAACACCAAATTCATCTCTTAACTTCTTTAGAACTTCAATCATTTCATATTCAAGGATATTCATTTAGTCCTCAGCTATTTGTTCGTAGAGTTCCTTTAGGTTCCTGACGATCAAAACATTTTTGCTTTCATGGTCACTACTTTTGGCAATGAGAACAGATTTACTCTTGTTTCGGATCGCCATCAAGATATCGCTTTCATAAGAATCACCGATCACCAGTGTCTGCTGCGCTGTCACATCGTGGTCGCTCATTATTTTTTCCACTATATAGGTCGTCGGTTTTCCAACAATATCGTCTGGCTCTCTGTAGGCCGCGCCAGAAACGGCACCTACCATNGCGCCATTGGCGGGTCTCATCTGCGCGTCCTGGTCAGGAAAGCTGGCGTCCATATTACANGCGATAAATCGTCCACCCCTGTCCAGGATANTGAGAGCGACTGAGATCTTCTCATAGTTGAAATTAACATCAAATCCAACAACAAGGTTCTCAGCTGACTCGTCGCCTAGCACAGTGGTGCCGGCCTTTTCGATTTCACTTTTTAAGCTTTCCGAACCGATCACATACACATTATCGATCCCGTTCTCCCGCAGAAAGGCGCCGGTCATGACTGAGTTGACATAAACGGCCCTGGGTTCGGCTGGTATCTTCATTTCAGTTAACTTCGTGCAAATTTCCTCACGTGTTTTGGAAGAATTATTGGTAATGAAAGCGACCTCGTAGTTTTTCATTAAGGACTGGATAAGATCCGATGCGCCATCAGTGGGTCTATCACCAAAGTAGAGCGTTCCATCGAGATCAAAGACGAGTAATTTTATGCCATCTGTGATTTTGGCAACTATTTTGATTCTTCTTTGAAAATCATATTGGCATCGAATTCATCTCGATCCAGAAGAGGGGACAAATCCTCAAGCGGCTTTGAAAGCATACTGCCATCGGGCAACCTCTCTGAAGAAAGTTTCGGTGAAAACACATATTCTTCATCGAGTACGACTTCGCAAATCAGAGACCCCTCCTCAGAAAGCGCAGTGCGAATACGCTCTTTCATGGTCGCGGTAGAGTCCACCCTGATGTACTTCATGCCATACAGGTCTGCCAGCTTTGAAACATCAGGAAAAGAGACCCCGGATTCGTCATCACAACCGATGAAGTCACTATCAAAAAAGGCTGTCTGGGTTTGCCTTATAGACTGGTATCCACCATTGCAAAGCAGGAAGATCTTAATCGGCAGGTTGTACTTCCTGATCGTTTGTAATTCCTGCAGGTTGAGCTGGATGCTGCCATCTCCCGTCAGGCAGATAACATCACCCTTCTTTGCGAATGCTGCACCGATGGATGCAGGCAGCGCATATCCCATTGCAGCGCAGCCGGAATTCCAGAAAATCCGCTGCTTTGACTTTACGATTGCCGCCTGAAACAGAACGACACAGGCCGAGCCATTGCCGGCAACAACAGTCGCATCGTCAGCCAGTTCTTCAGTGAGTGATTCAACAAATGGGTAGGGGTGAACAGCGCCTTCATTGGGCTTTCGATATTCATCCAGAACAACCGGGTATTTTTCTTTCCGTTCGGCGCACCAGTTGAGCCAGTCCCCCTTGACTGAAAACTCAGCGGGTAATGTCTTGTCAATCTGGGTAAGAAAAGCGCCAACGTCAGCATGAATTCTCAGGTTACTGGCAATCGTTTTCTTGTCCAGTTCAGCCTGATCAATATCGACTATGACGACCTTTGCGAAACGGGCATAACAATCCCAGTCATAGCTTACCTGCCTGATGTTGTTTCTAGTCCCCAGGCAGATCACCAGATCTGCATTTTGCAGTGCAAAGTTGCCTGCCCGACTCCCCAGTGTGCCAATCCGACCGACAAAGTAGTCTGAGTCAGAGGCCATCAAATCCATTCCATTGAAGGTTGTAACGACGGGAATTTTGAGTTGCTCAACCAGCTTTAGGAATACAGACTCACTCTTGGATATCCTGATTCCATGTCCTGCCACAAGCAGGGGCCGTTCTGCCTTTTGCAGTTCATCAACCACTTCAGACAACTGAGCCAGATCCAGTGAAGGTGCATTTTCAATCGAAGCTGCCGTTGGCAGGTTGGTCTCATCAATCATGGCGCCCTGCACATCCGCCGGAATATCCAGCCAGACTGGTCCTGGCCTGCCGGACGTTGCGATTTTTAGTACCTTCTCGAGTTCAATCCCTATCTCCTCAGGCTTGAGGATCATTTTGGCGTATTTTGTGATCGGTTTTACGATATCGACAATATTGATCTCCTGATCACCCAATTGACGAAGTGGGTTTTCAGGGTCGGACGCCTTGGTTGTTTCAAACTTTACCTGCCCGGAGAGATAGAGTGCAGGTGCTGAGTCAAGCCATTGACCCAGGATCCCTGTGATCGCGTTTGTACCACCAGGACCGGAGGTTACATTGACTACAGCAAGTTGCCCGCTTGCTCTGGAATAACCTTCTGCGGCGACCGCGCAAGCTTGCTCATGGTGATTACACACAAACCGAATGCGATCTTCCTTCTTGATGGCGTCGTTCAAGTGCATTGCACCGCCACCCGTGAGAAGGAATATGTGTTTGACCCCGTAGTCGGCCAGATAGCCAAGAATATAATCCGCTACTCTTATCAGATCTCCACCCTCATATTTGGAACGCCAGCCAGCAAGTTATTATATCTCATATAGATCTAATAGATTATCCTAGATATGGCTCCCATACCTGGCTCTTTTCCCGTGACACGCATTCCTGGAATTCGCATAGTAAGCGCATGATAAAATTGCCAACAAGCAAGCTAAGGGATCTGGAATACGAAGATCTGCTTGACCTGTTTGTTTCCATCGTCGTCATTTACGCTACCTGGACGCTCCTCCTGGGCTGGAACAGCGCCTATTTTCCCTCCGGCAACGATGCTGTTTTTCTTGCTGTTCCCCTTACCAGAGATTTTTTGAGCATCCCCGGCGGGTGGGAGAGTTTTGGATTTCGGTCTACGATCATGGGTGGCGCAAAAATTCTTGGTCAGCATGGAACATCCCCCGCAATGGAAATAGGCAAGCTCCTGAACCTGACCCCGGTCGGTGTCTGGACCTTGACGGTCTTTACCCTGCAGGTTCTGCAGGCCGCCATTGGCCTTCACATCATAAAAGATCTCACCCTGCTGCTTTTGAAAAGAGACGGGATAGAAATTCCCCTCACATTCAAGGTTGCCCTAATCCTCACTATTTCGTTTTCTCCCTTCCTCGGCTGGAAACTCGCCTATGGTCATACGGCTATTATTCTCGGAACCCATGCCTTCTACGTGGCGGTTGCGCTCGTGCTTGCCAACAAGACAAAGCGATTGAGTATGACGTTGCTGTTCCTGTCTTTTGTCTCTCTGTTTCAGGCCTACGCATCCATCGCCCAGCAGGTCGTGGTTTACGCTGCCGTATTCGGCGTGCCGATCATACTTGGTGCTGCAGCGATTAATTTTCAGGGATGGAAAAACTACATCAAGGAACTTGTTTTTCCCTTCCTCATCGTCGTGAGCGTCTTTCTTATTTCAATGCCTCGATTCGTTGAAATGATACAGCATGCGCTCAGTAGCGATGCCGCAAGGGTGATTGGTGGCAAGTCCATGATTTTCAGCTATACCACTGCTTCCGCAATGGATTGGATAAGTTCCATACCCTGGGAGCGGGAGCTCATTCACGCAAGGGAGAACTACTATTTTCTTCACGAGACCAATTTTGCATTCGGACCACTCCTGCTTTTACTTGCACTGATTCCCTTCCGCAGGGTTGTCCCACTTTGCATCGGTGTTATCTTCAGCTTCTTCCTGGCAATCACTTTTAGCATGAACATTACTCCGGTTCCGGAAATATTGACTTTCCTGGTACCCCTGATCGATAGCTTTCGAGTGCCCGAGAGATCGATGATCTCGTTCTCGATATTTTTTCCGTTACTGGCGGTCTCAGCGTTGTTTTATCGGTCGGAACATCTGCTCGGCAAAAAATCTGTCAACATTGTTGATGCAAGAATCCTGCTGCTGGGTTTTGGATTACTTGCGGTTTTCTTGTGCATGACTATTGCCCCGGTTCGACTGAGGGAATTCATAATATGGCCGGTCACTCTCCTTTCTGTACTGGTCATTATTCTAAAACCAAACCGATTTGAACCGGTTGCCTTTTACTTCTTCCTGGCGGTTATCGCCGGCAGCAGCATCTCCGCCTTTAATGAGCGCCTCCTCCCCTGGCCAAATGGAGACGTGATGGAGCGGAATGTCTCGCAGGTGAGGGCAGAGATAGTCAGCCAGCAACCCCAGCTGAGTTCTTCTCTGACGCGCGCGAAGGTTAATGTTCATATCAGGGATACTGGAAGCAACACAGGCATCCATCTGGGTATCTCGACACTAGAGGGTTATTGGTTCCCCGTCGCACGCTATTCGAAACTCGTATCCAGCCTGCGCGGAACCGCATTCAACCCGGCGGTCAACAGTTTCGCGTTTCAGAAAGACGGTCCAGCCTTTACTTCGATGAAACAACTCTACAATGTATGTTGCTCCGTCAATGTCGTGGACAACCGACTAGCGGTAAGCAAGGGCAATCAAACCGCCGGTGAAGCCTGGTTCAGTTCCAAACTCGTCTGGTTGTCATCATTCCAGGAATTGGGGAAAACCATACTGCAGCATGGTGCTCAACTTCACCTGGTGCTTCCACAAACAATGTGGCTGCTAAGCGATGATGTCGATATCAGGTTTGATGACCTTACATTATCTGAGCCTGAGGTCTGTGATCGCTCCAGGGTGATCAGCGTGAGCGCGCCACTGGATTCTCAGGCCATCATGCTGGAGGTCGAAAGTGAGGGTGACTGCCCGCTAACGGTTTCATTGAACTACCTGACTACCCTTGAGGCTACCCTCTCAAGCGCTGCAACAGGAGAAGTTCATGTAAAACCCTTTCCAGCCTATGGGGCGCTCACCGGGCTGATGGTACCAAAGGGAACGTGGGAGGTCCGTATCGATGCGAGGGTAAAGACGCCTCTTTTCGCAAGCATCCTGTTCTATCTGGGGGTCCTTCTATTCGTAGGGGTTATTGCTTATGTGTTTCAGCGCAACAGAAAACTGAAGCCGGATAGGCGCTGAATTCTATTTGCGGCGATAAAAGTCGTGAAAGGCCTCGATGATGTAGTCGAGCATGGCTGGCTCTAAGCCGGGATAAACACCGACCCAGAAGGCGCGCTGCATAACACTATCTGTGTTCGTCAGGTTACCGTGAACCCGGTACTCCCTGCCTTCAAAATAGGGTTGGCGGGTGAGATTGCCGCCAAACAGGAGACGGGTTCCAATCTTCCTCTGCTCCAGGAAGTCTATAAGCGCCGGTCGCTCATCTTCTTTCAGGGAGAGCGGAAAGCCGAACCAGGATGGCTCAGATCCAGGTGTCGGTTCCGGGAGCAGGAGACGCTCTGATAAATCGAGCAAGCCATTCTTTAAACGTTCAAAATTCTCTTTTCTTTGCTCAATGAAACCAGGGAGCCTCTCCAGTTGTGCAGCGCCAAGAGCCGCCTGCATGTCAGATATCTTCAGGTTAAATCCCAGGTGCGAATAGGTATATTTGTGATCGTAACCCTGGGGCAGGTCACCAAGCTGCCACTCGAATCGCTTTTTGCAGGTATTGTCCTGACCGGGTTCACAGTAACAATCTCTGCCCCAGTCGCGTATGGATTGCATGATGCGATCAAGCCTGGAGGACGCGGTAAAAACGGCGCCACCCTCGCCCATGGTGATGTGATGGGCCGGATAAAAACTCAGTGTGCCTATGTCGCCAAAATTGCCGACCAGTTTCCCATCGTATCGGGAACCCAGTGCATCGCAGCAGTCCTCGATGAGCCAGAGGTTGTGGCGTTTGGCGATCTCCTGCACGACACCGAGGTCAAATGGATTGCCGAGGGTATGGGCCAGCATGATGGCTTTTGTCTTGTCGGTTATAGCTGACTCGATTTGGCTGACATCAATATTGAAGGTATTGATATTGACGTCGATAAAGACCGGGACCAGTCCATACAGCAATATGGGGTTTACGGTGGTTGGGAATCCGGCAGCCACGGTAATGACTTCATCACCCGGTTTAAGTTTTCGCTCGGCGAGTTGGGGCGAGGTCAGGGCGGCAAATGCGACCAGGTTTGCGGAGGAGCCGGAATTAGTTGTGAGTACATGCCTTGGGCCAAGACACGAAGCCAGGCTTGATTCGAAAGCATCGTTATAGCGGCCAGTTGTCAACCAGCCATCAAGGCAGGCATCGACCATGGAAACCATTTCCTGGCTGCCGATGACTTTTCCGGAAGGTGGGATCGGCGTCTCACCGGGAATGAAAACCTGGCCGCTTGAATATTTTGCTTCGGCAAATCTTGCAACGAGGTCCAGGATGTCTTTTCGAGTGGAATCTTCCATGATCAGACCTGACAATAATCATCTGTCTGGGCGGAGGTGAAAGCCTTCATATCACCGCCCTCGCGCCAGGCCCTGTACCATTCAAAGGTATGGTGCACTGCCTCCCTGGCGGACCATTTTGGTAACCAGCCAAGCGCTGATTTTGCAGCGCCGGCATCCAGCATGAGCAGCTTGGCCTCATGGGGGCCTTCGTCACTGGAATATTCCAGTTCTATTTTCGGGTAGGATTCGGCGGCAAGGTTAAGCAGTTCTCCTACCTCAAGGACTTCATCTTTACCCGGGCCAAAATTGAATGGCCTGCATAGGTCCCTGTTTGATCGCATCTTCTGGGCGAGCTGCAAGTAGCCGGAGAGCGGTTCCAGGACATGCTGCCAGGGTCGAATTGACTTTGGATTGCGCACCACTACAGGAGTGTTAGCAGAACAGGCTCTTATCGTATCTGGAATTAGCCTATCCTCGGCCCAGTCGCCACCGCCTATAACATTCCCGGCCCGTGCCGTGGCAATTCGAATGTTTGCCCCGGACTCACGGCAATAGCTGTCGCGAAAACTCGCGGTGACTATTTCCGCACAGGCTTTGCTGGCGCTGTAGGGGTCGATTCCGCCAAGTGGATCGTCTTCAACATAGAAGTGGTGCTGTTCCCTGTTGAGGTAACACTTGTCACTGGTTACGACAACGACATCGCAAGGGTTGTTCAGTTCACGACAGGCCTGGAGCAGGTTTGCAGTACCCGTGACGTTTGTTTCAAAAGTCAAAAGCGGATCCTGGTAGGCGGGCCTGACAAGCGCCTGGGCAGCCAGGTGGAAAATGACGTCCGGTGCTGTTCGTGTGATTAGCTGTTGTAGGCTTTTCAGATCGGCAATATCACCGATCGTTGATTTAATGTGGTCGTCCAATCCAATGAGGTTGTACATTGAAGGATTTGAGACGGGCTCCAGCGCATATCCCGTTACCTGAGCACCCATGCGGGTGAGCCAGTGGCATAACCAGCTTCCCTTGAAACCGGTGTGTCCGGTCACAAGGACTCGCTTGTTGGCCCAATATGCTGAATCTACCAAACCTTCCATGGCGCTTCACCGGATTGCCAGTATTCCTCGAGAAATTGCCGCTCCCTTATGGTGTCCATGGGTTGCCAGTAACCCTCGTGGCGGAAGGCGATTAGATTGCCCTCGGAGGATAGTTTGTTCACTGGTTTATCTTCCCAGATGGTCAAGTCATCTTCCAGGTAATCAAAAACCCCCGTGGATAGGACGAAATAGCCGCCATTGATATAGCTCCCGGGTGCAACTTGTTTTTCCATAAACTCGCTGACCGTATCGCCATCAAGGAACATGGTGCCGAATCGGCCGGGTGGGCGCACCGCGCTCACTGTCGCGAGTTTTCCGTGAGCCTGGTGGAAGGCGATCAGGGCGCTGATATCAATGTCTCCAACACCATCTCCATAGGTAAAACAGAAGGTATCATCGTCATCAAGGTACTTCTTTATCCGCAACAACCTGCCACCCGTTTGAGATTCCAGGCCCGTATCGACGAGGGTGACTTTCCAGGGCTCCGATTTATTTTCGTGCACCTGCATTTCGTTGGTTCTCATATCGAAGGTCACGTTGGAGGTGTGCAGGAAATAGTTCGCAAAGTACTCCTTGATCATGTAACCCTTGTAGCCAAGGCAGATGATGAAATCATTGACGCCATGGGCACTGAAAATTTTCATGATATGCCAGAGAATAGGCATACCGCCGACGGTCACCATGGGTTTTGGACGGATCTCTGTCTCCTCCGCCAGTCGTGACCCACGGCCGCCTGCTAGTATTACTGCTTTCACCTGCTTTTCATCCTGTTCAGCAACCCTGTCGAATGTGGCGTGAGACCAACATTATAGTGTAAACAACCTGGATGATAGATATTCACCATTTATCGTATCAATGTAACCGTCCGGCGGCCCCCTGAACCTATATACTGCGCGGTATTTAGCAGTATAAGACGGCAGTACAAAACAGCGGTGAAGGAACAGGAAAAGTTAGTGACAATGACATCCCGACAACTTGATGCCGCGATTTGTCTGTTGATTTCAGCAATGCTATTGCTGGCCTACTGGCTGACCATGCCGACCGTGGTGACCTTCGAAGACTCAGGCCTGTTCCTGCAGGTATGCCATTTCAATGGTGTTGCACATCCCCCCGGCTATCCTCTTTTTACCCTGCTTTGTGCACCCTGGTTCTGGTTACCATTTGACCCTGTTATCCTGGGGAATTCATTGAGTGCACTGTTTGCAGTACTCACCTGTATTGTTGTGTACTTTATTCTGCAGCGACTCGGTGTCAGTCAGGTGGTTGCTGCCGCTACCTGCCTGCTCCTTGGTTTTTCCAGAGATTTCTGGTCCCAGGCGATCATTATCGAGGTCTATACGCTCAATACCATGCTGGTATCGGCGCTGATTTACCTGGCGCTTGGTTTTATGGAACGACCTGAAAAATGGCAGCTGTTTACCATTAGTCTCCTGTTCGGCCTTGGGATATCCAATCACTGGCCTTTGGTTCTGCTTTCTGCCCCTGGTATAGCGGCCCTGTGCCTGGGGCAGGCAAAAGCACTGATAGCGATCCTGCGCTCTCCGCTCAATTTTCTGTCCTGTCTATTGCTCCTGGTGCTTGGTCTGACGCCCTATCTCTCGTTGTATCTGAAGTCAGATCCCTTTTTCAGTTACTCGACGGCCATTTCCACTGTTGAAGAATTTCTCGCTTATTTTTTAAGGGAAGCCTACCGGGGGGTTGACCAGAATGCTGCGGCAGGTGTGATGGACAAGGTTCAGTTTGTGGGCTGGCTGGGTGTCCAGTCACTCGGGCAGTTCGGATATGGTTTTGCCGCCATCGCCATTGCGGGGCTGTTCCGTAGCTTTGCCCTCAGTCGTCTGGTCTGCCTGGCAATCGTCATCATCTTCCTCGGCAATACCCTTGTATTGTCCTTTCTGCTCGGCTTTGAGTTTGATTTTCTTCACCGCGCGGTGTTCCAGCCTTACCCGCTGGTCGCCTGGATCTGCGTGAGCCTGTGGATCGGCATTGCATTGCAGTGGGCTTCTGGCAAGTCGGGAGGGCGGGCCGTGCCGGTTCTGATTGTTCTATTTGGCGTGATCATGCTGGTTACAAACTGGCAGCAAAATGACCGAACGGGTGACAGGCTCGCGCACGAATACGCGGCTATTCTACTTGAAAGCCTTGAACCTGGAGCAAACCTCATCGTTACTTCCGATCCACAGATTGGACCAGTTTCCTACCTTAACCAGGTCGTTGTCATGCGACCTGATGTAACCCTTTATGAAGCACAGAACCTCTTTTTCCCCAACAAGCTGGCGGGCAAAACGGCAGCTGAAAAAAAGATATTTGCTGACCAATTGCCATCGGTGGCCTCGGTCGCTATTCCCTGGCTTACCGATGGCAAGGATTATGGATTGTACCGGAGGCATGGTCCTGGCCTTAGCGGCTATGGGATAGTTCCGGAAGCGGGGGATTTCATATTGAGGCTGGTGGATGACTACCGGGCGGATGAGTATCGTGATCCGAATACGCTCTATTTTTCCCACCAGCTTCTTATTGCCCTTGGCAACCAACTCACGCACTATGCGTTCACCAACCGCGCGGGAGGGTAGGCATCTCATTTGTTCCAGGCAGTTAAGCAGACCTTCCCAGGCATGCTGGCTATACTGTCGACCAGCGTGGCTAATCCTCACTACCCGATGCCGGACAATGTCCTGTTGGAAATGGCATTGGCCTTTGATGAATCATTCGGTATAGAGACCCCGGATCATGAAATTGCTGCCTACTATTACTACCTGGCTATTTTGCTGGTCGGCCCCGATGCCACGCTCGGTAAGGATGAAACATTTGCTCTGCAACTGATAGAGAAGGGGCTAAAAGTAATACCAGGCGAGGACAATCCTGGTTTCAA
The DNA here is from genome assembly GCA_002725995.1 of Gammaproteobacteria bacterium. GTDB lineage: Bacteria > Pseudomonadota > Gammaproteobacteria > Pseudomonadales > Azotimanducaceae. Next base: position 27,671 of record PBRQ01000022.1, read on the forward strand.
ATTACACCAGGAGTTGATGGCGAAACTGTCGGTCGATTGAAAAGAAATTAATTAAGGGAAGGTATGATTGTAAGAGGAATCAAGTTTGTGCTGCTCAGTGCTTTTGCTGTGGCAGTTGCAGCCGAACCCGTGAACCGGCCTGGCGCTGCCGCGTTTAGGCTCATTGAAACACCTGAAATGGATGGCGAGGTTATGGCTGATCAAGCCTGGCAGGGTGCTTCGGCGATGCGAAATTTCTCCCAGGTGAAACCCGTTGAAGGTGCCCCCGCCAGCGAGAAGACCGAAGTGTTCATTGGCTACTCCAAAGATACCTTGTATATCGGCGCAATCTGTTATGACGACTATCCTGAAGGGATTATCGTCACGGACAGCAGGCGGGATGGGGATCTCGATGATACGGACAGCTTTCAGGTAATTCTTGACAGCTTCCGGGATCAGCAGAATGGATTTGTATTTGGCACTAACCCGGTTGGGATTGAATATGACGGGCAGGTCACCAGGGGTGGTTCCGGTTCATTCGGTGCAGGGGGCGGTGCATTTAACCTGAACTGGGATACGAGCTGGGAGGTAAGAACCAAAATCTCAGACATTGGCTGGAGCCTGGAGATGGCGATCCCCTTCAAGTCGCTTCGTTATGGTGCAGAAGATGTGCAGACCTGGGGTGTCAATATACAGCGGAATATCAGGCGAAATAATGAGGTCGTCTATTGGGCGCCCCTCGGCAGGCAGTACAACCTGCATCGAATCTCTGATGCCGGAACCATCGAAGGTATTCGTGTGCCTGCTCAGCGTAATCTGAAGCTTACACCCTATGGTCTGGCCAGCAGGGAAACGGGCGGCGGCCTGGCGAGCGATTCGGATTATGAAATTGGGTTTGATGTGAAGTATTCAGTCACTCCAAGCCTGACCCTGGATGTGACCTACAACACTGATTTTGCGCAGGTTGAAGTAGATGAACTGCAGGTCAACCTAGATCGTTTTAGTATTTTCCTGCCTGAGCAGCGCCCTTTTTTCCTGGAAAATGCCGATCAGTTTTCGGTCGGTGTATCACAGTCGGTTGAACTGTTTTTCAGCCGGAGGATCGGGATAGGTGCCGGCGGGATACCGATACCGATTGATGGTGGTGTTCGTCTTTCTGGAAAAGTTGGCGATAAAACCAATGTTGGCTTTTTACAAATGCGTTCACAAAAAGTCGCTGGTGTAGCACCAGAAAACGACTATACGGTGGCGCGGGTCAGCCAGGAGTTTGAGAACCGGTCTTCCCTGGGCGCAATATTCATTAACCGTCAGGGTGATGGCAGTATCATTGGTGAAAAGGACGACGACTACAACAGGACCTATGCGCTGGATGGCAGCCTGGGGATAGGGAAGAATGGCGCCATTTCTGGGTTTCTTGCCAAAACGAGGACCCCAGGGTTAGACGGTCGTGACCATGCCTTCAGAATTAGTGGTGAACACAGCTCTGAGAAATGGGTTTCCCGAATTAACTTCACTAAGGTAGGTGCGAACTTCAATCCTGAGGTGGGCTTTCTATCACGCAGGGATTATCGGAAATTGGATATGTTTGCCCTGCGCAGATACAGGCCGAAGGACTGGATGGGGCTGCATGAGATAAGGCCGCATATTTTCTATAGCACCTATAGGAACTCTGATGACTTCCATGTCAGCAGTTTTCTTCATATTGATAACCACTGGGAATGGGAGAGCAGTTTTGAAATGCACACTGGCATGAACTTTATTCATGAGGGTGTGCTGGAGCCATTTGAAATAGTGGATGGGGTGGAGGTGCCGGCAGGTAACTACGATGATCATGAGGTTGTGCTGATCATGATCACTGATCAGAGCGCACCCTTAAGTGCTGAAATTGAAACCAGAGTTGGTGGCATATTTGGTGGTGACAGGGTTGCCTTTGAACCGACCCTGAAGTACCGGATTGGAGAAACCTTTTCATCGGAACTGTCCTGGAATCATAATGATATTGATCTTGGACCGGGAAAGGACTTCACCGTTGATGTGGCGAGGTTGCGCCTTTCCTATTCCTTTACGCCAAAGATTTCGCTGCAGGCGCTGGTTCAGTACGACAGGCGCGATGATCTGCTGGCGACAAACCTGAGGTTTGCGTGGCTGGTGTCAGCAAATACAGGGTTTTACCTTGTCTACAATGAGGTCGATGACAGTAATCTCCTCGCTTCACCACGGCGAGAATTCATTCTTAAATACAGCTATATGTTCGACCTCTTACGTTGAGGCTAACCCAGTGCTAGTACGAAGAGAAGTGGTATGAGCGGAATCAGGTAAGCGTAACCACGGTTAACGTGAGCGCGGGTATAACGCGGCTTGATCTCAATCGCCTTACCATAGTCGCGAATAGCCAGATGATCAGTGCCAGCCTTGCGGTACAGGAGCCCGCGATTGTAGAAGGCTTCGGGATGCTCGGGCTGAAGTTCTATCGCCCTTGAGTAATCTGCTATAGCTGCCTCGTACTGTTCATCCTTTTGGAACAGCAATGCCCTAGATAAGTAGGTATCGGTATATTCGGGATCAATCTTGAGCGCCTCTCCATAGTCGGCAAGGGCAAGTTCATTGTTTCGGTCTTTTCTGTACACCAGTGCGCGGTGATGGTAGATCTTGGCGAGGTCTGATTTCGATTCCGCGTGCACTAAGGCGTTGCTGTAATCCTGGACGGCAAGATCATATTTGCCCTTCTTCTCATGGGCGAAGGCCGGAAGTAATAGGCCTGCATATACTCCGGGTCCAGTTTCAGAGCGGTTTCAAAGTCCTCCAGGGAGCGCTTGTAGTGGCCGCTCAGGGGGTGACTTAAGCCGCGATTAACGTAGGCGGCGACGTAGTTCTTGGCTATTTCGATGGCCTTTGTATAGTCCTGGATAGCCTTGCGATGCTCCCCCTGCTCGTATTGTGTGAGCCCCGTCAAGAGGTATGTTCTTGCTACCTTGCTGAGAGCCCACCGTCCGGGCAGTGAGAGTTGTTGGAACTCATTTTAGTGAGACTATTTGCCTATTATGGTTGTTGGATCGGCTGCTTTCCAAGTGAGGTGGTAACCTACTGCCTGGATCCTAAGGCTTGGAATGCTTCTCTAGGTACCGAAATGAGTCATTTCTGGCGCTTATCAAGGCTTACCAGTCGGAGATACTGGGCAGGATTTCAACGTAGTTCTCGATTATGTTGTCTGCTTCCTGCAGGTCTTCAAGGTCAACGTAGGGTCCATTCACTGCTATTACGCGCATTCCCGCGGCCCTGGCTGCCTTTATTCCCGTCGGTGAATCCTCAAAAACGATACAATCCCCAGCCGACAAATCAAGGGCTGCAGCACATGCGAGGAAAATGTCTGGTGCGGGTTTGCCTTTTTTTACTGCTGCATTGTCACCACAGATAATTGACCTGAAGGCTGATTTCCAGGTCCTATTTTCCAGCTTGATATCGCACAGGTGTTTGTGTGAGCTGGTAGCAAGTCCGAGAAGCAGTTTCGAGCGCATCAGTCTGGTTACAAATTCGCCGGCACCGGGGATCTCCGGGGATGTCGGGAACAACTCCAGCAGGTGTACCTCCCGTTCCGCAAGATACTCATCAACCGACAGTGGCAGAGTGTACTCATCGATGGTCATCTGAGCACTGCGTCGAGAGTCTCCGCCCATACACTTTTTTTTGAGCTCCATCGTATAGGTGTGCCCATAGGGGTTGAGCAGCCTTTGAGTTGCATCGGTATAAAGGGGTTCGGTATCAAGCAGCGTGCCGTCCAGATCGAAGATGATGCCCGCCGGTTGATCTTCAAGTGTATTCCTCATTTGCTCTGCAGATACTCGTTGGCTAATGCTTCAATGACCTCATGGGGAATCACGTCATCCTCCTCGTTGATGGTGTCCGCTGCCTGCTGTGCAAGATTGGTGATTTCAAAAAGCGTAATCTGGTCAATTTTCATTTCACGGCCCTTATCAACTACCATGTAGGTTAGAAGGAAAGAGAGGGCCACATCCTTTGTAATTTTTGGTTTCTGCATTTATGGAGTTTGCTCGCGCTTAGCAGGATGCTGAAGAAAGTGCTTTCCTGCATTTTTCCAGGGTCGGGGGCCCCAGCCAGCTCGCGACAAGTCTGCAACTTATGTCGCTGATTGACGGCCGACACATCCACATATCGGTTTAACGGTCTGCTTTTCAGCAGCCTGCCAGAGTCTGACCAGAAGTCCTATTGGTAACGATACTGGCGTTGATTGTCAATGTGAATAGCCAGATTTACAAAATTTCTTCGGGAGAAAAATGTGCTGTCGGCGGTCTATATAAGGATTCACCGTCCAGTGTTTTGAATCATTGGAGCCAGACGTTTAATATACGCAATTTTTGATGAGCTGCAGCCCCTAGGTATTGGGTGCTTCTGCAGTAGAGGATTTGCATGATAGAAGTTAACAAACTGCAAAAATACTTTGGTCAGTCCCCGGCCGTTGATGGTGTGTCCTTCAGCGTTGAGCCTGGAGAAATTCTCGGATTTCTTGGCCCCAATGGCGCTGGAAAATCGACGACCATGAAGATGATCACCGGATTCATTACGCCGACTGAGGGCACGGTTAGTGTCTGCGGCTGTGATATTGAAACCGACAAGCTCTCCGCGCAGAGAAAAATCGGCTATCTGCCGGAAGGTACCCCTGCCTACGAGGAGATGACACCGCGCAGCTTCCTTGGCTTTATTGCTGAAGTTCGTGGCTACGACAAGTCCCAGCGAGTTGATCGTATTGCTGCCGTAACTGAAACCATGGGTCTTGAGGGTGTACTGGATCAACGGATTGAAACCCTGTCCAAGGGGTTCAAGCGGAGGGTTGGTCTGGCACAGGCAATCATTCATGACCCGAAGGTGCTTGTTCTCGATGAACCGACCGATGGTCTGGACCCAAACCAGAAGCACCAGGTTCGGGAAATGATACGCGGCTTGTCCAGGGACAAGATTGTGATCATATCAACCCATATTCTGGAAGAAGTCACTGCCGTGTGTACAAGGGCGGTGATACTTGCCAATGGAAAAATCGTATCCGATTGCACGCCGAGGGAGCTTGAGGAAAAGTCACGTTACCATCAGGCGGTAACGCTGGCGCTGGAATCAGCGGAGGACATGCCTGCCCTGGTGGAAAAAATACAGAATCTGGATCTGGTGAACGCTGTTGAAGAAAATGAACTGGAGCTGCTGGTCATACCAGAGCACAAGGATGGCAGTCTTCTTCCGCACATTTCAAATCTTGCCAGGGAGGAAGGCTGGCAGCTTGCCGGGCTTTTCCAGGAGAAGGGGCGGCTTGATGAAGTTTTTCGTTCCATTACTGCGGAGGGTTCCCATGCAGAACATTAATATTGTGTTGAAACGGGAATTTGCCAGTTACTTTGCCACGCCCATTGCCTATGTATTCATCTTCATATTTCTGATTTTGTCCGGTGTGTTTACATTTTATCTCGGCAATTTCTATGAACGACAACAGGCAGACCTCTCACCTTTTTTCAATTTTCATCCCTGGTTGTACCTTTTTCTGGTACCAGCCGTATCCATGAGATTGTGGTCCGAGGAGAGAAAGTTAGGAACTATTGAGCTTTTGATGACATTGCCCATGAAGAAGTATGACGCTATCGTTGGCAAGTTCCTGGCCGCCTGGTTTTTTACGGGCATTGCCCTTTTGTTCACTTTCCCGCTCTGGATAACGGTTAACTACCTTGGAGAGCCTGATAACGGTGTCATCCTGGCCAGCTACCTGGGCAGTTGGTTGATGGCCGGTGGCTTCCTGGCGATAGGCTCATGTGCATCGGCGCTGAGCAAGAGTCAGGTTATCGCCTTCATTATCTGTGGTGTTGTCTGCCTGTTGTTTATCATGGCTGGATTTCCGCTGGTATTGAACGCCTTCAACGACTGGTTGCCGACGATGCTGGTAGACACAATCGCATCGTTAAGTTTTTTGACCCATTTTACTTCTGTCTCGAAGGGCGTGCTGTCGTTGCGGGATATGTTCTATTTCATTTCAATGATTGTATTTTGGTTGGTTTCAACTGCAGTCGTTCTTGAATTCAAACAAGCAGATTAGGAGAAGAATATGAGCAAGAAGATTTATTCGACTTCCGGTTTTGTCTTGGTGGTTTTAGCTTTCCTTCTATTCACGCTGGTCAATAACACCTTGTTTAGCAATGTTCGCCTGGACCTGACTGAAAACAATCTCTTCACCCTGTCCGCGGGAAGCCGGGAAATTGTGCAATCCATTGATGAACCCATTACTTTACGTTTCTTTTTCTCTGATAAGGCCAGCCAGGATCTGACGGCATTGAGAGCATACGCCGTAAGGGTGCGGGAACTATTGCAGGAATATGAACTTGCCGGTGACGGTAAGATTGAATTGAAGATCATTGATCCTGAGCAGTTTTCTGAAGCTGAAGATCAGGCGGCAGGGTTTGGCCTTCAAAGCGTTCCTGTATCCGCTGCAGGTGATGAGCTGTATTTTGGACTGGTGGGGACAAACGCCCTGGACGACGTTGCTATTCTTCCCTTTTTCCAGCCAGACAAGGAAGAGTTCCTGGAGTACGAGATCAGTAAAATGATCCATGGGCTAATCACCCTCAAGAAACCATCGATCGGCCTGATCACCTCCCTGCCGGTGCAGGGTGATATGAATATGCAAACATTCCAGAGCACGCCTGCCTGGATTGTTATTCAGCAACTCGAACAGGCTTTTTCCATTGAGAAGATAGAAACGACGGTAAGTGAGCTGCCCAAGGATATTGATCTCCTGCTTGTAATTCACCCGAAGGACATTCCAGAGGCACTGCTGTTCTCAATTGACCAGTTCATCATGAAGGGCGGTAAGATGCTGGCCTTCGTTGACCCCCTAGCTGAACTGGATAGACCTGCACAGGCCAACCCCATGATGCCTTCTCCTCCTACCGGCCAGGCATCAGACCTGAACAAGCTTATGACTCACTGGGGGGTTAGCCTGCGGGAAGGCATGGTGCTTGGAGATTCACAAACTGCTCTATCAGTGGGTGGGCCCAGCGGCACGCCGGTGCGCCATCTTGCGATTGTTGGCATGGGATTAGACAATTTTTCCATGGACGATGTGGTAACCGCAGGCCTGGAGAGTATCAATATGGCGACCGCCGGTATAATAGATGTTGATGAAGATAGCGAGCTACGGGTTGATGCGTTGATTCGATCGAGTGAATACTCCATGCCCCTCGATAGTCTGCAATTCCAGTTTCTCAGGAATCCGGAAGAACTGCAGAAGTCCTTTTCTGCGACGGGTGAGCAATATCTGGTTGCTGCCAGGCTTTCCGGAAAAGCCGTGTCTGCATTTCCCGACGGCTTTAGCGGTTTTACTGGGGATCTTGTTTCTGAAACCGATGAATTGAATGTCATACTGGTAGCGGATACCGATATTCTTTCGGATAGGCTTTGGGTTCAGGTACAGAACTTTTTTGGCCAGCAGATAGCGAACCCCTGGGCTAATAACGGCGACCTGGTTGTTAATGCCCTGGATAACCTGAGGGGCAGTTCAGCGCTTATTAGTATCCGCAGTCGCGGAAGGTTTACCAGACCTTTTGATGTGGTGCAGGATTTGCGCAGGGAGGCAGAGACTCGATATCTGGAGAATGCCAATAGCCTGCAGGCACGACTGGCGGAAACGGAGCGTCAGCTAAGCGAACTGGAGGAAACTGTCGGTAGTGACAATATTCTTCTTCTCAATCCTGAACAGGAAGCTGCGATTCTTCAGTTCCAGGAGGAAAAAATTCGCATACGCAAGCAACTGCGAGACGTGCGTCACCAGCTAAACGAAGATATTGAAACACTTGGCTCCACACTAAAATTCCTCAACATTGCGCTGATTCCATTGCTGCTTACTCTACTGTTGCTGGCGGCTAACTTCCTGCGTATGAGTCGGAGCAGGGAGTTTGGGAAATGAACCGAAATAAGATACTGTTGTTGGGAATTGCTGTTCTGTCGACGCTGATGCTGGCCTGGCAGCAGAGCCACAATGATTCGGCGCTGATGGACGACGAGTTGCTGTTCCCGGAGATCAAGGAAAATCTCAATCAGCTCGAAAGGGTTGAAATCAAAACCTTTGGAGAGTCGATAACCCTTGTTCACGAGGATAGTAAATGGGGGGTTGCTGAGAAGAGTCTATACCCGGTGAATTTTTCCAGTCTGGCGAAGTTGCTGGAAAGCCTGAGCAGGGCAAAACTAATCGAGAAAAAGACGGCCAAAGCAGAAAATTTTTCAACCCTGGACCTGGCTGATGTGAGCGAGGAGGTTGGTTCCGGTACCCTGGTTTCAGGTTTTGCGGCGGACTATTCGTTCGCTATTCTCGTTGGAAAGTCCGCAGGCAGTCAGGACGGGAATTTTGTTAGGAGACCGCAGGAGAGCCAGACCTGGCTAACCGATAAATCAATTACTTTGGAAAAGTCGGCCCCAGATTGGCTTGACCCTGTGATCGTCAATGTTGATTCTGATCAGGTCAACAAGGTTGTACTCTTTGACATCTCGGGCACTGTACAGCTATCGGCTGAGCGCTTGGAAGGTAAGGACGATATAATCGTCCAGAATCTCCCGGAAGGTCGAAGTCTCAGCTATCCATCGGTGGCGAATGAGCTTGCGAGGGCACTGGTTAACGTGCGGCTGGACGATGTCGCACCTCACGATGCGGAAAAGTGGTCTTCATCAAGGCGGGCGGAATACCACCTCACGGACGGCCGCATCATTTCAGTGAGCGCCGTCACCGTTGATGAGAAGAAGTGGCTGCATTTCTCAGAGCCCCCAACTGCAGAAGGAGAGAGTGAAGCCGATGGTACCAGCGACTGGGACTACCAGGTTGCAGACCATGTTTTTAGTTACTTCACAAAAAATTTGGAAGACATGTTGGCAGAGCCTTCAACTGGTAAAGAGCCGTCCGCTGGTAAAGAGCCCTCAGCGAGTAAAGAACTCTAAGCGAGTAAAGAACTCTAAGCGGAAAGAGCCCTCAGCAGTTCTTCTATCAAAAGCCTCAGCGGATATTAATAAAAGCCCTCAGCGGCTCGTAGAAAAAAGTCCTCGCGGTTCTTCTATAAAAAGCCCTCAGCGGTTCCTAATATATAAAGCTGCATAAGGAACATAAAATCCCGGGCCAAAGTACCCGAAAACTAAAATTACAAGTGATCAAATTCGGCGGTCGGGCTATGATACGGCCTGCTGCGTCACCGGTGTTTAGCCCAATATATCAATGACTGAAAATGATACGAATGTCCACCAGGAATATGCTGCTGTAGATCTTGGTTCCAATAGCTTTCACATGGTGGTGTCTCGCCGCGATGGTTCAAATCTGATAGTCGTCGACCGCCTGCGGGAAATGGTGCGGCTCGGCTCTGGCTTTGATGAACAGAACAGGCTCAGTGAGATCGCATGTGAGCGTGCACTAGGGTGCCTGACACGGTTTGGTGAACGTCTCCGTGGTATGAATGCAGACTGTGTCCGCGTTGTCGGCACCAACAGCTTGAGGTTGGCCAAAAATGCTTTGCTATTCATTCGCCAGGCGGAGGAAGAACTCGGTTTTCCCGTCGACGTTATTTCCGGTGTTGAAGAAGCACGGCTAATTTATCTTGGCGTATCTGAAACACTCCAGGAGGACCTTGGCCGGCGGCTGGTCATCGACATTGGTGGAGGCAGTACCGAGATGATCGTGGGTGACAGTGCCATGCCACTTTATCTTGAGAGTTTGTACATGGGCTGCGTCAGCACCAGTGAACTCTTCTTTGCAGACGGCAAAATAAGCAAATCCTGTATGGACAAAGCAATCATAGCCGCTTCCGTAATACTGGAGCCGCATATCGCCATATTTCAGAAGCTGAACTGGGAAGATATCATTGCGACATCCGGTACGGCTCGCTCCATAGAGGAAGTTTCAAGAGAATCAGGCTGGACTGAAGGTGGAATCACACGAACATCAATTGAAAAGCTGGTAGATGCAATTTTGCAGGCAGGCCATGTTGATGAACTGAAACTGGCGGGTCTCAGTGAGAGCAGGCGGTCGGTATTCCCGGGTGGTGTCGCTATACTGATGGCGATTTTCAAGTCCCTTTCTATTGATCATATGCGCGTTTCGGAAGGATCAATTCGGGAAGGTGTATTGGCGGACCTCATCGACCGAAGGCAAAGTCAGGATACCCGCGCTGAAACTGTTAAATCTATGATTTCACGACATCGAATTGATGAAGCGCAGGCCGATCGCGTTTGTGATACGGCGCTTCTTATATTTTCTCAGCTCAAGAAGGTCTGGAAGTTTAGCTCTCGAGACAAGGAGCTACTGTCGCGCGCAGCACTATTGCATGAGATTGGGTTGATGATTGCGCATGGTCAGTATCACAAGCATGGAGCCTACGTGCTTGAGTACATGGAGCTTGCGGGATTCTCAAGGCAGGAACAGAGGGACCTGTCTCTACTGGTCAGATTGCATAGAAAGAAATTTCACAATGAAATTCTATCTGGTCTGGATGAAGATCGGATCCTAGTACTATCCCGGTTGATATTTGTCCTTAGATTGGCCGTCGTGTTCAATCGTGGGCGTCGTCCGGAAGATCTGCCTAAAATCAAAATTTCAGCTGCTGACGCAGAGGTTTCTCTTAAGTTGGATAGTCAGTGGTTGGCGGATCACCCATTGACGCACGCTGACCTGGAGCAGGAACAACACTACCTCCGTTCGAGTATTTTTTCTCTTAAGGTGAAGGAAATGGCTGCCTAGTTTTCGACAGGAATTCACCAGGGCAAACTCAGCATTGGTGAAGGAGCCTAACCGGCTGTTTGTGGCGGTGTTTGAGTAAGCGCTCGGGCAAGCGTCTGGATAAGCCGCTTGGATAAGCTTTTGGGTATGCTTTTAGGTAAGAGCAGCAGTGCGTAATGCAGCCCTGGTTACCGTTACTTCTTACTCTTCTTGTTTTTTACCCTTCTTTTCGGCGGCTTTGGTGGTAGTTTTTCTTGCCGGCTTTGCTTTCCTGGATGCAGCGAGTAATTCGGCAGCTGCCTTAATAGTGCTTGCGGCGCGTGCTTCACCGAAGTCAGGGGTGGCAGACAATTTTTCGATCGAGGTGTTTGCCAGGCTGGCAACGGTCCTGAAACCAGCCTCGGCTAGTACCTTGACTGTTGCGGGGCCCAGGCCTCGAACATCAGAAATGGCTGGATTCATCTTTTAGACTCCTTTCCAAAATGAACATCTCCATATGTCCAACGTGATTATCGCATTCGGCTAATCAATTGGGAATCGCTCGCAAGTATTTGTAGCCATTTATTGATTCAGAGCAAGTATGGCGGGGGTGCTTCGGATTTATCGTACCGAACTGGCAGTAAGGTCTACTTCAATTGAGAAGTGTACGACTTGACGTCATTCCACAGGGCCTCGTAGCATCTTGCAGCACGTGCATTTGGCGCAAATTCAACCAGGGGAGCCCGGTGGGCCCCCATCTGTTCCACTTTACTGTCGTAAGGGATGGCAGTGGGCATGAGGTTTTTAAGGTACTCAGCCGGGCTATCCATCATGGTGCGATGCATTTTCTTGCGGCGATCTGTCATGCAGAAGAATGGCAAGAGCTTGGTTGTATCAAGGTCATGTTTATTGAAAAACTGTAGGATTTGTGTATAGGTTCGCAATGACAGAGTGGTTGGTATGGTCGGTACCAGTATCGCCGTGGTTGCATCGAAGATGTTTTCAGAGACCAGGGATATGCTTGGTGGGCAATCCAGAAACACATACTCGTATTCGTTTTTGAATTGTCTGAGCAGTTTGTACAGTTGATGGGAGGGTTTCTTTGTTCCTTCCAGAAAAATATCCATGTTCCGGTAGGAGAAATCTGCTGGCAGGAGGTCAAGCAGTTCAAAATCAGTTCCGCGAATTGATCTTTCCAGGTTACGCTTGCCCTGTATGAGCTTTTTGCCACCACCCTTGATCTTGGGCTTGATACGAAAGTAGTAACTTGCAGCTCCCTGGGGGTCGAGATCCCAGATTAACGTCGGAGCACCTTCCCGAGCTGCCAGCCTGGCGAGGTTGACTGCGGTAGCCGTCTTGCCAACACCGCCCTTGATGTTATATGTCGCTATTACTTTCATTGGAGGGTTTTCTGGCTTTCCCACGTACTGGCAAAGAGCTCGCGAAAGAGCTTCCGGTTTTCCTTTGCAGCAAAGGTGTTGAACTGTACCGCAAACTCACTTCGGGTCTGTCGCAGCTTTGCCTGCAGTCCTTCGATCAGCATGGACATTGCCAACAGCGTCTCGCCGGTGCCATTTTCCTGCGTCTGCATTTGGCTTCTGATTTCATTGATGGATGTAATTTGCACATCGTAATCCTGATGGTCGCCGAGGTTGGTTTGCAGTGTTTTCAGCATACGGGTGAGTTGTTCGATATACTTTTCCGGGAATAAGCTTCTGAAGAACTCCATCAAGTAGCGCAGCTTCTTGCAGTCCTTTCGTAAATCATGAAGCACCTCTGCCGGTGTACTCTGTGTTATTAACCCGCCATCTCTGAGGATGCCCTTGTAGATTCGCCAGATTCGTTTTCTGGCAACACTAATGGTTGGTTGTGTCGCATTTCTCAGGGTCGATCGTACCTTGACCGGCTCATCAAGAAAAGCTGACCAGCTCTTGAGTATCCTGCGGTACCGCTGTGAATTCATCGCCTTGACCAGGGCATTGTGCTCAATCGCCTGCTGTTTGATGAGAAAATCTCGCATGGGATCAATATGTGGCTGCATGCCGACGGGCAGATTGTTGCGGTAGTCATCAAAATTCAGTAAATAGACGTCCAGGTCGCGACCAGGGCTGGTAATTTGTCCCAGCCATGCGAATTCCCGCTTGTAGCGGTCCAGGGTCTGCTTCGGGAATACAGCCTTGACTTGAGAGAGTGCTGATCGTGTACGGCGAATTGCCACCCGGAAATCGTGCAGAAATTCCGTGTCGGTCCCTGATCGTGTGCCATCCTCGTTCGTCAGCATGATGTCGAGCAGGCGTCGCAGAATAATCTTCATTGTTCTGTCCGCTCGCATCTCAGGGTCGAGCGTCAGCTGTAATTTTGTTGAATAGTCACCGGGGGAGGCGTCAATGAGGTTGAGTGCGGTAATCATCAGATCATCTTGCATCGGTGTAAGACCATGTTGCTCAAGGAATCTTGCTACTTCTATACTGGGCTTTGCGTATCCTCTGACAGGAACAATTGTCGTTCTGTTGTCGAGTTCCTGGGAACGGGCTCCCCGCTGGCGCTGCAGGTTATTTTCCTGGAGTATGATCTGTGAGACGATTTTCTCATCCTTGTTGAGGAGGTGCATTACATGGATTCTTGACCGAACCTTGACCTTAGGGGTGAGTTCGCGCATTTCAAGAACCGGCGTCAGGAGGTCCCGAAATGGTCCCTTTGGTAGGTCCCAGGCAAATTTGGGCATTTCACGAAGCTTCATTCGAGGGCAGTAGTTTTCTCCCTTCAGGGTTTTCCACACCAGAATATGTTCTTTTCCGTCCCTGGTGTCCTCAAGGAGTGATTCCTTATGATAAAGACGCCAGTCAAAACTGTCGTAGTGGGTCCTGAAAACGGTGCGTGGGGGTTCGAGGCGGACTAAAAAATTTTCCTGTACTGACGACTTTAGTTGTTCAATATCCTGACTGCCTTGGACAATGAATTCGATACGCATCTGCTGGTTCTGGCCTGTCAATGAGAAAATGTGGCTGCGGTATCAGAGTTAAACACCACTGAACTTACCACACAAGGAGGAATGTGATGGGCCCTTCAATAATGATATATTTAGGCCAGTGATGGCAATATGTTCATGTAGACGATGCTGCTTGATTTGAACGGTCAAGGTTGCGAAAAGTCATGCAGACACTAAATACAGAACGATCCGTCTGCCAATTACATCAACGATAGCTAGCCTGAAAGGATTCGAAGGTTAATATGAGCAAGAAACATGAACTCATGTTGCTACGCTATGGCAAGGCTAACGGTGGTGCCGGTGACTATCACAGAATTCTAACGGATCGCGGTATTCGTGACGTCTAGCATATCGGTGAATGGCTTGAGCAGCAGGATATGATCCCCGACCTCATTGTTGCATCACCGGCGGAATGTGCCGCGGGTACTGCAAAAAAGGTCAGCAAGGTCATGGGAATGGCGGAGGGGGAGATACGCCATGATGATCGTATTTATGCTACTAATCTTGGCACCCTGCTTGAAGTTGTCGCTGCCCTGCCTGAGACCGATAACCGAATTCTACTGATAGGGCATAATCCTGGCCTGGAGCAGTTGCTCGCCTGGTTATCGAGCAAAGGATCTAGCCTGCCAGATGAGGATAAGCGCTTAGCTCCGGCTACTCTCGCGATAGTGAAAATAGCAGACGCCTAGAACAATCTCACGAAGGGGTGAGGAAAATTGAAATCTCTCATCCGGCCTGACACCTTGCCCAGGAAATTTCCTTACCTTGGAGCAGGTGGAAAAGAATGGCGCCTCCAGCCAGCATACTACTATACCCAGTCGGCGGTGATTCCCTACCGAATACATGAAGGCCAATTGGAAGTGCTGATTATTTCGTCCAGAAACGGTAGCCACCTGATCGTGCCAAAAGGTATCAAGGAGCCAGAACTTTCCCTGCAGGATTTTGCTGCAAAGGAGGCGTTGGAGGAAGCCGGCGTAGTAGGAGAAGTTGCCGAGGAAGCGCTGGGCAGTTATGTGTACGAGAAGTGGGATTCGGACTGCAGTGTGACAGTTTACCCGATGAAAGTGACGCGCCTTGTGCCTGAAGAGGAGTGGGAAGAGCGTCATCGTGGACGTCAATGGATGAGCCCGAATAAGGCCGTTAAGCAACTTAAACAGAAGGAACTGGGTAAGCTGGTAAACGTACTTGCTACCCAGTACGCATGATCAAAGTGTCTGATTGACTGTGATGAGTACTGGAGTCATACGGTTTTCAGTCGAAAACAAGCAGGAATGGTTTCTGTTTCAGAAAACCTTCCGGAAGATAGGATATCTGGTGGAATTTGGTGTGGTCAGGATCCGGGAGAGAGTGGACTGTGAGAACAATATTTGCACTAGGGGTAAGTTCTTGCCAACATACTTGTTGGTACAATTTGCTGAGCCCTTGCCAGTATGCGCTTAGTCTTAACCCGTCACTATAAAACGATTATCAATGCCTCAGAGCAGATACTTGGTTGGCATGATTCTCCTCGGGACAAAGGCTGGGAAGCTGATGTTGCTTTTGTGGCAGACCAGTTGAAGGAAAATCAGATTATATTTGATGCTGTCTATTCAAGTGATCTCAAACGCTCACGTGAAACAGCAAAATTTCATGCTAAACACCTTGGTATTGATGTTGTTCATAGCAATGCGGCGTTGAATGAAGTCGATTATGGGAGGCTCTACAAGAAGAAAAAGAATTGGGTGGCGGAACATTATCCGCAGTACAAGACGGACCCGGAATTTGTCTATCCAGACGGAGAGAGTTTCAGCCAGATGCAGCGACGCAGTGTCAAATACATTTCCAAGCTGGCAAAAAAATTCCCAATGCAGACCATCCTCATTGTAGTGCATGCCGGAGTGATACGGGGGTTGGTCAGCCATTTTCTAGAGCTGAACTATACTAAAAATCTCAAGCGAAAGATTTCTCATCGCTATGTCGGCGATATGCTGTTTATCAATGAATCCTGTGTGCGCTATGACGAACTGGGCAAGCCATCCGGGTTTGTTCGTAGTGGTGGCATTGAAATCCCCTTTTCCTGCTAAGATCCCTGGCAGCTAAATCTGCGTTCGAGAATAGCGAGTGACCGAATAGCCGGCACAACGTACCTTCTTGTATTTTCCAGGCTAGCCCTCTTGTTTTATGCGGTTGTGAAAATATTTAAGAAGCTGTTTTCGCAATTTTGTTCGCCCATGTTTGGCTGCAGCCTGTTCGCGCTTTTCTGCCTGCTCTATGAAGGTTTCCTGGGAACTGAGTGATGCTTCGCCACTGGTTTCTTTGTGCTCGATATAGCTGCCATCCTGTTGCATTTCCCAGGCGTACTTGCGATTCGTTAACTGGACATCAATGATCAGACGCAGTTCCTGTCTTAACTTCGGGTCCTCGACAGGTGTTACAACCTCCACGCGGCTTTCAAGGTTGCGTTTCATAAGGTCAGCAGAGCCTATGAAATATTCTTCCTCACCGCGGTTTTTGAAGTAGTAGATGCGAGTGTGTTCCAGAAAGCGTCCAACTATGCTGATTACACGAGTATTTTCTGTGATGCCAGTAAGCCCCGGTCGCAGGCGGCAGGTATCGCGAACGATGAGGTCCACTTTGATGCCCGCCTGGGAGGCTCGATACAGCGCTTTCGTGATGTCCACGTCTTCTAGTGCATTCACCTTGAGCTGGATCAAGCCAGGTGACTCTGAGGAATGGTGCTGAATTTCACGATCAATTCTGTCAATCAGCGCCTGCTTCAATGTGTAGGGTGAAGTTAGTATTTTACGATATCTAGGGGGTGGCGAATAACCGGTCAGGTAGTTGAACAGTTCGGTCAGATCCTGCGTTATGTCTGCGTCGCAGGTCAGCATACCAAGGTCGCAGTACATGTGTGCTGTGCCAGCGTGGTAGTTTCCAGTGCCTATATGTGCATAGCGTCTCAAGCCATTGAAATCATTTCGCACTACCAGGATGACCTTGCTGTGAGTCTTGAGCCCAACGACACCATAGGTGACATGGATGCCGGCTTGCTCCATACGTCTCGCCCACCCTATATTGGCTGCTTCATCAAAACGTGCCTTGAGCTCAACCAGAACAGCAACCTGTTTGCCATTTCGAGCGGCATTAACCAACGCCTCAACAATGGCGCTATCCTGTGAGGTTCGATACAGGGTCATTTTTATTGCAAGCACCTTGGGGTCCTCGCTTGCTGTGCTCAGGAAACGTTCAATGCTGGTTCTAAAGGATTCATAGGGGTGCTGCAGCAGCATGGCGCCACGATCCCTGATGATGTGGAAAATATTCTGAGGGTCATGAGCCAGTCGTGTATGGTCCACCGGTTTGTGTGGTACATCGTGTAGCTCTGGAAAATCCAGTCCGACAATTTCAAACAGATCGCCCATTGCCATCATGGATTCAACCTTGAAGACATCGGATTCCTCGTCGAGACCCAGTTCGGCTGCCAGCATACCCTGGTGGACAGAATCCATGCTCTTGTCGACCTGCAGGCGGACAATGGGAGCGAAATGTCGATCCTGCAGTTCCGTTTCTATCATAGCCAGCAGGTCATCCGCCTCTTCTTCCTCAAGCTCCATAATGGCATTTCTGGTAATTCGAAAGGGTGCGCAGGAAACAATCTCCATACCGGGGAAAAGCAGGTCCAGATTATTGCTTACAACATCCTCGAGTCTTACAAAGACAGTTCCGTCATTCACACGCACGAACCTTGGTGTAATGCTCTTTACTTTAGGCAGCTTAATGCGTGCATAGTGGCTTGTGCTGCCTCCGGGGTAGCGCAATGAAATCAGAAGGTTCAGGGCAAGGTTGGAAATGAATGGGAAAGGGTGTCCAGGATCCATGGCGAGCGGCGTCAGCAACGGGAAAATATTGGTGATGAACTGCTCGCGTAAAGTTTTTTGTTCTTCTTTCTTGAGGTCGACATAGTTGACGAACTGTATTTCCTCAACTTTGAGAAGTGCGTCCACTTCAGCAAAAATTTGATTCTGCTTCTGGTGTGTATCTCGCACGATAGGCAGGCATTTCGCAAGTTGTTCCTGAGGCGTCAAGCCATCAATGGAAGGAGACCGGATGCCGGCAGCGATCTGCTGTTTCAGGCCCCCAATCCGCTTCATGAAAAACTCATCGAGATTGTTGCTCACGATCGCTAGAAATTTGACCCGCTCAAGCAGAGGAATATCAGTCTTTGACGCCATGTGCAGTACACGACTGTTGAATTCCAGCCAGGTCAGTTCCCGGTTAAGGTAAAGTGCTGGATCGTCCAGATCGATAGCCGCAACTGGCTTTGTGCTGGTCACTGGTAGCGCCTGGGTTTTCTCCTCAGATGTTCGCTCCTCGCTGGTCTTCGGTTTGGTATTGCTCTGTTGAATTGCTTCTACACTCTGGCTTTTGTTTTCGGCTGGCTTAGTCATTGTCCTGTGTCTCCACTGGCCTGGAGAACAAAGATATCAGCTTGTAATGACTGCTAAAAGGACCGAGATCAATCAAACTTCAATTTCCATGTTTTTTTGGCCTTTTGTAGGGTTGTAGTGCTTGATTAAGGGTATATGGGTGATACCTGCGCACTGATTTCGATCACCGGAGATGCACATCATTTTGCAATTCAAGTCGATCTGGCATAATCACTGGCTATGAAATTAGGAAAAGCAAGGGTCAGGAACGGGAGAGGCAAGAAGTCGCGCAAGAATAAGACCATGGCGGACCGAGCGGATAGGCATACCCTCTATGAAAAGTCTGTACAGAACGTTGAATTTGAATACGAATTCATCAACAAAACCTTCCGCAAACTGCGTGGGCGGCGTCCTTCTTATCTTCGTGAGGATTTTTGCGGTACCGCAAGTATGTGTTGCGAGTGGGTCAAGCGCAGAAAGGGCAATTATGCCGTTGGCGTTGATATCGATTCACAGGTACTTTCGTGGGGGAAAAAGCACAACCTTTCTCGCCTGAAATCACAACAGAGATCTCGTGTCAGCCTGGTCCAGGATGATGTACGTAGTGCGAAAATTGAGCCACCCGCTGACGTGATTCTGGCCATGAATTTCAGCTACCAGATATTTGTGACGCGCAAGAAACTGAGGAATTACTTTCGCGGTGTGCGCAAGTCGCTGGTCAAAGACGGCATCTTTATTATGGATGTTTTCGGGGGCTCTGACTCTTTCCTGGAAGTAAAGGACAAGCGTAAATACAAGGGTTTTAGCTACACCTGGGAGCATGCGCGATACAACCCCATTGATGGCAGCATACGTTGCCATATTCACTATACTTTTCCTGATGGCTCGAAGCTAAAGAAAGCATTCACCTATGACTGGCGTCTTTGGACGTTGCCAGAGTTACAGGAACTTCTTGATGGGGCAGGTTTTTCCAGAGTTACGGTTTACTGGGAAGAGACTGATGCAAAGACTGGTGAGGGAACCGACGTTTATTCGCCAGCTACTGAAGGTGATGCGGATCCTGTGTGGATTTGCTATCTGGTTGCCGAAAATTAATCGACAATATTTTGCATCACAATAGCGACAACCCTATGATGAAGACATGCCAAAGTTAACAGTCATAAGACAGCCGGAGAATGAATCTTCTCCGTTTCTGCGTGGAATACTAGTGCAGTCCCTGGTACAGGCTGGCCTTCCCTTCGATGAAGCATTTGAGCTTGCTCAGGAACTGCGCGATGAACTGCAGGGGAAGCGGCAGACGACCAATGTGGAATTACGAGCCAGAGTAGGGGAATTGCTGGGTGAGCGTTACGGCAACAGGCAGCGCGAGCAGTATGAACGTGGTGATAAGGCGGAACCTGACCTCATCGTACACACGCGCACGCGTGATGCGCCCTTTTCCGTCGGTATACTTGCAAACTCTCTCGAAACCTGTGCGATTTCTCCAGAAATCGCTTTGGTTGGCGCGCGGATGGTTCTGGAGAATATGAGGAGCAAAGGTTTCCGTGAAGTTGACCACCTGACGCTACGTAAAATCATATACAAATGTCTGCGCAAACACTGTTCTCAGCAGGTGGCGGACCGTTACCTGTCCTGGCGCCAGTTTGAAAATAGCGACATGCCTCTAATTGTATTAATTGGTGGTACCAGCGGGATTGGAAAGGGTACGGTATCGTCAGATCTCGCTTATCGGTTAAATATTACCCACCATCAGTCAACGGGATTGATGCGGGAGATCATACGCAACTACCTGTCTCCACAGATGGTACCAAGTCTGGCCTATTCAAGTTTTGAGGCCTGGCAGGGAGTTCCATCTTCCATTGATGGAGGGCAAGAAGAAACAAAGAGTTCTGTGATTGCGGGTTTCCAGGCGCAGTTTGCTGCCATGAAACCAGCGATGGAATCGACTATCAACAGTGCCGTTGGAGAAGGGCATGACCTCATTCTTGAGGGAACCCACGTGCTCCCGGCAGCAATGGATATTGAAGTAAAAAGGGACGAGGCTGTCGTTGTTCCCCTTATGCTTGCCACTATGAAAAAGGGAATGCTGCGAGCGCAGCTAAAGCGGCGTTTGCCCGAGGGAAATAAACAGCAAACTGCCCACGATCTTGATAATTTTGACAACATTTGGAAATTGCAATCCTGGCTACTTAAGGAGGCGGACCAGGACGGTATCCCCATTATTGAAAATCTGCAAGTAGCGGATACGGTACGTGCGGTGCTGGATCATGTAGTAGAACAAGTGATGAAGGCTTTTCCCCCGCAAGCAGGTGAGAGGGTCTGGGAGGTGTAGTCGTGCCGCAGGAGATAGAAAGGAAATTTCTGCTCAAGAATGATGGCTGGCGCAGCATGGGAATCGGCACCAAGTACCGGCAGGGCTATCTTTCTACGGTATCGGAACGCACTGTGCGTATTAGGTTGATCAATGATCAGGGGTACCTTACGGTCAAGGGAATTTCAGTTGGCGCAAGACGAGCAGAATACGAATATGAGATTCCAGCGGGGGAAGCCAGTGAAATGCTGGACAACCTGTGTGAGCATCCCCTGATCGAAAAAAGACGGTACAGGGTTGAGTACCAGGGTCTGATCTGGGAGATTGATGAGTTCGATGGCGACAATGCAGGTTTGGTTGTTGCTGAAGTTGAACTTGAGGACGAAAATCAGGTAGTTCATATGCCTGATTGGGTTGGGGAAGAAGTTACTGCTGACCCCCGATACTATAATGCGAATCTAACGACGAACCCCTACTCACGGTGGTGTTGACCGCTCTACCGCGGACACTGGGCTGATTCAGCAGTTGGAAGCCCGGTTCTTATGGCAAGCATATCGGCCAAGTCCTTATTTATCAGCTGTCTATCAACTGTTTAGCCCTGACGATGGTCCAAGAGTGTAGTGTCAGCGACAGGTTTGTTCCCCTCTATGTAAACCCCATTTATTTGCACTAAATGAAAGATTGCTAGTAGAATTCTACTCGTCTGAATATTTCAATAGGGAGAGTTGATATGGTCAGGAAGAAAGCGCCGGTGGAAACAGCGAGCGAAGTTTCGACTCTCGAAGTTGATGAAGCTGCTATCAATAAAGGGCGAAAGAAATATAACGGAGATATCATTTTTGATCTTGACGCAAAGAACAAAAAAATCAAATGGAATGCAGATGGCGGATACCCATTCAAAGAGAAAATCTCCGATGGCACATATGAACATCAAAAGGTGCAACTGCAGGTAGAACTGCTCAAGGTTCAGGGGTGGGCGAAAAGAACCGGGCAGAGAATAGTCATCCTCTTTGAGGGCAGGGACGCAGCAGGGAAGGGTGGAACCATCAAGCGTTTCATGGAGCATCTCAATCCCCGCGGAGCAAAAATTGTTGCGTTGGAAAAACCCAGCGACCGCGAACAAAATGAATGGTACTTCCAGCGATATATTCAACACCTGCCGAGCAAGGGTGAAATAATTCTATTTGACCGATCCTGGTACAACCGGGCTGGTGTTGAGAAAGTAATGGGGTTTTGCTCGGATGAAGAGTATCTGGAGTTTCTCAGGCAGACTCCAGAGCTGGAACGCATGCTGATCAATAGTGGGATTCGATTGTTCAAATACTGGTTTTCAGTAAGTCGTGAGGAGCAGTTTCGCAGGCTTAAAGCCCGCCAGACGGATCCACTGAAACAGTGGAAGCTTAGCCCCGTTGACAAGGAGTCGATGTCGCGGTGGGGTGATTACAGCAAGGCGAAAGATGCGATGATTTTCTATACGGATACCAGGGATGCACCCTGGACAATGATTCGTTCTGATGACAAAAAACGTGGTCGGCTCAATTGCATTCGCCACTTTTTGCATCACCTGAACTACCCCGGGAAGGATAAAAAAGTCGTTTCAGCGCCTAATCCGCTGGTGGTAGGTCCAGCAAAGGAAATTTATGAACGTGGTGAGAATGTCTGATTACTCCCGCGTCAGAATCTTGATATTCCTTTGATTGTGAGTGGGTAGGTACGCGCCTGCCCGGTTTGATTTTTTAGCAAGCATCACCACATGCCGACCAGGCGTTACGACGATTCTTGTGAGCGTTTAGTCTTTTGTATCAAACCCTGGACCAGGTTCAGAAATCACTCAGGGGAGTAATGTCATATGGCAAAGATTTTGGTTGAAAATCGCGAGGAAAATAAACTAGTTCCACTCCTGCGTGGCATTCTGATTCACTCTTTGCAGGAGGCGGGGCTATCATTCGACATCGCCTTTGAAATTGCAACGGATATTCGCAGTGAGTTGGAAGGCACTGAGGTGATTGCGACTGATGAATTGCGCCTTCTGGTTGTCAAAAAACTGCGGGCCCGGGAGGGAGAGGAAGTAGCCGACCGCTACATAAAGCTCAAAGAAAGTTTAAATATTCAGGTAGAACAGCGAGATGGTCAGCTTATACCTTTTTCAAGGCATGAATATCAGCAAGCCCTCGAAGCCATCGCTCTTACCAGTACGGAGGCGATGGAAATAGTGGCCGCCCTGTACAAGCACCTGATTGATCGTCGAATTGAAGTTGTTTCTTCAAGGCATCTGGGCAGGCTTACTTACAGGTACCTGCGCCAGTCTAGTGAGCTTGGAGAGGATGTCGCCAAACGTTGGCTGGTATGGCGAGATTTTGTCAATGATGGCAGGCCACTGATTCTGTTGCTGGGCGGCACTTCGGGTTGTGGTAAGAGCACCATTGCAACCATGTTGGCAAGTCGCCTGGATATCGTACGCAGCCAATCAACTGATATGTTGCGTGAAGTTATGCGTACAATGATGCCTGAACAACTCCTGCCAATACTGCATACATCCTCCTTTAGAGCCTGGACAACTCTCCCGGGTACTGGGGCAGAGATGACTGGGGTTTCTGATAACCTTCTGGTTAGTGGGTTCAGGGGCCAGGCAGACTTACTCACCGTCGCAATTGAGGCGGTGGTAAAGCGTGCCTTGCGAGAACGGGTTTCACTGATCCTGGAAGGCGTCCATATCCAGCCAGCATTTATGGAACAACTCGTTGAGAGTGATGATGCGATCATTGTGCCCATCATGCTCGGGGTGATGAAGCGTAAACAGTTGCATCAGAGGATACGTGGCCGGGGAAGAGATGCGCCGCAGCGCCGCAGCGAACGCTACTTGAAACATTTTGACGAAATCTGGCGGCTGCAATCTTATCTTCTGTCCGGAGCAAACAAATCCGGTATACCCATTGTTGTTAATGGCGACAAAGAAGCTGTGTTCAGCGAAATCATGCGCCATGTTATTGAGGTGTTGGAGAAAGATTTTGATAGAGTTGCAAAGGACGTTTTTTAGAACTGCTGGACTCGTATCTGAGTGCTTTCCTAGTGGTTTTGGTTTGTAGCGAACTATTCTGGTCACTAAGTAATGTTTCCTGCCAGGTGTTCAATTAGGTACTAACAAAAATACCAAGGTGATACTAATGTGGCTTTTAATGTCATGCCTGTAGCGAGCCTTGTTGCCGGCAAGCTCTAGCATTTTGGAGGTCTTAGAAAGGGATCAAGGCCTTCTGGCTATGGAAAAAATGTTTATATAGCCTTATACTAATTGGTTCGGTTCTTGGCTTCGGCCCTTCAGTTTAAACGGGAGCAGCACATGGATTGGTTATTGATAGGGAAACTGTTTTTGATCCTGTTCCTGATCGTTGGCAATGCATTTTTTGTCGGCTCCGAGATTGCGTTGACGTCTGCTCGTCGAAGTCGCATCAAACAGTTGGCCAGTACTGGCAACAGTTCTGCAAAAATTGTCCAGATTCTTCATGATGAACCAGAGCGCTTCTATTCGGTTACACAAATTGGCATTACACTTGTTTCGTTAGCGCTGGGTGCCATCGGCATTGTCACTCTTACTGAGGTGATTGATCCCTTGTTTAAAGTTACCTTTAGTCTTTTGAGTGAAGGTGAGGAGATGATGCGCTGGGCACATACCTTCTCCTATGCTGTGGCATTTATCGTTATTTCTTTTCTACACGTTGTTGGGGGTGAGTTGGCGCCAAAAGTACTTGCCTTTCACAGGGCGGAGGCTATGAGCCTGGCGGTGGCCAGGATTATTAAATCACTCCATACCATTCTAAGTCCCCTCATCTGGGTCATGAATAAATCTTCATATGGCCTATTGTGGTTATTCGGGCAGCGTGACCTGGCGATGAATGGGGAAGGCCACTTCTCGATGACGGGGGAGGAGATTCGCACCATACTCAGTGCCAGCGAGCAGGAGGGGGTTCTTAATCCGCAGTTGACCATGATGCTTCGCGGTGTTTTTGACCTTGATGAGCACACGGCACGAGATGCCATGATTCCACGTACCGAAGTAGATGCGATTCCCCATAATGCTGTCGTCGCCGATGTGCTCACGCTTTTTAAGGAAGAGTTGCGTGAGCGGTATCCAGTCTATCAAACGTCTCTCGACAACATCATCGGAATCGTCTCAGTTAAGCAATTGCTCAATAGGATGGCATCTTCAGAGAGCCCTGAGATGATAGCCAATACGATCGCCAGCCCCGTTACGGAGGTGATGATGCCAGCATATTACATCCCCGATACGATGCCGCTGAGCAAGTTGCTCAAGGATTTCACCAGCAACCGCCGACAGATTGCCATCGTACTGGATGAATATGGTGGAACCGATGGTCTCATTACTTTGGAAGATATACTTGAAGAGATTGTAGGTGACTATGAGGACGAATTTTCCCCAAGAAATCGGCACATCAAAATTGAGGACAAACACCACTTTAATATTAGCGCGGGTGTGCGTGTAACTGAACTGGAACCCAAACTAAATTTCCCATTCCCTACGGGAGATTATGTGACTCTCGGCGGCCTTATTAATCAACGCCTTGGTCGTCTTGCAAAGGTTGGCGATTTCGTTCAACTCGAAGGGGCTTGCTTAAGGGTCCTGGAGATGGACAAGCACCGGATCGTCAAGGTGCAGTTCGAATATCAGGAAACTGATTTGGCCGAAGAGAGAGAAGGACTGGAATACCTGGAGGATCAGGAAGGTGAAGATCGTGAACTATCCGACGAGTCTGAGAGCAAGTTCTTGAAATTGGCTGCCAATAATTTTGACGATAAGGACCAACCAGGGGAACGGACAAGCAACAGCTAGGGCTGGTAAAGGAAATATTTCTGCGCATATCACGACACGACTATAGCGTTGGCTATATCAAACGGATGGCTTTACGATTAAAGGGCCGCCCGGGAGAGGGTCGCCCAGGCATGGGTTTTCAAGGCCCAACCCACTCGATCCCCAAATCTGTGTATTTAGCAGGTGGCTTTTGTGCTTTTCCCGCTATAGTGTGTTCCATGTTGGACATGCAAAATCCAAACTGAAACAATGTCTTCCAGATATCGAAATCGGCCTCACCTGGTATGACCAGTAACTCATTATGGGGAAAGATTAAACGCTACTTCCAGCCCGCTCTGGAAACCGTTATCCCTGAACTTTCAAAAAAAATCCGGCTGTCAGGTACGGCCATAAGAATTCCAATCCATGGGTATCCGGAGTTCAGGATAGAGATGGGTAAACAGGAACTCATTCTAGCCCCTGATCCTGGCTTTGGTGCAAGTAGAGGGGAATCGCCCTGCGATTTTCTCCTGTTTGATTCGGGAAGGTATATCAGCCAAATAGGACACTTTGAAAGGCTGGCTCCGGGAAAAACGCTCATTCTGGAGTCAAGCGCCCATAACCAGAAATATGTATTCAGTTCCCCGCGGGACGTATTTCGTCGTCAGTTTTCAATCAAACACACGGGTGACAGTCTGATATTCAAGGATCCTGTCTTGGAACTCGGCACCTACGTCACACTAACGGGCGTTGGAGAGGGCAACCTTCGAGTTGATACCCGCCGTAAGGCGGCCCTACAGAGGATACGGGAAATTTATGGCGGTCCGCTTGTCCCCTTGCCTCCTGAAATGGCGATTGAAACCATAAAAGAAGTAAATGATTTCCTCAGGGGCGCGTCAGGACATCCCAAGGATGCCGAAGGGAATCCTGGAGGGATCATAGAGTTGCCCGATAGCGTCACACCCATTCTGGTCGGTGACCTTCATGCCAGCGTTGATAACCTGCTAACCGTCCTAAGCGAGAATGCTTTCCTTGATAACCTTGAAAACGGTACAGCCGCTCTAGTCATTCTTGGTGATGCTGTGCATGAGGAGGATTCAGAAAGACTCAAGGAAATGGGTAGTTCTCTTTTGATGATGGATCTGATCTTCAAGCTAAAATTACGCTTTCCAGATAATGTTCACTACCTCATCGGCAACCATGACAGTTTTTTTGATGAGGTTATGAAGCGGGGAATTCCCCAGGGCCTGCTCTGGGACAAGCATGTGGTTTCGGTACGAGGTGAAGACTACAGGTCAGAAATGCAACTCTTCTATCGGCTGGCACCTTTGCTGGCGTTGTCAGTTCATTTTCTAGCCTGCCATGCGGGACCTCCGCGCAAAAGTGTCTCCCGCCAGATGCTGGTCGACATTCGCAAGTACCCTGATGTAGTTCACGATATGACCTGGAACAGGGTTAGAACGACAGCATTTCCCGCAGGTTATACCAGTAGTGATGTTCGTCAATTCCGCAAGTCACTTGAACTCGAGAGTGATACTCCGTTCATGGTTGGCCACAATATGTGCTCCAGTGAAGGAACACTATGGCTGAACGTCGGGGATATTAAACGGCACCACGTGGTAATTAGTTCTCGATCCGATAAAGTAGGGCTATTTACTTGTGTTGATGGCAAGATGATACCGCAGATTTATCAATCTGCAAGTTTAGTTCAGTGGTTGAACGAGCAGCCACCTATAGGTTGATAGTTTTCCAGCAATAGGTGCGCAATGCGAAGTTACTTTATTGCGCTGGCGGAACCTTCATCATCAACAATTCTTTGTGGCATCCCATCGAAATCGTTGCGCACGATAACTCTCAGGCCACAGCGGTGAAAGTGTAAGGCCAGCATTTCATAAACCGAACATTGGATTTCAACTTCAGCCAGAGTAAAGGCCTTGTCGACGGAGTGAGTTTGATCGGCAGCGCGGCGTTGTCGTATCTCATGTATCTTCTCGGCGGGGGGAAGCTGAAAATAGAAGACATATCGCGCCCTCCAATCGGTAGAAAAAAACCATTTCTTTACCGGAGGGGTGCTAATCAGTTCGTAGTTAATCTGGGTCGGATCTGGGATCTGCAAGCCAATTCTGGTCAAATACGGTACAGCCATCAGGAAACTGCTTGAACGGAATGCAAAAATGGACCTCCCTGGGCCGGAATGAAAGGATCCGGTTCTGCCACCAGTTGTCATGCGAGAGGTCAATACAGCCTTCTTCCGGCCATCCGCCAAGTTTCTGGATAAGAGTCGACTTGCCGCTTGCTGGTGGGCCGGTAACGATGATCTGGCGAAATTTGATATCCGAGGGAATGGCATAACCCTTAACCCAGTTGATTGCTTCGACATCAATACTATTTAATGGCATCAGACATCTGCTTTAGTCCATACGGTTAAGCTTCATAAAAGGAAGCAGCTAAACAGGGTGGAGTTCTACCAGTTGCAATGACCGACAATAAGTTACTGATACCTTGATTAAGTAGTCGGTCAGTGAAACACGCATGAACCACTAGTATGCACTAATTGAAGGAAATGGGTGGCATTAAAAAAAGCTACTCTTTGGAACAAAAATTTGATTATGAAAACATACCCTTTAAGGTGAAAAAGAACAGTGCTGCCAGCGCCGCGCCGGCGGGCAGTGTTACCAGCCATGAAACAACAATGCTGCCAATAACCCGCAAATCAATTGCACCAACTCCGCGAGCCAGGCCAACGCCGATAACCGCGCCCACGGCGATATGTGTTGTTGACACTGGCAGGCCAGTTCGTGACGCCAGCACGACGGTCGCAGCCGCTGCCAGAGTCGCGCAATAGCCACGGCTCGGAGTTAGCTGCGTAATACCGCTGCCGATGGTTTTCATCACCCGGTAACCCATAGTGGCAAGGCCGATAACGATACCGACGCCACCAAGGACGAGTATCCAAATCGGCAGGGCAGATTTCTGAGCAACTTCACCGCCGGACTCGACAATGCTGACGACGGCGGCGAGGGGCGCTATGCCGTTGGCGACATCATTGGAACCATGTGCGAAGGCCATGGCGCAGGCGGTGAAAATCATCATGGGAGTGAATACTTTTTCTACACTGGCAAAGTGAAACTCACGGTCAGATTCTTCGTCAACTTCGACCCGGTTGACCAGTATTCGCCCGATTCCGGCGAGGATAAGACCGAAAATTAGAGCCGAAAGGAAGCTCATGCCAACCGTTAACTCAATGTTCAGGTGCTTTAAGCCCTTGAACAGGGTAACGAGGGAAATAATGAAGCCGACCAGGAAGATATAGACTGGCCCCCAGCGTTTTGCGTTCTGAAACGGGTTTTCGGTATTCAAGATTAACCTGCGGATGCTCATCATCAGTATGAAGGAAATAGTTCCTCCAAGTACCGGTGATACCACCCAACTGGCGGCGATCTGTACTACTTTGCCCCACTCAACCGCATCGACGCCTATACCAACAATAGCAAACCCAATGACTGCTCCGACGATGGTATGGGTGGTCGAAACCGGCCAGCCTTTGGTTGAGGCGATCATTAGCCAGATGCCCGCTGCAAGCAGAGCTGACAGCATGCCAAAGACCAGGATCTCAGGGCTATTGGTAATGGATGAGGGGTCGATAATGCCTTTGCGGATTGTCTGTGTAACATTTCCACCTGCGATAAAGGCACCGGCAAACTCAAATATTGCAGCGATCACGATAGCCTGTTTAACCGTAATTGCACCGGATCCTACGGATGTTCCCATTGCATTTGCGACATCATTGGCGCCGATGCCCCATGTCATGTAGAGGCCAAAGACGATTGCCATGACCATCAAGATAAAACCGTATGTTTCGATAATTTCCATTGACTTATTCCAGAATCAGTTTCTGTTAATAGGTACTATCAGCTGTGTACGAGTCCAAAAAAAGCCGATCTCCATTCTTTACCGCACAATTTTCTGCACTAACTACAGTTCACCTCGCTATCAGTAGACGCAGCCTGTCTCCCACCTTTTCGGAATAGTCCGCAAGGTCTCCGATCCACTCGATCAGTTGGTACCACATCATTACTGAGACAGGTTTGACCTCATCTTCATGCTCAAACAGGATCCTGGTCAAGTCGATACCCAGGTCGTCGGTTTCATCTTCAATCAGGTTAAGAGCTTCAACCATTTCCTCTACAAGGGTTGCTTCACGACCGCGGAATCCCATCGCCAGCAGTTCATCGAGTTCTTCGATAACCTTTGCGGATTGCTCGCACGCATCGATACAGCGGAGTACCAGGTCTTTCATCGGGTTCCGCATGAATTCCGGGACTCCCATACGACGCTCGACCAGCATTCCTGCAATATCCTGGGCCGTGTCTGCAATAGAGTCCTGCATCTGCAGAACTTCCAGCAGGTCACGCCGATCGACTGGCATGAACAGACTTTTTGGCAGAGCGCCCCGCATTTCATTCTTGATCTGGTCTGCCTTTGACTCGTGCTCGAAAATCTTGTCCTTGGTTGCGATAACCTTCTCCTGGTCACCTGCTGCCAGAGCCTCAAACAGAATTGGGATTTCGTGCACGCAATCAAGGACAGCGCGCATGTGGATTTGCAGGCCCTTGAAGGGGGACTTGCCAAACAGGTTTGCCAGCGGGTTAGTGGATGCCATGGCTCTCTTTCTCCTCAGGAATTTAATTTTGGAGGTTTTGAGACCTTACGCAAGGTCTAAACTATTGTCGATGACTTGCGTCAAAATGACTGAAGATTGTTGGGGCGGGGCTATGTATCTACCTCGATGATCGCCACTACCTGGTCCTCCTCAACGGCATCTCCTTCCGCGACCAGGAACTCGGTAAGCGTGCCCCCGGAGGGGACCTCAACGGGAATCTCCATCTTCATGGATTCAAGGATCAGCAGCACATCCTCGGCATCGACGTGGTCACCCACGGAAACCTCGATCTTCCATACGTTTCCGGTGACTTCGGATCTTATCTCCAAGCGGCTCATTCTCTCTTTAGGAATCAAACATAATGACGTGGCGTGCTTCCTGCCCAGACTTCAGTGCTTCGAGAGCGTCGTTAACTTCTTCCAGCTTGATATGCTTTGAGATCATCTCATCAAGGTGCAATTTCCCGGACAGGTAGAACTCAATGAATCTTGGCATATCGATGCGGAAGCGATTTGAGCCCATGTTTGACCCCTGAATTTTTTTCTCTGCCAGGAAATCCACACCGTGGAGTTCGACCATGGTGCCAACGGGAATCATGCCAATGACTGTTGCGGTACCACCGCTACCCAGCATCTGGAATGATTGCTCGGCCGTTGTCTTCATGCCGATTGCTTCAAATGTATAGTCACAACCACCTTTCGTCATCTCAATAACTTCACCAACGGCGTTACCAGAGCTAGCATTTACAGTATGGGTTGCACCCAGGGCCTTGGCTATTTCCAGCTTTGAATCCACCATATCGACGGCGATAATCTGTCCGGCGCCTGCTATAGCTGCGCCATTAATTGCAGCAAGACCTACGCCACCGCAGCCAATGACGGCAACTTTTGATCCTGGTTCAACCTTTGCGGTATGAAATACAGCACCGACTCCCGTCGTCGTTGAACAGCCGATCAGGGCTGCTCGATCCATTGGCATGTCTTCCCGGATTTTTACCAGCGCATGTTCGTGTATCAGCATGAGTTCAGCAAAAGAGGACAGGTTCAGGAACTGGTGAATGGGCTGGCTGTTCTGGTGCAGCCTGGGTTCCTGGTCTGCTTCCCGCGAAACTTCGGGGCTTTGGCACAAGGCGAGATGTCCTGTCAGGCACTTGTCGCAATGACCGCAAAAAGCGGACAGGCATGTAATGACATGATCGCCCTTGCTGACATAAGTGACATCACTGCCCACTTCCTCAACGATTCCGGCACTTTCATGGCCAAGGATCGTCGGTAGCATGTGGGGGTAGGAACCATCGAGAAAGTGCAGGTCGCTATGGCAGACCCCTGCTGCTACTGGGCGTACGAGGACCTCCCTCGGACCCGGTTTTGAGACCTGAACCTCCTCGATCTCCAGCGGTGTGTTATGTTCGTGCAAAACGGCAGCTTTCATGGTAATTCCCGGTTGTAAAGGTGTATAAACGTAGCCGACTAACAGGCTGGGCAGCAAAACTATCATGATTTTAAAGCGAACTGACATGTTCATTGAAAAATCACGATCCTGCAAGTAGTTTAAGAATGATTGGTGAGCAGATTGTGGTTGGGCTTGGTGGAAATATAGATAATCCTTTCACTACGCTATCGAGTGCTTTAGATGAGCTAGGGGAACTGGCGACAGGAGAAATACTTGTGTCGAGCATTTATCGGTCAGAGCCACTTGGCCTGGCCGAAGCCGCCACCGACTTTGCAAATGCCGTTGCCCAGTTTGAATGTGATTTGGAACCCATGGTGCTGCTGAGACATCTGCAGGCGCTGGAACAAAAATATGGTCGCAAACGAAGGGCCGGCTCGGCAGTGGATGAATCGCATCCCTCTGAATCGAGCGCCTCTGAGCCACGGCCATATGAATCGAGAACACTTGATCTGGATATCATCGCTTTCGGGGACAGGATGATCGTCGAGAGTGATCTCAGGGTACCGCACCCCCGGGCCTTTGAAAGGTTGTTCGTACTGTTACCCCTTCTGGAGATAGACCCGGGCTTCAGGTTTGCAGACCGGATAGAATCTCTGCAGCAGTTAGTTGATCAGGCTCCAGGAATGGCAATTGGTAAATGGCAGGGCTAGCGGGCTAGATAATGCGTGACCTGTGATTCTTCCAGTATTGTTCTCTCAACTCTCGCTTGTAAAGCTTTCCCGTGGGATGCCGTGGTAATGCCTCTGAAAACTCGATGGAGCGCGGACATTTGGCATGAGAAATCTTCGAGCGGCAATAGTCTATCAGCAGGTCAGCAGTCTGTGCTGATGCCTTTGAATGGTCACCTAGTTGCACGACCGCTTTAACTTCTTCTCCAAACTCGTCGTTTGGTATACCGAATACGGCGACGTCAGCGACGTCCTCGTGATTGATCAGGGTGTTTTCGATTTCCTGGGGATAAATATTTACTCCCCCGGAAATGATCATGAATGATTTGCGATCACGAAGATAAAGAAATCCATCTTCATCGAGGTATCCGACGTCACCCAATGTTGACCAACCCCTTTCGTTCCTGGCTGCTGCAGTCTGCTCCGGATCCTTGTAGTAAGCGAAATCTGAGCCATTGGCGAAGTAGAC
Source organism: Gammaproteobacteria bacterium (assembly GCA_002725995.1). GTDB lineage: Bacteria > Pseudomonadota > Gammaproteobacteria > Pseudomonadales > Azotimanducaceae. The sequence continues at coordinate 60,132 of PBRQ01000022.1, forward strand.
AGTACCGATGCTGTTTGCTGGTAGTTCCTGGTCATCCTCGTCGACAATTCGCACTTCGCCATGTATGGCTCGGCCTACACTTCCCTTGTGGGTCAGCCATTCCTGGCTGGTGATGGCCGTCGAACCGTTTGCCTCTGTGCCCGAGTAGTACTCAAATAGAATCGGACCCCACCAGTCAATCATGGCTTGCTTGATCTCCACGGGGCAAGGGGCGGCTGCGTGAATTGCAAATCTCAGGGAGGAAAGGTTGAAGGACTTTCTGGCTGGTGCAGGCAATTTCAGTAGACGAACAAACATGGTGGGAACCCATTGGCTGTGGGTAATGGCAAATTGCTCGATTAAGCTGAGAGCAGTTTCGGCGTCAAATTTATCCATGATGACAGAGGTGCCGCCCATGCGCGTTACCATCAGGTTGTATCTAAGTGGTGCTGAGTGGTAGAGGGGTGCCGTTGAAAGATATCGAGTTGATTCATTTACCTGGTGCATTTTCAGGCGAGTTTGAAAGAGGGTTGATACGGTGCCGGGTGGTGACAGGTCCAGTTGAAAACGAACGCCCTTTGGTTTCCCTGTGGTCCCGGACGAATAGATCATTTCTGCCCCTTCGCAGGCATTAGCCACCGGTGTGGTCGGGAAAGCTGAGATCGCTTCACCCCAATTTGGATAGTCGCCCTCGTCAACCAGGAAGATTTTCAGTTGGCTGAAGTTCTTCAAATTCAGCTTCGGAAGAAATGTGCTGGATGTTACAAGGACGCGTGCATCGGAATTAGTGAGGATATGTTCTATTTCATCTTGCTGGAACAGGGTGCTTATTGGCGTGTAGTAGAGACCTGATCGCTGCGCTGCCCAGCAGACCTGGAGGTAGTTGATGTGGTTGTCCAGTAAAACAGCGATTCCATCGCGGGGTTCCAGACCCAGATGTTGAAAGTGGTGAGACGCCTGGTTTGAACGCTCATCCAGTTGTAGATAGGTGACAGATTCGCCCGTGGCGACCATCCGATATGCAACCTTGTTGGGTTGGCTTTGGCGATGAACACCTAGATGCATTTAGCCTACTCGATGGATTAATCAGGAGAATCTGCGGTCCGTCGTGGAGCGGAAATACTAGTCAGAATTCTTTGGGAAAGCCGGAATTGGCAAGGGTGATACGTTGCCACCTTTTGCCTCAGAGATTTTTCCAATACCTTCCTTGTCCACCTCATCTATTCTGACCACGGCCTGCATCGGGATATAGCTTCTGTTGACGCCCTCAAATTCAGATTTGAGTTTTTCTTCACTGGGGTCTACCAGCATCTGTGATCGCTCGCCAAAGACGAGTTCCTCTACTTCGATGAATCCATAGAGATCAGACTGATAAATTTGCCGGGCATAGATCTCAAAGATCTGTCCCTGATTGAAAAAGATAATTTTGTATATTGGAGTGCTGGCCATAAATACTTCGTTTTCGCTGTGATAAAGACCCGACCTTGTTCATCGGAACCCGGTTAATCGGAGTGCGGAGTTTTGGGTTTTCAATGGACATTGTCAACGGCTGAGATACTCATATGGTAGCGGGAATCCAGATTTCAAGTGTTTTCGGCTATCCGGCTGGTTATTCGATGTCTATAATGGCGCCCCTTTTTGGTATCACAGTATAAGATCCAGTGAGTAGTAAGCTGTTAATCAAAACCTATGGCTGTCAGATGAATGAGTATGATTCATCAAGAATAGCTAATTTGCTGAAAGATTCTCATGGCTACGAGGTGACGGAGCGTGAGGAAGATGCTGATTTGCTGCTCCTCAATACCTGCTCGATTCGCGAAAGGGCGCAGGAGAAGGTATTCCACCAACTGGGTCGCTGGCGGCGGCTCAAGGCAGAGAATCCCGGTGTGGTAATCGCTGTAGGTGGGTGCGTGGCGAGCCAGGAGGGAGAGGCCATCCGTAGCCGGGCACCCTATGTCGATGTCATTTTCGGCCCTCAGACATTACACCGATTACCGGAATTGATTGCTGGTTCAGCGAAAAACGCATCAACCGTCGTGGATATTAGTTTTCCCAAGATTGAAAAGTTTGACTGCCTGCCTGATCCGAACGTAAAAGGCGCATCCGCGTTTGTATCGGTGATGGAAGGATGCAACAAGTTCTGTACCTTTTGCGTTGTCCCGTATACCCGGGGTCTCGAAGTATCTCGCCCCCTGGAAGATGTATTGAAAGAGGTCCGGCACCTTGCTGGGCAGGGTGTCCGTGAAGTTAATCTCCTGGGACAAAACGTCAATGCCTATCGGGGCCCCCTGTCTGCAGAGGAATCGGGCACTGCGGATCTAGCCCACCTTATTACGGTAGTCGCCAAGATAGAAGGCATCGATAGAATTCGGTTCACTACATCACATCCGGTAGAGTTTTCTGACAGTCTGGTTGAGGTGTATGCCCAGGTGCCTGAATTGGTGAGCCATCTGCACCTGCCGGTACAAAGTGGTTCGGACGGGGTCCTGGCCAGAATGAAGCGCCGGCATACGGTTCTGGAATACAAGTCCACGATAAGGAAGCTAAAGGCAATTCGACCAGATATTAGTCTTTCATCAGATTTCATCGTTGGTTTTCCGAGTGAGACTGACGATGACTTTAAGGCGACGATGGACCTGATTCAGGAGATAGGGTTCGATCAGTCATTCAGCTTCATTTTCAGCGCTCGACCTGGAACACCAGCAATGAATTTGCCTGATGACACACCGATGGAAGTCAAAAAGAACAGGTTGCAAATACTGCAGGCAAGAATTAATCAGCAGTCCATGACAATTAGCCGTGCGATGGTCAACAAGGAACATACAATTCTGGTGTCTGGTGTCTCCAGACGGAATCCGGGCCAGTTACAGGGCCGAACCGAGAACAACAGGGTGGTTAATTTCCAATCAGGTGATGCAGCCCTGATAGGTAATTTTGTACAGGTTAGGGTTGTTGAAGCACTGCCAAACTCCCTGCGCGGTGTGCTTGTTGTCTCCTAGCCCCAAAAACTTCACTTTCACTCCTTCCGGCGAGGGTATATCCTGAATTTTCTGTGATCGACTAAATATGAATCAAGAAGAAAACGCTCAACCCCACCAGATAAAGCTGGAACCAAACGATAGCAAAAAGCTTGCAAATTTATGCGGGCCTTTCGACGAGCACCTGCGGCAGGTTGAAAACAGGCTGGATGTCACGATTCAAAATCGAGGCAATAATTTTCAACTTGTAGGTGAACAGGAAATGGCACTGGCTGCGGGCGAAATACTTGTCCACCTCTACCGGGAAGTGAACAGCGGAACCAGTCTGACAGCGGATACTGTGCACCTCTTTCTGCAGGAATCTGGTGTTGATGCGATGTTGAATCGGGAAGCAGACAAGGCCGAAGACTTGATCAACACCCACAGGAAGAGCGTCAGACCCAGGGGGCATAATCAAGTCAGTTATGTTCGCTGTATCCGCTCTCATGATATCAATTTTGGAATCGGCCCCGCGGGGACCGGCAAGACATATCTGGCGGTAGCCTGTGCCGTTGAAGCGTTTGAGCAGGAGAGGGTAAGGAGAATCCTGTTGGTCCGGCCAGCCGTTGAAGCGGGCGAGAAACTTGGGTTTCTGCCTGGGGATCTTAGCCAGAAGATCGATCCATACCTAAGGCCCTTATATGATGCTTTGTACGAATTGCTCGGGTTCGAAAGGGTCGAGAAACTGATTGAAAAAAATATTATTGAGGTAGCACCACTCGCCTATATGAGGGGTCGTACCCTGAATGATTCATTCATCATCCTTGATGAAAGTCAGAACACGACGGTTGAGCAAATGAAGATGTTCCTGACACGAATAGGCTTTGGATCAAATGTGGTCGTTACCGGTGATATCACTCAGATCGACCTGCCACACCGTACCAAATCAGGGTTAAAGCAGGTGGTCGGTGTCTTGCAGGGAGTAAAGGGTATTTCATTCACCCGCTTTAGCCCAAAGGATGTCGTTCGACATCCTTTGGTGCAAAGGATTGTTGAGGCCTATGACAGTCATGACGAAGCGGATGGTGATCGGCCAAATATCGAGGCAAGTAAAAGCTAATACCCATGCCTGATCACCAGCTTGATATTCAATGGTGTGTATCCGAGCGCACACAACTTCCCGATCAAGGGCTCATCCAATATTGGGCCAATGTTTGCCTCAAGGAGATACTGGACCGGGACACTGAAGTTTGTCTGCGGATTGTAGATGAGAGTGAGATTCAAACTATTAACCTGACTTACAGGGGCAAGAACGAGGCGACCAATGTGCTATCTTTCCCTGCTGATAATGTGGATGAGAGTGGTCGCATCCTGCTTGGAGATATCGTTATTTGCCAGGAAGTTGCCATTAAGGAGTCAATAATCCAGGAGAAATCAATTGAAGCGCATTTTGCACATCTTCTGATCCATGGGCTTTTACACTTGCACGGACATGACCATTCGGTAGATGATCAGGCTGATGAAATGGAGCAGATAGAGATTGATTTGATGGAAAACCTTGGCTATGGCAACCCCTATGAGTGAAGAGGGGTCGCATTCATGGTTTGAGAAACTCTCGCTGGCTTTGAGTGGTGAGCCGAGTTCAAGAGGCCAACTCATCGAACTGTTGCGCTCATCTGAAAGAAGGAACCTCTTGGATGCCGAGGCTCTTGATATTATTGAAGGTGCTCTGCTCGTCTCGGACATGCAGGCGCGGGAGATAATGATACCGAGAACCCAGGTCGTTTTTGTGCAACTGGAGATGAGCGTCGATGAAATCCTCCCCGTTGTGATTGAATCAGGCCATTCACGTTTTCCTGTTACGACCGAAAATCCAGATGATGTTGTTGGTGTCTTGATGGCCAAGGATTTGCTTCCCCTGGCCATGAAGGAGAAAGGGTCACGTTTCAAGATGCGTGATTTGCTCAGGCCATGCACGGCCATTCCCGAGAGCAAGCGACTGAATATATTGCTGGAGGAGTTCAGGACTGCTCGCAATCATCTCGCTGTGGTCTATGACGAGTACGGCGGCGTATCCGGCATCATAACTATTGAAGATGTACTGGAGCAGATCGTCGGTGATATTGAGGACGAATATGATTTTGATGAAGAAGACTTCATCAAGCAAGATTCTGAAAACAGTTACACCGTCAAAGCGCTGATGTCCATTCTTGACTTCAATGAATATTTCCAGTGCGAAATTAGCCACGAGGAATTCGATACGGTCGGTGGGATGATCATTCACAACCTTGGACATCTGCCGGAACAGGGTGAGCAGGCGAAGGTGGGCGGCTTTGACTTCAAGGTGATGAGTGCGGACAGTCGGAAGATTAAACTGTTGCAGATGACACGGAGTGGGAAAAAGTAATTTGCTGCCTGTAGACAGTCTGCTACGGAAGTACCCGTTGGCTGGTCATGTCCTCGCGATTGTTGGTGGCGCGCTGGTTCCTTTCTCGCTTGCTCCCTTCGACTGGTGGCCCCTGGGTATCCTGAGCGTTCTGCTGTTGCTCGCCTCTATCGATGGCGAAAAAACGAAAAGAATCATGTTGCGCCTCTATCTCTACAACCTCGGCATGTTTGGCGTGGGGACATCCTGGATTTACGTCAGTATCAATGTCTATGGGGGTGCATCACCGGCCCTTGCGGTTTCACTTGTTGCTCTGTTCGTCTTGTGGTGGTCACTTATAGGTTTGCTGCATGGTTATGTCTATGGGAAATTCATTTCGCACCTGCCCCTTGGCCTTGTTCTTGGCTTCCCAGCCCTGCGGGTTCTCGATGAATGGTTTCGCAGCTGGTTCCTGACGGGCTTTCCCTGGTTATTCCTGGGTTATGGTCACTTATCATCTCCATTGCTTGGGTTTGCCCCAGTGGCAGGAGTTTTTGCGGTCAGTTTTTTTGTTGTACTCACAGCGAGCCTTCTTTATTGCTCTCTTCGGCACGGGCGGCCCCACTATCTGATTGCTGTGGCGGTCATCTGGCTTTCGGGCTACGGCTTGTCCCAGGTTGACTATGTCAGCCCTGGCGATGAGATTTCTGTCGTGGCGGTGCAGGGAAATATAGATCAGCACACCAAGTGGCGCCGTGAGAAAGTGATGCCGATACTGAAAGCCTACACTGATCTAACAGAAGCAGAATGGGGAGCCAACCTGATTGTCTGGCCAGAGGCTGCCATCACGCTTTTTCGAGAGGATGCTTCATGGTTTTTGCAACAGCTTGATAAGAAAGGCAAAGAGTTAGGGACCACACTTGTGCTGGGAATTCCTGATCGCGACGATGAAGGGAAATTCCTTAATACTGCTATCGCGGTTGGCGACGGGGCAGGGGTTTACCACAAACGGCGGCTGGTACCATTTGGTGAATATGTTCCCCTGGAGAACTGGTTGCGCGGTATCATCACCTTCTTCGATCTGCCAATGTCCCACAACAGTTCTGGAGAACTAGATCAGCCCGCATTGAGAGCGGGAAAACTCGCCCTGTCATTGTCAATATGTTATGAGGTCGTCTATGCGGAGCTGGTGCGCTCGACGACGGCGTTGCCGGATTTGTTTGTCACCATCAGCAATGACACCTGGTTCGGAACTTCTATTGGACCTTCTCAGCATTTACAGATGGCGCAGATGCGCGCGGTGGAGAATGCGCGCTACCTGGTTCGTGCAACTAATAATGGTATAACGGCGCTGATTGATCACAGGGGCGTGATCGTCAAGTCACTGCCCCAATCAGAGCCGGGTGTGCTGCGTGGCGAGGCAGCGGTGATGGTTGGAACGACGCCTTTCCACCGGTACGGACATTCTCCCCTTTTGATTTTTTGCCTGCTGCTGTTGCTTTTCCTCGCTGGTATCCATTTGAAAGACACCATACCCAGTTCGGGATAGTTGGTGAGCAGGGGCTACTTGGCTGGCTCCCCACCCTAAATAAACCGGTTGTTTACTTCCCTGGCTGGCGTTCATGTAGAATTGCGGTTTGAGTTTTCTAAAGCATTAATGATGGACGAAAAGACACAGAATCAGACATACCACCCCTCGACAGCGGAGCAGGGTGTTCAGGACTATTGGGCTGAAAACGGGACCTTCGAGGTTTCAGAAAATAGCCAGAAACCGAAATTCTATTGTCTTGCCATGTTCCCCTATCCCAGTGGGAAACTGCATATGGGACATGTAAGGACCTATACGCTTGCTGACGTCATTGGTCGCTTCCAGAGGCTGCAAGGAAAGAACGTGCTACAGCCAATGGGCTGGGATGCATTTGGTTTGCCCGCGGAAAATGCCGCTATCAAGCACAAGGTGCCGGCTTCGAAATGGACCCTGCAAAACATCGAGTACATGCGCAAACAGATCAAGAGCATGGGGTTTGCCTATGACTGGACCCGTGAACTGGCAACCTGCGACCCGGATTACTACCGTTGGGAACAGTGGTTCTTCACGCGAATGTTCAAAAAGGGACTGGTGTATAAGAAGGAGGCATGGGTGAATTGGGACCCGGTCGACCAGACGGTGCTTGCCAATGAGCAGGTTATCGATGGTCGTGGATGGCGCTCTGATGCCCTGGTTGAGCGTCGCGAATTGACGCAATGGTTTATACGAATTACAGATTACGCCGAAGAGCTGCTTGAAAATCTAGACAGTCTGCCTGGCTGGCCGGAAAAGATAAAGACCATGCAGCGCAACTGGATAGGTCGCTCTGAAGGTGTGCAGATATCCTTCCCGCTGGCTGATGCCGGATCAGATGCCATAACTGTCTATACCACTCGTCCCGATACACTGATGGGTGTCACCTACCTTGCGTTGGCGCCGCAGCACGAACTGGCCGCTAAGGCGGCAGAAAACAACGCTGAGCTGCAAAGCTTTCTGGATGAATGTAATAGGGTGAAGGTTGCTGAAGCGGATATGGCCAAGCTTGATAAAAAGGGTATGGCAACCGGCCTGATGGTTAGACATCCCCTGACGGGTGAGGATATTCCAGTCTGGGTCGCCAATTTTGTGTTAATGGAATACGGTTCCGGTGCCGTAATGTCTGTGCCGGGGCATGACCAGCGAGATTGGGAGTTTGCCAGAAATTACGGATTGCAGATCAAGCAGGTGATTGCACCTTTAACTGAAAGTGAAGCGATATGCGACCTGGACGTTGAGGCATTTGTAGATTACGGCGTGCTGGTACACTCAGGTTCTTATGATGGCCTGAACTTTAAAGCTGCATTTGATGCTATCGCAGATGCATTGTTGGAGAAGGACCTTGGTACCAGACAGGTTAACTACCGATTGCGGGACTGGGGAGTATCCAGGCAACGATACTGGGGGTGCCCGATTCCCATTATCAACTGTGAGAAGTGTGGCTCAGTAGCCGTGCCGGAAGACCAACTGCCCGTTGTTCTTCCAACTGAAGTCGAATTTGATGGCGTGGCGTCTCCGATAAAAAACATGCCTGAGTGGTATGAAACCAAGTGTCCTGATTGTGGTGGAGAGGCAACCAGGGAAACGGATACCTTTGACACCTTTATGGAGTCTTCTTGGTACTACGCGAGATTTGCCTCCAGCGATAGTTCCAGTGGCATGCTGGATGAGCGTGTAAAATATTGGAATTCCGTGGACCACTATGTTGGTGGTGAGGAACATGCCATCCTGCATCTGCTGTATGCCCGGTTCTTTCACAAGGCAATGCGTGATGAAGGGCTGGCCACCTCCGATGAGCCTTTTGAGAAATTGCTGATGCTTGGCATGGTGCTCCATAATGGGGTGAAGATGTCGAAGTCGGCGGGTGATGCGGGTGATCCCCAGCATCTGTTGGAACGCTTTGGTGCTGATGCGGTGCGCATGGCAATGATGTTTGCCGCGCCACCGGAACAATCGTTTGAATGGTCTGAAAATGGTGTGGAATCTGCCAATCGCTGGTTGCGCACGAGGCTGTGGAAGCCAGTTGTGGAGCATCTTGAGGCGGGTGATGTGCCACCCATAGATAGTGAGAACTTTAACCAGACACAGAAAGATATTCGCAGGGTCACCCACGAAACCTTAGCCAAGGCATTCGATGATTATGGCCGGAGGTTGACGTTCAATACGGTTGTGGCCGCTGTCATGTCGCTGATGAATAAGGTGCTTAAGTTCGAGGATAGCTCACCCCAGGGGCGCGCTGTAATGCGAGAGGCCCTGAATGCGGCGGTGTTGATAATGTCTCCCATAACGCCACATATCTCCCATCTGCTGTGGGAGAAACTCCAGGGTGAGAGTCTGGAGAATGCCAAATGGCTGCAGGTGGATGAAAGTGCCCTTGAAAAGTCACTGGTTGAGATTGTCATTCAGGTCAATGGCAAGCTGAGGGGAAAGATGGCCGTTGGGACCGATATGGGTAATGACGAAATTGAACAGCAGGCAAGAACGCTGGAAAATGTCGAAAAGTTTCTCGAGGAAAAATCAATTCGCAAGGTAATCCATGTTCCTGGCAAGCTCGTCAACTTCGTCGTTGGATAAGGGGATCATGCGACCTACTTTACTGATTTTGCTGATTTGTATTTGCATCACCGGTTGTGGATTTCAACTGCGAGGCAGCGGCAGTTTTGAATCCGCCCTGTCGACCCTTCATATCACTGCGGTGAACAGGTACGCGGATCTGCACCAGAACCTCGAGCGGGGCTTTAGTCAGTCTGGTGTCTCTATAGTGGGCGTGGGCGCGGCCTATGCTCTCGCCATTGAAGCTGAAGAATATTCACGACGGGCGGTGGCCACAACAAGCACCATCAGTGTGGCTGAATATGAGCTCAGGCTCGAGGTGGAGATAGCGCTTGAAAACGCGACCGGCGACATAGTTATTCCATCAACCTCGGTCGTGACGGAACGAACATTTACATTTAACAACAGCAGCCTGGTTGGCAGCAATGAAGAACAGGCAACACTGCTGGAAGAGATGAGATCAGATCTGGTGCTGCAGATTATGCGCAGGGTTGATGCCTCGGTCCGCTCCTTTGAGGCAAGCCGGTGAAGGTTTACCCGGAAAAACTCACTTCCCATATTAAGAACGCCAACTCACCAATCTATATCGTTAGTGGAGATGAGCCTCTGCTGGTGCAGGAGGTGTGTGATCAGATCCGGTCTGGCCTTAGGAATCAGGGGTATACGGAGCGAGATCTATTTCATGCGGAGGCAAACTTTGACTGGCAGCAGGTTCTATTCAGTGCCAGCAGCATGTCACTTTTTGCTGAGCAAAAACTGATCGAAATCAGGATGTCCTCAATACGCCCCGGAGACAAGGGCGCTGCACTGAAGACATTTGCTGAAAATCGAACACCGGGAACCGTTATTCTGCTGGTCATGCCGCGGCTGGAGAAGAAGGTATCGTCCTCCAAGTGGTTCAAAACTATTGAGCAGGCAGGTGCCCATGTGCAGATCTGGCCCATTGAACTGAAGGCCTTGCCGGGCTGGGTCAATACCCGTTTCAAGAAGGCAGGGCTGAAAGCTTCCAGGGAAGCCGTAGCAATCATGGTTGAGCGAATCGAAGGCAATCTGCTCGCCGCCGTGCAGGAAATTGAACGACTTAAACTAGTCTCCTCCGACGGCAACATTGACGTGGCAGATGTCGTGGAAGGGGTTGCCAACAGCTCTCGTTATGACGTCTTTACGCTGTTGGATTCGGCTGTTGCCGGTGATACCAGAAGAACACTCAAGGTTGTCCAGGGGCTGAAGCTTGAGGGAGTTGATATGTTATATATCGTAGCGATGCTTAGCCGTGAGCTTCGGAGCCTGGCGATGATGGCCATTGAGCTAAACGCAACTTCCCTAGATGCTGCCTTAAAGAAAGGCAGGGTCTGGGCAAAACGCAAGGAACCTGTATCAAAATGCCTGCGCGATCATCCTGCACGTGAATTTCAAGAACTGCTGTCAAGGCTCAGTGATATCGATCAAATGGTAAAGGGAATTGTGACTGGCAACCCGTGGGATGAACTGACCTCGGTTGTAATGGCTCTCGCCGGTGCAAAGGTGACGCCAAGACAAATAGGCTAGTTGACGTGGGTTACGGCATCCTTACCACGGTTAAGGAGCCTGAGCTCACCAGCACCGGTATCAAATTGGGTGATGGATCCATTGTCGGGTTTGAATACCAGGACGCTGTTGTTGTTGGTAGCTGCCGCAACCATGGCGTTGATGGCGACAAAATGTGTGAATATCGCCGTATCCTCTTTTAGTTCGAGCAGGCAATCCCGCATACTCTGCTGCCAACGCTGTAGCTCCTTTGTCTGATCCTGCCATTTTCCCTGCATCACAGTCTGCAGCCAGGGGCCCCTTTCCTGTAGGGATAATCCCGGTGACGGAATCTCTGACACGCGCTTTTCAATGGAGATTTCGGCTCCCAGTGAGAGTGCCAGTGGTTCGGCTGTTTCCCGGGCCCTTCGAAGTGGGCTGGACAGGATCGACAGGGGAAGGCTTACCAGCAATTGATCGCAGGCCTGCGTGGCCTGGGTCTGGCCCAGTTCGTCGAGACCCGGGTCCAGATCATCGGAATATGATCCCGCCGCACGACCGTGTCGAACCATGTAAATGATCGCCATATACTGCTCCGTGGACTTTACGGCGAGTGATTATAGCAAGTGTCAGGGTCATGCCCAGCGATGGCATTTTTTGCATATACAGGCTATTCTTTGCGTCCCCGCTAAGCCTCGATTAGAATCACGCCGCCAGGCTCCCAGGATAGATTGAGTATTTACTGGTACCCATCTAGGTCTTCTGGCTGGCTTTCTAGAGGGATGCGGATGTTGGGTTTAAGTCGTTTGAATAGGTAAAAAGGTATTGTTGTAATGGAAGAGAAAGTAGACGCGCTGGAAGGATCGGGGATACCCGATACAAAAGTTGACGCGAGGGAAGTATTTGGGCTGGATGTTGATCTGCAGGTGCCGGCATTCTTGTCACCGTCTGAACATGTTCCGGTAATTGATGAGAGCTACCTTTTCAATCATGAGACGACGTTAGCCATTCTCGCGGGGTTTTCCCACAATCGCAGATGTATGATCCAGGGATATCATGGCACTGGTAAATCCACGCACATTGAACAGGTCGCTGCGAGGCTGAACTGGCCATGTATTCGTATTAACCTTGACAGTCATATTAGTCGTATTGATCTGATCGGCAAGGATGCCATTGTTCTAGAAGATGGGAAGCAGGTCACTGAATTCAAGGAAGGGCTGCTTCCATGGGCTCTACAGCGAGCATGTGCCATTGTATTTGACGAGTATGATGCGGGTAGGCCCGATGTCATGTTCGTCATCCAACGGGTTCTGGAAGTTGAAGGGAAGCTGACACTGCTTGATCAAAGTAAAGTAATCAGTCCGCACCCCTCATTCAGGTTGTTTTCAACCACCAACACCATAGGTCTTGGTGATCCGACCGGGCTCTACCATGGTACTCAGCAGATCAATCAGGGACAGATGGACAGATGGAGCATTGTTACCACACTAAACTACCTGGAACGTGAGAAAGAAATTGATATCGTTATGTCAAAGCTTCCAGATATGGATCGTAAGACAGTAGCGAACATGGTGTCCGTCGCTGACCTCACCAGGCAGGGGTTCATCAATGGAGACATTTCTATGGTCATGTCACCCAGGACGGTCATCATGTGGGCGGAGAACGCTAATATATTCTCTGACCTGGGGTTTGCATTTCGCCTGACGTTCCTCAACAAGTGTGATGAAACAGAAAGGTCCATTGTCGCCGAGTACTACCAGCGCTGCATGGGAGAGGAATTGCCTGAATCGAGCGCCAATGTGGTTCTCGCCTGACCCTGATATACCAGGATCTTTGATGTGCCTCACCTAGAAGACGCCACAGAACTATTTAAGCAAGCCACTACCGCAACCATGCGTGCGATCTCGGGCAACGATGAGCTGGAGGTCAGTTTTGGTCGTGGCAAACCCTACATGCAGGGTAACCAGGCAAGGATCCCTTTGCCCGACACAGGGTTAACTGAAGCTCAGCTTGCGGCCCTCAGGGGGACAGCAGACCGCTTTGCGCTGCGAACCCGCTTTCACGATGAAGCCTTTCACAATGGACGTCGCCCCTATAGCGGTGTTGCGCAGGAAGTTTTTGACTGGGTGGAAGAAGCACGGCTTGCTTCCATCGGATCCTACCTGATGAAGGGTGTACAGAATAATCTGCAGGCACAACAGGAGCAGCACTGTGTCAATCATGGTTATGACCGTATTGAACACCAGGGCCAGGCGCCCCTTGGTGAGGCGGTTGGCATGCTCATCAGAGAGAAGATCATTGGTGAGCCACCACCACCAGGTGGCCAGAAAGTGCTGGATTTCTGGCGGGAGCATATCGAAGAGCGGATCGGCGACAAACTCGAAGACCTTGACGCATCAATCTTTGACCAGGAGGAGTTCTCGACCATCTGCCGCAGGATTATCACGGATCTTGGACTGACGGATGACTGGGGTGAGCAAAACTCGGAATCCGATTCAGAGGAGGCGCAGGAAGACTCGGAATCAGATGCTGGCGAAGAAAATTCGGATCAGGAAATGTCTGCCGACGGGGACATGACGGATGCCATTGAAGGGGAAGTTCCTGCTGATATGGATGCCATGGACATGGCTGAGGCAGAAGGTGATGAGGACGAGGCGGGTGCTCCACCGGACATGATGGCTGACAAGAACTGGCTTCGCCCCAAGGAAAGCCAGTACAAGGCATTCTCTGAGGCATTTGATGAGGTGGTCTTCGCGGATGAATTATGCGAATCCGTAGAACTTGAAAGACTGCGTGGTGTGTTGGACAAACATCTGCAAAGCTCGCAGATTATTATCAGCAAACTGGCAAATCGCCTGCAGCGCAAGTTGATGGCACAACAGAACAGGACCTGGGAGTTCGATCTTGAAGAGGGTACCCTCGATAGTTCACGGCTGCCGAGCGTCATTATGGACCCATTCAGCCCGCTGGCCTTCAAGCAGGAAAAGGATATGAAGTTCAGGGATACGGTCGTGTCCCTGCTCATCGACAGTTCGGGTTCCATGCGTGGGCGCTCAATCACCATTGCTGCAATGTGTGCTGATATTCTTGGACGTACCCTTGAACGCTGTACGGTAAAAGTAGAGATTCTGGGTTTTACTACTCGAGCATGGCGTGGTGGGCAGGCGCGGGAACTATGGTTGCAACAGGGCAAGCCAGCACAGCCGGGGCGGCTGAATGATTTGCGACACATCATATATAAGGCGGCGGATATGCCCTGGCGAAGGTGCAGGCGCAATCTTGGCTTGATGATGCGAGAGGAACTGCTGAAGGAAAACATTGATGGTGAGGCTTTGCTCTGGGCTCACAACCGCCTGGCTGGCAGGCCGGAAGACAGAAAGATTCTTATGGTGATCTCGGATGGTTTGCCGGTGGATAACAGCACGTTGCTGGTGAACCCGAGTAATTACCTGGAACAACATCTCAAGTATGCGATTGACCAGATAGAGAATCGCTCCAAAATTGAACTAGTAGCAATTGGCATTGGTCATGATGTGACGCATCACTATCGACGCGCTGTCACGATTACCGATGCTGAGCAGTTGGGCGATGCCATGACTGAGCAGTTGGTTGACCTGTTCGATGAAAAAAGTAATCAGAACCTCAAATCCTTGAGGTCGGTTGCTTAGGACCTTTTTTGACCAGATGGCACTGCATTCGGAATGCTGCAACGTTCTGAAACCCAGCAGAAGGTTTAACCGGACCTCACTCCTCCCCTGCTTGCGGCATTCATTGTTCGATTCCCCGTGCTCGGTGCCCCATACTCCCGCCGCAGTGTTCGGAAATCTACCAGAAGGGCTAACCGAGTCTTGCTCCTCCGCTGCTCACGGCCCTCCGGGCTCGGCGCCCACGGCTCCCTTCACTTCTTCAGGAAGCCCCTACAGGTCCGATAGCGGTCCCCTCCCTGCAGCGTCCAGCGCTTCGCTTGACGGCTACGGTTCAAGCCCCGGTTAGCCCTTCTGCTGACGTTCCAAAGTCGTGAAAACGATACATCGCAACTAGGTGAGTCAAGTAAAAAGACGATATGGGCAGAGCGAGAACTGCGGGTAGGCTGTCTAATTTCAACTCCAAGAAAAGGTTAGTAGGGTTCTTTTGCTGTAGCCGTTAGAGCGACGCGCCGAACAACGAGTGAGATCCGTAGGAGCTCAGGAGGAAGGGAGGGAAGCCGGGATGGCCGCAAGCCAGCGGAAGCAAGAGGACCATACTGACCTTTTCTGCTACCAAAGTCGAAAGCAAACGTGCGGGCAACTCTCCAGCATAGAGTGGGAGTAGTTACTGATATAAATGACAAGACACGGAGTGAGAATCGGTGAGGGATATTGTTTCCGGTGTGACGGTCTTGCACTCGTCCATCACCTTGGGACACCGGTCAGCAAATCGGCACCCTGCTCCCATGTTCACTGGTGAGGTGATCTCGCCCTTGATGGGAATATGATCCCTGGTTTTTTCCAGCCGTGGGTCCGGTTCCGGGTTGGATTCAATCAAGAGCTGTGTGTAGGGATGCTTTGGATCAAAGAATACTTCGTTGGTGGGACCCGTTTCGATCACAGTGCCGAGATACATGACGGCCATGCGGTCTGAAACATAGCGCACCATGGAAAGGTCGTGCGCGATGAATAATAGGGTTAGCCCCATTGATTGCTTCAGTTCCTCCAGGAGGTTGATTACCTGGGCCTGGACGGAGACATCCAGAGCGGAAATGGGTTCGTCACAGACGACGAATTTGGGTCCTATGATCATGGCTCTTGCTATGCCAATGCGTTGTCTCTGACCACCCGAAAATTCATGCGGATAGCGTGACATGTGATCTGCATTCAGCCCAACTTTGTCTAGCCAGTCTGCAACCTGTTCCTTGATATCGGCTGTGCTGTGCTTGCCCTGGATGCGTAATCCTTCGCCGACTATTTCCAGGATCGTCATCCGTGGATTCAGCGATGAATAGGGGTCCTGGAATATCATCTGCAGGTCGCGGGAATAGTTCAGATGATCCTCAGCTGAAAACCTAGCAGGCAATAGCTCATCATTGTAGAAAGCTTCACCGGATGTCCGCTCATGCAGTCCAATTAGTGCTTTGCCAAATGTTGACTTGCCGGATCCACTCTCTCCCACCAGGCCGAGTATCTCGTTTTCACTAATCTGGAGCGAAACGCCATCAACCGCGTGCAGGGTCTGTCCATGACCCAGGGTGAAGTATTTTCTTAGTTGCTCCGTTCTAACCAGCATTGTCTTTATCCTGGTTGCTCTGGCTTACCTCAGCAACCGCCGGTGCGGCCTCGTGTTGCAGCCAGCAGCGGGCATGGTGATCCTCGGTCCTCTGCACCGAGAAGTTAGTCGGTTGCATGTCTTCACACATACGCATGGCATAGGGGCATCGTGCGAAATAGCCACAACCATGTGGCGGCGAAAAGAGATCGGGTGGGCTACCGATGATGGGCGTCAGTTTTTTGTCCCGGTCACCTATATTTGATGGCATCGCGCTTTTAAGACCGAGTGTGTAAGGATGTGAGGACTCGTAAAAAATGTCCTCTACTGAGCCGGACTCCACTATCTGACCTGCATACATGACGGCAACTTCATCCGCCATTCTTGCAACCACGGCAAGATCATGTGTGATGAGAATGATGGACATGTTCTCCGTTCGTTGGAGCTCGTCCATGAGCTCCAGGATTTGACCCTGGATGGTTACATCCAGCGCCGTAGTTGGCTCGTCAGCAATCAGTATTGAAGGGTTGCATGCCAGACTTTGAGCGATCATGGCACGCTGCAGCATGCCACCGGAAAATTCAAAAGGGTATTGCGTTACCCTTTTTGCGGCCTCTGGAATATGAGTTTTTTCAAGTAAATCAATGGCTTGACGAGATGCCTCAGCATAGGTTTTATGCCGGTGCACGACCAGTGTCTCAGCGATCTGGTCGCCTATGGTCATGGTTGGGTTAAGGGATGTCATCGGGTCCTGAAAGATCATACCGATTTGAATGCCGCGAAATTCATTGGCTTCCTTCGGGGATAAGCCGAGCAGCTCGTTGCCGTCAAGCTTTGCTGACCCGCTCGTAATTCTCCCTGGTGGCATGGGAATAATGCCCATGATTGCCTGTACGGTGACTGACTTGCCACAGCCTGACTCGCCAACGATGGCCATCGTCTCGCCCCGTGTTACAGCAAAACTTACACCGCGCACTGCCTTGACGTCACCACCGTAGGTTGAGAACTCTACGGAGAGGTCTTCCACTTCCAGAATTCGATTGTTCACCGCATCATTCCCTTGATCGCATTCTTGAATCCAGCGCCTCAGTTAAACCGTCACCAAGCAGATTAAAAGCGAGAACAGTCACGCTGATGAAAGTGGCGGGAAATATAAGTTCATGGGGGTGGCTCAGCATCGTTTTGATACCTTCGTTACACATAGATCCCCAGGATGGTGTTGGTGGCGCGACGCCCATGCCGATAAATGAGAGAAAAGCCTCAGTGAATATCGCCGCGGGAACCGCGAAGGTAAGTGTTACCAGTATGACGCCCATGGTATTGGGGATGATGTGGCGCAGGATCAGGTAGCTTGGCTTTGCGCCCAGTAGCCTTGCGGCTTCGATATACCCCTGCTCTCTGATTTGCAGAACCTGGCCACGTACCAGTCTTGCGGTCGCGGGCCAGAGGAGCAGAGCGAGTGTAACCAGCATGGGAAATATTCCGCTCTCACCAGGTCCAATGCCGAATGCAATTTTGAACAGAATCATAAACAGCAGGAAGGGAAGGGCGACAACGAAATCTGCGAAGCGCATTAGCAGTACATCGAGTCTGCCACCAAAATAGCCTGCGAACCCGCCATAAATGATGCCGAAAATGACGTAGATAAATGGTGCTACAATACCGATAAAAAGGGAAACCCGGGCGCCTTCCATCAGACGGGCAAGCATGTCACGGCCAAGGTAGTCGGTGCCAAAGGGGTGAAATTCCAGGCGGATTTCCTGGCCCAGGTTGTTCTCTTCGTCTGCCGTAATTAGGTTCCGGCCCCTCGCATCGTTGACGGTGATAATCATCTGTGGCGTGATCGCGGTGACGGTGTAGACCTCATACTCATCGTAGCCATCAGTAGGTACGATTGAGTAATAGTAGGCGCGGGATTCAAGGCTCAGGCGATCCTCATAACTGACCTCATTGCCGCCAAAGGTTGATCCCAGTGGTAGTCCAAGGTCGTTAAAATCTTCCGGGGCGCGATGGTTTCTGTATATATTGTAGCCGCCGGCACCAGGGGTCGGGTTCCAGGTGATTCTTACCTGTTGTGTGGTTGCGGCTTCGAAGGCTCGCAATTCTGTCACCGCCGCCACGGATTTAGCATATGCCTCAGGCTCCGCCGGGAAGTCTTCGAGAATGATGCCGTCCCAACGCTTGTAAGCGCCCACAAGCGCCGCGGTTTTCGGCAGTGATGGTGCCTGGGATATCTGGTTTAGGTCCTGCAAGGATGAGTCTACCTGCCAGAAGACTGGGCCTAGAAGGGTGAACACGGCGAGCCCAATGACAATGTAGAGGGAAATAGTAGCCCTGGTATTCTTTTTCAATCGAACCCAGGCATCCTGCCAATAGGATAAGGATGGGCGTGAAATTTGCTCCACTGCGAGATCGGTTTTAACGCGGGCAAAATCTTCATCGCTTGGTTGAAAACTCGTGATGTCGGTCATTCCAACCGCACCCTCGGGTCAACGAAGCCATAGATAATGTCAACGAGTATCACCATGAAAACGAGAAAAGCGCCATAGAAAACCGTCGTGCCCATGATGACGGTGTAGTCCAGTTGCTGGACGGCCTGGACAAAGTACCTGCCGAGACCAGGAATGGCGAACACCAGCTCGACAACAAAACCGCCGGTTGTAATTGCAGCAACCTGTGGCCCGAGTACGGTGATGACCGGCAGGATGGCATTGCGCAACTGGTGCCTAAAGAAAATACGAACGGGGGAGAGCCCCTTGGCCCTGGCGGTCTTAATATATTCCTCGTTGACAACTTCGAGCATGGAAGAACGCATCAGGCGGGTTAGGAATGCCATGGTGCCGAGCCCAAGAACCAGGGAAGGCATCAGCATATGAGCAAAGGTGCCCCACCCGGCCACCGGGATGAGAGATTGCCCCAGCATGCTGTTGATGTTGACCAGCAATAGCTGGCCCAGTGCTGCAAATACAAAGCTTGGCACTGAGATACCAAGGATCACCAGGAACATAATAATAATGTCAGGCAGTCGGTTTCTGTAGATTGCCGTCAGCGCACCCCAAAGCACGCCGCCAGTGGCCGCAAAGAAAATTGCCAGCAGTCCGAGGGTCGCCGATACAGGGAAGTGATCACGGATGATGTCGTTTACGCGCCGGTTCTGCTGAGTAAAGGAGATGCCAAAATCACCCCGGAGCATATTTCCCAGGAATATGAAGTACTGTTCAGTTGCTGACTTATCGAGGCCATACTTCTGTTCAAGATTCTTTCGAATCTCTGGCGTGACGGCCTTGTCGTTCATCAGGGGATCGCCAGGGACCTGGTGCATAGCGACAAACGTGGCGGTTGCGATAAACCAAACTGTGATACCACCGGCGAGAAGACGCTTTAGCGTATAGGCGAGCATAGGCAGTTATTTTACAACCCGTGCGCGGGTGTAGTCGGGGTCGGCGCCAATTACGCGGCGAACAACGCCCTTGAGTTTGGGGTGCATCAGGTAAATTACACCCTGCTCGTATTGGGTCAGTATGACGGCATCATCGTGGATAATTTTTTGTAGTTCGCCCATGGCATCCATTCTTATCTTGGGGACTGAACTGTTCATGGCAGTGCGAACCTGAATATCATATGCGGGGTTGTTGTATCGGCCCCGGTTGTTCAGGTTCCATGAAGCGAACAGGTCACCGAAGGTCATGACATCATCAAAATCCGGCCCCCATCCGGCATTGACCATATCAAAGTCGCCGGAGGTCATTTTTGCTAGCCTTTGCTTGAAGGTTTGAATATCAATCTTGATATCCAGACCGAGTCTAGCCTTCAGTAGTCCCTGCATATATTCAGCCTGCTTGGCTGCGGTTGGGCTGTCACCGGAAAGCAGCACAAGGGGAGGGAATGACTCAATCTTAAGTTCATGCCTGGCTGTTTCCAGGAGTTCCCTGGCCTTCTCGACATCAATATCTGTTACTGGGGCCGGGTACTCCCGCCTGAATTTGTCTTCGACGCCGTTTAGCCAAACGGGAAAAGGGCTGATACCGGGAAGGTTGCCGGGCGTTGCCAGGACCTTGTTGACCATCTCATTTGGATCAAATACAAGCTGGATTGCTTTGCGCAGGTTCCGGTTGCGAGTTATTCGCTCTGGCCTATGGTTGTATTCGACAAAGAACACATTGCCAGTTGAGAAACGGCGGATCCGGAACCGTTGTGTCAGTGCGTCCTTGTAGGTCTCACCATCCAGCCGTGTGTGCACGATCTTGCCATCGATGAACAGATTCAATCGGGCGCGCGTATCTGAGGTGATGTAATCGGCATTGATGGCGTTGAGGTGAATGTTGTCCTTGTCCCAGTAGCTGTCACTCTTGACCATCTTCAGGGATGCGCTATGGGTCCACTCCGTTAGTCTGAATGGGCCGTTGTAGAGAAGGTCAGTGGCATCAGCTGCATATCGGCCTCCCTTTTTGTCGAAGAATTCCTTGCGTACTGGGAAGTAGGAAACGAAGGCTGTTAGCTTGACGAAGTATCCCGTTGGTCTAGCAAATTCAATTCTCAGGGTCCTGTCATCGTCGGCGAATACTCCCAGTTCAGACGAGTCCATTTTCCCCTGATTGATTGCCTCGCCATTCATGAGTGGGTAGAGAATAAAGGCATATTCGGATGCCGTTGCAGGCTCCAGGGTCTTTCTCCAGGCAAAGACAAAGTCATGTGCGGTAACGGGGCTACCGTCACTCCAGCGAGCGTCTTTGCGTAGCCAGAAGGTTGCAGTCTTATCGTCGATCTCCCAGCGCTCAGCCACACCGGGCACGACGTTGCCCCTTCGATCATAGCCAACCAGTCCTTCTATCACATGGCTCAGGATGACAATGCTCACCTGATCGGTGGCCTTCATGGAATTCAGTTGTGGTGGTTCCTGGGTGAGGGCAATGGTAATCGTCTGCGAGTCAAAATCTACTGACGTTGCATCCACCTCAGCGTTAGCTGCCTGAATTGATAGCAGGAGAACTAGGACCAGGACAAATTTCACAGGGAACCGAGAGACCTTGCAATAATGCTGGATTGTATCATGGGCGCGAGGCGTGTCAGCCGCAGGATCATGGGTCGGCGTAGTTCGCTCTGCGCTTTACGCCGACACCAAAACGCTTACCAGAGACGCTCGGCGCTCATTCGCCTGTTTCTTTTCTCAGCCTCCATATGAAAAGAACCGATTGATCCTTTCGAATGTGTGACGTCACACAACTCCTATAAATAGAGAATTCGTACAAAAAGGTGAAGGAAAGTGAAAAAAGATCATTTTATAGCAATATTATTCAGTTTTTCTAAGATATTGGGCAAGATTCTCAATAATTTGGCAGATTTATATCTAAGCTTAGAGCGCACTGTTATTTAGTAAGCATACCGCAGCAGGTTTGAAACGACCCGCTCAAGGTGGGTAAGGGAGTTACATACCTCTACTTGGTGACAACTGGGGGCATACTTTTTCATTTCGGCATCTCCCACGGTCCAGCTCATTTTTGGCTCCGGGTTGAGCCAGATGACCCGTTTGCTCTTGTCGTACATCTCCCTCAGGATTTCTGATTTGGCATCGCCGTAGTTATTGCGGGAGTCGCCCAGGATAATAATGGTGGTCTTATTGTTTACGTCATCCATGCACTGGTGCTTGAAATCCATCAGCATCTGCCCATAGTCGGTGGAGCCGTTGCCATAGTCGCGCATGGTCTTTGCCATCGCATCCTCTAGGTTGCTGTTGTCGAACAGGCGAGTGACCTCACCCAGATCCGATGAAAAGGCAAATGAGCGTACCTTGGGGAGGATCTCCGCCAGGCTGTAAAGAAACATTAACAGGAAACGTGAGTAATTACTTACTGACCCGCTAACGTCGCAAATACAAATGACTTTAGGCCGGTCCACCTTTGATGCCTTCCACTTGATATCAAAAAACATGCCGTCGTACTGCATGTTGTAGCGCAGTGTCTTGCGTACATCAAGCTGCCCGCGCTTGTATGTCTTGCGGCGCTTGGAGTGGATAGAGATGAGTTTCTTGGCCATTTTGAAGACGACCTCCTGAACATCCTTGAAATTGCGTTTTTCAAGGTTGGAGAGTTTCACCTTCTTTAATAGTTCTTCTCGGAGTTGCTTGCCTGACTCATCCGCATGCAGGAAAAACTGCTTTTCCACATAGTCTCGAACCTGCTCACGCAGTCTGTCACGGGCTTTTTTCAACTTGGCTGCCAGGTTGTGACGTTCCCGGCCACCCTCCGCCTGCAATTCAGAAATTTCGTCCTGCAATTCCTTCAGGCCCATGGCATCCATGATTTTGCGAGTGTAGAGGCCCTTCTGGGTGAAAACGACGATCTGATTTACTTCCGCTTTTTTGCCCGCCTCGGCCATTGCAATACTCAGTTCGGTTCTGTCGCCGGAGAGCAGTAGTTTGCCAAGCTCTGATGTAGGCTGAAGCGATTGGTCTTCTTCGTCTTCTCCAGCTTCCGCGCCGCCGCCCTGCCCGGATGCCTGATCACTGCCCTTGCCACCGGGTTGACCTTGACCCTTTGCGTCCTGGTCAAATTCCCCGTCATCGAACTGGTCGTCTGTGGACTCCTGCTCACTTTCCTCGGGTTTGAACTTGTTGAACGAGAAGTAGCGGTCAAAACATGAGTCAAATGCTTCTTTTTCTTCGGGGGTCTTGGAGAGCACGATGGAGAGAGAGTTCTTTAGAAATTGGCGATCCTCGTAGCCGACTATATCCAGGGCCTGCATGGCATCCAGTGTTTCGGCTGGTGAGACGCTGATCTCAGCGGTTCGCAATACCTTCACGAAATCAACCAGGGTTCTATCCATCAGCAACTCTTGGTTTCGATAGTAGGTTCACCATCTGGATCATTGTTTCAGGGCTTTATTGGTCACATTCTGTATTTCTGCTTCCACCGCCTCGATATCTTCCTGAAATTTCAGTATGACATTAAGTGTCTGCCTGACCAGTTCGCTATCGAGGGATTCCGTATGCAGCAGGATCAGGGTTCGTGCCCAGTCGATGGTCTCACTGATGGCGGGGACTTTCTTCAGGTCCATCTCCCGTAATTCCTGGATAAAGGTGACAAGCTGGGTACGTAGTCTTTCAGGGACATCCGGCACCCGTGCATGGACTATGCGACTCTCCAGGGTGGCGTCGGGGAATGGAATATAAAGGTGCAGGCAGCGACGTTTCAGTGCATCGCTGATCTCCCGGGTATTGTTGCTGGTAAGAAACACCAGTGGTTTGCGGTCAGGGTTGGCAACAATGGTGCCTATCTCTGGGATGGATACCTGGTAGTCGGATAACAGTTCCAGCAGCAAGGATTCAAATTCATGGTCAGATTTGTCGACCTCATCGATGAGCAGTACACAGCTTTCTTCTGCTTTGAGTGCTTTGAGTAAAGGGCGTGGCTCGAGGAAATCTTCCGAGAAAAAGACATCACCAAATTCGTGTAGTTTGGCAACTGAGTCCGTTAGCCCTTTTGCACCCTCCAGGATTTCCCCAAGGGTCTTCTTGAGCACCTGGGTATAGAGGAGTTGCTTGCCATATTTCCATTCGTAAATGGCTTTTGATTCATCCAGCCCTTCGTAACACTGCAAACGAATGCAGGGCAAGTCAAGCATCTCAGCGGCGGTTTTAGCCAGTTCAGTCTTACCAACACCGGGAGGTCCTTCGATAAGAATGGGCTTCTCAAGGTGATAAGCCAGGAACACCGCCGTGGCAATCTGCTGATTGCAGATGTAGCCACGTTTTTCGAAGTTATCCTGAATCACTTCAACGCTGGAAAGTCTGTCATGGTTCTTAATGGTCACAAAGGGTCCTTGTTTGCTCAGTCCTGCTGATAGAGGGGGGCGGAGATCTGCGCTCGCCTCAAAGGTAGACGGAGCATCATTATGTGAATCTGGATGCAGATTGTACAGCCACTGCATACATATCAAAATGGGGTATGAGGTTGAATAACAGGTGTTTATGCTATCTTTAGATCCTAGGAAAGTGCGATCAGGAAGATCTTATGGGTAACCCGGCAAGTCGTCTAAAAATTTCTCTGCTTATTGTTCTGCTGGTTTCAGTGCTGCATGCCAATGCTGAGGAGATCAGTTACGAGTCCACTTACAAGGCTCGCCAGGCGCCGGATATGCTGATACATAGCGCCACCCTCTTTACCGGCGATGGCGGAGTCGTTGAAGCAGGCTATATAAAGATGGCGGGCGGAATAATAGAGGCAGTTGGTTCGGGAATGCCGGCGACCCTGGATAAACTGGACACGGCACTGGATGCCAGTGGAAAATGGGTAACACCCGGTATTATAGACGTACACAGTCATCTCGGTGACTACCCCTCGCCTGGCTATGCGCCTCATTCTGATGGTAACGAGATGACTGCACCTGTTACTGCGGGGGTTTGGGCTGAACACAGTGTATGGCCGCAGGATCCACAATTCCCTCTGGCCCTTGCTGGCGGCGTAACGACCCTGCAGGTGCTGCCGGGTTCGGCAAACTTGTTTGGTGGTCGCAGTGTTGTGGTTAAAAATGTTTCCGCAAGGACAGTGCAGGGGATGAAGTTCCCGGACGCACAGCATGGGCTGAAAATGGCCTGCGGTGAAAATCCAAAACGCGTTTATGGTGGAAAAGGTGGTCCAGCAACCAGGATGGGCAATTTCGCCGGCTACAGGAAGGCCTGGATCAACGCACTGGAATATCAAACTAAATGGCATGAATACCGGGGAGATCTGGCGCATTTCGAATCCGCCCCTGAAGAAGAGAAAGAGGAGAAAAAGAAAAAACCCTCTCCGCCAAAGCGGGACCTCAACCTGGAAACCCTGGTGGGTGTTCTGGAGGGTAGGATTCTGGTGCACAATCACTGTTACCGTGCGGATGAGATGGCGCAGATGATTGACCTGAGCAGAGAGTTTGGTTACAGGATCACCGCATTCCATCACGCCGTTGAGGCATACAAGGTTGCGGACCTGCTTGCAGCGAACAATATCTGCGCAGCTATGTGGGCGGATTGGGGACGATTCAAACTCGAGTCGTTCGATGCGGTTAAGGAAAATGTAGCGCTGGTTCATAAGGCAAGCGCCTGTGCAATCGTGCATTCGGATTCCGCCACTGGTATCCAAAGACTAAACCAGGAAGCTGCAAAATCCCTTGCCGCTGGTAGACGAATGGGGCTGGATATTTCGCAGGCCGAAGCCTTCGCCTGGATAACGCTCAATCCGGCCAGGGCACTTGGCATAGCAGAAAGGACAGGCTCACTTGCCAAGGGCAAGATGGCCGATGTCGTGGTCTGGAATGGGAATCCCTTCAGCGTTTATTCGCGGGTGGAAAAAGTCTACATCGATGGCTCGCTTGTTTATGACCTCGAAAAGGACGTCAAACCAGTTACTGATTTTGAGCTGGGCCATCGGGTCAGGGGGCTGTGATCATGAGACTGTTTCTCTTTAGTTTACTGCTCCTCTCACAGCCGCTGTTTGCTGATAGTTATCTCATCAGAAATGGCCGGGTCGTCACCATGAGTGTTTCGGGGATGATTGAAAATGGCGATATACGCATTGTCGATGGCTACATAGTGGAAGTAGTGCAGGACATTAATGCTGAATCGGTGGATGAAGTAATCGACGTCGGTGGTGCGTATGTAACGCCAGGTCTTTTTGACTCCGGTACTCAACTTGGTCTTGCCGAAGTAGAACATTTTGTCGGTAGTTCTGACAATCGTGTTAAGGGGCAGCCCCTTGGGGCGGGATTCTCACTTGCCCTCGCACTGAATCGTTTTTCAAGCCTTGTGCCCATGGTACGGCAGGAGGGTATCACCCGGGCTATGGTTTTGCCGATAACCGGGTCTGAAATCCTGGCAGGGAAAAGCGCGTTGATCCAGCTTGGGGACAATACACCTTTCAGTACTAACGATGGTAACGCAGTACACCTATATTTGAGGGAAACTGATAGAAGCTTGGCGGGAGGGTCGCAGGCATCAGCTTTGATGCAGGCTGTCAATTCCCTTAAGGAGGCAAAGCGCTTTGGCAAGAACAGGCGTGCCTACGAGAGTGGCAGGACGCGTAAATTTCGTCAGTCGGAGGATGACCTCAAAACGCTGGTACAGGTTTTGAAGCGTGATGTGGCATTGGTGATTCATGTGGACCGTGCGGCGGATATTGAAACCGTGATTGCCGAGCTTGGTACCTTCAATCTCAGGTTAGTGATCGCGGGTGGCAGGGAGGCCTGGAGGGTGAAGCAGGTCTTGGCAGAAATGGAAATACCTGTTGTGCTTAATGTGATCGACAACCTGCCCTCCAGGTTTGATCGTCTGGGCGCGCGCCTCGACAATGCTGCACTTCTGGTGGGGGCAGGTGTGAAGGTCGCCTTCATGACCCAGGACCTTTACAAAGATACAAGGTCATTGACGCAGGCAGCGGGGGTTGCTGTTGCCTACGGTCTGAGCTGGCAGGAGGCAATGAAAGCAATCACTGTGAATCCTGCGTCAATTTGGGGGCTGGAAAATTACGGTTCACTTGAAAAAGGCCGGGTGGCGGATATTGTTATCTGGGATGGTGATCCGCTTGAGGTGATGAGTGCGCCAACGAGGCTGATGATAGATGGGCGCTGGATTAGCCTCACTACTAGGCAGGATCTTCTGCGAGACCGGTATTCAGAACTTGAAAATCAGGATGTTCCCTTCGGGTACAGGTAACTGTCTAGCTTAGCCGATCTAGTTATCCCATCATGCACCTTATATGGTGACCCTATCATTTCTAGGCGGGAACGTGGGCCGTTTTCCTGGAGGATCGATAGGGTCCCCGAAAAGGAACAGGTTAATTTCCGGACCTACTAGATAGCGCTTTGGTCGTTATTGGCTTTCTTAATCGTTGCGGTAAATTTGTCCAGGTCATGAAGCGCGCCTTCAACTGCCTCGTTGAAACATGCACGGTTCTGCAAAATTCGCGCGACTGATTTAAGTTCACCGTATCTGGTAGGGCCGCAGATCTGTGATGCTGCTAGACGGATCCTGTTTTCTACGATTGCTCTTCCCTCGTCGGTGTTGACGTCATTAGCGTTGTATTCAACCATAATACTGGCCTCATCGACATTGCCTGATTTAACGACGGCTCCTGCCATCATCATCGTTGTCATCGCAAAAAAGCAGTTGCTGCAATAATGCATTTTCGATTTACTATCATGATGTTTCTCCAAGCTTTCTAACTGCTTGTTTGGGGTGAATATGTTCGACTTGATAATAGGATGTTAGAAAACTGAAAAAGGTTTAGAGATTATCGATAACTTGAATGAATGCAGCGATAAAAATGAAGTAGCTGGGATGAAGTGAGTTTCTGGTGAGGTAGAAGGTGCCCTCACCAGGTGGAGCAGTTTACCCAAGGCGGGCACACCGGGTTCTGCCCTTTCTTCCAAGCCCCTGTGTTCTGAATTTATCCGGATGTTTGTGCGTGAGTTTATCTGGAGGCTTGCTGCTTACTGGTGCAGTCGAATCAATCCTTCCTGCGCAACTGAGGCCACCAGGTCACCGCGGGCATCAAAAATAGTACCGCGGGCAAAACCCCGTGCACCACTGGAAGAGGGACTATCCTGCTGATACAGAAGCCAGTCGTCAGTCTTGAACGGTTTGTGAAACCACATGGCGTGATCCAAGCTGGCCACCTGAAAATTTGGATTTCCCCAACTGACCCCGTGTGCTCTGTAACTTGTGTCAAGTAGCGTCATATCAGAGGCGTAGGCCAGCAGGCACTGGTTGAGACGTATGTCATCAGGCATGGAGTCTACAGTTTTAACCCATACGCGTTGCTCGGGTTCCATGGGTGTTGGTTTATACTCGTTAATTGGATCGACGAAACGCATTTCAATAGGGCGGGGCCGGCCCAGAATATGCTTCAATTCTTCCGGGATATCCGCGGCGTATTTCTCGCGCAGTTCTAGCTCGCTCGGACAGTCAAGCGGGTCCGGAACATCCGGTGCATCAAAGTGGTGCTCAAGGCCTGCCTCATGAACCTGAAATGACGCTGACATACTAAATATGGCGCGCCCTCCCTGAACCGCAATTACCCTGCGAGTGGTGAAACTCCTGCCATCGCGAATACGATCCACCGTATACAAAATGGGAATAGTGGTATCCCCGGGGCGAAGGAAGTATCCATGCAATGAGTGTGCGTTTCTGGTTTCGTCGTCAACTGTCCGAGAGGCTGCAACCAATGCCTGCCCCAGCACCTGCCCACCGTAGACCCGCTGCCAGCCTTCATCCGGGCTGACGCCCCTGAACATGTTGACTTCAATTTGTTCCAGGTCCAGGAGGTCGAGGAGGTCTTG
The DNA here is from genome assembly GCA_002725995.1 of Gammaproteobacteria bacterium. Lineage (GTDB taxonomy): Bacteria > Pseudomonadota > Gammaproteobacteria > Pseudomonadales > Azotimanducaceae. The sequence continues at coordinate 88,606 of PBRQ01000022.1, forward strand.
CAGTTCCTGCTTCATAGGGTGCCTTGAGCTAGTACTTGTAGGTATCGGATTTAAACGGTCCTTCAGTAGAGACGTTAATGTAGCTGGCCTGATCGTCGGTGAGCTTTGTCACTACGCCTCCAAATCCCTGCACCATATAGCTCGCTACTTCTTCATCCAGAGCCTTGGGCAGCACCTCGATGGTTATGTCCTGTCGCTGGTTTTGGTCGTGATCTGCCCAGGCTCGCTCAAACAGGTACATTTGTGCAAGCACCTGATTTGCAAATGAGCCATCCATTATTCGAGATGGGTGACCCGTTGCATTTCCGAGGTTGACTAGACGACCCTCCGAAAGAAGAATAATGTAGTCCTTTGGATCATCGCTGCGATAAATCTTGTGTACCTGTGGTTTAACTTCTTCCCATTTCCAGTTGTCACGCATGAATTTTGTATCGATTTCAGTGTCAAAATGTCCGATGTTGCAGACAATTGCATTGGAGGCGACTGACCTCAGAAGGTTTTCGCCACAGACATTGACGTTACCTGTACAGGTAACAATCAGGTCCGTTGCATTCATTAGTCGCGTATCAATATCCGCAAGCTTGCCCGTATTGACGCCACCCACGTAGGGTGAAACCACTTCGAAGCCGTCCATACAGGCCTGCATGGCACAGATAGGGTCGATTTCTACGACCCGTACAATCATGCCTTCCTGCCGCAGGCTCTGGGATGATCCTTTGCCCACATCGCCGTAACCGATAACCAGTGCACGTTTACCTGCCATCAGCATATCTGTACCGCGTTTGATGGCATCGTTGAGACTGTGCCGGCATCCATACTTGTTATCGTTTTTAGATTTGGTGACTGAATCGTTGACATTGATTGCCGGTACCTTGAGTTCGCCTGCTGCCATCATCTCGTAGAGGCGATGTACGCCCGTAGTGGTTTCCTCCGTAATACCATGAATGCTGGCCAGCATGTCCGGGTATTTGGCGTGAACCATCTCAGTCAGGTCGCCGCCATCATCGAGGATGATGTTCGCGTCCCAGGGTTGCCCGTCCTTCAGGATTGTCTGTTCAATACACCAGAAAAATTCCTCCTCCGTCTCACCCTTCCAGGCAAATACCGGTAGGCCCTGATCAGCGATAGCTGCTGCGGCATGATCCTGGGTGGAAAAGATATTGCAAGAAGACCAGCGGACCTCCGCGCCAAGGGCGACAAGGGTTTCAATCAGCACGGCCGTCTGGATGGTCATATGAATGCAACCCAGTATCTTTGCGCCGGCGAGTGGCTGTTCCGCCTGGTACTTGCTGCGCAGCGTCATTAGTGCGGGCATCTCAGCTTCCGCCAGTTCGACCTCACTGCGTCCATAGTCAGCGAGGCTGATGTCAGCCACTTTATAGTCTGTAATACTCATAGTTACTCTCTTAAGAACTCTCTCTTAGTTTGATTTTTGTTGGTACAGGCGAATCTGCACTTGAAATCCGTTGCGTAAGCCAAGGTATGCACCTTGGCCTTTTTCCAGATTCGCGTCTTTTGCCCACTGATCCAGATCGTTGGGATCGAATCCCAGCCATAGGTCACCACAGGTATCCCTGGCCCAGTCCTGGTTGTGTGAGCAGAGGTCGACGATCAGCAGTTGCCCCCCAGGCTCCAGTATCTGGTGCGCTGATTTGAAGACCCCTCCAGGCGCAGGCAGGTGATGCAGCACCATGTTGAGGACAACCAGATCTGCACGATGCGATGCTTCAAGGTCTGACAGTTCACCGGAGAAAAATTCTACATTCCTCAGGTTGAGCAGTCTCACCTTGTCTCTTGTTCGGTTGAGCATCTCATCGGAATTGTCTACGGCCAGCAGAGAATCAAAACGACCGCTGAGAAAGCCAATAAGATCGCTCTCTCCGGGGCCAACCTCGATTACCCTGTTTAGGTTTAATGGGCTCGTTTTAGAAAGAAGGTCGGTGATACAGCTCTCATAATGTGAGAATTGTGCAATCAGGTTCTGATTCTGTTTTAGCTTAGCGGCCTTTTTCTTGAAAAAAGCCTTTGAATTCTGTGCCCGCTCGCGGTGGATCTGCTGGCATCTTTTCCTTATTTCCGGTGAAAGCACGACCCGGTCAATGGATTGAAACAGGCTGGATATAAAGCCATTGATCGGGTTTTCAGAAGAAACAGCGGCCCGTCTGTAGAAAATCGAGTTTCCTTCTCGCCTGGTCTGCAGCAAACCTGAGCTGGAAAGAATTTTGAGGTGGTGGCTCATGCCCGGTTGTGCGGTATTAAATATGTGGCAGAGCTCCATTACACCGAAGGACTCAACGCTTAGCACTCGAAGGATGTCCAGGCGCAAAGACTCCGCCGTGGCCTTACAGGTTGCCAGCAGGAGTTCGGAGTCGACCGAGTTTGTCGTATTCTGGGCACTCATATGAAATCTATATCAAATAGTTTCGATATAGTAGCAAGGTCTACCTCTCAATAAAATCATATCAAAAAATTTTGATATGGTTTTGTAAAAGGTTGTTTATACTTTGTCCATGAGTGGTGCAATAAGCCAGATGCAAATGGTGTACGTCGCTGAAGAAGACAGAATCTTATTCAGGGTCAACTCGCTGGATAAACGAGAGTTCAGGTTCTGGATTACTCGCCGCTATGCGATGTTGTTGGTGAAGGTACTTCGCGATCACAAGGAAACAGACCCAGACGTATCCACTCAGGCAACACCAGTGGCGAAACAGGCAGTGCAGTCATTTAAGCAGGAAAAGGCGATCGGCGAAGCCACGTTTGATCAGCAGTTCAAGGAAATAGGAAACGAGTTTCCTCTCGGGCAAAGTGCCCAGCTTGCTTACAAGTTGAGCTACANCATAAAGGGCGATGGCAATCTGCACCTCAGCGTTCAGCCCAAGAANGGNCAAGGGATCAACTTTGTCCTTAACCAGGATATCAACATCACTATGACCCANCTCCTTTTGACGGCATCTAGAAAGGCTAATTGGAAGCTGGATGAATGGGNCGTAGAAAATGNGGTNATGTCGGAAGAGAAGGTTGTTATAAACTAGCCTGGCAACCCCTGGAATCGCATATAGTCCTTCAAATGCTGGACTAACTTGCAGTTTGAGGGGCGATCTTTCCATGAAGGTTCCATGCTCCCTTCATACTTAGGATCTATAGTAGATAGTCTAAGTAATAGTTCGTGTTAGCCCGAAATCGGTACTCATAGCCCTGACATTTCCCTTCCCCCCCCCAAGAGTGTCAGGGTTTTTTTTGACTTTTTTGTGAGGGGAGGAGGACAACTAGCCCGCGGCCAGGACTGGCTCTTCGGCAGGCTTGTACCGGGGCAAAGTTACGCGGATACTGACGCCACTTCCGTCATGCAGGTTGGCTGCGTTTACGCTGCCGCCATGATGTTCAGCGATTACCCGCACAACATATAGGCCCATTCCAAAATGAAGGCGATTGTCTGGGTTGCTCTCTCGAACGGAAACCATCGAATCAAACATACTTTTTAGTGTGGTGGCTGGAATGGTGGGGCCCTGATTAGTAACGGACAGAGTGAGATTCTCGGCATCTGTGGTCAGGCCTACCGTAATGGTGGTTGAAGGTGCCGAGAAGTCCACTGCATTGTCTATCAACTTGTCCAGGAGCTGCTCAATACGGTAGTCGGAGACGTTGCTGTTTACGGGCTTCTTGGTGCCGCGATACTCAAAATCGTGGTTCGCCTGTGCGGCGTTGCAGTTGCTCAAATAGGCCTTAACAAGTTCGTAGAGGTCAATCACCTCAAATTCCTCTGCTTCTAAGGCGTCCTCCAGGTTGGCAGCATCGGCCAGGTTCTGGACGATCATGCCAATTCTGAGCACGGCCCGCTTGGCACTTTCGACGTATTTCTTTTTAGCCAGATCGGTGTTCTCTATCTCAAGGTTCTCGAGTGATGTTGAAAGGGTATTTAGCGGGTTATTGATTTCATGTCGCAGGGTGAGGGGCATATTTTCAAGAAACTGGTTGTGCTGGTGCAGGCGGGCCAGCATCGCAGAGATGCTCCTGGCTAGGTCACCAATCTCATCACCAGAGTCTGTCTCTGCCTTCAGTTGATTGGTCTGCAGGCGCCCATAGATATCGATTGCATTTGTCGCTTCAGCGCCGAGCCTTCGTATCCGGCTCGCCAGGCGCAGTGAAAAAGCCAGGATCAGGGCGACGAATATAAACAAGGACATGACCGAAAAATTGACGATCCGCTGCAGTGCATCCCGCCGCAATTGAAGAATACGATTTGTGTTCTGCTTAAGGACAACGGTTCCGATTACTTCGTTGTCATCAATGATCGGGTGGGCAGCGGTAATTACCTCGCCCTCCTCTTCGGTATACAGCCTCTGGTAGCTCGGGGTACCCGCCAGCGAGTCGGCGATGACCTTATCTTCAAGAATATCGCTGTCTGCCCTGAGGCTTAGATCAACGACGTTGTAGAGCGGGTTCATGAGCACGCTGAGGAGCCGGTACCAGGTATCCGTCCAGCCTTTCTCTTCAACTATTTCCGTCTGGATTTTGGTTGACTGGTAGCTGCCGACCTCGGCACGGACCCTGCGCTGGGCATCAATCACCTGGATATTTGCGCCTGAATACCCAAGACCCTCCACAATGCGAAGTACCTCCGGCGACTTCAGCAGAACCAGTCCAAAGGCCTCGCGCCCGGTTGAAGGCAGAGTGCCGGTAATCGATTCGATAGCCCTGCTTTCTTCATTGTCGACATCGACGACGGCAAGACCGAAATGGCTGGTTGACCCGAGCAGCTCCAGGGGAATTCTGAACTCTATGGAGTAGCCCTCATCGGTTTTCGTCATAAAACCAGGGACTCGATTTTCTGGCTCACCCTGTATGGCGTAGCGCCAGCCATCATCAATAAAATAGGCGGTTGTGACGCCTGGTTCAGTCGTTGTAATGACTAGTTTACGGATTTGTCCCTGTTGGCCTGTGAAGGTAACCCGTACATGGTCAGATAGGTCTAGGCGCAATATGTTCCTGTCCCTGAATACGAGGCTGTTGTCCTTCACCTGCACCAGCGCATAAACCTGATCATTGTGCTCCCCCAGGACCAGGTAGAACTGATTCACGTCATCACTGGATTTCTCTTGCTCATCGAGGTTGCCGAAACCAACGTTGTAGTCCAGGACGTCTTCCCAATCATTATTTTTCCCGTCAATGTTAATGGGTGTCGTCAGGGGGTGCGCGTAGAGTTGCTCGTAGCCCTCCGGTGAAAGTGGTAACTCATTAAAAAGGTCAGAACGGCCGTTGAGAAGTGTGGAGATCCCTTCCGCAGTTAGTATTTGTGCGCCTGCCTGGCTATCAACGAGAAAGTCTTCCATCTCGTTTAGATAAAGGTAGCTGAACCAGGGAATCACAACCAGGGCGAAACTCATCAGTATCAGTAGTTTGGTACCGAGTCGCGGTCCGATGATAATAGGCGGTGCCATTGAGAATCACTCTTTGGGGTTTATTTTACCGACCAGCGATAACCGAACCCGTATTCACTTTTGATGCTGTTGAAATCAGGGTCGATACTCTCAAACTTCTTGCGGATATTACGCATATGAGTATTGATCGTGTTATTGGTCACCAGGCTCTGCATGGTTGCATTCATGAGCGTGTCGTAGGACACGGCATGCCCCGGGACGCGTACCAGCTTAGCAAGCATACGGAATTCAGTGCCTGAAAGGTTGATCGGTTGTTCCTTCCAGGATACGAGTAACGCGTCCTGGTCGATGGACATATCGCCCACTATTTTTGCCGTGTTGGGTCCGGTGTTTGATTGTATTCTCGCTTCATTTATTCGCAGCAGGGAACTGATTTTTTCGGAAAGATAATCGAGGGAAATGGGCTTTGGCAGATAGTCCCATGCACCAAGGCGCAATCCGCTAATCTTATCAATCTCTGCGATTCGTTCGGTTAGGAAAATAACCGGCATGGTAGGGGACCTGGACAACAGGTCCCGGCAGAGTTCAAAACCCGCATCGACCTCATCACCAAGAATAATGTCCAGAATAGCGAGGTCGGGGAGGCCATGGTCAAACCCTTCAAGGGCCTCACTGCGGCTGCTATAGGCAATGACTTCATACCCTTTTCTGGTAATAGCATCGACATAGTTGCTCCGCTGATCAGGGTCATCTTCAACAATAGCGATTGTTTTGGCCATGCAAGCTCCTGCTGCTCATGAGGGAATATGTTACGACAACGTGAATGCGAAGTGTTTCCCTAATCTTCTCATCTTTCTTCAAGCATCCCTAATAACACGAGTTACGATCTAAAACTGCTTAAATTCCATCCATTTTACCTGATTCATAGGTTCTCCACAGTTGTTCAATGAACTTTCATTTTCCTTCACCACTGGATTGCTCATTTACGGGTTAACTGGGCACTATCTTTGAGGAGAAATTTAGTTTTATGAAAATCTTTGTACCCATGCCAGATGAAGTGTGCTGCGAGCAAAGCGAAATGATAGGGCATCTGGTGCCGTTCAATCCGGAATACATGACCGAAAACCGACTCCGGAAGGAAGGAAATAAGCCCGCCAACTGGATTTCCAGTATTGATTACGCGGCGGCCCGTGAGCGGCTCAATGCTGGTCAGCAGCAAGTTATAGCCTGAGATTTATCTAGCTCAATGAACTCGGGGTTAGAGCGGGGGCTTTTCCGGTCGAGGGAAGTTGCTGCCAGGTCTTCTCCACGTTTTATCACGAGGCCTTTGATGATACTTCCAGGGTTCCTGCAATGTAGCTAGTTCATTTCCGTGAAAAGGCGACTTCGCCCTACATCACGACACTACAATTACGTTAGGTCCACAAAGCCAATTCCTTGTGAAGTGAAGGGGCTTCGAGCCCGTTGCGTTCTATATCCAAAACCGTTATCACTGAGATGAGACCAAGGGGCCAGCCGGCTATTTCCGGTCTTATGAATATGAATTGATGCTGTATGAACGCATGGGTGATAAGGCTAAGGTTCTTGCGCTCATAGAAGAGATGGAAGCTTCGCCTCTCAACATATTGTCCAAGCATACGGGAACACTAGATAACATGGTGAAAGCAACTCATAACGCTGGGGATGACCAAAAGGCCATAGCGCTATTTAGAAACAATATTATGTGGCATCCAACACATTTCGCTTCAAGTGAAGCGGTAATGAAGGTATACCTGTGGCGCGGTCATAGGCCAGTCGCCGAAAGTGTACTTGAGAAGTTTATAGCGAGTGGTGGATCAGAAGGGGAAATAGCCAGGTTGTGAGAGACTATAGCCACTACCAGGCCGTTGCGAGTTCCTCAATCTCAATAAGCCAACCAGCGCATTTGTCTTTTTTAGTGAGCATCGCTCACAATAGAGGCTGCCGATGCCCTGGCAAAGTCGATATACTGCGTCGTCAGAATAGTAGTGGGACACCAAGTTGTCTTTGACCATAGCCAGAGCTGTAGGATTCATTTTCATATTGATGATTGTCGTGGCTCCGACGACAATTGTCTTGATACCACTTCAAGAGGGGTGGGAAGCCGGCATATACTCACATAAGTTTGTTAAGGCCAGGGCCGTCCAGATACTAGCAGCTCTCTTGCTGCTTTATTTTGCTAGAAGTCGCAACGTTACTGATTTGATCTATTGTAAACATCCGCTGCTGATTGGTTTGGTACTTTTTATCGTCTGGGCAACACTCAGTATCCTGTGGAGTTGGAATCGAGACTATACGATTGTATATCTGATGAATCTATATGGGGCGGCTCTACTCGGATTCTTAGTACTTCAGGTCAGATCAAGATCCCACCTCATTACATTGCTTGGTTATCTTTATTTTGGCTGCGTACTGCTGGCCACCTTTGGTTTGCTGCAACACTTTTTTCAAATAGAGATCGTTCCCCAGGTCAGTGCGCCAGCTTCGACATTTGCAAATAAGAACATAGCTGCTCAGGTGGTCGTCGCCACCTGGCTTCTGGGCATCTTCTTTTTGTCTAGAACCGGCGCGCGAGGTAACTATCAATTTGCACTGTGCACAAGTATTGCTCTAGTGCTCGCCTATATCTTTCATACGCAGACCAGAGCAGCCTGGGTTGCAATGAGTGCACAGCTAATCGCATTGAGCCTATTTATTCTTGTGTCAGTGTTGCGTTCAGGGCAAGCCCTGGGCTTGGAAAAAGTTGGGTGGAAGCCAATCTTGGTCAGCCTATTCATATTTCTCTTTTTGGTGAACGCGGATTCATCGGGTTACAAACCTGCATGGGAAAGCGCTGCCGGCCAACTGTCGGATATTGTTACAGTTTCCAATAGCTTAGGTAGTGATAAGGAATATTCACGATTTGCGCTATGGCGAGCAACTTACGAGATTATCATGGATCAACCTGTTCTAGGCGTCGGGCTGGGCGGGTTTGAATACGCCTATCAAATGTATAGTAATAGCAAATCATTTGGCTTCTTGAGTGCGCACAATGACCTTCTGCAAATAGCGAGTGAACTCGGTATCGTCGGCGCCCTGCTGGCATTGGGCTGTGTCGCAATTATGTTGGCGCTTGGATATAAATATCTAGTGGGTATGCATAGCGGTGATACTTTTCTCAAGTATTTGATATTGATACTTATTGGCGGACTTGCAGTCAATTCAATGTTTAGCTTTCCCCTGACGCTTATTGGACCCCTATGTTGTGTCACTATCTTGCTGGGAATACTACTTCGCCTTGAGTACATTAAACCAGAGCAGGTTGGATACTGGCTTCTAGGTAAGAAGAATAAGCGAATTCTTACAGGGGCTGCGGCCCTACTTCTATCATCTTACCTAACCATGAATACGCTCTGGTCAATCGATCTGTTTAACTTGGAACGCGGTATTGGTAAAAGTGATCTGAGCGAGGAAATGGCTTTCCACAGTCCTGTTGAGCATCCCAGGTATCGTGAAATTATCAGATCCACCATCGGATTCTTTAAGCTTTTAGAACCCGCGAGAGCTGAGTACCTGGCTAGAAGCTACTACACTATTGGGCCAACCGATACGGTTGTTGGCCTCGCAATGATCCTGGCGTTGATAACAATGAAGAAATTTGACCAGGCTCAAATTGTGATTGCTGAGACTCGAACCATGGAGCCCGCTGGCTTTTATCGAACTTTTGAATATGAGTTGATCATGTTTGAACGAATGGGTAACCGAGACAAGGTGCGTCAGATAATCAGAGAGATGGAGTCTTTTGCGCCCGATTTGTTGTTTGAGCGTCCAGAAACAGTTCAAAACATGGCGAATGCTTCTTACAATATCGGTGATCGCGAATACTCAGCATCTCTGTACAAGAAGAATATAGAACACTTTCCAACCTATCCCGATTCGAATTTAACTTTGGTGAAGGTCTATTTGCGACATGACTTCGATGAACTGGCATGGGAAGTATTCGAGAAATTTGTAGCAAGCGGTGGATCAAAGGAGGTAGCAAATACGATGCTAAGCGATTTTTCCGCGAAAGCCGAATTGAAGGCGAAAGCATCACTGCAGCAGTAGCAATTTCTTTGGCCCGCCGCATGACTAAGATCCACTGAATTGGCGCCAAACTGGTCGGGATGGCGAGATTTGAACTCACGACCCCCGCCTCCCGAAGACGGTGCTCTACCAGGCTGAGCTACACCCCGACGCTTGATTAGTTAGTTCCTGTTCGGAAACTGCATATTCGGAACCAAATTTACAAAACTCTTAAACCTTTGTCCTGCAATAGTAATCACTTTTGAAGGAACTAACCCGCTCGATACTAAAATCTGAGCAGGACTGGTTAATTACTTCTGCTGATCACAAAGTTGAGCATATCGCTCATGGAGTCTCTGTAGGCGGACTGATCAATCTTGTCCAGACACTGCCGTGCTTTGTCTCGCTCCCGGTGAGCGTAGTCCTCTGTGTATTGTAACCCACCGGTCGACTGAACTGTGTCGATGATTTCATCAAGATTGTCTATGCCTCCAGACAGGATCGCATTCTTGATATAGGCTCTCTGTTGATCGTCCCCGTTTCGTATTGCGATGATGAGCGGCAGCGTAACCTTGCCTTCGGCCAGGTCATCACCAACATTCTTACCCAGATCCTCCGTGCTGCCCTTGTAGTCGAGCAGATCATCAACCAGTTGAAAGGCCATTCCCAGGTGCAGGCCAAAATCACGAAGCGCATCCTCAATATTTTCATCTGCACCTGCCAGCGCAGTTCCGGAATGAGATGCAGCCTGGAACAGCATGGCGGTCTTTCTGAAAATAACCTCGCTATAGGTGTCTTCGGGTGTATCCGGGTTGCGAACATAGCCAAGTTGCTGAACTTCACCCTCGGCGATGGTATTAGTCGCGTGGGAGAGTATTTCCATGACTCGGATGTCCCCTATTTCCACCAGCATCTCAAAAGCCCTGGAATGAAGAAAATCGCCCACCAGGATGCTGGCATTGTTCCCCCACGTGGCGTTAACGGTGGCCCGACCGCGCCTGAGGCTGGAGTCATCTACTACATCGTCGTGAAGCAGCATCGCTGTATGCAGAAATTCGATAATAGCAGCCAGTTTGATGTGATCCTTGCCGCTGTAACCACAGGCTTTCGCGCACAACAGGACCAGAAGCGGCCGCAGGCGCTTGCCCCCGGCTTCCATTAGGTATGCGGATATTTCCTCGACCAACGGTACATTGGAGGAGAGGTTTTCTTTCACCAGCTGATCCACTGCAGCGAAGTCTTCAGCAACTGCGTCGTAGAAGGGATACATCATTTTGGCTCGCAACATACGCCCCATAGGGCGAAGAGAGTTTGAATGCTAGGTGTGGCTCCTTTGTCTGTCAAGACTAAATCTGGAATTGCCGCTTGCTTGAAGCAGGTTCATCGCTTAAGATTGCGCGTCCTGAAATTGGGCCTTAACGACCTGTCCGGTCACAGTCTATCGAATATACCGCGGTTGTGGGCCAGTTCCCAATGAAGAGCTTTGATAGAGAGCCTTTTGGAAATTAAAGAGAAGCAAAATGTACGCTGTAATTAAGAGTGGTGGCAAACAGCACCGAGTTGAGCCAGGTGAAGTTCTGAAGCTGGAAAAACTAGAGGTTGCAGAGGGAGAAACCGTCGACTTTAACGATGTCATGATGGTCGGTGAAGGAAGCGATATCAAGATTGGATCACCCTTTGTCGAGGGCGGCAAGGTGACCGCAGAAGTTGTCAGTCATGGTCGCGGGGACAAGGTCAGTATTATCAAGATGAAACGTCGCAAGCATTATCGCAGGCAGGCGGGTCATCGCCAGTGGTTCACTGAAGTCAAAATCAAAGAGATTTCCGGGGGTTAGAAATGGCGCATAAGAAAGCAGGTGGTAGTACGCGCAATGGTCGCGATTCAGAATCCAAGCGGCTGGGTATAAAGATGTATGGCGGCCAGGCGGTGGAAGCAGGGAATATCCTGGTTCGCCAGCGCGGCACAAAATTTCACCCGGGCGTTAATGTGGGTTGTGGTAAAGATCACACCCTGTTTGCAAAGTCTGGTGGCGTGGTTGAATTCCAGGTAAAAGGGCCAAAGCAGCGAAAATATGTCAATGTAGTCGCGCAGGCCTGAAAAAGAGCATGAAAAAGAAGAGCCCTGTCATCGACAGGGCTTTTTTTTGAGTAAAATTGAACGCAGGTAAATAAGAAGCAATCATGAAATTCGTCGACGAAGCCAGTATCAGGGTAGAGGCAGGGAAAGGTGGCAATGGCTGCCTGAGCTTCCGGCGGGAGAAATATATCGAGCGCGGGGGGCCTGATGGTGGCGATGGTGGTGCTGGCGGCAGTATCTATTTTGTCGCGGATGCTGCTCTGAATACGCTGGTCGATTTTCGCTTTCAGCCAAGGTATAGGGCAGGTAGTGGTGAGTCAGGAAGAGGCAAGGATCAGACGGGTGCTAAAGGGGAAGATTTGTACATAAGGGTGCCCCTTGGCACGAGCATTTTTGACGATGAAAACGAAGACTATCTCGGTGATGTCAGCAAGGCCGATGAGACGCTGCTGATAGCCAGCGGCGGCCGCAATGGGCTGGGCAATGTGCGCTTCAAATCAAGCACAAACCGGGCGCCGAGGCAGACGACATCAGGTGAGCCAGGTGAAGGGAAAAGCCTGCGGCTTGAGCTGAAGTTAATAGCTGATGTCGGTCTGTTGGGTCTGCCAAATGCCGGAAAATCGACGTTGATCCGGGCCGTCTCAGCGGCACGGCCTAAAGTGGCTGATTACCCATTCACCACACTCGTGCCTAACCTGGGTGTGGTCAGGCTGGGCGATCATCAGAGTTTTGTCATTGCAGATATCCCGGGTCTCATTGAAGGTGCAGCTGAAGGTGCGGGCCTTGGTGTACAATTTCTCAAACATCTGTCACGCACCCGCGTGTTGTTGCATTTGCTGGATATTGCCCCCGTGGATGGCAGCAATCCGGTTGACAACTTCCTGACTATCGAAAGGGAGCTGAAAAATTATAGTGCAGGAATATCCGAGAAGGATCGCTGGGTTGTGTTGACTAAAACTGACTTGGTACCCCAGGAAGATGTAGCAGGGATGGTGCAGGACATTACAGAACAGATTAAATCCAGCGAAGTGTGGGCTCAGAATCCCACCAAGAACCAAAAGACATCATTTTTCCCTATATCGGCTGTTTCCGGAGAAGGGACTAGCGCCCTCACAGCTGCGATCGCGCAATACCTGAAGGCACTTGAAGAGCAGCAGGTCGACGATTCGTTGAAGAGCGTGGATGAGGAACGGAAGATTCGTGATGAGGTTCACGAGGATGGGCTGCGAAGGAGAGCCAGACGCCATGCTTCGCGACAGCAGAATCCGCCTGGCGATGATGATGAAGACGAGAATAATTTAGTGATCCATTACGAACCATGACGACTCAGCCAGTTTTTGCGCCAGGGACCACCTGGGTAGTTAAGATAGGTAGCTCACTTCTGACCGATAACGGCCAGGGTCTGGCAGTCACGCTCGTTAACAACTGGGTGGATGACCTCGCGAGGGCCAGCCGCGATGGAGCCCGAATAGTGATCGTGTCCTCTGGCGCCGTGGCAGAAGGCATGCTTCGCCTCGGTTTCAAGGAGCGCCCAAGGTCACTCCATCTTCTGCAGGCAACTGCGGCTGTTGGACAAATGGGCTTGATACAACTGTATGAATCCAGCTTTCAGCGCCACCAGATGCGAACGGCCCAGGTTCTGCTCACCCATGATGATCTGCGCTCTCGTGAACGATACATCAATGCCAGGAGCACCCTACGAAACCTTCTGGATCTGGGGGTTATACCCGTCATCAACGAGAACGACACGGTCGTTACCGACGAGATTCGTTTTGGTGACAACGACACCCTCGCTGCCCTGGTCGCCAATCTCATCGAAGCCAATACACTGGTTTTGCTGACGGACCAGCAGGGTCTTTTTTCGAGCGATCCGGGAATCGACAAGGATGCTGAGCTGGTTCGATCAGCGAAAGCCAGTGATAGACGCCTTGATGCTATGGCCGGAGACAGTAATACCCTTGGTCTGGGTGGTATGAAGACTAAAATTGCCGCCGCCAGAATTGCCGCAAGAAGTGGCGCGAATACGGTTATTGTTTCCGGGAGAGAGACAAGCGTGCTTCAGGGAATCGCAGGAGGCACAGTATCAGGCACCCTGCTAACAGCAGACAAGGCAGTCCTGGTGTCGCGGAAGCAATGGCTCGCGACGTTGCCAGTGAAGGGTAAATTGTTCCTGGATCAGGGTGCGGTTGAGGTGCTAAGCAGCAGGGGGAAAAGCCTGTTACCCGTTGGTGTGCGGCGATCAGAAGGCGAATTTACCCGCGGCGAGATCGTATCATGTGTCAGCGAAGAGGGTATTGAGATCGCCAGGGGGCTGGTCAACTACAGCCAATCGGAAACTTCGCGAATCATTGGCAGGGCCAGTCGTGAGATTGAGAGTATCCTTGGCTATATCGGTGATGAAGAGCTCATCCACCGGGATAATTTGATCCTGAGCTAGGCTTTTAGTGTCTTGATCTTTGCATTCAGCCGAGACTTGTGGCGAGCGGCCTTGTTTTTATGAATGATGCCGTGGCTGGCAGCACTATCGAGAATGGGTGAAGCTACATTGTAGGCTGACGTGGCAGCCTCATAATCACCGGACTCTACTGCAGCAATAGCCTTTTTTAACGCAGTACGCATAGCAGAACGTTGACTTGAGTTCTGCCGACGACGGGTTTCTGATTGTCTAGCGCGCTTTCTTGCCTGTGATGTATTTGCCACCTGTATAGAATCCTAAATTGGTCCGGGAAAATGAGACGCGGTACTATGCCGATTCACTATGTCATTGTCAAACTAATTAGTACCTGCAAACCATGCACTTTTGGCAATGGCAGCGGAACGAGTAAGATCAGATTCAGCTTATGAGTGACACTGAAAATAGCACTGAAGAAAAAGTAGTGAAAGATCAGCGGCGGCTGTTGAAATCAAGCGGCATTGTGTCCTTGATGACACTGGTCTCGCGGGTATTTGGCCTCGTCAGGGATATGGTTATCGCCTATTTCTTTGGTGCTGGTGCTGGTGCCGATGTATTTTTTCTTGCCTTTAGAATCCCAAATCTGTTTCGGCGCCTGTTTGCTGAGGGAGCATTTTCCCAGGCCTTCGTGCCGGTTTTGTCAGAATATAAAGAGAAGCGCTCGCGTGAAGACGTAAAAGAACTGGTCGACAATGTCAGTGGCACCCTGGGGGTTAACCTGGTGCTGATAACGCTTGTTGGTGTTGTTGGGGCGGAGTTTATCATCAGTGTGTTCGCCGCCGGTTTCGTCTATCACGATTCCGTAGGCAAGCTGGCGCTGGCAACGGAGATGTTGCGGGTCACCTTCCCCTATCTGCTGCTGATATCCATGACAGCATTTTCCGGCGCAATTCTAAATACATTTGGCCGCTTTGCTGCGCCAGCATTTACGCCCGTTTTGCTGAATTTGTCGCTGATCCTGTGTGCGGTTTACCTGCGCCCCTATCTTGATGTGCCCGTCATGGCATTGGCCTGGGGTGTGCTCATTGCTGGAGTGGCACAGCTGACCTTCCAGTTGCCATTTCTGGCATCGGAGCAGTTGCTACCCAGGCCAAAAGTAAAGTTCAGGGATGAGGGGGTCAAGCAGATACTGACCCTGATGCTACCAGCCCTATTTGGGGTTTCGGTTGGCCAGATCAATCTGCTATTGGACACGGTCCTCGCCTCTTTTCTCGAAACCGGCAGTCTTTCGTGGCTCTATTACTCTGATCGACTGCTTGAGCTCCCGCTGGCATTGTTTGGCATTACCATTGCAACGGTCATTCTTCCGAGTCTGTCTCGGGAGCACGCGAATGAGTCTGCGGAGGAATTTTCGGAAACGCTGAACTGGGCGATGCGATTGGTCTTTCTGCTGGGTGTTCCAGCATCGGTGGCATTGATATTTTTAGCAAAACCACTGATCGCCACCCTGTTTTACCAGGGCGAGATGACCGAGCGCGATGTATCCATGGCGGCCTTGAGCCTGATGGCTTATGCAGTAGGCCTGCTGGGGCATATGCTGGTGAAGGTGCTGGCACCTGGTTTCTTCTCCAGGCAGGACACCAGTACGCCCGTAAGATATGGCGTAGTAGCGCTGGTTGCCAATATGGTTTTGAACCTGATGCTTGTCTGGCACTTCAAACATGCTGGTCTGGCTCTGGCTACATCCCTGTCAGCATTCATTAACGCAGGCCTGCTGTTCTACGGGCTGGTGCAGACAAGGGTCGTCACCCTGAACCCGGGGTGGGGAGTGTTTTTAGCCCGCGTTGTCTTTGCCAACCTCTGTATGCTGGCTGTCTTGTATCTTGTATCTCCAGCGGAAATGACCTGGTTTGGTCTCGGCTTTTGGCATCGATTCGGCATGATGCTATTGATATGCGCCACAGGCGCTGTAACCTATGGGGCCTCATTGCTATTAGTCGGGTACAGACCTAAAGAGTCTGTTCGTTAACAGCGTTTTTACTAACAAAGCTTTTATAAACAAGGCTTTCATTCACTTTCTGTTTATTACAGGTGACGATGGAGATCATTCGTGGACCAACAAACCTGAAGGAAGGCCACCGAGGCTGTGTCGTGACCATTGGCAACTTTGATGGTGTGCATACGGGTCATCAGGCCATTCTGAAACAGGTCAAAGACAAGGCAAGTGAACTTGGCGTGCCCTCCATGTTGATCTGCTTTGAGCCGCAGCCAAAGGAGTTCTTTAGTGCGCACCTGGCACCTGCACGCTTAACCCGATTCCGCGAGAAAGTTGAGCTGCTTGAAGCCTGTGGCATCGATCTTGTTTTCTGCTTGAGGTTTAACGAGGAGACGAGATCAATTTCTGCGCAGCAATTTATGGATCTTCTAACAAATGACATTAAGGTGCGTGCATTGTTTGTTGGTGATGATTTTCAGTTTGGGTATGATAGAAGTGGTGGTTTTGAATTGCTGCAGTCTATTGGGGAACAGCACGGGTTTCCCGTGACTAACCTCTATACCATGACCTATGAGAGCATACGGGTCAGCAGCACACATATCAGGGAATGCCTGTTTCAAGGTGATTTTGCGACGGCAGAAGAAATGTTGGGACATCCCTATGCCATAACAGGGAAGGTGGTATATGGCCGTCAGGTAGGCAGGACGATTGGCATCCCAACTGCCAACATTCACCTCCACCGGTATCGTGCCCCGATTGAGGGAGTGTATGCCGTTGAAGTTCAAGGGCTGGACGCTGACTACATAGGGGTTGCGAATGTGGGCGTAAGACCGACCTTTGAAGAGGAAATGCTAAAGCCGATCCTTGAAGTTCACATCCTTGATTTTAACCAGGATATTTATGGCAGGTTCGTCAAGGTGATATTCAGACATAAGGTCCGGGAGGAAATGAAGTTTGATGGAATTGATCAGCTCAAGTCGGCGATTTCAAATGATATCGAAAGCGCCAGGGAGCTTTTCAAGGATAAGTTCAAGGACAAGTAATGCTCTACTTTGCGCTCAGTTTTGTGCTGCTCTTACTCGATCAAGCCTCCAAGCAGTATATGAGTTCAATCCTACCCCTCTGTCAACCTGGTTATTGTCAATCCATTGAGATTTTGCCGATATTCAAGTTTACCGTCGTCCACAATGAGGGCGCAGCATTTAGTTTTTTAAGTGATGCCGGTGGCTGGCAAAGGTGGCTGCTGGTTACCATCTCGATAGTCGTCAGCGCGTTCGTGGCAGGCTGGCTGTATCGAGTATACCGGCAGGAAAAACTTCTGGCTCTTGCCCTGGCGTTCATTCTGGGGGGCGCCCTTGGGAATCTGGTTGACAGGGCACTGCTGGGTTATGTCGTGGACTTTA
>PBRQ01000002.1 GCA_002725995.1 Gammaproteobacteria bacterium
AGTCAACTTGTTTGTCATTGGCATCTATCGATCCAATGATTAGGCTGAGTCGCTCTGATCCGTCTTGGTCGTTAGATGTTAATTTAGGGGTTAGTTTTGTATCGAGCTTTAGCCAGCCATTGCTTTCGATGCTGAGGGGAGAGGCCAGGCTGTTTGAAATAGCTAATGTGGGCTGATCAGCTACAGGAGTTACGTTGAAACTACTTCTACTTATCGAAGTAGTTGCTGTATTCCCTGCGCCAGGTGGATGGCTAATAACTTTGAGGTTAAAGCCAAAATTGCCGGCTAGATGTGCGTCTGTTTGCAAACGCCAACCATCAATCGATGTGATAGTTAGCTCTGGCGCCTGTTCATTAAATGTGTGAACTGATTTGTTTGGATCTAATAGCTTGAGGCCCTTTGAAAGGCCTGATATCTGATAACTGAGTGTGTCGCTGGCATGTGCTGCATTGGCCTTGATTAGGTCAACCAAGGCCACGCCATTGGAATCTTCTTTTATTTCTGGTTGTTCGAGCAGGGTGATGCTTGCCTTGCGAGCATTTCGTGCAAAAGGAAGGTTGAGTTCAACAGTGCTACTACGAGCAATGTTGCCATTGCTAATTTCTCGGCTGATGCGTGTGATCGAGAAACTCAAGTTCTCGATTGGCCCCATCCCCTTGTCAGCCAGATGCAAATTTGGTAAGTCAGAGGCTTTAATTACCACGACCTTTTGCTTCCCTGTTGTTGAAGAGCTAATAGGTAGCCAATTGCTGTTACTTGGTTGTTTGATGACCAGCCCTTCCGGGATCACAAACTCGAGCCGCAATTGTTCTGAGCCGTCGGTATCTTTTAGACCAGTTGTGGCGTCGGCTTGATCAAAGAGACTTCCTAGGGCGAGGCTGCCTCCCTCTCGCAGGGGGCTTGGGTCTGCTTTGGCAATAATTTGGTCTGGGGAATCAGCGATCGCACGAATGGTGATCAGTGCTTTTTGGCTACTAATAGCCGTGTCACCATTTGAGGCTTCAGTTGCAATGGCCTGCCATTGGAATTCAAGATTGCCTGAAAAATCCTTTGGAGGTACAAGCGTTAACTTATCAATCTCAGTAGGGCTAAAGCGATAGACTCCATTAATTGATTGAATATTTGTCGGCTTTTGGCCGTTAACCGAGCTTTGTAATTTTATTCCTGTAGGCAGTTCACTTAATTCGAAATGGAGGCTCTCTGAGCCATCTTTATCCATCAGCTCTGCTTTCTGCAGTAATTGGCTTAGAGCTACTGGCTTGTCTTCATTGACGATGACGTTGCTGAGTTGAAGTAATGGTTGATCTGCTTCGCTCGTTACATCAAGTGCCAGGCTTGTGAGCGCAGAGCTGATTAGCGAACCGTCAGCCTGTAGCTGACTCATTAGTACTTGCAGGTTGGCATTGCCACTCCAGTGCGGATCTGGGATGAGCTCAAGTTGGCCGCCATTCGCGGCTAGATCCGCCCAGGTGAATAACCAGTCACCACGAGAATCACGCACCCCAAGAGTTGGAACGATGTCTTTTGGTAGGCCGGCCAATCGGATCAATGTCAGAGCATCAAGTCCACTCTCTGCCCAGCCGTTGCTGTCTTTACTAACCAGTTTTAGTGGCGCGGGATCTCCACTTTCCTTTAGCTGCACTCGCATGACTGAGGTTTTTACCCCAGATATGATTTCCTCACCCTTTAGCTGCAGGTCCAGTGGAGCTGCACCGGAAGGTGCGATACGCAAGCCAACGTCGTAGAGGTTGTAAAGCGAGCTTGGATCGCTGATACTTGATCCACTTAGTTTTCTGAGTACTGCGTTCTCGGCTGCCCAGCTTGGTTGAGCGGCAAGTGTCTCCAAGCTGCCAAGATTGATAGAACTGAGGAAATCTCCAAGCTTGCGAAGTTCATTGGGCTGGCTGATTGCATCGCCATCGTCGAACCAAAGTTGTAGTTGACTCCAGGCAGTATCACTAGCATCAAGCAATTTGTCGTTGTTGTTGTTTAAGCTGGCGAGAGCAGAGCTGCCGCTGAGGAAACTACGTTCGCGGCTTTTACTTTGGAAGTATTCCGATAGCAACTCTTTGATGCTGCTGATCTTGACATTGCCGTCAGATTGATCATTGCTGGCGTCATTGAGAACAAGAAAAGCTGCATTAAGCGCGCCACTTTTATTGGCCTCGGTTGTTAGCCAGGAGGTTGGAACGGCGCTGGCCTCCGGCATCATGGCAAAGCTGACATCAGAGCCATCACCACTTAGAGAGGTAAGAGGTAAACCTTTGCCCGCTAAGTCGAGAATAATCGGGTCAATCAGTTTCTGGGAAGCATTTAGTTTTGGAATGTCTCCAGAAATATTGCTGAGGTTGAGGGTTTGCTGTAATGGCGTTGAGCGTGAATCACCGCCGGGTTGATCACTGATTCGGGCGGTGAGGGCGAGACTTAGTGCAGCGCTACTGAGATCGAGAGGTTCCTTGTCTATTGCTACTAAGAAGAGATTGCCACCATTGAGTGGTTGGAATTCATTCAGGGTGCTGTCTGTGGTGCTTTCAGATAAGGGAGGCAATGTGAACAGCGTCATCGTGCCGAAGGCATCTGTTGCGCCAACGGCCTTATAGCTCTCACCTATCTTTTCTGCTAGGGCATAGCCAGCAGGGATGTTGCGCACGGAAAGGGTGAGTGTCTCTGCGGGATTACGCATTCCACTGCTACTTGATCCACGTCGAACGGGGATCTTGAGGGCGCCATTGGTTGGATCGAAATGAAGATTGAGAGCTTCGCGCGAAGGATTAGTGGAGAACTCAGGAGTACGAGCAACTTGGGCAACATCCCAGCCAAATTCAATGTTTTCTACGCTGCTAGCGAGGCCTTTGGCCAGTTCAGTAGACCAGTTATCGCTAGCTCCGTTGTCAATCTCGGCACGGGCGGATGCGATCACAGTTAGGTCACCTGCAAAGGCACCCCTAAAGCTTTCTGCGCTACGAACTTGCAGTTGGAGATTTGTAGGTAAGGGCTGCTCCTTCTCATCGAGAGTGATCAGAAAATGCTGCTTCTGATTGGAATCTGATTGGCTCGTTGTTATCTCTGAACTGCTGTTTGGAACGTTGTCGATGCTGATCAGACTTCCTTCGGGAAGAACAAGTTGCAATTGCAGGCTGCTGGTGCCTTCTGGTAGATCCAGGTTTAGGTTGAGAAGGCTGTCTTCTCCAGAGCGCTGAACTCCTGCAGGCGGTTGAATGATTAATTCAGGGGCTTGTTGGAGCAGAGGGCTTGGCTGCCAGTTCAGAACTTGCGGATTTGAGAATGCCTGAAGGCCATTGCTTGATTCCGTGCTGATGGCCTGCATAACTAGTTCTGCCGCCTGGCTAGATGCGGTGTCGCTTCGTAGTACTGCAGAGCCCCATTCGGCGAGACTAAGTATAAGTTTGTTTCCTTCCTTCTCTCCTAGGGTTTTCCCTTTTGAATCAGTAATTACAAGATCAGACCTGTCGTCCGGAAGTGTTATCTGGTAGCTCAGAACTTCCCTCGGGTCTGGGCTTTTTGCTGTCAGAAGGCTGCCAATGGCTGTTAATGAGAATGGATCTTTAGGGCCTTCTGTTAATGCCTCCTGCTGCCAGAGTGGTTGATTGGCTATGGGTTCGAGGCTGAAATTCAAAAGTTGGTTTACAGCCTCTGAGATGATTCCAGTCTCGCCTAGTTCTGTTTGTGCAATGAGGTCGAGAGTGAAGTTGCCAATAGCATGAGAATTGTTGGGAACTCTGAATTGCAATTCACTTAATTTCGCTGTAATTTCATTAGCGACACCACTGATTTCCCAGCGTTGTCCAGTATTAGAGTTGGATGTCGATTGAACCGTCTGAATCGTGCCTTGAGAATCAATCAGCTCTAAAGATTGCTGGTTGGAGTCTTTCCTCTGGAGGATCAAATGGACACGTTCGCCATCCCGTGGCGTTACGGCCAGTTGAACAAGATCTTTTAGCGGCATTTTTGAGCCTTCGTTCAAGCTGGCGGAATCGCTCTCAGCAATGAGTTGAGGCTCGTTGGCTTTTCGTTGCAGGTTGAATACAAGATCAAAGCTCGTGGATTCACCGGCTGTATCAGTTGCTGTAAGAGTTGCTTCCCATTGGCATAGGCCTCCAGTTACGGCTAGCCCTAGGCCATGTGTGTTGCCTTGGATTGTTAGGTTGTTGGGATCAAATTGAAAGGCCGTCTGAATGTTCGCGTCTGCGTCAGATTGCCCAAAAAGTTCTGTAGCTCCTTTTAATTCAAGGCTGAGCAGCTCAGCTGGATCGATGCTTAGATCAGGATCACTGAATAGACCAAGAGGTAGTTCAATCTTTGTGCTGCTTTCTTCTGACAGGGTGATTTGTAGGCCTATTAGTTGATCTGGTTGCTCGGAATTACTTGCGGTGGTGAGAGCCTTCGCCGCATCAATTCCTTCGCCGCGTAGGTTGGCGAGGAGTTCTTCAGGGCTTGTAATTTGCAAGATTGGTGCACTATTACGGTGCCGCACAAGCAGAGGAACAATGGCTGATGCGGATAGGCCCCCGACGTCAGTAGCGCGCACTCTGAGAATGTGTTCGCCGATTTCGTTGAGCCCTGGCTTGATTATGAGCACGCCTTTTTCTGCATCCCACTGCAGCCATTCAGTGGAAGAATCTGAGGTTTGATTTTGATCGGCAAGATCAATAATTTGACCTGTGCCAGGGTCGAGTTCAACGCGGAGAGACAGAGTCTCTTCTGGGACTATTCCCATGTCCGGATCGTTGAACCAAGGATTGAGGTCAAAGGTGCGCTCGAGCCCGGTAAATAGAGCATTGGGATCATCTTCACTAGGAGGTGATTCACCAACGGCTGTGGGCTGTTGAAGCTTCAAAAAGTCGGCCAGGGATGAGGTTCTGTAGGGCGCATCGTTAACGTTCTCAACCATGAGCATCACGGTTTGATCGGCATAGAGCCCAGCAGCATCAATGGCACGCACCACCAATTTGTTGGTCCCTACATCGGCAGCACCTGCTGTCCCTGAGAGAGTGCCGCTGTCACGATCGATTTGGATCCAAGTAGGAACGATTTGTTCCCCTGCTGCTGCAACCATCTCGTAGTGCAACTGTTCATCAGGATCTACGGCTAGGTCAGGGTCGTTGAAGGTTCCTTCAGGTAGTCGATAGGTGAAGCTTTGGCCCTGGAGGAGATTTGGTGGTGCAATCGCAACGCCTACTTGGGGAGAGTCATTGACGTTCTCGACTTCAACAACAAGTGTTTGTTGGGCTTCTCCACCACGGCCGTCATTGACCATCACCATGATGTTGAAAACTCCCACATCAGCATTAGCTGGCCTGCCGCTGAGCAGACCGGTTTGAGGATCAACCTCTAGCCAGCTAGGCGCACTGACTAATGAGTACTGAAGATTTTCATCGTCTTGGTCGCGAAATAGACGGCGCAGATCGTGGCTTAAAGGTGCGTCTTGTAGCACCTCTGGTCTTAAAGCTTCAGCGGCAAGCTCATCGGCTGGTATGGGTACAGGTGGGTCATTAACTTCTCTTACCGCGACGGCGAGATGGCGAATCTTGGCGTTGTCTCCTTCCCCTTTACTGAGGGTGAAAGCATGGCTCCCAACCTGTGGTTGATCAGGGCTAGCTTGCAGCACCCAGAGGTTTGGGCTGCGCTGATCAATGATCAGCAGTTCGTCTTTCTCTAAAGAAATCCCGTCTGCTGCTGGAATAAGGGTGGCATCTAGCTGTAAATCTGGATTCTGAGATGGATTCTCACTCTTGAAGGCCAGACGGGCAAAGAGGGTTTGTGGTTCGTCGCTATTTAGATAGCCCAGAGGTTTGCCTTGCCCACCATTGGGAAGCGCGGCGGCACCAATCCCAAGCAGGGCTTCCCTCGTTGGTTGTGAATTCGACTCGGGTTCGAGAGTGCTTGGCTTGCCAATGTTTTGGAAAAGGGGCAGATGCTCGTAATTAAAAACTTGATCAACGGTCAGCTCTTCTGTAATTAATTCCAGAGCAGAGGCTCGCCAGTCGAGATTGAGCTCGAGCCCTATCAAGCCCTTGCCATCGGAGCGACCATCGTGAACATGGATCTCTAGCCAGTGTTTTTGAGGGTCATCAGCATCGGTTTTAAATGTCTGACTGATAACGACGCGGCCTTCCCCTACCAATTGAGGCGTGGGTTCAAGATTTACCAGCTTCAACCAGTCTGGTAGAGGAGAGGGAGCTTCTCCAGGGAGAGCGAAGGAGGCGAGCTGCCAAGGCTGCTCACTATTTTCATCTACTTCTGGTGGGTAGTTGTCTAGAGGCAGAATTGTTGTTTGATCTTCTAGCCAATTTGTTACTTCAAAGGGAACAGTTAGGGGGGTGCCGTTGTCTTGGAGTCGAGGAGTTCCTGCTTCTGTGAGTGGATTCCAGATCAGTGATTCGAGATTGAAATAGGGCTCTACATCAGGATTGAGCCCTTTAGACGAAACGATTGCCTGATCATGGCCAGAACCAAAATCTATTATTGATGCTGAGTTTGTTTCTGTGAGGCTGANGGTGTCGGCATCTGAACTTAGCTCCAGGATCTCGACNCCTTCTGGCAGTTCAATCTGTTGCTTCTGATTGCCCAGGATGCCAGCATCTTTGTAGGCTTTTAAGGCATTTTTGCTGAAAGTCTCGTCATCAACGCTAGGCCCTGGCCGTGAAGAAACCTCATTTAAAATGTCCTTGCTAGATTCAAGCTGATTGTCAGCAGAAATATCAACATCTTCCAGCTCGTTATTGTAAACCTTGGAGTTCTTGTAGACCAATAATGGGTCGTTAGCAAAATCCTCCCCTAGAAGAGGAGAAAGATTGTTGGAAACTAGCGGTAAGGCCTGGGGTTCGCTGCTAATGAATAAGCCGGAAAGCTCGTCAGATGATGGTTCTGGTTGATCAGCTTGATTGGATTTTGCTGGGCTTGACGATTGATCATCTATAGCGTTTAACTGTGAGCTGTTGAGGCTGCCTAGATCAGTATTAGTGGAATCATAGTAAGGCTCTTCATTGGTTTTGCCATTGAGTATTAATTGAGCATCCCAGGGAGTTTTCCCGTTTGAATCGTTGGCGGTGAGACCTGGAACTTCACCTGCTAATGCCTGCACAGAAATATCAAGATCCTGATGCTTTAAGACAACAGAATCGCTGCTATTTAAGTCTTGTGATGCTTGGATATTGTTGCTATCAAAGTCAACCGAGGAAGAATTAAGCTCATTCTCCCCTGTTAGGTAGTTGTAGGGAAGCTCTGGAGTCGCGAATGATGTATCAGCAGCTTGAAGGTTGTCATCGATTGGATCGGATGACCAAAAACCTGATGTGGGCTGCTTATCTGTCAATGTTAAGCCGGTAGAGAGTCTTGGAAGAAACCACCTTGCGTGTCTTCATCGTTAGCTGTTTTATTGCCATCAGCCCCGATTACATCAGTTGTAGTAGGTGATTCCAGCGAGCCGATGTGATCGCTAGAGGCTTCGATGGAATGTTGATCTTTAAAGGCATCGTTATCCCATGTTGCACCACCTTGATTATCGAGAGCCTGCCAGGAGAGATCGCCAGAACCCGTGAAAACTTCATCTCCTTGATGAAGGCTGCTATGGAGTGTTTCACCCCAATCACGATCAAGAATGGCTAGATCTTCTAGATCAATCTTGCCGTTGAAATCAGCATCAACATCATGGGCAACGCTGGCATCAACAACCCCGTTGCTATCGAGGTCGTCCCCTGTTGTGTTCTCAGTCGTGGTTTGTTGCCTTGCGGCACCAGCATTGAGATAGGCGAGGTCTTTCATTGAAACCCTGCCGTCGTAATTGAGGTCGCCTTGGAAGGTGATCAGGTTTTTCGAACCACTTTCGCTGACAAAGACCTTGGGAGTTTCTTCTGTGTCAGGGTTTTGGTTCATGCCAGCGGCAGTGACCTGGAAGAGGCCTTTGGTGACGTCAATAACACTGCCAGCAGCACCAGTGACCTTCATATCAACAGCGATATTGACTGACTCTTGCTTGGTGGCGTCGTAGGAGAAGTCGTTGTTAAAGACACCGCCACTGAGAGACTGTGCAACGAAAGAATCACTTGAATTGACGTCGTGAGCGTAATTTATGAAATTTTCTACCGTGTTCTTATCGTAATAAGAGTTGCTGACATGAGTTGTTCCGTTGGCATCTTCATAGAAGGACTGAATTCTCAGCTCATTGTTTCCAAAGATTGAGGCCCTGCCAATACTGCTCTCTAGTGATCCGTAGCCCCAGCTAATGCTGGCGGGAAGGGTGTCGCCAGTACCGTAAATTTCATCGGCTGATTTTGAAGCGAGATCTAACCACCCACTATCAGTCTTTTCAGAGATAACAACTGATTTGACACCATTGGGATTGTCGAGTTCGGTGTTGAAGTGGAAGATGTCATACTGACCTGCCCAATATTTGGTGGAGCTGATGACTTCTATGTCAGAACCGACGCTGTTCAGCTCGTTGCCACTGTCGTCAAGGAAGCGACTTGCG
>PBRQ01000023.1 GCA_002725995.1 Gammaproteobacteria bacterium
AACGAGGCGCCAGATTTCATTGTCGTAGCCGTTAAAGATCCGGACGGTGCGAACCTAGATCGTATTCAAATTATAAAGGGCTGGCTTGATGAAAAAGGCAACTCACATGAAAAAGTTTACGATATTGCATGGTCGAAGCATCGCAAGCACAATCCTGAAACTGGCAAATTAGAATTAATTGGAAACACGGTTGACGCGGAAACGGCGACTTTCGATAACAGTATAGGTGCAACTCAGCTCGCTGCGGTTTGGCAAGACCCTGATTTCAATGCGAATGTCAGAGCCTTTTACTATGTGCGGGTCTTAGAAATACCTAGGCCGCGCTGGACAACCATCGATGCTGCATACTTTAACCTGAAAATTCCGAAAGGTGCACCGGAATCAATTCAGGATCGCGCTTACACCTCACCGATCTGGTACACGCCTTGACGGTAAAAAAGTGGGTTCGCTCGATATCGCGAGAGCCCATCACTTATTTTCTGATCCTGGGATCAGTACTTTATTTTTCGTATGTTTGGTTGAACCCTGAAGATAAAACTAATAGCCGGGTGATAAACGTCGATCGCGACTCGCTTATGCAATTCATTCAGTTCCGTACTCAGTCTTTCACGAACAAATCAGGTGAGAAGCTAGATAGCCTCTCTTCTGATGGGCTTGCCAACATCATTCGCCAATACATTCAGGAAGAGGCTTTGTATCGCCAAGCGATGGCGTATGGCATGGCCAAGGATGACTACGTCATCAAGCGTCGCATGGTGCAGAAGATGGAGTTTCTCGCGGAGGGCACAACGACAGCTCTCACATCACTGACAATCAGCGAACTTCAGGCTTACTACGAAGAGCATCGTGAAGACTACAAATTGCCCGCTACGGTTACCTTTACTCATGTGTTTTTTAGCGCGGAGCGTCACGGTAACGTCGTTGATCAACTCGCGCAGGAAACACTCGGGATATTGAGTGAAAATAGGGTTCGATTTGATCAAGCACCAAACTATGGAGACAGGTTCCCCTATCAGCTCAATTATGTCGAACGTACTCAGGAAGAGATCGCGAGTCATTTTGGAGAGGCGATGGCGCAAACTATCTTTAGGCTCCAGCCGCACAAGACGCGTTGGCAAGGACCAATTCGTTCGGAGTTTGGGAAGCATTTGGTGCTCTTAACCCGTGCCGAGGCGGCAAGGATTCCTCCTTTGCAAGAGGTCCGTGATCAATTGGCCAACGAACTTCAACGGCTCCGTGAAGTTGAAAGTAAACAGAAGGCTATCGATGAGCTGATCGGTGGCTTTGAGGTTAGGTTGAGTCCGGAATTTGAGGCCGTTTTCAAACGCTAAATGTCCACATGACGCTTATCTTCATTGCTTTTCTATTAATTTTTCAAGTTAGCGGAGCTAGTGGTCATGATGGCAGGCCGGTTTATCTTGAGGTCAACCAAATTTCCGATGCCGAATACGAACTCGCCTGGCGGATACCGTCCACCGTCCAGCCCACGAATTTGCCAGCGATTTATCTGGAGGGGTCCTGCGATGAAAAAAAGACACTGTCTGCGACGACGGGGCTTCGGGGCAAACGTCTCTACGAGTGCATGGATCGAGATGTTTCACTACAGATAAGTTTGTATTTTCCACGGACCAATCCTTCTTTGTCGAGTATCGTCCGTATTGAGCGAAGCGGCTTTCGATCCGAATTTTTGCACGCTGGTCCAGGTGTGACGGTGATCGAGATTCCATCTTCGATCAATGACAACAGTTTGTTATCGGAGTACGGGAAACTGGGTGTTGAACATATTCTGGGCGGCTACGATCATTTGCTATTTCTTTTATGTGTTGTCTGGCTAGCTTTCACCTTCAAACGAATTCTGTTGGCGGTTACAGGTTTTACTATTGCTCATTCCGTAACTCTGGGGCTAGCAGCGCTGGGCGTTGTCACTCCGGAGATAGAGCCAACAGAAGCGTTGATCGCGCTCAGCATCATCTTCGTCGCCGCGGAGCTCGCCCGACAGAATCAAGGCTCGTTGAGTTGGCGTTACCCGGTCACGGTTAGTTCTGTTTTTGGGCTATTACATGGATTCGGGTTTGCGAGTGTGCTAGAAGAGATCGGTCTGCCGACCAACGATATACTAATGGCTTTGTTTGCATTTAACCTTGGGGTCGAAGTCGGGCAATTATTGTTTATCCTGGTATTGGTCCTACTCGCTTGGAGTGTTCATAAAACCAGCGCCGGTAAGTTTGATCTGACGACCCCCCCCTCTCAGCGATTAGGCGGTTATGCCGTCGGTATATTAGCAACGTTTTGGTTTTTTGAGCGACTGGCAACATTTGGTTAGCTTCTGGAGACGTCGCGTTGCACCCTGAAGACCTATTGTGCGATAAATGCAATAACGATAAATTTTAAGACGCTGATTTGTTCGAGATCTCTCTCTAAGGCAAGGGACAAAACCTATTCCTAATTGTTGTATCCTCAAGAGACGCAATGAAGCCCTGGTTAAAAAGCGGTGATTTGGTGACCATCGAAGTTTCAGATCATGAAAGACTTCATGGCTAATGGCCGATTCTCAAGAGGAGCGGAGGTTTTTGCTGATGCGAGCATGACCTTCATTGACAATTTAGACTTGGGCGTAAAACAGGTAGTTAACTCCACCGAGTACGACCTATTTCAGCCACTTCCCAAAGAATTCGACCTAGCCATAATGGATCGTTTTTGCATGTATATGCCAGGTTGGGAAATGCCAAAAAATAGCTCCGATTTCCTAACAGATAATTATGGTTTTATTACTGACTATCTTGCAGAGGCGTTTCACTATCAATTGAAACATATTAATCGCTATGAGGAAGGTTCGTTCATTTCCTGTGGTGAGCCAGTGCTCCATTACACCAGTTTATGTATATGGTACCCCCCGATGGGTTCCTGCAGAGGGGTTGTTTGGGAGTAGGGAGCGACCTAGGATCAACCTATCGGCAGGCTTTGCAGGCAAAAAGCACTTGTATTGTTTACAAGTCCCACCAATGCGAAACTACGGAAAATCTTAGGTATTTACGAACTGATTACAGGCAGAGATGAAACAGAAAACTTGTAAACTACTTGTAAAGTCAGTTTTGCCCCTCGCAAACCCTTGCTACATAAGGGTTTGTAAAAGTGAAACTATTGAATGGGAGTAACACGAGAGTACTGGATGCAGCAGGCGATTACCCTCGCTCAGCAGGCGGCAAAAGAAGGTGAAGTCCCCGTTGGGGCTGTGCTGGTGAAAGATGGGGAGATCGTTGGTCGCGGCCTTAACAGAATGATATCCGACAGTGATCCGACAGCCCATGCGGAAATTGTTGCCCTTCGGGATGCCGCCTCCAGCTTGGGAAACTACCGTCTACCTGGTACTGAACTGTACGTCACTATTGAGCCCTGCATGATGTGTGCAGGCGCGTTGGTTCATGCAAGGGTTTCGAGTCTCTATTTTGGTGCTAGAGAGCCAAGGGCAGGCTCAGTAGTGTCGACTCACGACCTGCTGCAGAACGAGGCGCTGAATCACCACCTCGAGATTACCGATGGGGTCTGCCAGGAGGCGTGTGCAGAAATGATGACCAGTTTCTTCCGGGAGAAAAGATAGTGGCACAAAAAAATCTGCTGCAGTTGAAGGGCGGTGCTGGACTTTCCGAATTTCGGGTTCGCAAGCTCATGAGTGAACTCGATACGAAAGTACCGGGTCTTGAACTGGTTGCCAGCCGCTACTTTCATTTCGTTGATACTGAAGTAGATCTCAGTGACCGGACACGGTTGGTGCTGAATAAGATTCTTACCTATGGGCCAAAGCCTGAGCAGGCACTGCATGATATGGACGGTGATGCAGGACTGTTCCGGTTGGTGACTCCAAGGCCTGGCACCATATCCCCCTGGAGCTCAAAGGCGACGGATATTGCACACATCTGTGGTCTTGATGAAATCAATAGAATAGAGCGGGGTATCGCATTTCTATTTAGTCACCCGGGTGAGGCATCCCCGGAGATTATTCAGGTGATTGACGAGGCAATTCATGACCGGATGACGGAGACGGTTCTGGGCAGTGCCGATGAGGCGTCGCTTCTGTTCAAGACAGCATCACCGGCGGCGCTGAAAACTGTCCCGGTGCTTGAGGAGGGAGGCGGCGCGATTGCGTGTGCGAACCTTGAGCTGGGAATGGCGCTCGCAGATGATGAAATTGAATACCTTGCCGAGGCATTTGCTGAACTTGGGCGCGACCCAACCGACGTCGAACTGATGATGTTTGCCCAGGCTAATTCTGAACACTGCCGGCACAAGACCTTTGGCGCGACCTGGACCCTCGATGGTGTCGACAAGTCTCATAGTCTGATGGAGATGATTCGAAACACCTATGCGGCAACCAACGGTGAGGGTGTGCTCAGTGCCTATGAAGACAATGCCTCCGTCATCGAGGGAGCAGTGGGGGAAAGGTTCTACCCTGATCCTGAAACCCGCGAGTATGGGTATAGCCAAGAGGCGATACACATACTGATGAAGGTTGAGACCCATAATCATCCAACGGCCATAGCGCCATTTCCTGGTGCAGCCACAGGTTCCGGTGGTGAAATAAGGGATGAGGGCGCCGTTGGCAGAGGCTCAAAACCGAAGGTCGGCCTGACGGGGTACAGCGTATCCAACCTCAATATCCCGGAACTGGATGAGTGCTGGGAGGTTCCCTACGGAAAGCCGGGAAGAATTTCCTCGGCCCTGGAGATCATGATCAAGGCGCCGATAGGTGGTGCGTCGTTTAACAATGAATTTGGCCGGCCCAACATTTGCGGCTACTTCAGAACCTTTGAAGCAGAATTTGACGGACAGGTCCGTGGGTACCACAAGCCCATCATGATAGCCGGTGGCATGGGCAATATCAGGGCTGAACATATAGAACAAAAGAATATTGAGGAGGGCGCCTCACTTATAGTGTTAGGCGGTCCTGCCATGCTGATCGGTTTGGGAGGTGGTGCTGCATCATCAATGGCCGCCGGAGCCAGTGATGCGGACCTCGACTTTGCCAGCGTGCAGCGTGGCAATGCGGAAATCGAACACCGTTGCCAGGAAGTTATTGATCAGTGCTGGCAGCTGGGTTCTGGTAATCCAATTCAGTTTATACATGATGTGGGTGCCGGCGGGCTTTCCAATGCTTTACCTGAGTTGGTTAAGGATGGTGGCGTTGGTGGGGATTTTGAAATACGTAAAGTACCTAATGATGAGCCGGGTATGTCACCGCTCGAGATATGGTGCAATGAGGCCCAGGAGCGGTATGTGCTTGCGGTTGCCGAGAGTCAGCTGCAAAGATTTGCAGCTATTTGTGAGCGAGAAAGATGCCCCTATGCAGTTGTTGGACATGCGGTCGGTGATGATCATTTACGGGTGAGTGACAGCCTGCTCGAGTCAGATCCCATTGACCTGCCCATGTCAGTACTATTTGGCAAGGCGCCACGCATGCACAAGGATGCGGAAACCCTGTGTGCCAGCACGCAACCCTTTAGTACAGGTATTGACCTTGCGGACGCTATCGATCGAGTACTGGGACACCCGGCCGTAGCGAATAAAAACTTTCTGGTCACCATCGGCGACAGGACTGTTGGTGGCCTGGTATCCAGGGATCAGATGATAGGTCCCTGGCAGGTGCCAGTATCGGATGTGGCCGTAACAACCAATAGTTTCAGCAGTAATGCCGGTGAAGCAATGGCCATGGGTGAGCGCACCCCGGCGGCACTACTTAGCGGGCCTGCAGCGGGGAGAATGGCTGTAGCTGAAGCCGTGACCAATATTGCGGCAGCAAGAATCGACAGGATTCAGGACATTAAGCTGTCTGCCAACTGGATGTCTGCGGTTGATCACCCCGGTGAACAGGCCAATCTCTTTGAGACAGTCGCAGCCCTGGGGCTGGACCTTTGTCCCGAGTTGGGAATCTGCATTCCCGTGGGCAAGGACTCCATGTCAATGCAGACGAGGTGGCAGGAATCAGATCAGGAGAAATGTGTCACATCACCCTTGTCTCTCATCATCTCAGCTTTTGCGCCGGCGCTGGATGTTCGCCAGACACTGACACCACAGTTGGCAGAAGAGGATTCAACCTTGTTGCTGATTGATCTGGCGCGGGGGAAGCAACGCCTTGGTGGTTCAATTCTCACCCAGTGTTTTGGGGAACTGGGGGAAGAGACTCCGGATGTTGAAGACGCAACCCTCCTTAGCAGTTTCTTTGCATTGATGCAGCGAGATGAATTTCGCGCCAGAATTCTGGCCTACCATGACCGTTCCGATGGAGGCTTGATTTCCAGCCTTGTGGAAATGTCATTTACCGCCAGGGTGGGCATCGATATCAAGGTCCCGGACCGGGAAGACCCTGTCGCGTTCCTGTTCAACGAAGAGTGTGGTGCCATCATCCAGGTTGCACATTCAGAGCTTGATGACGTGACCAGTGAGATTCTTGCTGCGGGGCTGCATTGCCACAAGGTAGCCACACCGACGAAGAGGCAGTCGATCCATATCAGTCAAGGGAACTCCCAGCTGTTCAAGAGTAGCAGGAGCAGCCTGCAGGAACGCTGGTCTGAGGTCAGCTATCATATACAAAAACTCCGCGATAACCCTACCTGTGCAAACGAGGAGTATGCGCTTCTAGCCGATGATGATGACCCGGGGATGTCCGTAAAACTGACTTTTGACCTGGATGAGGATATAGCTGCACCGATGATAGCAACCGGCGTCAGGCCGAGGGTCGCGATTTTGCGTGAGCAGGGTGTCAATGGGCAGATGGAAATGGCCGCAGCGTTTACGCGTGGGGGATTCTCCGCGGTAGACCTGCATATGAGCGAAATATTATCAGGTGGAGCTGACCTGGCTGGTTTCAAGGGTCTGGCAGCATGCGGAGGATTTTCCTTCGGCGATGTCCTGGGTGCAGGTGAAGGCTGGGCCAAGTCCATCCTGTTCCATGAGCAGGCACGGCAGATATTTACTGACTTTTTTGCACGCCAGGACACCTTCGGCCTTGGCATATGTAATGGTTGCCAGATGTTTTCAGCCTTGAAGGAGATTATCCCGGGTGCCCATAAGTGGCCGCGCTTTGTTACCAATCGATCAGAACAGTTCGAAGCGCGTCAGGTACTTGTACAGGTTCAGGAATCCAGCTCCTTGTTTTTCTCGGACATGGCTGGCTCCCACATGCCAATTGTCGTCTCTCATGGTGAAGGGAGGGCAGAAATCAATGAGGCAGGTGCGGATTCTCTGCTTCAAGCTGGTCTGGTCTCCATGCGATTTGTCGACAACTACCTCAATGACACGAATTCCTTCCCCATGAATCCGAATGGTTCCCCCGCGGGAATAACCGCAGTGACCAGCGTTGATGGCCGCTTTACTGCCATGATGCCCCATCCGGAGAGAGTGTACCGGACGGTTCAAAATTCATGGCACCCGGATGGCTGGAATGAAGACAGTCCCTGGATGCGAATGTTCCGGAATGCCCGCGTCTGGGTTGGCTGATGTCACGCTGATATGCGATAGAAATCGCTTGCAAGTTTAGCGTGCGTTTATTCATGGTCGAATGGTGGTATATTCCTGCGGTTCCCTGGACAACTATCAAGACTTTCTGAAACCTATTTACAAGGAGTAAACAGATGCTAAAAACTCGCTTCACTGAAGAATTCGGTTTTAAACAACCCGTTGTCTGTGGGGGTATGATGGGTATCGGCATAGCAGAACTCATTGCACCCTGTGCGGAGGCGGGTGCGCTGGCTTTCCTCACCGCCCTGACACAAAACACGCCGGAAGGTCTGGTCAAGGAGGTTGAACGTACAAGAGGAATGACGGATCAGCCCTTTGGCGTCAACCTGACGATCTTACCCACGATCAACCCGGTACCCTATGATGAATACGCCGAGGCGATAGTCGGTAGCGGCATAAAAGTAGTTGAAACCGCAGGGCGAAGCCCGGAACCCTACATGGAAACCTTTAAGGCAGGTGGTGTAAAGGTTATTCACAAATGTACATCCGTACGCCATGCCCTCAAGGCTGAAAAGGTTGGCGTGGATGCCATCAGTATTGATGGCTTCGAATGTGCAGGACATCCTGGTGAAGATGATATTCCCGGGCTGATACTGATCCCGGCAGCTGCCAACATGGTGAAAATCCCGATGATTGCCTCGGGTGGTTTTGGTGATGGTCGCGGTCTGGCGGCAGCGCTCATGCTGGGTGCAGAAGGCATCAACATGGGGACACGCTTCATGGCTACCAAGGAGGCACCACTGCACCAGAATATCAAGGATAAACTGGTCTCATCTTCTGAGCTGGATACCACCTTGATTAATCGGACTTTCCGCAATACGTCCCGTGTGTTCAAGAATTCGATTGCTGAGCAAGTGGCTGCGAAAGAGGCAGAGGGTGCCGAATTTGCTGATATTCAGGAACTGGTAGCCGGCGTCCGTGGCCGTGATGCGATGAGCAAAGGCGATCTTGAGGGCGGTATCTGGACCGCCGGAATGATAACCGGGCTGATCAACGATATTCCGAGTGTTGCAGAATTAATCACTCGAATTACAGCGGATGCTGAAGAGATCATGCGCGCCAAGATGGAAATGATCGCTTAAGTCAGTTCTGGAGCTCAGGGCCAGCCTGTTCCTTTTCCAGGAATAGGCTGCTCATCCTTTCCGTGTAATTTGTGTAGGTCGGCGTGTTTACTCATTGTCCTTGACTCTGGTGAGCATAATGGATACTCTATTCAAACGATCGTTTGAATGAAAGTTAATGAGTACCCCGGCAATATCCAAAACTGGCACCGCTGATACCCGTGAGAAAATCCTGGATGCAGCAGAACTATTGCTCATTGAGCATGGATTTGCGGCCACATCCCTACGCGCCATTGCGGCTAAAGCGGAAGTAAACCTGGCTGCGACGCACTATCATTTTGGCTCCAAGAACGGACTGCTGGCCGCTGTTTTCCACCGCCGAATACAGCCCTTAAACGAACTTCGCCTTGAGGCACTCGAGAAACTAGAAAAGAGCGGGTCTCCACTGACAGTAAGGTCCATTCTTGAATCCTTCTTCCTGCCATTTCAGAACCCTGATGTTATTAGCACCATACCGGCTCTTGTGGGGCGCCTGCACGGTGAACCCGAGTCAATTTCAAAACCAATACTTGAAGAGGAGTTCCTGGAAGTAGCAGGAAGATTCCAGGAAGCGCTGATGAAGGTCTTGCCACATGTGGACAGGACGGACTTACACTGGCGCTTTCACTTCATGATCGGGTCAATGATCCAGATTCTTCGAATTCAATCTCCAATGGGAATTGATTCAACACCAGAATCCTTCTCCAGGGGGATAGAACGTCTTGTGGACTTTTGTATTGCAGGACTTGAACAGGCAGATTTAGGGAAGCAACATGATTAAACGGTTTTTATTGCCTATCGTTATCGTAATAGCTGGGTTTGGCCTTGCGGCTGTCATTGTTTCAACCGGTCCAAAGATGGAGCCACAGGCAGCCCCCTCGTCCGTACCCCTTGTCAGAACCTGGGAGGCTTCGGCAAGGGCAGTGCAGATGACGACCATCACGCATGGAACGGTTCTTCCCCGGACTGAGAGTGACCTCATCCCGGAAGTGTCCGGCCGCGTGACTGGCATATCACCGGCAATGGTTTCAGGCGGTTTTTTCAGCAAAGGCGACATGCTGCTGGAAATTGATCCCTTAGATTACGAGGTAGCCCTGGAGCAGGCGAGGGCGGCCCTGGCTTCTGCTCAGAGCGAGTTTACCAATGCAAAAAGGGCATATGAGCGCCAGCAGAATCTTGCCAGGAAGCAGTCAACCAGTGAATCCCTGCGCGATGATGCCCTCAATCGTTTTTATTTTGCCCAGGCTTCTATTCGTGAAGCTAAAGCCAGACTGTCACGTGCGCGCAGAGATCTGGCGCGGACAAAGGTGAAGGCACCTTATGATGGGCGAGTGCGCTCAGAGAGGGTTGATGTCGGTCAGTTTGTTAATCGCGGTGCCTCAATAGCCAGTCTGTATTCTACCGACTTTGCTGAGGTGCGTCTGCCAGTTCATGATGAAGAGCTGGCCTATCTGAAACTTCCACTTGCCGGGGTCGCCGACGACAATGCATTGAAGCCTAAAGTAACCCTGCGGGCGAAATTCGCGGGGAAAGAACATGTCTGGGAAGGCATCATTGTCAGGACCGAGGGTGAACTCGATCCACAAACACGAATGATCAATGTCATCGCACAGGTTGAAGCACCCTATGAACAGAAGGATGACCGTCCACCGCTTGCCGTGGGATTGTTTGTTGAGGCGGAGATTCTTGGTAACCAGGTCGATAGTGTCTATATCGTGCCGCGTTCGGCATTACAGGCAAACAACCAGGTTTATATCATTGATGGCGAGAACAGGCTCGTCTTCCGGGAAGTCGACATACTGCGCATCATAGATGAAAAAGTGTATATCCGAGGTGGTTTTGCCAGCGGTGAGACCGTTTGTCTGTCGACGCTGAATAATGCCGTCCAGGGTATGGTTGTACAACCTGTCAGCCAGCCGGGGGTTGCCGCTTCATGAAACCGATAATAGCCTGGTTCGCCGAAAATCATGTAGCGGCGAATCTGCTGATGGGTGTCATTGTGCTTGGTGGGCTTGTTTCCGTACCGCAGATACCCATGAAGGCATTTCCCGATATTGAGATACCGGCAATCACCATTGCGGTACCCTACCTTGGGGCTGCACCGGAAGAAGTCGAAGAGGGCGTCTGTGTCCGTATTGAGGAGGAATTGGAAGGGACTGAAGGCGTTAAGCACATCACCTCCAATGCCAATGAAGGTCTATGTAGCGTAGTCGTAGAGCTGTTCGAGGATGCGGATGAAATGAAAGCCCTGGATGAGGTTAAGAATCGTGTTGATTCGATTGATACCTTCCCGGAAGAAACTGAGAAGCCCATCACCAACTTGATAACCCCTGTCTATAATGTTCTTGATCTCGCCATCACGGGGCCCGAAGACGAACGGACCCTAAAAGAGATCGCGTTTCAGGTACGGGACGACATTACGCAGTTACCAGGGGTTACACAATCTTCGGTCGCTAATACACGGCCCTATGAAATCTCCATTGAAGTATCTGAAATTTCATTGCGCCGAAATGGGCTCACCTTTGATCAGGTGGCCCGGGCAGTCAGAAGCGGCAGCCTGGACCTGCCCGGCGGCTCAATAAAAACTGGTGCTGGGGAAATACTGCTACGGACCATTGGCCAGGCCTACTGGGGACATGAATTTGAAGATCTGGTAGTCATGACCAGGCCAGATGGTACGAGGCTCTACCTAAAAGATGTCGCAACGGTTGTCGATGGCTTTGCGGAAACTGATCAGGTTCTAAGGTTTAACGGTAAGAAGGCTGCGCTCATCAGAGTTGCCCGGATGGGTGAGCAGGATTTGCAGCACATCAGTGGAACCGTAAAGCAATACATCAAGGACGTTGGACCAAGGCTGCCGGAAGGTGTTGAGCTTACTATCTGGAACGATGGTTCGACCATGTTGAGGGATCGGCTGGATACGCTGATGAACAGCGGAAGACAGGGCTTCCTGATGGTGCTGATTTTGCTGGCCCTGTTCCTGCGTCCGCGGATTGCCTTCTGGGTAAGCGTAGGTGTGCCGGTGGCTTTCATGGGAGCGCTTTTATTGACCAAGGTGATTGGCAATTCCATAGACGCGATTTCCCTTTTTGGATTTATTCTGGTCCTGGGTATCTTGGTGGATGATGCCATTGTCGTTGGTGAGAGTGTGCATGCGCGGCATCAGGAAGGTATCAGCCAACTGGCTGGGGCGATTGAAGGGACCCAGCGGGTTACTATCCCTGTTACCTTTGGTGTACTGACCACAGTTGCAGCCTTTATGCCTCTGCTATTTGGTGTAGGTTTTATGGGCCAGGTCCAGGCAGTCATTGCTACTACCGTCATGTGTTGTCTTGCTTTCTCGTTGATTGAATCACAAATGGTGTTGCCAGCTCATCTCGGTCACAGTCGAGCGAAAAGCCCATCCGGTGAGGTCGGCCTGATGCTGGTGCCCATCGTTGCAATTCTGATGTTTGGATTTGCCTGGGATGCCCGCTCCTATATTGCTCTGGCCATAGGCGTTACTTCGTTCTTGTTTGCCGCCCATTTCGCAGGGTTTTTTGCTCCGGTTGCGGAGCGAATACTCAGGTTTCAGGGCGGGTTTGCTAGTGGACTTGAGCACTTGATTAATGTTCCCTTTCGCAGGGCGGCAATTGCCTGCCTGCAGGCAAGATATGTGACTCTGGCCTGCGCCTTCGTGGCGCTGTTGTCAGCTATTGGCATAGTAGCCAGCGGGCGTCTGCCATTCTCATTTTTTCCACCCCTTGCATCGGATCAGGTTGTTGCCAAACTCACTATGCCTCTTGGCACCAGTGCTGTTGTTACTAACAAGGCAGTCAAGGCGCTTGAAGANTCCGCTAGCAGGGTGAAAGTGCAGCTGAATGCTGAGTACGCTGATGCTCCACCGGCGACCCACATTATGGCGGCTATGGGTGATCAGCCCAGTGGTGGTGTTGGTCCACCTGGAGTCCCAGGTGGCTCAGGTGGCATTACCGGCAACGGTCATCTTGGGGAAGTCACACTGCAGCTAACACCCAGCCAAACGAGAGACCTGAGAACCCAGGAGGTTGCTGATATTTGGCGGGAGATGCATGGCCCTATCACCGATGCCGTTGAGCTGAAATTTGCTACATCACTGTTCTCTTCTGGAAACGACATCGATATTCAACTTGAGGGAGACAATGTTGATGAACTGCGAATCGTCGCGGAAAAACTCCGATTCAAGCTGGCTGAATACCCGGGAGTCGTTGATATAACAGACTCCTTCAGATCAGGTAAACAGGAATTGAAATTGTCCATCCTTCCGTCTGGTGAATCCCTTGGCCTCACGCTTGCCGGCCTTGGACGGCAGGTCAGACAAGCCTTTTATGGTGAAGAGGCACAACGTATTCAACGGGGACGGGACGATGTTCGCGTCATGGTTCGCTACACCGAAGAAGAACGCAAAACCCTCGGCTCACTGGATACCATGCGCATACGCACACCAAGTGGCTCTGAAGTACCCTTCGCGACTGTCGCCAACGCTGAGCTGGGTCGAGGATTCTCATCGATTCGCCGTGTGGACCGAAGACGAGTCGTTAACGTTGTAGCAGATGTTGACCGAACCCAGATTACAGCCAATGCAGTGATAGCGGATTTAAGCAGGGGTGCTATCCAGGAACTGATGCTTCCTTTCCCCCGCGTAACCTATCGTCTTGAAGGCCAGCAGGCCGATCAGGCGGAAGCTGTCGCAAGCCTTGTACCTCTATTTGCAATGGCGCTCTTTATCATCTTTGCATTATTGGCCGTTCCCCTCAGGTCCTATTTTCAACCTCTCATTATTATGAGCGTGATTCCCTTTGCCTTCGTCGGTGCTATCTGGGGGCATCTCATCATGAAGAACCTGGGATTTGTAACGGGACTCGCGATGATGTCTGTGTTGGGTTTTATCGCTGCCTCCGGTGTGGTTGTGAACTCCAGCCTGGTACTGGTGCATAGTATTAACTTCAGACGCTCAGTTGGTGATTCCATCAATGAAGCGGTAATCCATGCCGCGGTATCCCGATGCCGGCCAATACTGCTGACATCCATGACCACCTTTGTGGGTTTATCACCTTTGATGTTAAACAAGAGTGTACAGGCGCAATTCCTGGTACCTATGGCAGTTTCGCTGGCATTTGGTGTGCTGTTCGCCACTCTTGTTACTTTGCTGGTAGTTCCATCTGCCTACCTCGTGCTTCACGACCTGGCGAACCTTATCAGACGTACGGGTGAACAGGTTCTGGTAGAGGATAAAACGGCCGGCTCTGCTTCAGGGTTGCAGTAGTGCGGTGCTATTAGTCAGGGCTGGCGGCTTTCATAAATGATATCCAGCGTTCTGACCGGGAAGGAATCGGTCTTCCTGTCTTTAAAGTAGTATTCCAGGGTTTGGGTGATAACAGGAAAGGCGAGTTCATTCCAAGGAATTTCTGCTTCATCAAATAGCCGAGTTTCTACTGTTTCGTCGCCAGCGCTGAAGTTCAGGTCGGTCAGTCGGGCGCGAAAAAACATATATACCTGGGAGATATGGGGCAGGCTGAATACTGTGTAGAGGTCAATGATTTCAGCATTGGCGTTGGCTTCTTCAGAAGTTTCTCTCAAAGCCCCCTGCGAAATAGATTCATTGTTTTCCATGAATCCGGCAGGGATTGTCCACATGCCGGACCTTGGATTAATTGCGCGCTTGCAAAGAAGCACCTTGTCTTCATGAATGGGCAGACATCCAGCAATAATTCGAGGGTTCTGGTAGTGAATACGTTCACATACATCACACACATATCTGGGCTTGGTGTCACCCTCAGGTATACGCTGGCTAACAGGCTCGCCACAACGGCTGCAAAATTTCATATTGTTGAGTATAAACGTTAAGCTCTGACTTAATCACCCACTATCAACTTGCAGCACCGGCATGATCGAAGATTTGAAGAAAAGGTTGATGGCCCCCGTCGAGGATGTGTTTGTTGATGGTCAGCACAAGCGGGAGAAAGCAGCTGTCTTGCTAGCGATACAGCGGCAACCGGAACCTACTCTCATATTGACACAACGCTCTTCGAACCTGGGTAGCCATGGCGGCGAAGTTGCATGGCCTGGGGGCAAGCATGATGCTATTGATGGTTGCCTGGAAACGACTTTACTGAGAGAAACGTGGGAAGAAATCGGGCTGCCACCGGAAAAGTTAACATTGTCACTGATCTCCGTCCCTTCATTTCCAAGTTTGGTCTGGTGGTGACTCCTTAC
The DNA here is from genome assembly GCA_002725995.1 of Gammaproteobacteria bacterium. Lineage (GTDB taxonomy): Bacteria > Pseudomonadota > Gammaproteobacteria > Pseudomonadales > Azotimanducaceae. Next base: position 14,847 of record PBRQ01000023.1, read on the forward strand.
GTCGGGTTTGTCGATGAACCTGTGAATCTGAAAGTAAATCCTGAGGAGCTTGAATCCATATTCATGGTGCCCCTGGCCTGGCTCAAAACTGATCCAAGATCACAGACTGATGTCATCACACGTTATGGAGAGACACATCACATTCCGGTTTACCATTATGGCGAGTACAAAATATGGGGTTTGACAGCCATGATTTTGTGGGAGTTCATGGTCAGGGGTATGGCGGTAGATTCGAGCTAGGGTGTCTATGGTAAGCTTTAAGGCACGTTATTTAAAAACACTTTACTTAGAAAAACGTCCATAGCAGTTGGGAGAAGGAATGATTTATCGTCTCGGAGAGCGGGTACCGGAATTTCGTGGAGAAGATTATTGGGTTGCTGACAATGCAACGATTATTGGGTCAGTGATTCTCGAGAATAATGTTGGCATCTGGTTCAACGCTGTTCTTCGAGGTGACAATGAAATGATACGGGTTGGTGATAATTCTAATGTCCAGGATGGCGTTGTTATCCACACAGACGTAAATGGCCTGGATGTCAATATCGGTAAGGGTGTCACGATTGGTCATCAGGCCATGCTGCATGGGTGTGATATTGGCGACAATTCCCTCGTTGGTATCAATGCCGTGATTCTGGATGGTGTGAAGGTTGGCAGGAACTGTCTCATTGGTGCCAATTCACTGATTACAGCGGGTAAGGAAATTCCTGACGGATCAATGGTGATGGGTTCTCCGGGGAAAGTAGTGAGGCAGCTAAGCGCGGAAGAGATCACTGGACTGGAATCCAGTGCATCAGTTTATGTGGAAAACTTCAAACGTTACAGGGCAGGCCTGAGTCTTTCGTCCTGATAAGCGAACAAGCACAAATCTCTTGGTTGGGGATATAGTCGCCAGTTTCCTGCGCTCTAACAGCAGAGCTACGTCCTTTAGTCAGATAGATCAATGTTGATTAGCGTTCACAAACTTGGAATCTGCGGTGGAGCGCGCTATAGTTCTCTATTCTCAGTAACCATATTCGATTACACAGGCATGAAATTTTCGACATCCGATAATTCTACAAACAGCGACGTCAGGTTGCTGTTGCCTGCTATTGCCCTCACTGATCTAGACCTACGACTGCCGTTGTAGGCGGCCTGTCCAAATTCCTGCACCGTTCGCTCTAGTCAGAAATCAATCCCGCGTAATTTGTGGGAGCCGTCCCATTAACCTCAAGTGGCAACAAAATGAAGGCAGAAGATCAGTCGATAAATAGGGAAAACGCATCTCCCAGGAAGATGCCGTTTCACAAGTACAAAGCGTTTGAACCAATTTCGTTACCGGACCGTACCTGGCCGAATAAAACAATTACAGTGGCCCCGCGATGGTGCAGCGTGGACCTGCGAGACGGGAATCAGGCGCTCGTGGAGCCGATGACACCCGCTGAAAAACAGAAACTGTATGACCTGCTGATTGAATTGGGTTTCAAGGAGATAGAGGTCGGATTTCCAGCCGCGTCACAAACTGATTTCGATTTCGTCAGAAGTATTATTGAAGAAGATCTGATTCCGGATGACGTTACTATTCAGGTACTTTGCCAGGCGCGCGAGGAACTGATTACCCGGACCTGTGAAGCGGTAGCTGGTGCCCGCAATGTCATTTTTCACCTCTACAATTCAACCTCGACCCTGCAGCGCAAAGTGGTGTTCAACATGAGTCGTGAAGAGGTGATAAAACTTGCCACTGATGCGACGGAACTTGTTAAGGCGCATGTCTCGGAACTTGAGGCATCTGGAACAAATGTGACACTTCAGTATTCGCCCGAAAGTTACACTGCGACAGAAATGGATTTTGCAGTCGAGATTTGTGCTGCGGTGATGAACGTATGGCAACCCTCTGTTGAAAAGAAGATTATCCTTAATCTCCCTTCTACGGTAGAAATGGCGACGCCGAATGTCTATGCGGACCAGCTTGAGTGGTTTATCCGCAATTTGCCCAATCGAGAATGTGCTGCCATCAGTCTGCACACTCACAATGACAGGGGAACGGGAATTGCCGCATCGGAACTTGGTTTAATGGCAGGTGCGGACCGAATTGAGGGAACCCTGTTTGGCAATGGTGAACGAACCGGGAACTGCGATGTCATTACCATGGCGATGAACATGTTCTCCCAGGGCGTTGATCCGAATTTATATCTTTCTGACATGCAGAAGATTGTTGCGGTTTCTGAAGAGTGTACAAAGATCAATATCCATATGCGTCAACCCTATGCGGGAGAGCTGGTCTTTACTGCCTTCTCCGGCTCGCACCAGGATGCCATCAGGAAGGGTATGTCGTTTGTGGAATCCGGTGGAGACGAGGCATGGGAGGTCCCTTATCTTCCAATTGATCCGGCTGATGTGGGCGGCTCCTATCGTGAAACTGTTAGAGTTAATAGCCAGTCAGGAAAAGGTGGTGTGGCTTTCATTCTCGAAAATTATTTTGGCGTGTCTTTGCCACGAAATATTTTGCTGGAATTCAGCCCCATAGTGCAGCAACTTTCGGAAGCAGATGGTGGTGAGTTAAAACCTGATCAGATCTGGGACGCCTTTGTATCGGAATACATCGAAGTGGATGGTCCCTATCAACTAGTTGACTACCGGGTCAGTTCCGTTGCCGATGAAAAGCAGGCCTGCGACGCGAAAATTAAAGTTGCTGAGAGTGAAATCAATACACACGGTGAAGGTTCTGGACCTATTGATGCATTCATTGAAGGTCTGGTAACAACGCTGAACGAACCGCTGAGTGTCGTTGACTATCAGGAATATGCTCTAACGGAGGGCAGTGAGGCGCAGGCTATCTGTATCCTTTCCATCAGTGATGAAAAGCAGAACAGGTACTATGGGGTTGGTATCAGTCAGAACACTACAACTGCCGCGTTCAAGTCGATCATCGCTGCCATTAACAGAAAATGGGTGTAGTTCGTGGATTGCCCATAGGGCAAACACGAACGCGGCAGTGTTTTCACATGGTTCGACGATGCAAAAACCATTAAAGCCGACCCTGAAGTGATGCTGATTCGATGAATTTCAGTAGTTAGGTAGCAGACTATCCAATCCGGTGTGAAACTAACGATTACTGTAATCATTACGAATGGTATTAGTTGATTGGTTCAAACTCACCAATTCACTTTAACTTACAGCATCGAGGCAACTAGCCTTCCTGCTCCGCCGGCTCCAATATCCGCGCAGTACGAATCATATTGTCCTGGATCTGCACTATCTCTATTCGATAGTCGCCAATCACCATGCAGACATTGGATTCTGGAATATTTTCCAGGTACTCGGTAATGAGTCCATTGAGCGTTTTGGGACCTTCCTGGGGCAGATCCCAGCCGAGGGATCGATTGATCAGGCGGATGTGGGCGCCACCATCAACCATGTAGCTGCCATCATCCTGGTGATGAATATCAGTACTGATAGCGGCAAGGTCAGTGGTGAATTCTCCAACGATCTCCTCGAGGATATCCTCGAGGGTGACGATTCCTTCGATGTCACCATACTCGTCCACCACTAGCCCGATCCTTTCCTTGCGCAGCTGAAAATTGTAGAGCTGTGTTTGCAGCGGTGTGTTTTCCGGCACGAAGTAGGGGTCTTCCAGTTCCTGCAGCATCGCTGCTTTCGATAAGGTTCCTTCGGTGAGAAATTTTGCAGCGTTGCGTAAATGCAGCATGCCAATAATCTTATCGACGTCCTCTTTGAATACTGGCATTCGAGTGTGCTGTGCTGAGCGGATTTGGATAATGATGTCTTCCAGGTCATCATCAATATCGATGCCGTCTATTTCAGGGCGTGGAACCATGATGTCATCAACGGTCACCTTGTCCAGGTCCAGAATGCCCAGCATCATGTTCTGCGGGCGATCGGCTATCTTTGAGCCTTCGAATACGAGTGTACGAAGTTCATCCTTGGTCAGGTTATCGTCTGAAGCATCTTCATACTTAATGCCTAACATCCAGAGCAGACCGTTGGAGACGCCATTCACCATCCAAACCAGTGGATAGAGTATCCACAACAAAGGTCGCAGGATATGTGATGACGGCAGTGCCAGTTTCTCAGGGTATGCAGCGGCAATCGTTTTGGGTGCAACTTCAGCCAAGATCAGAAATATCAGGGTACAGGCGATTGGCGCGATAGCCACAGCACTTTCTCCCAGCAACCGCAGGGCGATTATTGTTGCAATAGATGCGGCGGTAAAGTTGACAAAGTTGTTGCCGATCAGGATTACCCCGAGCAGCCGGTCGGGTCTTTCGAGCAGTCGGCTTGCGCGTTTCGCGCCGCTATTCCCTTTGTTTGCAAGGTGCTTCAACCGATAGCGGTTGAGGGCCATCATTGCAGTCTCGGAACCTGAAAAATAAGCTGAAAGTATTATCAGCAGGATCATGGAGCCAAATAGCGCCCCAATTGAGGGATCGTCCAAAAACGGTTGACCTCGTATTAAATATTGGAGGCCACTTGTATCGAATAAGGCTTGTTTGTGTCAAGTGCCTTTGTGACCAGGTTCGAATATAGGAAGCCACAAGTAGGTTTTGATGGTGGCAGTAGCCGTACCCACAAATACGTTGTCTTAAGGGGTTAAACTCTGCCGAGAATGATTTCGAGTACTAGTTTGCTGCCAAAATATCCCAGCGCAAGGAGTACGAATCCGGTCAGGACCCACCGGGATGCAATTGCACCACGCCAGCCTAGTTTGTATCTCCCCCACAGCAATACTGCGAACACCAGCCACGCGGCCAGGGTAATGACAGTATGGTGCATTAGGCCAGGACCCTCGATGTTCTCCAGGAATATGAACCCTGACGCAATCGATATGCTAAGAAAGGTCAGGCCAACCCAGAGGGTCTCGAAAAGCAGGGCTTCCATGGTCTGGAGCGGTGGAAGTCGTTTCAGCATGCCCAGGTTCCGGTGTTTCATTTCGTAGTCACCGAAAGAAAGCAGCGCCGCCTGCAACGCAGCTATAGCCAGCAGGCTGTATGCAATCACCGACAATACAATATGGGAGAGGATGCCGGGGGTGATATCCGACCTTGGCAGGTAGGAGTCATGCATGAAAAGCTCAAGGAGTAGGCTTATAGCGCCCAGTGGAAATATGACTATGAATAAATTTTCCAATGGCCGCCTAAAACTGCTGATCAGTACAATGGCCGAAATCGAGACCGCCATCAGGGATAGCATTGGATAGATGCCCAGGTTGATTCCGGCAGCCCCATACAGGTCAAAATAAACGGTAGTACCATGGAGCAGGACGGCAAGCAAAGCCAGGCCACTGACGGCTAGTTTGACTCGGGGAATATCTCTGCTGAGGCTTTGGAACTGAATGCCGCTGCTCACCAGGTAAAGAACACTGGCGACGACGCCTGGTATTTCAGGATTCATGTTTAACATTCTCAGCTGGTTGTTCTGATACGTTATAATAACAGGTTCCATCAATGCGAATCGGGAGAAGGGGTGTTTGATTCATTAACCGAACGGTTGGGCGCTACGCTAAGCGGTCTCACCGGCAAAGCAAAACTTGACGAAGAAAACATTCAGGAGGCCCTGCGGGAAGTCCGGATGGCGCTGCTGGAGGCAGATGTTGCACTACCGGTCGTAAAGGATTTTATCGACCAGGTACGGATACGTGCCGTAGGACAGGAAGTATCAGCCAGTCTTTCTCCTGGCCAGGTATTTGTGAAGATCGTCAACGAGGAACTGGTTCGTATAATGGGGGAGGAGGCTCAAGCCCTCAACCTGGCCACACAACCACCTGCCATCATCCTGTTGGCCGGATTGCAGGGGGCAGGTAAAACCACCTCTGCTGCAAAACTCGCCAACTGGCTGAAAACCAGGGAAAAGAAATCTGTGATGGTTGCGAGTACAGATATATATAGGCCGGCAGCAATCGATCAGTTACGAGTCCTCGCAGAGGAAGGTGATATAGCATTTTGCGAGAGTTCACCGGATCAGAAACCCATCGATATAGCGCGTCAGGCCATAGACCTCGCAAAAAAACAGTTTGTTGATGTCCTCATTATTGATACTGCGGGTCGCCTTCATATAGATAGCGACATGATGGATGAAATCAAGGTGCTTCATGACACCTTGTCACCGGTTGAAACTCTGTTTGTCGTCGATGCCATGACGGGGCAGGATGCAGCAAACAGTGCGCAGGCCTTCAATAAGATATTGCCGTTAACGGGGGTCATTCTGACCAAGGTGGATGGCGATGCCCGTGGTGGAGCGGCGCTGTCTGTCAGGTCAATTACCAGTGCACCTATCAAATTTATGGCGGTTGGTGAAACCATTGATGCGCTTGATGTGTTTCATCCCGATCGAATCGCATCACGAATTCTTGGTATGGGCGACATGCTTTCTCTCATCGAGGAAGCAGAGCAGAAAATCAACAAGAAAAAGGCCAACAAACTGGCCCGCAAGATTAAGAAGGGAAAGAAATTTGATCTTGAGGATTTTCGTGACCAGATTCAGCAGATGAATAACTTGGGTGGGCTTGGTGGCATGATGGACAAATTGCCTGGCATGAGTCAACTGCCACAGGCAGCCCAGGAGAAAATTGGCGACCACTCCTTTGTTCAAATGGAAGCGATCATCAACTCCATGACACCGGGTGAAAGGCACTATCCGGACAGCATTAACGGGTCAAGAAAGAAGCGTATTGCCATGGGTTCGGGTACGCAGATTCAGGATGTTAATCGAATGCTGAAACAACATAAGCAAATGCAGAAGATGATGAAAAGGTTGACCAAGAAGGGCGGCATGCAGAATATGATGCGCGGATTGGGGGGAACGACACAGTCTCCCGGGGGCGGCTTTCCCCGGAGGTAGGGTGTCATCCATTAATATTGATATAAATCAATAACTTAAATTTTTCCTTCTGAGTTTCGCCCAGACCTATGAAAGGGTTTAATTTAGCCTGTCTTTACCGTACAATACCGCCCCTTTTCGGTAGCTGCCCCGTTCCTGGGGTTAAAGCTGCATAGATCATAAGGAAAATACGCGCATGGTTATCGTTCGCCTGTCCAGGGGTGGTAGCAAGAATCGGCCTTTTTACCACTTCACAGTGGCCGACCACAAAAGAGCACGAGACAGCCGGTTCATCGAACGGCTCGGATTTTATAACCCACGCGCATGCGGTGGTGAGGAAAAGGTACGTCTTGATCTTGCCCGACTTGACCATTGGGTCAGTGTAGGCGCTCAGCTGTCAGACCGAGTAAAGGGTCTCGTCAAGGAGTACCGAAAGCGTGCTTCAGCGATGAGCAGCGAAGAAGGTGCTGCGGCATAGTTGGTTTCAAGCCCTGGCCTGCTGATTCATTGCCGGCAAGTTGCTTGTCTCGAGCCAGAAGAGAGCGGTGATAAAGGGTAAAGTAAAGCTTGGTCGTATTAACGCGGCCTACGGTTTAAAGGGATGGGTTAAGGTCTATTCCGATACTGATCCGATGGAACAGATTCTTACCTACTCGCCCTGGTGGTTGCGAAGAGGAGAGCAGGAAATTCAGGTCGAAGTAGAAAAAGGAAGAACGCACGGCCGAAGCCTGGTTGTTCTTTTGCCGGGAATCGAAGATAGAAACCAGGCTGAAGGTATGATTGGTCACGAGGTCTGGATAGATTCGGCCAGTCTTCCCCAGCTGGAAAGCGGGGAGTATTACTGGCATCAACTTGAGGGTTTGACGGTCGTCAACCAGTCGGACCTGGTGCTGGGTAAAGTTGATTCCTTAATGGAAACGGGTGCAAATGACGTGATGGTTGTTAGCCCTGGTCCTGAAAGTTTTGATGACGCAGAGCGGCTTATACCGTTTGTGAAGGATGCGGTAGTAAAGGAAGTTAATATCGAAGCAGCGATTATCGTTGTTGCCTGGGAATCAGATTACTGATTGGGTAGAAACAGATGTGGTTGGGAATTATTTCGCTGTTCCCTGAAATGTTCAGAGCTGTCTCTGATTCGGGGATAACCCGCCGGGCTATTGAGGCTGGGATACTCGAGCTTGATTTCTGGAATCCAAGGGACTTTGCTGCTGACAAGCACCGAACGGTTGATGACAAGCCTTATGGCGGCGGTCCCGGGATGTTGATGAAAGTCGGGCCACTGCGAGATGCGATAAGGGCGGCCCGCGAAAGGGCAGGAAGTGAGTGCAAGGTGATTTATCTCTCGCCCCAGGGTGAGAAACTTGACCAGGAAAAGCTGGTCAGCTTGTCAGCAAGTGAAAAGTTAATCCTTGTTGCTGGCAGATATGAAGGTGTTGATGAAAGGGTCGTTGAGCAGGAAATCGACGCTGAGTACTCGATCGGTGACTACGTCTTAAGTGGCGGTGAACTGCCGGCGATGGTACTGATAGATGGTATAACCAGATTGTTACCAGGTGCAGTAGGTGATCCGGAGTCAGTTTCTCAGGATTCCTTCGAACAGGGATTGCTGGATTATCCCCAGTACACCCGGCCCGAAGAGGTTGATGGAGAACAGGTACCAGCGGTATTGCTCTCTGGTGATCATGAAAAGATCAGACGATGGCGACTGAAGCAGTCGCTGGGAAGAACATACATACGCAGGCCAGACCTTGTTGAGAAACTGGATCTGGATGAAGAAGAGAAAAATTTGCTGGATGAATATTTGCAGGATATCCGGCGGTAAAGATTAGGAGTAGACCATGAGCAAAAACGTCATAGCGCAGATCGAGAGCGCTCAGCTTAAGCAGAACCTGCCGGAATTTGGGCAGGGTGATACAGTCAGTGTTCAGGTCAGGGTCCGTGAGGGAAACCGTGAGCGTTTGCAGGCATTTGAGGGTGTTGTCATCGCCAAGCGCAACAGGGGGCTCAACTCTGCATTTACAGTTCGCAAGATTTCACATGGGGTGGGTGTTGAGAGAACTTTCCAGACCCACAGCAAGCAGATCCATGATATCTCAGTCAAACGTCGCGGTGATGTTCGTCAGGCTAAACTCTACTACCTGCGTGAGCTGAGCGGCCGGGCTGCACGAATCAAAGAAAAGCTAAACTAGCAGTCCGTCAGGCTGCATTGTTGGGTGATAGCCGTTGGAAGAGAGTCGCCGGGGTCAATAACCCTGGTAAACACAAAGATTAGCGATCAGCGCTTACTTTTCTAGCCTGTTCACAGTAAGGTGAACTAACTCCACTAAATCTCTCCTAGCGTGTCGACGCCCGATGACCTTCTGATCCGGAAATTTCTGGATAGCCTGTGGCTTGAGAAAGGACTAAGCCAAAATACTCTGGATTCCTACGGGCGGGATTTACGAACTTTTGCTGCCTGGTTAGAAACTACAGACAAGTCTTTCACCTCCGTTCACAGGGAAGACCTTCTTGCCTATCTGGCATTCCGAATGGCAGGGGGTTTGAAATCCCGGTCAACTGCAAGATCACTGTCTTGTTTACGAAGTCTTTTTCGTTACCTGCTCCGTGAACATCTGATCAGTGAGGATCCAAGCCTGCGAGTCGACAATCCGAAACTAGGCAGGACGCTGCCGCATACGCTGTCGGAAAGCGATGTGGAAAAGCTGCTGGCGGCACCGGATATTTCCTCACCGATCGGACTTCGTGACAAGACCATGCTGGAAGTGTTGTATGCCTCCGGGCTGCGAGTCAGTGAGCTCACAAACCTTAAACTGAACGAGATTAACCTCAGGCAGGGAGTGATCAGGATTATCGGGAAGGGTTCAAAGGAAAGACTGGTGCCCCTCGGAGAAGAGGCACTTAGCTGGATCAACAGGTTCTTGGAAGAATCAAGGGATGACCTGCTAAAAGGAAATCTGAGCCAGGACGTAGTATTTCCCAGCAGTCGTGGTTCGGCGATGACCCGGCAAACATTCTGGTATCGCGTAAAGGCGCACGCTCGTAAAGCGGGTATTGAGAAAAAGCTATCACCCCACACATTGCGTCACGCCTTCGCCACGCATCTACTGAATCACGGTGCGGATCTCAGGGTCGTTCAATTGTTACTGGGCCACAGTGACCTTTCCACGACACAGATATATACGCATGTCGCACAACATAGAATGAAGGAACTGCACCAGGCGCACCACCCTCGTGGTTAGCCGGGCACCTGCTCAGTCGATGAATTCTGCACCTCATCGGAATATGGTTATTTGCCAGCGGGTCTATAGTAGAAAGAGAACAGGGCTGCTTGTGTGTTTCCTTCTTTTGTCATTGCAAATTTCATCGGCTTATCTGTTAAAGTGTAGCCGCATACGAGAAGTGAAAATTATATGAAAACTATTAGCACAGTATTGATTATTCTATCCCTGGCATTTAGCGGTGCTGCCCTTGCCGGAGCAGATCTTGCAAAAGATCAGCTGTCCCCTGAGCAGGTAAAGGAAAAACTGAACCAGGTCAGGCCAGATCTACCCATTAAGGAAGTTACCAGGAGCAGGCTACAGGGCTTTTATGAGGTGAAACTGCAGGAAAATTCATTGCTTTTCGTTAATTCTGACGCCACTTTCTTCATAGCGGGGGATCTGTATCGAATCGAAGCTGAGCAGTTTGTAAACATCAGTGAAGAGCAGAGAAGTATTGATCGTCGGGAACTGCTAGCTGAAGTGGACGAGTCTGAGATGGTGGTGTTTTCACCCCCCGACGGAAAGAAGAAAACCTCAGTTGTAGTCTTTACCGATATTGACTGTGGCTATTGTCGAAAGCTTCACAAGGAGGTGCCTGAATTGAACCGCCTTGGCGTTGAAGTCCGCTACCTCGCGTATCCAAGGGCTGGTGTGAAGTCAAAGTCGTTTGATAAATACGTGTCAACCTGGTGTGCTGACAACCAGCAGATCGCCATGACAAGGTCAAAACTGGGTCAGGAAGTAGAGGAAAAGACCTGTGATAACCCTGTTGCGGCGCAATACGCGCTGGGTAACCTGGTTGGCGTGACGGGCACCCCGGCTCTCATATTTGAAGACGGAACTTTGCTCCCCGGGTATCTTCCCGCCGCAGAATTAGTGAATCTGCTGGGAATAAACTAGCTCAGTTATCTAACGATACTACCAGGGTGCAGCCTCAGCGCATATTTTTCTGATATGCGCCTGACAGGCGTGCTCGACTTGGGTAATATATCCCGCTTGGCTATTTTGGCCTTAAAACTCTTCGCAGAATGGAATTAGCTACCCTATGGATGATTTTCCAAGGATAAAGCGTCTACCACCTTATATATTCAATATCACCGACTCGCTGAAGTATGAAGCGCGGTCGAGAGGTGAAGATATCATTGATTTTGGTATGGGTAATCCGGATCAGCCGACTCCAAAGCATATAGTAGATAAGCTGGTGGAAACCGTGCAGCGAGGTGACACCCACAGGTACTCTCAATCAAAGGGTATTCCACGGCTGAGACGGGCCATCTGTAACTGGTACAAGGACCGGTTTGATGTTGACCTGGATCCCGATAATGAGGCAATCGTAACCCTCGGTTCAAAAGAAGGCATTGCCCACCTGGCGATGGCCATTCTTGGGCCAGGCGATGCGGTGCTGGTGCCTAATCCTTCTTACCCTGTACATACCTATGGTTTTGTCATAGCTGATGCAGACGTACGTCATGTTCCGCTGACACCTGATGTGGACTTTTTCACTGAACTTGAATCAGCCATAGTCAACTCCTGGCCGAAACCCAAGGTGCTGATCATCAATTTCCCGGGGAATCCAACAACACAGTGTGTGGATCTTGAGTTTTTCCGCAAGGTCGTTGATATAGCAAAGGCGCATGAGATCTGGGTTGTCCAGGATCTTGCCTATGCGGACCTGGCTTTTGACGGTTATGAAATTCCTTCGATTCTCCAGGTCCCTGGCGCCAAGGATATTGCGGTCGAGTTTTATACCTTGTCGAAGAGCTACAACATGCCAGGATGGAGAGTGGGATTTTGCGTCGGCAACCCGATGCTCGTTGGAGCCCTGGCCAGAATAAAGTCCTACCTTGACTATGGTGGGTTTACGCCCGTGCAGGTTGCGGCAATATCTGCGCTTGAAGGAGATCAGACCTGTGTTGCGGAGATCAGGGAGACCTATAAAAAAAGGCGAGATGTACTGTGCCAGGGACTAAATGATATTGGATGGGCGGTTGAGCCACCGAAGGCGACAATGTTTGTCTGGGCAAAAATACCCCCGCAATTTGCAAATATGGGCTCGCTTGAGTTCAGCAAACTGCTGCTGAGTGAAGCTAGGGTTGCCGTATCTCCGGGCGTAGGGTTTGGCCAGTATGGAGATGACCATGTACGCTTTGCCCTAATTGAAAATGAACACCGTACTCGTCAGGCCTTGAGGGGTATTCGCCGGATGTTTAAAAACGTATCAACGGAAAAATAGATGCAGATCGAGCGATGAGTGGATAGGCTGATTCGCAGGCAAGTAAATCACGAATTGCCCGGCGTTTCCCCTCTGTTAAATCGCTTGTTCGCGGGTCGTGGGATAGTCGATCCCAATGACCTTGATAGTTCGCTGGCTGGCCTGCTTCCGCCCGTATCTTTCAGGGGTATGTCAGATTCAGTAGCCCTTCTTCTGGAAGCAGTAACCAGCGCACAAAGAATTTTGATTGTCGGTGATTTTGACGCCGACGGTGCTACCAGCTCAGCCCTGATGGTCTCTGGTTTGAAATCCCTTGGTGCTAGACACGTTGACTACCTGGTGCCGGATCGATTCAAGTTTGGTTATGGCCTTACGCCGGAAATCGTGGCCGCCTCTGCAGACCTGTCGCCGGATCTAATTGTTACCGTAGACAATGGGATATCCAGTATTGAGGGTGTAGAAGCTGCCGTTAACCGGAACATGAAAGTTGTGGTAACTGACCACCACCTGGCTGGCGATACCTTGCCGGCTGCCCATGCAATTCTGAATCCAAATCAACCTGGGTGTATGTTCCCCAGCAAGGCGCTTGCCGGTGTAGGCGTCGCCTTCTACCTGCTTTCTGCTCTCAGATCGTCGCTCCGGGAAATGGGCTGGTTCAAGAAGGCTGAACCCAACCTGGCTGATTACCTGGATCTTGTTGCCCTGGGAACAATCGCTGACGTTGTGCCTATGGATAAGAACAACCGTATCCTGGTATCGGAAGGATTGAGGAGAATTCGTGCGGGCCGGGCGCGGCCCGGCATCTATGCGCTGATATCAGTTTCCGGTGCTGACTATAGACAGATTACTTCGCGGAACCTGGCTTTTGGTGTTGCTCCTAGACTCAATGCGGCAGGCCGATTGGAGAATATGTCCCTTGGAATCGAATGCCTTCTCGCTGACGGGGAGCATGCGGTTGAACTGGCTGATCATCTGGAAGAGCTGAATAAAGAACGGAAGTCCATCGAGGCAGAAATGAAAGTCCAGGCGCAGGAATATATTGGTCGCCATGACGCCATTGGTCAGAATGAATTTGATGTGGGTGTATGCCTGTTTCATCCTGAGTGGCACCAGGGTGTAGTGGGTATTATTGCCTCAAGAATAAAGGATCAGCTTCATCGTCCCGTGATTGCTTTTGCAAAGGCATCGGATAGTGAACTGAAAGGATCAGCACGGTCGATCCCTGGTCTTCATATCCGAGATGCCCTTGATACCATTGCCGCGAAGAATCCCGGGGTGCTGGTCAAGTTTGGTGGCCATGCCATGGCCGCAGGGCTCAGTATTAAACCGGGTAACTTTGAAAAATTTCAGCAGCTGTTCAATCTGGAAGCTGAAAGAAGGTTGTCTCAAGAGGACCTTGAGCGGGTCCTCATCAGTGATGGCGAGATAGAGGAAACCAAGTCCCTTGCCCTTGCTCGAGAGGTGATAGAAGCGGCGCCATGGGGGAGCGGCTTCCCTGAACCTGTTTTTGATGGTGAGTTTGAAGTGATTGATCAGCGTATCGTTGCATCGAAACATCTGAAGCTAAAGCTTCGCCCGCTAAATGAAGACAATATAATTGAAGCAATTGCCTTTAATCAGAACAGGTTACTTGAGCAAAGGCAGCTGCGGCTTGCATATCGACTTGATATCAACCACTTCCGCGGGCGTGATTCGGTGCAATTGATCGTAGAAAGTGTTGCCGTTGCCCTGGAACTGTAAGGTAGGTTAGCTGTCTGCTTCCATCAGGATTGCGGACAGAGCCCGAAAGGTTTTGTTGCTGTGAATTTCAGGATAGGTGGACTGCAGGCGGGCGATGATTTTCCTGCCACCATCAAAGTTGCCCAGATCATGTGCGGTGAACCTCGCCGCCGTCAACAGGGCTGCTGCAGTTTGTGGATGATTCGGGAAGTCCTTTTCAAAGTGCCCGAGAATGGTGGCCATCATTGATTTTTGACTCCGTGTTTCTGCCTGCCCCGACATGGCGATAGCTGTCTCGCCTGATGATAACCTGTAGTCTTTATGATTCGCCTCAAAGCAGAACTCGAGGACATTCCAGGCAGTGCGAAAATCCTTCCTTTCAACCAGTCTCTCGATAAAGCCCTGTCCAGCCTTGACTGCGAGGCGAAGGTTTTCCCAGTTTCGGGTGCGAGAAAACAGGTCTGCCTCGGATGTGTAATTGTCATCCTGCAGTCTCTGCTCCAGCATTTCCCATGCTTTGGTCTGCTGTCCCGCGTTGGAAATTTTGTAGAGCTGAGCTGAAAATTCTGAAAGCTCCTGCTCCCGGGCCAACCGTGCGGACAACACCCAGCAGGTAGGAGAAGATAAGGCCGAAGAAAATTGTGTTGGCGATGTTCCCGATTCGAAATGGGAACGATACTATTTCCAAATCCTCAAATTTATCGACCCAGACCGGTTTTGTTGCCATCTAAAAGTTTTGCAGTTTAAGCGGAACATATCTTAAACCACTTTGCCTGACCGTTTATAGCGGCCGACGTTTGGCGAGGGGGGGTGCATTGGTTTACAATGCCGCGTCTTTTCAGAATAGCACTGTAGATCAGGAAACATGTTGGAAACCAACCCCCTGTGGACTCAAATAAAGGACTTAAAGGAACGTACTAATGTCCTGAGGGGGTACCTTTGACTATGATTCCCGGAAGGATCGCCTGATTGAGGTCGAGCTTGAACTCGCCGATAGCAAGGTATGGGATAACCCGGAATATGCCCAGAAGCTTGGGAAAGAAAGGTCCACACTTGAATCGGTTGTCCTGACAATAAGTCGCCTCGATATTGGCCTTGGTGAGCTCGCCGACATACTGGTACTGGCAGAAGAGGAGCAGGATGAAGCGCTGCTGGAAGATGCCTCCGGTGACCTGAACGATCTCGATAATCAATTGGAAATACTTGAATTTCGCCGTATGTTTTCCGGTGAGATGGATGCCAATAGTGCCTATCTTGATATCCAGTCGGGGTCTGGAGGGACCGAAGCCCAGGACTGGGCAAATATGCTTCTGCGAATGTATTTGCGCTGGGGCGAATCCAAGGGATTTAAAACCGAGGTCATAGAGCTGTCCGGTGGTGAAGTAGCCGGAATTAAGGGTGCTACTATCCACTTTGAAGGAGAGTTCGCATTTGGCTGGCTGCGTACTGAAACTGGTGTGCATCGTCTGGTTCGCAAATCCCCATTTGACTCCGGTAATAGGAGACATACATCCTTCGCCTCTGTATTTGTCTCACCAGAGCTAGATGACGATATCGATATTGACCTGAATATGTCGGATGTCAGGGTGGACACCTATCGTGCCAGTGGGGCAGGCGGTCAGCATGTAAACAAGACGGACTCTGCAATCAGGCTGACTCATGTTCCTTCTGGAATCGTAGTGCAGTGCCAGAATCAGCGCTCGCAACACAAAAATAAGGACCAGGCCGTTAAACAATTGAAGGCGAAGTTGTATGAAATGGAAGATCAAAAACGTCGAACCGAACTTCAGGAAATTGAAGACAACAAATCTGATATTAGCTGGGGGAGTCAGATTCGCTCCTATGTGCTTGATTCGGCAAGAATAAAGGATCTGAGAACAAACGTTGAAACATCAAATACTCAGAATGTGTTGGATGGAAGTCTTGATCAGTTTATTGTAGCAAGTCTTAAGCTAGGGCTCTAATCCCCCTGAAGCTTATTGTTAGTTGTGTAGGAAGAAAAATGACAGAACCAAGTGCCCCAGAAGAGGATGAAAACGAAATAATTGCATTGCGTAAGGCGCGGTTGGCTGAATTGCGTGTTGAGGGTAATGCTTTCCCGAATGACTTTCGACGAGAGCACCAGGCCAAAGAGCTGCACAATGCTTATGGTGATAAAACTAAAGAGGCGCTTAAGAATGAATTGGTTCCCACGGCTGTTGCGGGCCGTATTGTGTTGCGTCGCTATATGGGAAAAGCCAGCTTCGTGACCTTGCAGGATGTCTCCGGACGCATTCAGCTGTATGTACGCCAGAATGAAGTTGGTGAAGAGGCTTATGATAGTTTCAAGCATTGGGATATCGGAGATATTGTCGGTGCTGCCGGCACCTTAATGATAACTAACACCGGCGAACTTACTGTTAATGCATCTGAGTTGCGCCTGTTGACGAAATCCCTAAGGCCCTTGCCTGAAAAACATAAGGGTCTTACTGACATGGAAAAAAGATACCGCCAACGGTACCTGGACCTGATGGTGAACGACGATAGCCGACAGATATTCATAAGGCGTGCTGAGATCATCGAGGGTATTCGTCGCTACCTGATTGACAGGGAGTTTATGGAAGTAGAAACACCGATGATGCAGGCTACTCCCGGTGGTGCAACTGCAGAGCCATTCGTGACTCATTACAACGCCTTGAATGTGGAAATGTATCTTCGCGTGGCGCCGGAACTGAACCTGAAACGCCTCGTGGTTGGGGGGTTTGAGCGGGTATTTGAAATCAATCGAAATTTTCGTAATGAGGGTATGTCTGCCAAGCACAGCCCGGAATTTACGATGCTTGAGTTTTACTGGGCCTATGCGGACTACAATGATCTGATGGATATGACCGAGGATATGTGCAGATCACTGGCGCAAAGTGTTCTCGGCACGACGGAAGTAACCTACCAGAATAAAATAATTGATTTTTCTGAGCCCTTCAGGCGCATGACAATGTCTGATGCCATTTTGGAGTTCAATTCTGATATCAAGGCGGGCCAACTCGAAGATATGGACAGTGCCCTGAAACTGGCCAAGTCCAAGGGAGTGGAAACAGATAAGAGCTGGGGTCTTGGTAAGCTGGTCATGGAGATCTTCGAAGCTACCGTAGAAGACCGGATTGAGCAGCCGTTGTTTATCACGCGCCATCCGCTTGAGGTATCGCCACTGGCCCGGAGAAACGATGACAATCCGGATGAGACGGACCGGTTTGAGCTGTTTGTTATGGGCAATGAGATCGCAAACGGGTTTTCAGAACTAAATGATGCTGAAGACCAGGCTTCGCGCTTTAGGAATCAGGTTGCGGCAAAGGATGCCGGCGACAAGGAGGCGATGCATTATGACGAGGATTATATTACTGCACTTGAGTATGGTCTGCCGCCCACGGCGGGAGAAGGTATCGGGATTGACCGACTGGTCATGATGTTCACGGATTCGCCCTCTATTCGGGATGTGGTTCTGTTTCCACACATGAGACCGAAGGACTGACCAGTGTCGCCAGCCGTACAACTGGCCCCCAGTTGGCTGAATGAACTGGCATCCGAATTTGACCAGCCCTACATGCGCTCACTGCGTGATTTTCTGGCGGAGGAAAAACAAAAACGAACGGTCATCTACCCGAAGGGTCAGGAGTATTTTGCTGCGCTGAACACCACCCCGCTTGACCAGGTGAAGGTGGTCATACTCGGGCAGGACCCATATCATGGGCCTGGTCAGGCTCACGGTTTGTGTTTCTCTGTTCGTGATGGCATTCCACCACCGCCCTCACTGGTAAACATTTTTAAGGAAATCACCGCAGATCTTAATCTGCCTGAGAAAACATTTGTTACGGGCGATTTGACGGCCTGGGCCAAGCAGGGGGTCCTGCTGTTGAACAGTGTGCTTACTGTTGAACGTCACAAGGCAGCTTCTCACCAGGGGAAAGGCTGGGAAACTTTCACCGATCAAATAGTACGAACGCTATCGGAGAAACGGGAGTCCTGTGTGTTTCTGCTCTGGGGTAGCTACGCGCAGAAAAAGGGCGCCGTTATTGATACCAGTAAACATCTTGTTTTGAAATCGCCCCATCCATCACCACTTTCTGCACACCGTGGTTTTCTTGGTTGCAGGCATTTCTCCCAGTGCAATGCCTATCTGCAGGAGACAGGGCAAACACCTGTTGAATGGGGAGCCTTGTGATCCCCTGATCAGCCAGATTAGCCGGATTGGTCGCCCAGGTATTCCTGCAGAGATGACACGTCCAACTCATCGGCCTGTACCAGACTCTCGAGATGTTCTCTGCTGTTCACCAGCCCACGAGCTCGCAATATGCCTTCCTTGTTGATTAAAACGGCAAATGGCAGCTTGTTAACGCCCATGCGCATGCCAAGGGGCTGGGAAATCACATAGGGGTATTGCCGGAGGTTATTTTCTTCAGCATAGGCTCTGTGTACGTCAAGATCATCACCATCACTAGCCAGTATCAGTTGCAGCGATTCTCCTTCATCAACAACCATACTGAGGACTGTTGGCAGTAGGGATTTGCAGATTGGGCATGTTGGCGAGAGAAAATAGATAAGCGTCCTGTACTTCTTGACTCCGCCTACCAGCAGGTGCTCACCACTCAGTTCAGGGACATCCAGTGGTTCCACCAGTTCTCCTATTTTTGGACCGGCCGTTGGCATTAGTGCGCCAACGGGAGCGACCCGCTCGTGCAGTACGCCAATCTGACGTGCTAGAGCGAAGACAGCCAGCAGCAATACTATCAGCGAAATCCACAGGAGCAGGTTGGATACTATGAGTGCCGTCTGCATATTTGTTATGCCCACCATGTTTTGCTGCGAAGGTTTGCAGCAAGCAGTGTATTTAGTCCCAGGTAACCCGTTGAAGTTGCGATGACCACTGAAACAATCGTCCAGTAGTCAAGCCACAGCAGCGGTCGTCCGGTAACAGGTATGACCGCAACAAGAAGAACTGTCAGCAGGATTAGATTCCGAAAAGCCAGCCAATAACTGAGCCCCTCACCCTCTGTGCCGAGGCAGCCGCAGTCTATCCAAGCTCTGTCGCGAAGCAGGTTGACCAGCATAGCGCCAAGGTAAACACCCAGCAGCAGGACCCCGAGCAATACGGCATGAAAGAACAGTGGAGTGACCATCAAAGTGGCGACTCCCAATTCGATCAGAACGATTGATACAGCGGATATCCTCAGCCACTTATCTGGCAGTAACTGGTATTGCTCCAGCTGGAAAACGAACAAACTTGGATTCCGGATTTTCTTTATTGCTGCCGCTGCAAATAGCAGCACAAAGGCGCAACGGATAGAAAGGCTGATAACGGGATCTACCACTCTTGCGAACTCTGTGAGGCACGGGTCGGTATGACAAGGGGCATGAGCATAATTCGAGACGCCAGTTTCCGGTGAAAGCCAGTTTCAACGATACCACGTACCACCATACCCGGCATCTTAGGTGTGGTGTAGCTTCCGGGTGTATGTCGGTGGCATTTCGTGAAGATCATCAGCCTGCTTTCCTATATACTCCGCAATCGCAAATTTTCATCTAGTGCTGTGTATTAGCAGGCCAGGTCAAATCAGGTCAAAAAAGGAGGGTTGGGAAGATGGCTAGCGTTATGGATATCTATGTAGATGGCGAATTCCGTCAAAGCAGTACCACCGAGACCATAGCGGTCACGAATCCAGCGAGTCAGGAAATACTGGCGGTTGCTCCCTATGCAACCATGGAAGAAGTTGACCGGGCCGTTGCCGCGGGGAAAGCAGCTTTTGAGGAATGGCGCTCAGTTCCGGCTCCGCAGCGGGCAAGACTGATGATGCTCTACCAGGCCAAACTGAAGGAGAATCAGGATGATATTGCGAAGATACTGTGCCAGGAGCTTGGCAAGACTTTTGCCGATGCCCAGGGGGAAGTGTGGCGTGGAATAGAAGTGGCGGAACAGGCCTGTAATATCAGTTCAGACATGTTGGGCGCGACTTCAGAAAATGTAGCCCGGGGGATCGATACTTACAGCCTTATCCAGCCACTTGGTGTCTGCGTTGGAATCACACCGTTCAATTTTCCAGCGATGATCCCGCTGTGGATGTTTCCCCTTGCCATCGCCTGTGGCAACACCTTTATTCTAAAACCTTCTGAACAGGATCCAATGACGCCAAACAAGTTGACTGAGCTGTTTTATGAGTGCGGTTTTCCTAAGAATGTTCTGCAACTTGTTCACGGTGGCAAGGAGCAGGTTGATGCGCTTATTACTCACCAGGACACAAAAGCAATCTCATTTGTTGGTTCGGTTGGTGTTGGTCAGCATGTTTATCGCCTGGGTACTCAAAACCTGAAACGCGTACAGAGCATGACTGGCGCGAAGAATCACATGGTCGTTATGCCAGATGCAAATAAGGCGCAGGTGATAAATGCACTGGTGGGTGCCTCCCTGGGTGCGGCGGGACAACGTTGCATGGCAATTTCGGTTGCTGTCTTTGTTGGGGAAGCAAAAGGCTGGATTCCGGATCTGAAGGATGCCCTGGCTGCAGTGAAGCCCGGTGCCTGGGATGACGACGAGGCAGCTTATGGGCCACAAATTAGCGTTGCTGCCAGGGACAGGATCCTTGGGTGTATCGATAAAGGCAAGGAAGAAGGTGCCAAGTGCTTGCTGGACGGCTCGAACTGTTCGGTAGAAGGATTACCAGATGGTAACTGGGTCGGCCCAACCCTGTTCAGTGAGGTCACGCCTGAAATGAGTATCTATAAGGATGAAATTTTTGGGCCTGTACTTGCTGCGAGCAATGTTGAGTCCCTGGACGAAGCCCTGGAACTGATTAACAGCAACCCCTTTGGTAACGGTGTTTCAATTTTCACATCTTCTGGTGGTGCAGCAAGGCGATTTCAAAGTGAGATTCAGGTTGGGCAGGTTGGTATTAATATTCCCATTCCCGTCCCTTTGCCATTTTTCTCCTTTACCGGCTGGAAGAATTCTTTCTATGGTGACCACCATGCCTACGGCAAGGAGGCGGTGCGTTTTTATACCCAGACCAAAACAATCACGGCTCGATGGTTTGAAAGGGATGCGAACGTTGATGCAAATATGACCATCGCCCTGAAATAGTAAGTCACCCAATGGCAAATGGTGGCAGCGGGACAGAACGACGGGCCTTGATTCTGGTCTTTGATTCGCTGGGCATTGGAGCCAGCCCTGATGCAGAGGCTTTTGGGGACGAGGGTGCCAATACACTTGGACGAATCCTGGATACCTGTGCCAGTGGCAATGCAGATGTTCCTGGATTGCGACAGGGACCTCTGGAGATTCCCTTTCTTGAACGGCATGGCCTGCTGCATGCCCTTGCAGCCAGTGATAACAGGTACAAGCCGCCGGCGTTCGGAGCCGGAGCTGCCTGGGGTTATGCCGAGGAAAAGGGAGTGGGCAAAGATACGCCCAGTGGGCACTGGGAAATTGCAGGTGTTCCCGTGATGGAAGAATGGGGTGTTTTCCCGGAGAAGGTACCCTGTTTTCCACAGCACCTGGTTGCAGACCTGGTATCAGCAGCAGGGCTTCCCGGAATCCTGGGAAATTGCCACGCCTCAGGAACAGAAATTATCAGGCGACTTGGTGCGGAGCATATCAGCAGCGGTCAACCCATCTGTTACACGTCCGTTGATTCGGTGTTTCAAATCGCTGCCCATGAACAGCACTTCGGTCTTGAGCGCCTCTATCAGGTTTGTGAAATAGCCAAGCAGCTAACCGAACCACTCAATATTGCGCGGGTTATAGCGAGGCCATTTACCGGAGAAGACTCCGACAATTTCGTACGCACAGGCAATCGTCGAGATTTTACGACCCCTCCACCGGCGGATACGCTGTTGGACAAGGTGGTTGCTGCTGGTGGAGAGGTTGTCTCTGTTGGCAAAATCGCTGACATATTTGCCCATCGTGGAATCACCCGCACGGTTAAGGGCAAAGACAACATGGAACTGTTCGATCAATTGCTGGATCAGATGGCGGTTTCGCAGTCCGGTAGCCTGCTGTTCGTCAACTTTGTTGATTTTGACATGTTATATGGTCACCGGCGTGATATCCCTGGCTATGCCGCTGCACTCGAAACGATCGATGCGCGCATGCCTGAATTTATGGCCTGCCTCAGGCCGGGGGACCTGGCTTTGATTACCTCGGATCATGGGTGTGATCCGGGCTGGCCAGGCAGCGATCACACGCGGGAAAATGTTCCAGTCGTATTCCTGAGTAAGCAAGATGAACCGCGTGCCGTTGGAAAACTGGATGGTTTTGCCCGGATGGGCGACATCCTTGCAGAACATTTATCCATAGCGTAGCTGCTGACAGGCTGATCGCCAAGGGTGCCTTTAGACATGCTTTACAAGCTGGCAGACGATAAGCGGGAAGCCATTGTTAGGGAATTTGGTGATGATGGCGAACGCTGGGTTGACAGGTATCCGGCATTGCTTGAGGACTGCGTGCAGCGGTGGAAGCTCAAGTTGATCGGCATGGCGTCAGCCGGGTTGCCAGTCAATGCAATTTATTACGCTGAGGCCGAAGCAGGTGACCCTGTTGTTCTAAAAATCGGCTACCCTCATCCCGAACAAAAAACAGAAATGACGGCTTTGCGCGCTTATGGTGGCAGATATGCTGCGCGTATTTATGATTGGGATGATGAAGCCGGCGCTTTTCTGATGGAGCGAATTTTACCAGGCAAGAAATTGCGAGACCTGTCTCCTAGTATCGAGCGTTCCCGAACCAGGATTCATCTCGTTGGTGATTTGCCGATACCGGTTTCAGACCACCAGGATCTGCCGACGTTCGGAGAATGGATTGGGTGTGCCTTCGCCCGGTTTCGGGATGGGGTTTTGCCACATGAAAAAGGTGCAGAGAAGCAGGAATTTCTTCAGTTTATGGAACAGGCGGAACAGGCCTATGCAAGACTGTCGCAATGCTATCCAGAGCCACATCTATTGCACGGTGATTTGCATCACGAGAATATTCTCCTGGATGAAGAGCGTGGCTGGCTCGCGATTGACCCAAAGGGTGTAATTGGACCCAAGATCATGGAGTCGGGTCGATACCTGCACAACTATATCGAGGATGAGATTCCCGGTATTGAGAGTCTGGAAGATGCAGACGATCAGCAGATCCTGCAGGTACTGGAAGAGCGTTTTGCCACCTTCACGGACATGCTTGAACTCGACTACGCCGATATAGTGGCGGCGGCCTTTGTTGACCTCGTGCTCAGCAGTTGCTGGTCGCTAAATTCAAATCAGCCGGTAGCGTTCAAAAAGCTCAGGGTGCTCTATGCGCATTTTGAGGGTCGGAGATTACCGTACTAACATGTTCTTTTGGCAACAGCTATGCCAGATCTGACGAAAAGGCTCTTTAGTTGCTCACTGGATTGAATGGCCCAGCACCTACTCTTCTGTGGCATCGGCTCGGCGCCCCCGGCCATCCATGGGCGGGATGGGACATGGATGTCCCTCGGAACGGAAAATCGGGTATCTGGTTCCTTAATCCATTGACTCGTTAAGTACTAAAGCGACAAATGGTTGGATCCTACTAAATCGCATCAACAGGCTTGAATTGGACCGACTCGCCACCTTCGGTTGTGGCCTGTACAGGTTCATCTTCTGGATTCTGCAACACCGTCAGAATTGAATAGCTGTCCCCCGTATGGGCGACATTTACGACCGAACCAATTGCTTTTCCATCGGCAGAAAGAAGTTCATCTCCACTCGATACTCGGGTAGCAGAATTGCCACGGTGCAGTTTTTGTTTCAGCTTTCCCCGGTACTCAAGGCGGGCGATGATTTCCTGACCGAGGTAGCATCCTTTCTCAAAGTCGATGCCACCAAGGTTGTGGTAGTTGAACATCTGTGGAATATATTCTTCGGTATTGGATGCATCGACCCAGGCATAGCCGCCATCAATTTCGGCCTGCTGCCAGGTGTCTGTCTCTAAGTCTTCGTCTGCTATTTCCAGTGCCTGTTTTGCCCAGATTTCATAGTGCGGTATCGTTTCTGAAATTTTCACCAGGATATGGGTGTCCTGGACTTCAACATCATTGATGTGCTCAGGGAGTTCTCCATCATGGAGTGCTCCAGGGATTGCATCAATGCCGCCATAACATGTGTAAGTTTCAGACATGTCTGACATTTCGGCCTTAGAAAATACAATATACTTGCCAAGGAAACGCAGGGTATTGTCCACCAGGTCGCGATGCATTCTCAGCAGCAGTCCATCATCGAGTTTTACTATTCTAAAACTTGTGACCATGCGACCCTGGATGTTGCAGATCGCTCCGAACCCGGCCCGATGACTGGTCAGTCGATTCACGTCACAGGTGGTATAGCCTTGCAGGAACTTTAGGGCGTCTTGCCCTGTAATCGAGAGGAAGCCAAAATGATTGAGGTGAGTAGTGGGCATATATCAAGATAACCTGATTGGATTTGGTCATTCTACATCGTCTGGTGAATCCATCGTTACCATTTTGATATACACTGACAGTTGGTGTGGTTATAAGGAGGTGATGTGTATTCGGAGGCAGAGTTAAACAAGTTCAGGTGGCGTTCGCGAAGAGGCATGCTGGAGCTCGACCTGTTGCTATTACCCTTTTTTGAAGAGGAATTTACGAACCTTCCTGAAAAAATGCAGCATACCTTTGTCAGGTTGTTGGAGCAGGATGATCCGGACCTGATGATGTGGTTTAGCAGGAAAGCTGAGGCTGAAGATCCGGAACTGGCTGGGTTGGTTCAGATGATTCTTGACCGAGTTCAACCTTAACCAGCATGAATCATGAAGGCGGTTATGTTCTATCGTTAGGATTATACGAAACAATGGCCAACGTATGTTTTTCTCAATTTCACGCGCTGTCCCTGATCAATGTGAGAACTAATCTGGCTTCACATCTCGAATTTTCCCGCTTTCACCCCCGCTTTCACTATAGCTATGGCTGTGATTCAAGCACGAAAACCCGATATCGCTTCGCTTGTTTTGCCATGTTAGCTCTCACATCGTTCCCTTCATGAATTATGCGGACTAAGGGGTGGAATGATGCTGAAGGATCGGTTTGATATCTGCATAGAACCTTCTTCAACTATGTGCGTGTTGCTGGTTCTTACTCATGGCTTTGCGATTTTCGGGATTCTCCTCTCGATGGTATAGATTTACTTTAAGGCCACCTTCACCCTCGCTGTCATCACATCCCTGATTTTCTACACCCACAGGTATGGACTGCTACTGCATCCGCTCTCAGTTGTCCGCGTATTGTTCCGCGATGATCGATGGCTACTTACCTGCCGGGATGGAGAGGAAGTGCCTGCACTTCTTGAATTTCCTGTCTTTGTAGTGAGTTTCCTGGTGGCAATAAATTTCAGGGATGATCGGGGCCGGAAGTTTTCCGTTGCAATTTTTCCTGATGTCGCCTAGGAATCGCATGTGAGGCAGTGCAGGGTATTGCTAAAGTATTACCCGAATCTAGGTGGTACTAAAATGGTGTCGGCGGGTTCGTCCAGTAGATCCGGATAGTCCAGTGTATAGTGCAGACCCCTGCTTTCCTTGCGTCGGATGGCGCTCTGTATGATCAGGTCCGCAACGAGGATCAGGTTTCTCAACTCCAGGAGGTCGTTGCTGATTCGATAGTTGCTGTAGTACTCGGTTACTTCCTGCTGCAGCAGTTGTACACGCCTGCGGGCTCGCTGGAGTCTCTTGTCGGTTCTAACTATACCCACGTAGTCCCACATGAATCGGCGTAGTTCATCCCAGTTGTGGGAAATAATGACATCTTCATCAGAGTTGGTTACCTGGCTTTCATCCCATGGAGGGACGCTTGCATGCCAATGCTCCACGGGCTTTTGTTGTTTGATATGTTCCGCTGCTGAAATTGCAAATACCATGCACTCAAGCAGGGAGTTACTAGCCATACGATTAGCGCCATGAAGGCCGGTAAAGCTGGATTCACCTACGGCGTAGAGGTTAGGCAGGTCAGTAAGGCCGTTCAGGTCGGTAATAATGCCCCCACAGGTATAGTGTGCCGCGGGAACGATAGGAATAGGAACGCGCGTGATGTCAATGCCTAATTCATTGCAACGATCGTAGATATTGGGGAAGTGGGATTTGATGAATGCAGGGTCCTTAAAGCTGATGTCCAGGTATACGCAATCGCACCCGAGGCGCTTCATTTCGTGGTCGATGGCACGCGCGACGATATCCCTGGGAGCCAGTTCTTCCCGGTCATCAAATTTTTTCATAAAGGAACTGCCGTCCGGCAGAAGCAGCTTTGCACCCTCACCGCGTAATGCTTCAGAGATGAGGAAGGTCTTGGAATCAGGGTGATAAAGGCAGGTGGGGTGAAACTGGTTAAACTCAAGATTGCCGACCCTGCAACCCGCTCTCCAGGCCATGGCAATGCCGTCACCGGAAGCTGTGTCAGGGTTGCTGGTATAGAGGTAAACCTTGCTGGCGCCGCCCGTCGCAAGAACAACAAACTGGGACCGGAAAAGTTCCACCTTTCCGGTTTCACGATTCAGTGCGTATGCTCCAAGGCAAGTGTTGCCCTTTTGCCCAATCTTGTCTTCAGTAATCAGGTCGACCGCAACATATTTCTGATAGATTTCAACATTTCCATGAGTTTCCAGTTGCTGACTCAGTGTCAGTGATATTTCCTTGCCAGTGGCATCAGCCGAATGAATAACCCTGCGATGGCTGTGTCCCCCTTCCTTGGTCAGGTGGAACTTGGTGCTGCCATCCGGTTGGGTATGGGTATCAAAATTCACCCCTAGTTCAATGAGCCAGTCGATAACATTTGCGCTGTGTTCGACGGTAAACTGGACGGCATCCCGATGGCAGAGTCCTGCGCCCGCGACCAGTGTATCTTCAAGGTGGGACTGGACGCTGTCGTACTCATTGAGCACCGCAGCTACGCCACCCTGGGCATAGTAGGTGGAGCCTTCGTTTGGTACATCCTTACACAGCATTGCCACGTCATACTGCTTACCCAGCTTTAACGCGAGGGTCATGCCAGCGGCTCCGCTGCCGATGATGAGGACGTCATGGATGTGAGTTGGTGTATTCAATGGATTTCCTGTCCAGGGACAAACAGAGTACCTAAGGAGCAGCAGGAAAACTATTTTGATTTAGTCTGCCCAGTTGAATTTTTTGCAGAACTGGCTTTTGTTATCATGCACGCTCTTGGGGCTGCATGATAGAAAATTGGGCCGCCCTACTGACCGGACAAGGAGTTAGCGTTGAAATCCAAGCAGACAGCAGATCAGCAATTGGTCGAGCGTGTCAAACGTGGTGACAAACATGCCTTCGATCTGCTGGTATTGAAATATCAGCACAAGATCGTGGGCCTGGTAGGTCGCTATCTCCGTGATCAGGATGAAGTACTGGATGTTACTCAGGAGGCATTTATAAGGGCCTACAGAGCGCTGCCAAGATTTCGGGGCGATAGCCAGTTCTACACCTGGCTATACCGAATTGCCATCAATACAGCCAAGAATTACCTGGTGTCCAGGTCAAGGCGCCCACCGGATTCGGATATTGATGTCTATGAAGGGGAATTTCAGGACAATTCTGCTGTCCTAAGAGATATCGAAAGCCCGGAAAGCGCCCTGGCGACAGAACAGCTTGAAAAGGTTATCTACCAGGCGATAGCAAATTTACCTGATGAACTGAAGGTGGCGGTGACCCTCCGAGAATTTGAGGGCCTCAGCTACGAAGAAATAGCAGAGGTTATGGAGTGCCCAGTGGGAACCGTAAGGTCCCGCATTTTCAGGGCCAGGGAAGTGATAGAAAAAAGGATTGCAGCGATTGGGTAACTGGAACTATATTGGCAATCTACTAGAGGTAGTGTGGTGAGTGATAAGACGAAAGAAATACTGTCTGCACTAATTGATGGTGAAGCCAGCGAGATAGAAATACATCGATTATTGCGGCAAATGCGAGAAGATGATTTTCTCATCGATTCGTGGGTTTCCTTCCAGGAGACCCGCCGGGTACTGCGTTCGCCGTCAAGTAAGGCGGAGGAATCTACTGCCAGACTAAGTAGCCACCAGCATCGGGAACTCAATCGCAGAATCAGTGCAGCAATTCAGGAAGATACAACCCTCGGTGAAGGTACAGATAAGAGTGGTCGTGCGCTTTCATCAAGAACCACAGAGGCGCTTTCAAAACCCGCGGCAGCTTTTGGCCTGGCAGCTTCGCTCATGGTTGCTGTGTTTATTGGGATGCAAGTAAATGCACCCGACGGTACTGATATAGCAAATGAATCTGAGATTGCCGGCTCTCCGGCTGCCCAGACAAGTTTTGCCCAAACAAACCACGTCTCTGCTCCGCTAACCGATGAAGTTTCCACGGATGGTAAACCTAATGTTGATGATATGGAACTAAGGGAATTAGATGAGGAAGGTCAGAAGCGCCTGCGAACCTATCTGAGTCAACATGATCGTATGGCGAGAATAAAACCCAACACACCTCTGGTAACCTACAAAAAGCAACCCAAAAAATAGCCCTAAATGGAATGATTCAGAAGCAGAAAATAGCAGTCTCGCTGATACTAGCGACAGTCTGGATACCCGGAGCATTTTCGAGCACCGAGGGATCGGAAGCAGGAGTGTGGCTTGCCAGGATGGCAATGGCACTGCATGAACAGAGCTATGAGGGCGTATTCACATTTATGCGTGGTGGGAAATTTAGCACCATGAAGATTGTTCACAAATTTGAAGGCGGGAAAACACTGGAAAGGCTTCTGCAATTGAATGGCGAGAAGCTGGAAATAGTGAGAATCAATGATGACCTGGTTTGCTACCACGAGAAGTCTGATCAGGTGGACCTGGAACACCAGGTTCCAATGGGGCCTTTCAGCAGTGCCTTCAATGAAAACCTGGCTGCATACCAGGATCAGTATCAATTTTCTCTGCACGGCGAGGACCGGATCGCTGGTCGAGCAGCCATCAAGCTCGGAATTTCTCCCCGGCTAAATGATCGCTATGGCTATCGATTGTGGCTTGATAAAGAAACGGGCCTGTTGCTCCAGTCTCACATGCTGGATGTAGACCGAAAACGTGTACGCGAAATCTTCCAGTTCTCCACCATTAGTATTGGTGGAGATTTTGATGAATCCATGTTGCTGTCTTCCATGTCAGAAGATGCAGTGTCACACCGTTTAACCAGTGCACTGGCCAGCTTTAAGAAGGAAAAGGCCAGTCGGCCTCATTGGCGAGTGGCATGGCTGCCAAATGGTTTTAAGCCAGTGCGTGTTCCTGGTTCTGATCGGCTCCATTTTACCGATGGACTTGCAACGTTTTCGGTATTTATCGAGCGTTCAGAAAAGTCTGTTCTACCGGAAATGGCAACCCGTGTCGGCGGTACCGTTGTAATTAGCAAACATGTCAAGGGAGCCACCGGACAGATCACAGTCGTTGGTGAAGTACCTATCGCTACGGCACGCAAGGTAGCGGAGTCAATCGAGCCGGTTATCTACTAATTTTGTAATAGCGTTCACCGTCAGGGCCATAGATCCGAGCCATTTTCATTGATATGAATCTTCCTGGTTCGGGCCCTGAAAGATTGAAGCTGTTTGAGGGAAAAGAAATGAGCAAATCCAGTTGGTTAGTGGCGGTAGTCTGCCTTTCCTTTAGCGCCCTTGGTGCCAGCGGCGAACTGCCACAATTTGTGGAGCTGGTTAAGCGTGCCTCCCCATCAGTGGTTAATATCAGAGCGACCAGAAGCAGTCCTCAGCAGCATGGCGGCCAGTTCAACAATGAACAATTGCCNGAGTTCTTTCGCCGATTCGTCCCGCCACAGCAAGCGCTAAGGCCAGCAGTGGGCTCGGGATTTATCATTTCCGCCGATGGGTACATACTAACCAACAATCACGTAGTTGAGGAAGCTGACGAGATTATAGTGGCGCTTAGTGACCGGCGTGAAAGAGTGGCTGAGCTCATTGGTGCAGATCCCTTGTCAGATCTTGCGCTACTGAAAATAGATGCTGAAAAGCTGCCAACTGTTGAGATTGGAAGCTCTGAGGATCTTGACGTGGGGGAATGGGTCGTCGCTATCGGTTCACCGTTTGGATTTGAGCTTTCCGTGACCCAGGGGATCGTTAGCGCTAAAGGCAGGAGCCTGCCCTACGAGAGAGATAACTATGTGCCATTCATTCAGACTGATGTGGCCATCAACCCGGGCAATTCTGGTGGTCCCCTGTTTGATCTTGATGGGAATGTGGTAGGTATCAATTCACAGATATTTACCCGTTCGGGTGGATATATGGGTTTGTCTTTTGCTATCCCCATCGACGTTGCAATGGAAGTTGTGCAGCAGCTAAAGGACAAGGGTTCAGTCTCTCGAGGCTGGCTAGGTGTTGGCATCCAGAGGGTTGATAGAGACCTTGCCGAGGCATATGGGTTAGACCGCCCCTCCGGAGCACTTATCAGTGAGGTTTTCGTAGGTAGCCCTGCTGAATTAGCGGGGCTTAAGGTGGGAGACATTATTGTCGAGTTTAACGGGAAACTGATCGACCTGTCATCAGATTTACCCCATGTCGTAGGACGGACAAGAGCTGAAACCGAGGTCAAGGTACTGATTGTTCGCGAAAACAAGAGAAAGACGCTGTCGGTCAAGGTCGGTGCCCGTGATGAAGATGATGTGGCGACTCGTTCGAGTACATTAGTGCCAGAGAACCTATTGGGAATTGAGGTGCAGGATCTGACCCTTGAGGACCAAAACCGGTTAGCAGTCGAACAGGGTGTTCTGGTCATGCAGGTATCGGCAGGCCCTGGCCGGGAAGCAGGGATCCAGCAGGGCGATGTAATCACTACAATCGATGGCCAATGGGTTTCTGACCGCCGTGAATTTGAAATACTTATTGGGGAACTTGAGGTAGGCGTTAAAACTCCAATAAGAATTGTTCGCAGTCAGCGGCCGCAGATCCTGGTAATCAAGGTCATTCGCTAAACCTTACCCTTTGTGGGTATGAGCCTGTAGATACAGCGGTTTGGCATGGCTTCTGGCGACCTATTCCTTTAGACTTCACCGCCTTTGCAGGCCACTGCAGTGCAGGTATGCCTCAACTGGGCAACCTGCTAGTGGCCCCATCAAATCCAGTCAAATGAAAACGTTGTGCCGATCAGCCCCGAATATATAAGAAATTTTTCGATTATTGCCCATATTGATCACGGGAAGTCGACCCTTGCCGATCGGTTTATTCAGATTTGTGGCGGCCTGACCGAAAGAGAAATGGACAACCAGGTCCTGGATTCAATGGACATTGAGCGTGAGCGCGGGATTACCATCAAGGCTCAGAGCGTTACCCTGATGTATGAGGCTGATGATGGGCATACATACCAGCTCAATATCATTGATACGCCGGGGCATGTCGATTTTAGCTATGAAGTTTCACGTTCCATGGCTGCCTGTGAGGGAGCACTGCTGGTTGTCGATGCTGCCCAGGGTGTTGAGGCACAATCAGTAGCCAATTGTTATACGGCAATTGAGCAGGGTCTGGAGGTGATGCCTGTGCTTAACAAGGTAGACCTGCCTCAAGCCGACCCTGATCGGGTATGCCAGGAAATCGAGGAGATCATTGGTATCGACGCCACCGGTGCCGTTACTGTTAGCGCCAAGAGCGGGCAGGGTGTGAAAGAGCTACTGGAAGAACTGATCAGGGTAATTCCACCCCCCAGGGCTTTTTCTGATGCGCAGTTGCAGGCGCTGATTATTGACTCTTGGTTTGACAACTATCTTGGCGTTGTTTCACTTGTGCGGGTAGTGGCTGGCAGGATTGAGGTTAAAGACAAGATCATCGCCAAATCTATCGGTAAGGTGCAGCAGGTTGATTCGGTTGGGGTTTTTACTCCCCATAGAACCGAAACGGGCGTATTGCGGGCGGGTGAAGTTGGGTTTGTGGTGGCCGGTATCAAGGATGTAAAAGGAGCACCAGTGGGTGACACCATTTCCCTGGCGAAAGATTCTGTGTCTGCATTACCAGGATTTGAGAAGGCTAACCCGCAGGTATTTGCTGGCATGTTTACTGTCAGCACCGATGACTTCAATAATTTCCGTGATGCGCTGGAAAAACTAACGCTGAATGATGCATCACTCGTGTATGAACCAGAGAGTTCAGATGCTCTTGGCAGCGGCTTCCGTTGTGGGTTCCTGGGCATGTTGCATATGGAAATTGTGCAGGAGCGATTAGAGAGAGAGTATAACCTTGACCTCATTACCTCGGCACCAACGGTTGTGTTTGAGGTGGTCGACAAGAAGGGGGAGGTATCAAGAGTTGATAACCCGTCCCAGCTGCCGGATGTATCCAGTATCTCCGAAATGCGTGAGCCGATTGTTCAGGCCAACATACTGGTTCCCGCCGAGCACCTGGGGAGCGTGATAACGCTTTGTGTAGACAGAAGAGGTGTCCAAAAGGATATGCAGTTTGTCGGCAACCAGGTGTCTATCAGTTACGATTTGCCTATGAATGAAGTAGTGTTGGATTTCTTTGACAAGCTGAAATCCGTTTCCCGTGGCTATGCGTCGCTTGACTATAGTTTTTCGAGATTTGAAGCTTCTAGCCTGGTCAGGCTCGATATATTGATCAATGGTGATCGTGTTGATGCGCTGGCTGTAATCGTTCATGCTGATGACGCCAGGAGCAAGGGGTTTGCGCTCACAAAAAAGATGAAGGAACTGATTCCCCGGCAGATGTTCGATGTTGCCATACAGGCTGCCATCGGTGGTCAAATCATCGCCAGGCAAACCGTTAAGGCTTTGCGCAAGAATGTCACAGCCAAATGTTATGGCGGAGATATCACGCGCAAAAAGAAGCTGCTGGAAAAACAAAAAGCTGGTAAAAAACGTATGAAACAATTGGGTAGCGTTGAGATTCCACAGGAGGCTTTCCTTGCGGTCCTCAAAGTTGAGAAATAGTCTCAACCCAAGGTTAAGTTAAGGAACAAACATTTTGAGCATCAATTTTCCCCTTGTCCTAGTTCTAGGCACAGGCATTACCGGACTGATCTGGTTGCTGGATACCCTGTTTCTGAAACCTCGCCGTAAAGCAGCCGCTGAACTTGCAGAACAAAAATTGACGGATGGCAAGGCCAAGGATGATGCACTGCAGAGTATCCTGAAAGAACCACTGGTCGTTGAGTACTCCATATCATTTTTTCCAGTACTTGCCATTGTGCTTGTGCTCAGGTCTTTCCTTTTTGAACCGTTTCAGATTCCCACAGGATCTATGATTCCTACCCTTGAAGTCGGGGATTTTATCCTGGTAAACAAGTATGCCTATGGCGTCAGGTTGCCGGTTGTAGGCACAAAAATTATGGAAGTGGGGGAGCCAAAAAGTGGCGATGTCATGGTATTCATACCTCCTCATGAAGATGAATATTTTATAAAACGGGTAGTGGGAATTCCCGGTGACAGGGTAAGATACCAGGATAAGACTATTTACATTAATGATGAGAAGCAGACCCAGGTATTTGTTGCGCAAATACCGCCGGATAAACCACAGTATCTTGTCTACCGGGAAATGCTTGCTGGAGTGGAACACTTGATTCACCGTGATCCATATAGAGATACTCGCACACTGGAGTGGGTCATCCCCGAGGGATACTATTTCATGATGGGTGATAACAGGGACCAGAGCAGTGATAGCAGGTATTGGGGTAATGTTTCTGAGGACAAGATAGTTGGCAAGGCCATTGCGGTTTGGCTGCACAAGGAACCAGGTTTGAGACTGCCAGGATTTTCACGAAATGACTGGATTCAATAACTGGGAGTAAAAAATGAAAATACATTTTCCTAGAAAACAGGCTGGAATGGGTGCGGCGGGTTGGATGCTGATGCTCGCTGTATTTGGTTCAGTTTTGACTGTTGGGCTCAAGCTGGTTCCGCTGTATCTTGACCACAATACCATGTCGAAAATTCTAGATGGCCTGGCTGAAGAAGAAGGGGTGTCTCAGAAGCGTGACGGCACGATTAGCAAGATGATACAAAAGCGGTTCAAGCTGAATAATATTCGTGACTTTAAGGTTCGTGACAATGTGGAAGTAAAGCGAAGCAGGGACGGTGTGGATATTATTATGGACTATGAGGCGCGCTTGAAGTTTGCTGGTAATGTGGACCTGATTGCCTCCTTCGACAAATCAGTAAAATTGAAGAACTAGGACCCTGGCGGATAGAAGACACCGGTTCAAGTGGTTCAGAACATTCCCCTACTATCAACTCTCGAAAAAGATCTGGGCTACCAGTTTCAGGAAAGAGGATTGCTCGAGCAGGCCTTGACTCATCGGAGTTATGGAGCGCGAAATAATGAGCGCCTTGAGTTTCTCGGAGATGCAATACTGAATTTTGTCATTGCTCATGCCCTGTATGAGCAGTTTCCGGGTGCCCATGAAGGGCAACTGAGCAGATTGCGAGCACGTCTGGTTCGCCGTCAGACACTGGCCGAAATTGCGCGGGAAATATCCCTTGGTGATCACCTTATTATGGGCACAGGTGAACTGAGAAGTGGTGGGTTTGGCAGAGATTCAATTCTTTCCGATGCACTAGAAGGAATCATCGGTGCAATCTTTCTTGATGGCAGCTTGGAAAGCGTTCAGTCAAATCTCCTGGTTTGGTTTAAGTCTCGGCTTGAAGGTCTGTCCCTTGATGATTCACAAAAAGATTCAAAGACACGACTCCAGGAATTTCTGCAGTCGCAGGGGGCGATGCTACCGGACTATGTTGTTACTGCAACGATCGGCAAGGCACCTGACCAGGTGTTCACGGTGGAGTGCCGTTCTGATATGTTAACTGGCACGGCTCAGGGAGAGGGTGGGAATAGACGAGTGGCAGAACAAGTGGCTGCAGCCAAAGCACTGCACCTTCTGGGTGTGGTCGTAGAGGGTTCAGGTGACGGATAGCAAGCGCTGCGGGTATGCGGCCATTCTTGGACGCCCCAATGTTGGGAAATCAACATTGTTGAATACGATGTTGTCTCAAAAAGTCAGTATAACTTCCCGTAAACCACAGACCACCAGGCATCGATTGCTTGGAATAAAAACCACAGACCTGATCCAGGTTCTGTATGTCGATACCCCGGGAATTCACGGCGATGAACCAAGGGCTATCAATAGATACATGAACCGAAGTGCGAAAAGCGCGATCAGGGATGTTGATGCTATCGTATTTCTGCTTGATCGAACCGAATGGAATAGTGATGACCAGTTAGTTGCGGATTCCATAGCCGGCAGCAAGGCCAGGGTTTTTATTGCGGTGAACAAGATTGACCAGATTAAGAACAAGCGGGTGCTCCTGCCACAATTATCGCGAATTCAGAAGCTGGTGCCGGAGGCTGAAATCATACCCATCTCAGCTGTCACCGGTGAAAATGTGCAGGAGCTTGAATCGCTGGTTGAGGCCGCGATGCCCACCAGCCCATTTTATTACCCGGACGATCAGGTTACGGATCGTAGTGAGCGATTCCTGGTGGCTGAAATCATCCGTGAAAAGCTGATGCGCCAGTTGGGTGATGAAATTCCGTACGCCCTTACGATCCAGATCGACAATTTCAAGTGGAAAAAAACGACGATTCATATTGAGGCAACAATATTCGTCGAACGAGATGGGCAGAAAGCAATACTCATAGGGAAAAAGGGTAAAAAGCTCAAGCAGATTGGCAGCGAAGCCCGCTCTGACATGGAAGGGTTGCTGGAGGCCAAGGTCATGCTAACGACCTGGGTTAAGGTGAAGACAGGATGGTCAAATGATGACCGGGCTCTGAAAAGCCTTGGTTATGATGATGCCTGACCTTGTTCCGCATCATATTTACATTCTGCACAGTAGGAACTATCTCGAAACTAGTCTTTTGGCAGACATCTTCTCTGAGGAGGAGGGCAGGTACTCCCTGATTATTCGTGGTGCTAAAGGCAAAAAGTCCAAATATCAGGGGCTGATCCAGCCCTTCTCACCCATACTTGTCACCAGCTATGGGCAGGGAGAGCTTAGAACTTCGGGTACGCTGGATTTTAGCCACAGGCCATGGCGACTCAAGGGTGAGAACCTGCTAATTGGGTTGTATGCGAATGAGCTGCTCTATCGCCTGCTGGGGAACTTTGATGAGGTGCCAGCCCTTTATGCCAACTATGAGAATCTGTTGGCGGAACTTGAGAAAGATGTTTTCGATATCTATCGCCTTCGGGAGTTTGAGCTTTCGTTGTTGGCGAATCTTGGCTATGGGGTTTCTTTTGATTTTGATGTTCGAACCGGTGAAAGTATCAGGCCGGAAAAAATGTATCGATTCGTCGCTGAAGAGGGGTTTCATTCTCTTTCCCTGGAAGGTCAAACGGGAAACAGCATCACGGGCGAAAATCTGCTGGCCATTGTAGGTGGCGAGCGCTCACCAGATGTTAGCAGGGTTCTAAAACAGGTGGTGAGGGAGTCTCTACAACCGCTGCTGGGCGCAAAACCTCTCAAATCGCGGAGCCTTTTTGAGGGCAGGGAATAAGACGACCTGATATCACGAAATTTTATCCGTTGCGTCGATTGTGGCAAAAGGGCTTGGATTTTCCTGCTGCCATGCCATAAGGGCGCTGATTTCATTGTTCACGGTGTCCAGTGCGCCGGTTACCTTGTCCCCGGCCTTAACGCTTGATTCGAGTTCATCGACCGCGCGACCCAGTCTTGGTACGCCACAATAGCGGATAGCCCCGTGCAGCTTGTGCACTGCCGCTGCCATTGCCTGATAGTCCTCGTTGTTAAACGCTAGGTTGATTTGCCCCTGATCTTCAGGGAGCGTACTCATTAGCAGTTCAAACAACTCGCTGGCAACCTCAGGTCTATCGTTTACGGTTGATAGAGACAGTTCGCGATCAAAAATTACTTCGCTGTCTATTTGGCTGGCAGGTGCAGGAACTGGTGCTTCGACATTTTCAATGTAGCGTCGCAGCAAAGACTTCAAGTTGTCATTGTTGATGGGCTTCACAACGACCTGTGACATGCCGCTGTTCTGGTACGATTCTCGTTCTTCGCTGGTTGCGTGTGCCGTCAGACCGATTATTGGCGGGGGGTCTAAAGCAGATAGTCTCTCAGCAACCTCGACACCGCTCATGTCAGGCATCTGGATATCCAGAAATATGAGGTTGAAGTGGTTTTGGTGGCAAAGCTCGAGAGCATCACTGCCGTTGTCTGCCGTAGTAACATGATGGCCGAGTTGCGTTAGCTGTAGCTTGATCAGGTTAAGATTGGCCGCGTTGTCATCTACCGCCAGAATATTGTAAGCGGGCAATTGATGGCTGCCTGATTGGAGGTTCGACAGGATTTGTCGTATCTCGCTCTGATCTACCGGGTTTTTCAACTGCTGCCAGTTGTTCCTTTGGTAGAGGGTGATGTTATTGAGCAGCAAGATACTTACGCCGGCATCAGGGAGAGGGCCATCAAAAACAAGGCTTTTCTCGTCAGCAATAAGGCAGAAGTTGATGTCAGGTGATTGAAAATTGTCCGTGAACTTCACCCCCAACTTGGCAAGTCGCGCATACAGGCTATCCCGTTGCAGTTTCTGCTCACAGATAATGATCCCAGTTAAACCCTCCCCTGGATTATCGCCAAGGGTGTCGCTGGCTTTGGCTGGCAGGGACAGTAATCCATCCTCAAAGGTTGTGCCCTGGGTAATAAGGCTTCCAAAGCGGCGGCCAGGGGCAACAGCAGAAGGGTAATTCTCATCATCCAACGAGAAAACCAACTCGTCAAACTCCATAAAACTTATAGCAAGTGTTAGGTCAAGGTTGTTTTGTCTGGTATGAAGAAAATAGTGCAGCAGGAACTGGAACAGTAATGATTTGGATTGCCCTTCCTGAACGCTCAGTATTGCCGGGCACCGCCTGCTTACATTTATGTTCACGCTGATTCCACGGTGTGACAATAGTGGGCTCAGCATGCAGAGCGCATCATCCGCTATTTGCCAGGGGTCGATTGCAGCCAATTCCTGTTCCGGTAGGAAATCCTGGGTTTCCCTGAGAAGAAATTGCAACCTCTTCGCTGCAGCAGTAATTTCACTTTCGCAATACCCGACGTCAACGATGTTGGACTGACTGAGATGGTTTGTTAAGCCTACAATAGTTTTAATGGGCTTGAGGCACAGTTCCAGTAAGGCGATATCATCTTGTTTCCCCTGCTCACTCTCCTGTTCCAACAACTTTCTGACTTCAGGGATTTCAGTATTGAGTCTTGAGAGGAGGTTATACTTTTCCTGGGGATCAGCATTCGGGTTCCCAATCGGGCTCTCATTCCGGTTCCCAGATGCCGCGACTGCCTGCTCTCTTTCCAACTGCAAGGTGTAGGAGTCAATGGCGAGGGAGAGGTTACGGAGTACTCCTTTGTCTGATTGCATGTCTTGAACTAGCTCGTTATTTACAGCGCCCGCTATATTAGAACGGAATTTGTATATATGATCCTGATATTATATGAATTCCTACTGACCTCCTATCATTGCGCTTTTCCGACTAGGCATCACTCTGTGAGAACTATCCATGCGAACTATCCATGAGAGCTACCCATGAATAATCAGTATCCGACTGTCGAAGATTATGTCGGTAAGACACCGCTTGTGAGGTTGCAGAGACTCCCCGGTGAAACAAGCAACACCTTACTTGTCAAACTTGAGGGTAATAACCCTGCAGGGTCAGTGAAGGATAGGCCTGCAATGAGCATGATCGTCGCAGCAGAAGAACGGGGAGATATTACCCCGGGGGATACGCTCATCGAGGCTACCAGTGGCAACACGGGTATTGCGCTGGCAATGGCAGCAGCGATTAAGGGGTACCGGATGCTGCTTATTATGCCATCACACATGAGTGAAGAGCGGAAGCGAGCCATGAGCGCCTATGGCGCGGAACTGATCATGGTGAGTAAGGAAGAGGGAATGGAAGGCGCTCGGGACCTAGCAGAGGCAATGCAGCGGGAGGGAAAAGGCAAGGTTTTAGATCAATTTGCAAACCCAGATAACCCTCTGGCGCATTACCGGGGAACGGGTCCTGAAATAATGGAGCAAACCGGTGGTGCGATAACTCATTTTGTGAGTTCCATGGGGACAACGGGAACGATCATGGGCGTGGCACAATATTTCAGAGAGGCGAAACCTGAGGTTGAAATCGTTGGGTTGCAACCAGTAGAAGGGTCTGCAATTCCGGGTATTCGTCGCTGGCCGAAAGCATACCTGCCAAAAATATTTGATTCATCCCATGTCGATCGAGTGATGGATATTGAGCAGACCGTCGCCGAGCAAACGATGCGTCGTCTTGCCAGTGAGGAGGGGATTTTTGCTGGCGTTTCTTCCGGTGGTGCAGTTGCGGGAGCATTGTTGCTGAGCGATGAGGTTGAGAATGCGACCATAGTCGCTATTATTTGTGATCGTGGAGACAGATACCTTTCCACAGATGTGTTTTCAGGCTAGTTTCATCAAATTCTCGGTGGCATGAATTGAAAAGCAAGGAAGCTCTACGGATAGAAATAGTATCTCTGCACGATGACGGATACGGACTGTCAGTTGATGGCAAGCATGGTGTATTTGGTTCCCTGCCTGGGGAAACTGTGCTATCTCTACCGATAACTCGACGCAGGAAGCGCCTGCTATGTCGTGCCATCGAAGTTGAAGTCGCGGCTGAGGACAGGGTTGAGCCACGGTGCCAGGCAGCTAACTATTGCGGTGGTTGCAGTTTGCAGCACATGTCGCAACAATCCCAGATTGCCTTTAAACAAGAACAGCTTCTCCGGGAGTTTGCATTTTGTCAGCCCCAGGAGTGGTTGCCTCCCATTTTTGAGAACCCGTTTAATTATCGAAGCAAAGCCCGGCTTGGAGTCAAATTTGTAGATAAAAAGAACAGGCTGCTTGTTGGTTTTCGGGAAAAGATGAAACCCTATATAGCAGATGTTGAAGTCTGCCCTATCCTGCGTGAACCGGTGGCAGAACTTTTGCAGCCCCTATCGGACCTAATTGGAAAACTAGACGACCCCAGGTCTACACCTCAAATTGAGGTTGCTATAGGCGAACCAGAAACGGCTTTGATTTTCAGGCACCTTGAGCCTCTGGATGAGGATGAGTTGGAACTGTTCAGAACATTTGGGCAGCAGTGGCAGGTCGATATTTATTTGCAACCTGGAAACCTCGAGACTGTGCATAAGCTTTCACCGGAGAAAGCTGATGAGAGGTTGCACTACTATTTGCCCGAGAATGATCTGACTTTTTTATTTCACCCACTGGATTTCACACAAATAAATTCTGCTGTTAATCGGCGAATGGTAAGCCTTGCCCTGGAATTGCTCGAAACCAGTGCGGCGGACAATGTTTTGGATGCTTTTTGCGGTATTGGCAATTTCAGCCTGGCGATCGCCCGGGCTGCCGGGGAGGTGGTGGGTTTTGAATCCGCGTCCTCATGTGTAGATAGAGCGAGAGAGAATGCAGTCAATAATCGGATCGCAAATGTGCGATTCGAGACCGTCGGCCTATTTGCGCAAGCTGACGGGCTGCCTGCCCTTGATGCCTTCAATAAAGCCCTTGTAGACCCGCCCAGGTCGGGGGCTCTGGAGCTTTGCAAAAAACTTGCAAGCAGCGGTACTGAAAGGGTAGTGTACGTTTCCTGCAATCCAAAGACACTTGCCAGAGACGCGTCGTTACTTGTTGAGAAAGGGTATCAATTGCGGAAGTTGGGCATAATCGATATGTTTCCCCACACTACTCACGTTGAATCCATCGCTTTATTCACCCGCTGACAATCCAGTCAAACCGGTCAGCCAGAGGCTTTTAAAACTGCATGGTTAAAGTCAGAGAGGATCAACCAGTTTTCATCGATGGAACCG
Organism: Gammaproteobacteria bacterium; assembly: GCA_002725995.1. Classification (GTDB taxonomy): domain Bacteria; phylum Pseudomonadota; class Gammaproteobacteria; order Pseudomonadales; family Azotimanducaceae. Next base: position 55,678 of record PBRQ01000023.1, read on the forward strand.
TCGATCTAGAGCGTTGGCTGAGTAATCTCGCCGAAGATAATCCGAGGCTTGATCTTGCACGGCTGAAAGAAGTCTGCGAACTATCTGAACAGGCTGAAGGAAAAGCCGTTCAGAGTAATACGGTCTGGTCGGAAGACCAAAGCAGCTATCGTATAGGGCTTGAAATGGCCGATATCCTGAGTGATCTGAGGGTTGATGAAGATGGTCTAGTTGCTGCAATTATTTATCGTGCAGTACGAGAGAACCAGATAACACTAAATCACGTGCGCAAACAGTTTGGGGATGATGTTGCGAACCTGGTTGAAGGTGTGCTGAAGATGGCGGCCATCAGCAATATTGAGTTTGGTATTCGAAAGCCTGTTCTGGGAGAGAAAACTGATCAACTGGAGAAAGCCAAACGTATGCTGGTGGCACTCGTTGATGACATCAGGGTCGCCCTTATTAAATTGGCCGAAAGAACCTGTGCCATCAGGGCAGTAGCCAAGAGTAAGCCGGAAAAACGCATTAAACTTGCCAGGGAAGTATTTGAGATTTATGCCCCTCTGGCACATCGCCTGGGAATAGGCCACTTGAAGTGGGAACTGGAAGATCTTTCGCTGCGCTATATCGAACCACTCTCCTATAAGCAAATAGCCAGGCAACTGGATGGAAAACGGATTGCCAGGCAAGCGTACATGGATGAAGTAATCGTCGAGTTGGAAGAAAAGCTTAAAGAGGGCAACATAGAGGCGAGGCTCGAGGGCCGTGTAAAGCACATCTATAGCATCTGGCGAAAAATGCAGCGGAAAGGGATAGCCTTCTCTGAAATTTATGATGTTCGTGCCGTGCGCCTTTTGGTACCAGAAATCGATGACTGCTACCGTGTGTTGGGAGTTGTGCATAACATCTGGCGAAATATACCTCATGAGTTTGATGATTATATTGCCAACCCTAAGGAGAATGGCTACAAGTCACTTCACACTGCGGTTATCGGCCCACATGGGAAAGTATTGGAAGTCCAGATCAGAACCGAAGACATGCATGAGGAGGCGGAGTTTGGAGTCTGTTCTCACTGGCAATACAAGGACACGAAGCCAGAGTCCAAATCCTATGAGGATCGTATCGAATGGTTAAGGCAAATCCTTGACTGGCAGGATGAATTGGAAGAAGTGCCTGAACTTGCCAGGGAAATATTGACGGATGTGAACCTTGATCGTATTTACATGTTCACACCGGATGGTCATGTTGTCGATATGACACCGGGAGCAACCCCCATTGACTTTGCATACAGGGTGCACACGGAAGTAGGTCACAAGTGCCGCGGGGCTAAATTGAATGGCCGAGTAGTACCCTTGAATACGCCACTAAAATCAGGTGACCACGTTGAAATAATTACCGGTGATGAAGTTGAGCCAAGGCGAGAGTGGTTGCATGAGCACCTGGGATACGTGACGACGGCAAGAGCTAGGGCAAAAATTCAGGGATGGTTCGGACGCCGTGCGAAGCAGAAAAATATTGAGGAGGGAAAGGAAATATTGCTAGGCGAGCTTTCACACCTGGGCATTGAGGAGTTTGATTTTTCGGAGTTGGCCCGGCACCTGAAGTTCGATGCCAGCGATGACCTGTTTTATGCAATTGCCCTGGGAGATATCAATGTGGTTGATGTCGCGGAAGTAGCGGCTGAAATTGATGAACCGGAGATGCGCGACTCCCAATTAAACTTAGGCTTACCAGGAATGGAGCCAGATCAAGAGGAACTGTTGGTTTCAGGGCTTGGGGACCTTAACTACCTGATATCTGTCTGTTGCGGTCCTGTCCCTGGAGACTCCATCGTTGGAGTAATCGATGACGATAACACCGTGCATGTCCATATGCAGGATTGCCTGCAGGCTCTGACTGCAGATGTTTATGGTCGGATTATGCGCCTTGACTGGGAAACTGAGGTGAAGGCAACTTTTCCGGTTAGTATTGAAGTTAAAGCCTTTGATCGTGCAGGTCTGCTATATGACATCACAGGAATCTTTATGAAGGAAGCAACCAACGTGGTGTCGATTAACATGGATGCTGACAAGCAGAACAATCAAGTGGGTCTCAAAATGCTCATTGAGGTATCCAAACTTACCAAATTACTTCATATGCTGAAAATGATTGAGCAACTGCCAAATGTCATTACAGCCAGAAGATCCACCTCATAATTAGTTCGTCCGTTAACAGGAGATGTGTAGTGAAAATGATCCTTTTAGGAGCCCCCGGTGTTGGTAAAGGAACGCAGGCAAAATTTATCTGTGAAAAGTATGCTATTCCACAGATTTCAACCGGGGACATGCTGCGTGAAGCAGTGAAAGCAGGGACAGCTTTGGGAGAAAGAGTTAAGTCAGTAATGGACAGTGGTGCACTCGTTACCGACGAGATAATTATTGACCTGGTCAAGGAAAGAATCACCCAAGATGATTGTAACAATGGGTATCTTTTTGACGGCTTCCCGCGAACGATACCACAGGCACAGTCTCTGTTAGACGAGGCAATTGATATTCAGTGTGTGGTAGAAATCGCGGTGCCCGATGAAGCTATAGTAAGTAGGCTTAGCGGTCGCAGGGTGCATGTTGGTTCTGGCCGTGTATATCATGTTACTTACAGCCCTCCGAAGATGGAGGGGGTAGACGATGACACTGGGGAAGAACTTATTCAAAGAGATGATGACAAAGAAGCCACAGTCCTTGAAAGGTTGTCTGTTTATCACCTGCAAACAGAACCTCTCGTTTCTTTTTATCAGAACTTGAGTGAAGAGGATGGAAGTAACCTACGTTACGGTTCGATAGATGGCACGGGCGACACCGATACAATTCGCGAAAATATGCTTAATATTCTTGATGAGTTTGTGTCAAAAAATGATTCATCGATGGGTTGATGCGACAAATTGTTGAAATTTTTTGGAAATATCGAATAGGAGCGTTAAAATTATTTTCACCATTTCTTAAAAAAAGGTGTTAATAACGATATTTTTTTTCTAAACTTTACAACGTATTTGCAATTATGCGTGTATTACTATTTCTTTTGTCGAAATACGGTTATGAAAAGTAACTGCAAGGAGATAGAGTCGAACTGCAAAAACAAAAGTGTTAACAAACTTTTCAACGTAAAATAGGAGCGATGAAAGTGGTTGCCAAAAAGAAAAAGGCTGCAAAGAAGAAACCAGCGAAGCGTAAAGTTGCAAAGAAGAAGGTTGCAAGGAAACGAAAAGCTGCTGCAAAGAAACCGGCTAAGAGAAAAGTAGCTAAGAAAAAGCCAGCTAAGAGAAAAGCTGCGAAGAAAAAGTCGGCTAAGAGAAAAGCTGCGAAGAAAAAGCCAGCTAGAAGAAAAGCAGCTAAGAAAAGGTAGTAAGCTCCTAAGATGAAGAAAGCCCTCATAGTGAGGGCTTTCTTTTATTTATTGAGTCCGGTTGTAGGGTCTAGTCCTGCAACTGGGAAATCTCGTTCAGGTTCCAGAACACTGATTGTTGGTCGGAGAGGTCAACGGATATGGTGTCCACTGAATTCAGCCAACCCGCCACATTACGATTCCCCGCCTCCAAATAAACTTCAATAGAATCAATAAGTTGCGTCTTTGCCAGGAATATAAGTGGCTGCAGTCTAGTGCCGTCATGTATGACCGCGAGCTCGTGATTGTCAAGGGATACCAGCAGTTGAGCAACAATATCCCGGGGGAGTCCTGGAGTATCACAGGGCATAATAAATGCCAGTTCAGTTGAGATGAGCTTTCGGCAACTCAATATCCCCATCAAGGGGCCAAGGAAGCCTGGTGTGAGATCAGCAGCACACTGGTAGGGAAGCGCTTTGTAGCGATCCCCATTTTGGTTGTAGCTGATAACGATATCCTGTACCTGTGGCAAGGCAATATCGATTGCATGATGGATCAACGGCTTCCCCTTGTAAGAAACCCATCCTTTGTCCTGATGCCCCATACGTCTGCCCATGCCACCGGCAAGAATCAGTGCAGTTACACTTGGTTCAGTCATATTGTTAGTACTTTCCTGAAAATTGGAATATTCAATTCAAGAGAATCGTTGCTATGATGGTTCAAGAATAACATTGCAAGTGGAAGTCTATTCATCGGATGCAATTATTGGAAGATTATCTTGGCAAAGAAGGTGAACTTTCTCGCCTTATTCCTGATTTTGTGTCTAGACCTGTTCAGATTCAGATGGCAAGGGCTGTTGTTGATGCCGTCAGTGAAAGAAAGAACGCTTTGCTGGAGGCCGGAACAGGTACTGGAAAAACTTATGCTTACCTGATACCGCTTATCGACTCAGGCAAGAAAGTGATAATTTCAACCGGCACTAAGAATCTTCAGGATCAACTCTATTTTCAAGACCTGCCCCTAATAGCAGGCCTGATAGATAATGGCTACCGGACCGCGTTGCTAAAAGGCAGGGCTAATTATGTATGCCCGGAACGTCTAGATAAAAGCCTGAAGGTCATTTCAGGAAATACTCAGAGTGATATTCTTAACAGGCTGGTTGGTGTCAGGGAATGGATGTCGAGAACACAAACAGGGGATATCACGGAACTATCGGATTTTAGCGATGATGCGGCATTTGCCTCTTTGATCACCAGCACCCGGGACAACTGCCTTGGGAGTAGCTGCCCCCGGATTGGAGAATGTCCCCTGTATCTTGCACGCAGCGCAGCGAACGATGCTGATCTAACGGTGGTTAACCACCATCTTCTATTTGCCGATATTGCCTTGAGAGAAGAGAATCTGGCTCAGTTGTTGCCAAGGGTCGAAACGATTGTCGTTGATGAAGCCCATCAGGTCTCCGAGGTTGCAAGACAATTTTTTGGCGATCGAATTGGCAGCGGGCAGATACTGGAACTGGCCAGAGATATAAAGCGGGAGCTGTTCCTGTTGGGGAATGATGACCGCGGCCTTTTGCATAGTGCTGAGCAACTTGAGCGGGCGCTGGGGGTGATGAGTTCACTCGTATCTTCGACGGGTGAAATTGGTGATCTGTCAGGCTGGCTACAAAATCAGGGTGAGACGGTTGTTGAAGGAATCGACTTGGCCCTTGGTGAACTGATGCAGTACCTAGATATTTCCGCGATTAGAAGTGCAGGTTTGCAGCATTGCCTGCAACGGGCGAACCGGCTGGCAGATCAGTTTGCGCTGCTGACTGAGGCGGTACCACTGGATCAGGCGCATGTTCATTGGATGCAAAGTTACGCACGGGGGTTTGTGATTCATGTTTCCCCCGTCTCTATCGCTGCTGAACTGTCGGAACATTTCAATAAACCTGTACCAAACTGGATATTCATATCGGCCACCCTATCGGTTGGCGGAAAATTCGACCACATCCGAGCATCCCTCGGGCTAGATGATGCCTCGGAGAACCTGTTTGCCAGTCCATTTGAGTACCAGGCCCAGGTCCTATCCTATGTTCCGGAAGGCTTACCCCAACCAGGCAGCGATGTGCACACCAGAGCGCTCATTGAAAGGCTGCTGCCATTTTTTCGATCCGGAAAGACTTTTTGCTTATTTACCAGTCACCGTGCTCTTAATTTGGCGCGTGAATTGCTTGCGATAGAAGATGATCTGCATGTACTGTCCCAGGGACAACTACCCAAGGCGAAATTGTTAGAGCGATTTAGGCAGATGCCTGACGGTACTTTGCTGGCAACCCAGAGCTTTTGGGAGGGGGTGGATCTACGGGGCGCAGGGTTAAAATGTCTGGTCATTGACAAGCTACCATTTGGCAGTTCTGACGATCCTATCTCCCGCGCTATGATGAACGCCATAGAGTCCTCAGGAAAAAACGGTTTTATGGAATACCTTCTACCGGAGGCAATAATATCTTTGATGCAGGGGTTTGGGCGATTGATCAGGCAGGAATCCGATGAGGGTCTTTTTGTGTTGGGAGACCCGAGGGTCATGACTAAGCCTTATGGACGGTTGGTATTGGCCAGCCTGCCACCAATGACCTGGACAATGGATCAATCACATGCATTGGGTCACTTAAGATCCTTAGCAAGAATCGAGAGCAAGAATGAAGCAAGGCAGTAGCTAGTTCCTGTCCGCAATTAGAGACATTTCGCAAAATATTGCAAGATAGATTGTGTTAGACATATAAATTAATCACCTATGAAGGAGCTAGCCCGTTCAATGTTAGAGAATGAACAAGAACCAGCAGTGAATTTGTTGGCGATTGACACTACATCTAAGATCAGTGCCGTTGGTTTGCAGGCAGGCAAAAAAAGATTTCAGTCAGTCACAAAGCCGGAGAAGTCCCACAGCAGAGATATTTTACCTACGATTGTTGAACTGGCGGAAGAGGCGGACACCAGTCTCACTGATTTGGATGCCATAGTTTTTGGAAAGGGGCCTGGTTCCTTTACCGGCATGAGAATTACGGTAGGTGTTGTACAGGGTCTTGCCTATGGCCTGGGGATTCCCGTTATCCCTGTTTCCAGTCTTGCCTGTCTGGCACAAGGCGAATATCGGGAATCTGGAGCGACAGACACCCTGGTTGTATTGTCGGCCAGAAAGGAAGAAGTCTATTTTGGTGCTTATCAGATGCAGGGTGGTTGTCCAGATCTAGTTGGTGAAGAAGGCGTACTTCATGCCTCTCTCGTTCCCCCTCTGGAAAAATTGGAGTGGGTTGGTGTTGGGGACGGTTGGGGTTTAAGGAAAGAGCTCGAGCTGGCGGCAGGGCGACAAATGAAACGGATAAGTATGGAGGTTAGCCCACAGCCCCAGGATCTGCTGGATATTGGAGTAGTGAAGCTTGCGAGTGGTGACATCATTGACGCGATGAATGCACTACCGGAATATTTGCGCGAGAAGGTAGCGAAGAAATCACAAGCATGAGCCGTTTCATACTGCAACATTCTGACGCGGGACTGCGACTAGTGGACCGTTTCAGCCGTCAGCATCCTCTGCACATCAATTTTATGGATGCTGGATTTAGTTTTCGCCTGAAGCGTGGTGGTGGCAGGAAGGAAATGATTGCAAAGGCCGTTGGCGTAAAACCACGACTGCAGGTCATTGATTGTACGGCAGGACTTGGGCGGGATTCTTTCCTGTTAGCCTCACTTGGGTGTGATGTCGTCATGTTTGAACGCTCCAAAGTATTGGCGCTTCTTCTTGAAGATGCCATTAGCAGGGCTTTAGCCAATGAGCAGTTAGCGGAGATAGCCGGTAGAATCAGGCTTGTCCATGGTGATGCGATTCAACTGCTCGGATGTCAAACCAACACGCCTCAAGTCATTTTTATTGATCCGATGTTTCCCACCAGGAAAAAGAATGCACAGGTGAAAGGTGAAATGCAGATTCTCCAGCGATTCGTTGGCAAAGACGAAGATGCTTCTACATTGGTAAGGTGTGCGATGGCGACCGGAAGTAAGCGAGTTGTCCTAAAACGCCCGATCGCGGCGACGGATGATTTTGAACCTTCCTTTTCTTTGAAAGGAAAATCAAGCCGCTTTGATATCTTCCTTCAATAGGGTGGTGCCGATAGCTTATTCAGGGATTGCCTGTAGAACATTGTGCTGGACATCGGCGGCCAATGTGTGACTAACGAGCTGGGCGGCTTCAGCAAAACCCGACTTCTTCACTACCGAATCATCCGCAACAGAAACAAGGCCCGCTGATTGCAATGTGTTGATAAAGGATGAAAAGAGTGAACGCTCAAAAAAGTCAGGGGAGTTGATTCCATAAATCGCACAAAGTTGCTGTGCGATCGCCCCTGCATCAGACTCCAGGTTCCGAACAGTTCGATTTTCTTCCTGCATTAGCAGAGCTAAAACGATATGAAATCGCTCCAGCGTTGGCTCGACAATTTCCGATAATTCATTGAGGGATGCGTAGCGGCCACTGCGCTGAGTGGCAGCGGAGATATTTTCACCCCGCCTTATCACGAGCCCCTTTGCTACAAAGAGATCGATGATTTTTCGGCATTGAGTCTTAACCTCAGGTAGAGACCAGCGCAGGAAATACTCGGAGGCAAGGAACGGGTAGAGCTTTTCACAAAAAGATCTAACTTCCGCAAGGGTCGTGTTCTCTTCCGTTTTGATGTACCGGGCTATCAGTGAGGGTAGCGCAAACAGGTGTGAAATGTTGTTGCGGTAGTAGGTTAACAGAATGGAAAGCCTGTTAGACGCGCTTATTGTGACGCCGAATGGGTGTTCATTTTTATCAATACCAGCAATAGTTATGGCCTTGTCCAGCATCTCCTGTGGTGATTCGTTAGTGACGGTATAGGCATCGCTGTATTCAAGTGATCGCGCCATGTCAGTGAGCAGTTCAATTTGATTGAGTAGGTGCCTTTCTTCAATTGTCTGCCTGGGCGTACTGAGCAGGGCGGTGGCCACAATGCCTACGACTTTGACCGCCGTCGCACTATTTATGCGAGTGGCAAGTTCCGTTGCCAGGGTCAGGCAGGTGTTGGAGATATCAGCCTTTTCTTGAGTCTGTTGCCAGTTGGGGAGTTCCTGATCAAGAAACTCGGCCAGCAGCAGTGGTTCGCCAAAATTGACAGTTACCTTGCCGAAGGAATATTTGAATGAACCAAAAACTTTAAATATGTCAAAAACAGATTCAGCCTTCTTGTCCTTCCCGGCAAGTTCGCTCATGTATGTATAAGATTCGAGTACTCGCTCATAGCCAAAATAGACCGGCATCAGGCAGATGGGTCTTGATGCGTTTTTTTGAAAACTGCGCAACGTCATGCTTAACATGCCAGTCCTGGGGTTGAGTGTACGCCCGGTCCTGCTTCTGCCACCCTCGATAAAATATTCCATCGAGTAGCCACGGGTAAAAATCTGGTGGATATATTCATCAAATACCGCTTTATAGAGCGGGTCCCCATGGAAGGTACGGCGCATATAGAAGGCACCGCAACGACGAAGAAGGGGGCCGATAATGGGCATATTGAGGTTCTTCCCTGCAGCTATATGGGGTTGCATCAGGCCGTTTTCATAGAGCACATAGGATAGTAGCAAGTAGTCGATGTGACTGCGATGACATGGGATGTAGACAATTTCGTGCGTTGGTGCGAATTGCTTGACCCAGCCTATATTGTTTAGGTCTATACCATCGTAGAGATGATTCCACAGCCAGCTCAGCAACATGTAAAAGAAGCGAATGGCTCGATAGGACAGGTGAGAAGCTATTTCGTTTGCGTAGGCCAGGGCACGTTTTTCAGCCTGCTCTATGGTAATGCCTTTTTCTGAGGCCTCTGATTCTATGGCGAGGCGAATGTCCCTAATTCGCATCATAGAATCTATCAGGGTCCTGCGGTGAGAAAGGTCGGGGCCGATAATTGCCTGTCTCTGGGTGCTGAAGTGCACCCTCAAAACCCGCAGAAGTTTGCGCACCTGAATTTCATTGCTGCTATCGCTTTCTGTGATGGCGCGAATACGAAGCGGTTTACTAAATTGGACAAGAATGTGGCTTCGATGGAAAAGTATAGCTAACAGTTTTTTGAAGCGGCTCGTGACGGACCAGTTTTCAGAGAGGATCTGTTTGAAGATCGACTTCTCCCTGTCTGGCTGATGCCCCCAGAAAAGCGAGATAGGAACAATCTGAATGTCGTCACTGGTATTGTACTGGTGGCCAAATATTCTCAGCATCCGCTCAGAATGGTGGCTTTGTGTTTTGCGACCAAGTAGACCTTCTGGCTGCCCGAGGAAGAAAAAGGCACGCTTTTCATCAAGAGCCTCGATCTGATCAAGTGGTCTGGGTAGCCCTGCCCACTCGCAGGCTTTGTCTGCTACCATCAGGTCGGCAGTGGACCGAAACGGTAAGACGTAATAAACAATATCTGTTGAGTTGGGGTTCAGCTCACTTTTGCTGCACCCGAGTATTGTCGGCTTTATCCAGGTGAAGAGTATCCACCGGGTCGCGTGGTACTGGAATGATTTGATCTGATCAATTAATTCCATTGAAGAGTTCAGATATTGCTTCGGCAGGTTCAGTACCCTTGATCTCTACTTCGTATATGTTGAGAAACTTGCGGCTGGTCTGAACTGTAATATCATCTCTGGTTGCCAGAACCGTGGGGCGAAGAAAAACCAGGAGGTTCTGTTTCTCTATTGACTTGGTCTCGCTCCTGAACAGAAACCCAAGGCCTGGGATACTACCTAGAATAGGAACCCTGGAAGAAGCCAGTGTTTCCTTGTCCTTGGTAAGACCGCCGAGAATGATGACTTCACCATCATCCACCAGGACCGTGGTATCAATGGTGCGTTTATTGGTGATGAGGTCTGCCGCTGCCTCAGACCCGATGGCCGTAAGACTTGCTGGATCGACTTCAGAAACTTCCTGGTGAATTTTCAGCCGCACCAGATTGCCATCATTGATGTGTGGAGTGACTTCAAGGGTCAGACCCACATCTTCCCGTTGTATCGTAGTGAAGGGGTTTGAGGCGCCCTGACTGCCCGTGACGGTTGATCCCGTTCGAAATGGTACCGTCTGGCCAACTACGATAGAAGCCTCTTCATTGTCCATGGTTGTGATGCTAGGTGTCGACAACAGGTTGACATCGGCATTGGAAGCGAGGGCCCTTATTATTAGCGCGAAGCTTGTGCCACTTCCGCTCAAGTTCCCGGCGGCAAGTAGAGGCGAATCTCCCAGGGAGGGGGCAGTGGTAATCCCGGTAGCAGTCGGGTCAGCTGACCGGGCCAGCGCAAGGCTTTGCAACAGCTGCGCCAGGGTTCCGCTGGGGGCAGTAAGACCAACTGGAGAACCGCTTCCGGAAGCATCGCCAACAACAAGTTCTGAGCCCAGTTGCCTGCTGAAATCCATGGTAACTTCAACGATGGCGGCTTCAATAAGCACCTGTAATCGCCGTACATCCAGGCCCTCAATAATTTCCCTAAGATCAAGCATGGTTGAAGGATCTGCTCGAATAACCAGGGCGTTGAGGGTTTCATCTGCCTGAATGGTAGTGGAGGTTTGCGTGGTGGACTTTTCACCTGAACGCTTTTCAGAAACCAGGTTGGTCAAAATTTCTGCCATTTGCTTGGCATCCGCATGAGCCAACCGAACTACCTGTATCGCACCAGAGTGGTTTGCGGGCACATCCAGCCTTGCGACGAGGGCCTTGACCCGGGCAACCGTTTCCTTCTCACCCTTGAGTACAATGCTGTTGGTTCTCTCACTTGCGACAATTGTAATCTTGTTGGGACCCTTTGAGCCTTTACCTATCTGGTCGGGTGCGAGTTGTTCAAGGAGGCTGATCATGTCATCCACCCAGGCTTCCTTTAGATCTATGATGGCAATATCAAGGTTATCGGCGACGTCTATCCTGTTGATAATTTCAGTCAGTCGACTGATGTTGGAAGCATGATCACTGATGATCAGGACATTCGGTTTTTCCAATCCTGCTACATGTCCATACTGGGGAATGAGAGGTCGCAATATTTTCACCAGGTCAATCGATGGAGCGTTTCGGATGGGAACAACACGGGTGACAAGTTCTTCGGTTTCCAATTCATCGTCGAAGTCCAGGGGGTGGCCACTCTGCTTGGCAAGAACCTGCTGCACAATCTTGGTAACGTTGCCAGCGGGAACAGCCGCATAACCGTGTACTCTCAAGACGCTCAGGAATAGCTGGTAGACGCCCTCACCATTCAGAAATGCACTTGAGATGACGGTGACATTACCTTTAACCCTGGGGTCGACGATGAATGTTTTACCAGTAATCGTTGAGACCTGGGTAATGAAGATACGAATATCGACATTCTTGAGGTTGATCTTTACTTCCTCTTCCTCACCAAACGAAAGTGGGGCCGTGGCAAGCAGAATACATACGACAAGGAGGCGACCAAACATCAGGCGAAGTAAATCGAAGCTTGCGCCAGATTGGCGAACTCGACCGATAGTGCCAATAGAAGTTAAATACCTGATTGGGAAATCCTGTCTTTAGTAATTTGAAAAAGTTGGGCAGCGTACATAATGGTACTTCAATTAGCCTGTTCTTGTCCGTTTTCTGGTATCGAGCGGGCCATCCTAGGTGGCCGCGTCCTTTCTAAGTGATTGTTTTATATACCTAGCGTTATTGCAGCGCCATGATATTTGGCAAAATTTACCTATTTCCGAACAGGAGCTAGCTAGCTCTTGCCTGAAATAAGGTTGCACCGCAGCGATGCTTTCTGTTATGCGTAATGGCCTTCGAAATCCGACACTATTATTTTAGTTTGATTTTACCCAAATTCACGCTACCGCGCGCCTTCTTTCAGGAAGGATCCAGCATTAAGACCCTATTATACCTCAGCGGGTTCCCAGCTTTTTGCGGTTCTATCAGGGGACAGGCACCGTTAGGAAGAATTTACGTGAACCTCTTTGCACCTCAACACGGACACGTTTACTTGCCATTGCCTGGTCTATGAAGCTTCGATCGTTCATTACATTGCCAACAGCCCTGCCATTGACCGAAAGAATAACGTCCCCTCGCTGCAATCCTGTCCGCATCAGCGAGGTTTGTGATACTTCACCGCTCACCTTGTAGCCGTTTGAGTCGCCATCGGATATAGGAGATATGCCGATATCAGCAAGTACTGCATCGGGATCCTGCTGGATTTTGTCTCTGTTGGCCGTCATATAGTCTCGAAGTGATGAGCCAGGTGATCTTGAAGGGCTGGTTGGTCTTCGGGGGCTTCGATTTCGCTGAGCAATTCTTTCCCTGACCTGCTCTAGTTTGCTGGACGCGGGATTATTTTCCTGCTGACTGTTGGAGGGTCGGTTTGAACTTACTTTTTTTGTACTGATATTTGAGCCCGAACCAGTACGGGTGTCACTGAACATCAGTTTCTCTGTTCTTGAGCCGCGCCGAATGAGGATATGGTCATCATTGACAGCAGATAGGATCGCATTTCCAGGAAGCATGTCACCAACGTGGAATAGCTCACCAGATTTATTTTTCTCAGAGACGATCGCTGTTGAGGATTCCTTGTTTGCTGATGTAAAGACACCTTGCAATTCAAGATTAAGTTTAGTCTCTGGTGCGTCAACAACCTTTGTCGGCGCTGCTTTTTGGACCTTGCCGAATAGGTAGAAGCTCGACAGGTCAATACGAGCGCTTTCCTGCACTGCAGCCTCTGGTGTCCTGGTTGTCAGGGTAGCGACGGGTTCATTGTTTACATTCTCGATGAAAAACAATATGGCGTCCGCGGCAGAGAGACTAAGCAACACGACGAGAACAACACTGGTAAGTGTCGCCAGTTTTCGGTTGTGTTGCTGAAACAGGTCAAGAAAAAGTTCCAGGGGGAGATCCTTGGCTGAGCCGTGGGAGGTCCTTTACCTTACAATATTTTCTCTTCTATTAGCAGGATAGTTTCGTCTGGTTTTGAACCTTGCGGAATCGGTAAGTTGGCTGCGTCGAACAATATGCCTTTGATTGCAACCTTTGCCCAGCCACCCCTTTTCAAGGTGATAGCGATCAGTATCTGTTCCTCAAGCGTAATATTGAGGGCCAGTTGATCCTGTTGCTTGTGCAATTCTCCCTTAAGGGGTGGCAGCGTAAGGTACTGGGGACCGTCAGGCATGACCACTAGGATTTGCCCGCCACTCCAGTGTGCACTTCCCCTGGCATCTGTTATCCAGTGCCAGTCGGTAGAGATTGACAACTCCTCGACTTCGAGGTCACCAGAGAAGGTGAAACCGAAACCCTCACTGACCCTGTTGATGTATTCACTGTTGATCAGGCCATGCAGAGCATTGATGTGGACTGCCGCCGGGGTGAGCGAAGCTTCTCCCTCAACCTTGTGACCCTGACCCGCTGCGCTAAGTTGAATTTTGGCGATACCTCTTATCAGGCTGGTGGAAGACAGTTTCCATGTAAGCAGGGAAGCCGGAAACTGGCGAAACTGCATTTCACCTTCGCCATTCCAGATGGTTCCCGAAACTCCAAAGAGGTTCAGATCTGGTGCAGCTTCGTGAACATCCTCCCGGATGGAAGACCAGACGGGCGAGGCAGGTGCAAAAGCGACTGTAAAAACAAGGAAGCTGACTATGGCAAGCAGGAAGTAGAGGGGCGGCTTCACAGGATATCTATACCAAACAATCTATACCAGGGTACAGATGCGCAACTTTTCGTTTCAGATTCTAGCGCTGGTATCTGGTGCCTGGTCAAGAATCCCTCAAAATTTTCTGCAGTATGGCGGTATATATGCGTGACAATTTATGTAGATCATCAATGGCAACACGCTCATTTACCTTGTGGATGGTGCCGTTGCACGGTCCCAGTTCCACCACCTGGGTGCCAAGGGGTGCAATGAATCGGCCATCGGAGGTTCCGCCTGAAGTCGACAGTTCTGTATCGATACCGATTAACTCTCTTATGCTTGACTGAACAGCAGGTATCAGTTCTCCACCTTCGGTCATGAAAGGCCTGCCGGAGAGAGACCAGTCGATTTTGTATTCGAAATCGTACTGACCGAGGATATCCTCGGTTCTTGATTGCAGGGTCTCCTGGGTCGATTCAGTTGAATAGCGGAAATTGAACACTACCTCCATTGTGCCTGGTATTACGTTGTTTGCGCCGGTTCCGCCCCGAATATTGGAGATCTGAAATGATGTCGGCGGGAAGTATTTGTTCCCCGCATCCCACTTTGTGGCGGTGAGGTCGGCCAATGCTTGTAAAGCCGCATGGATTGGATTTTCTGCATCACCAGGGTAGGCAATGTGACCCTGCTGGCCCTTTATCGTCAGTACTGCATTTAGGGAACCGCGGCGCCCGACCTTGATGGTGTCTCCCAATTGCTCGCTGCTTGTTGGCTCACCAACGATGCACCAGGTGACTTGAGTTCCGCGCCGCTCAAGTTCTTCAACGACCTTGACGGTTCCGTTGATGGCATCTGCTTCCTCGTCGCTGGTGATCAGAAATGCAATTGTTCCCTGATGTTTTTTACTGGCAGAAAGAAAGCGTTGCGTTCCTGTTAGCATGGCGGCAAGGGCCCCCTTCATATCCGCTGCACCCCGTCCATATAGCATATCGTCTTTGACCGTGGGTTCGAATGGGTCTGTATGCCATTCATCGAGTGAGCCAGGCGGCACGACATCAGTATGGCCGGCGAAGACGAAAACTGGCCCATCCGAGCTTTCTCTACCATGGGTTGCCCATAGGTTGTGAACGTCAGAAAAAGGTATCTGCTCAATGGTAAAACCAAGGTCAGCAAGAAACCGGGTGAGCAGCGTCTGGCAACCCGCATCATCTGGTGAAACGGATCTTGCACGAATGAGTTGCTTCGTTAGTTCAAGAGTAGTCTGTTCAAATGAATCCATTGCTTAACCCTGGCAGTTAGTCGAAGGGTCAGTTGTGAGCGTGTAAAGATTCATTTAGAGAAATAGCATTCTTGTTGGTCCTGCACTCGATGACCCCACTTTGAGAGTTTCGGATGAACAACATGTCGTTCTGCCCTGACAATTCCCGTCCCTTTGCCGTCCTGACGAAATTCCTGTCCTCATCGAGAATCTGAATCACGGCACCTGCTGTTATGTACAGCCCTGCTTCAACCGTGCATCGGTCACCGAGGGAAATGCCACACCCTGCATTGGCGCCGATTAAGCAGTCCTTGCCGACGGACACAATATGTTTGCCTCCGCCGGACAAAGTACCCATAGTGGACGCACTGCCACCGAGGTCAGTACCAGAATCCAGCAGGACTCCCTGGGATACCCGACCCTCGACCATATTTGGGCCAATTGCGCCCGCGTTGTAATTTATCAGCCCCTCGTGCATGACTGTTGTGCCTTCTCCCACATAGGCGCCAAGCCTGACTCTTGCCGAGTGGGCAATGCGGATTCCCGCGGGAACCACGTAGTTTGTCATCTTCGGGAACTTGTCGACACCAGCAACTTCCAGTACGCGCCCCTCGGCCCTTGCCTTAAGTTGTCGTTCACCCAATTCTTCCGGGTCTACCGCGCCGATATCGGTCCAGGCAACATTGGGCAGAATTGCGAAGAGATTGTCCAGGTTCTGCTCATTTGGTTTAACGTATCTATACGATAGTAAATGCAGTTTGAGATAGGCTTCCGGTGTTGAGTTCAGTTCTGTGTCCGTCTCGATGAAAGTGGCGACGCACGGATTACTTGAACCTTTCATTGCCGACAGGATGGAGCACTGACGAGGTTCGTCAGTGCCCTTAATGAGCGCCTGGATCTGATCATCATCTAGATCGATATTTGTATTGCCGCCTCCATAGCCCACCAGATCCGCTATTTGTTTGATAAGTTGACTGTCAGGGTTTAGCAATGGCTCCGGGAAATACACCTCCAGCCAATCCTGTTTCGAATTTTTTGTTCCAATTCCAAATGCAAAACTGTACATATTCATATTCACTCAAAGATAGTATCTGCCAAGACCGGTTGGCCCCCCTGGCACATTATGACGGCTTTTGTCAGTGCGGAGAAGGTGTGATGGCGATTGTGCTGCTCTGACGGGATATCCAGCTTACACTGCTACCTTGTCTATGTGGTAGTCAAGTTCTTCCTTGATTCGTTGCTTCAGGGTGGTCTGGTGGCTCTCATCTACGATTGGCATTCCTCCCCCGTCCGTAATATGGAACAAGTCCTCGACCCTCTCGCCAAGTGTGGTGATCCTGGCATTTTGTAAAGAGATATCCAACTCCACAAATACCGCGGCGATGATAGAAAGCAGCCCCGGGCGATCTGGTGCTATGACTTCCAGTACTGAGTAGTTGCCACTTGAGTCCTGCCTCAAGTTGACTTCAGTCTTAAGCTTAAACTGCTTAAGGAGTCTTGGTATTCTTCTCTGATCAACTGCCAGTGACTCATTTCCCGGTTGCATGTACTTGAGCAGAGTTGATCGGATTCTTTCGACTCTCGCAGGTTTGTCCCCGACAGGTTGACCGTCGGATTCGAGCACTACGAAGGTATAGAAAGAACGATTGTTCGCTGATCGCGGAATTCGCGCATCCACAACATTGAGAGCCAGTTGATCCAGGGCCGTTACAATGGACACGAAGAGATCTTTTGTATGCTCTTTGTGTACAAAGATGTGGGTTGAGCCCTCATCCGAACGTCTGCTGAAGGTGTCGTCTCGCAGTAGTATCAATGGGCTATCACTGAATCTGTGCTGACTGATTGCTTCCGTATGCCAGACAATATCCTGAACAGATTCTCGCAGGAAGTAGTCATCATCGACATCCTTCCAGATGCTTAAGGCCGATTCATTTGAAATGGCGTGTTCCTGCAATCGTTCCATCGCATGACTTTGTGTATCGCTGATGTAGTCAAGGCGATCTACTTGAGATTCAAGTCCGTGGCGAAGCAGGCGCTTGGTGTCAAGGTAAAGTTGACGCATTAAAGATGCGCGCCAACTATTCCACAGGGTCGGATTCGTCGCGTTGATGTCTGCAACAGTTAAAGCGTATAGATAGTCAAGGCGTACCTGGTCTTGAACGAGCAGTGCAAACTCATGCACTACTTCCGGGTCCTGGATATCTTTTCTTTGTGCAGTGGTGGACATCAACAGGTGGTTTCTAACCAGCCAGCATACAAGGTTGGTATCCCAGGTCCCTAGTTTGTGCCTTTGGCAAAAATCATTTGCTACCGCTACCCCTAGCTCAGAATGGTCTCCACTCTGGCCTTTAGCTAAATCGTGGTACAGCCCGGCAACATAGAGTAATTCTACCTTGGGAAGGCGATGGTGGATGTGTGCAGCAACGGGAAACTGCTGTTCCTGGTTCTTGTAGCGAAAACGCCTCATATTTCGAACTACCTGAAGCGTGTGTGCGTCCACGGTGAAGGTATGAAACAGATCAAACTGCATCTGGCCAATCACTCGCTCGAACTCCGGCAAATAAGCTCCCAGGATTCCATATCGTGCCATTCTTCGCAGTTGCGTGAACAGGTGATTTGTAGAACCGAGCAGATCAAGGAATAGTTTCGTTGACTCGGGGTTTGTACGGAAATCATCATCGATAAGATTAACGTGACGGCGTACGAGGCGGATAGTCTCGGCGCGGACGCCCTCAATATGCTCACTTGAGCCCATAATCACAAACATTTCCAGCAGTGCCTGGGGGTACTTTGTAAAGACATCACTGGCGGTCACTTCCAGATAGTTGTTTCGTATCCTGAAACGCTGATTGATGGGTTGAACTATTGCTCGTTCAGATGAGCGAACTATTGCCTCATCAAAATGCTGCAGCAGCAATTCGTTGGCGGCATTGAGCTCATGTGCCGTTCGATAGTAATCCTGCATGAACTGTTCGACTGAGAGTTGGTCTCCATCTTCATAACCGAACATGGTTGCCAGGTTTTGCTGGTGGTCGAACAAAAGGCGGTCATCATCCCTGCCGGCGAGTAGGTGAAGCCCAAATCGGATTTTCCAAAGGAACTTTCTGCCCTCGGTCAGTAGCTCACTCTCACCTGCCGTGAGAAATTTCTGCTCCACGAGGTCCGCAAAATCTACGGATCCAAACTTTCTGCGAGCAATCCACATCACAGTCTGGATATCGCGCAGCCCCCCTGGCGAGGTTTTTATGTTTGGCTCCAGACTGTATTCTGTGTGTTGTGACTTTTGATGACGTTCAATCTGCTCATCACGCTTTGCTCTGTAGAACGCTTTGGGCGGCCAGATTTTCTTTGGTGCGACCTTCCTGTTCATTCGTAAACGCAGTTCATCGTCGCCACATATGGAGCGGGACTCCATCATAGCTGTCAGTACGGTCACATCACTTTTAGCCTGTGCTCTACATTCGTCTATTGAGCGCACGCTGTGGCCTACTGCGAGGCCAATGTCCCATAAAAGCGCCAGAAAGGATTGAATATTAGATGAATGCAGGTTGTAGCTGTTTCGCTCCAGCAGGATCAGCAGGTCAATGTCAGAGTGAGGATGTAGTTCTCTCCTGCCATATCCACCAATGGCTAGTAGTGAAATTCTTGTCTTGCGCCAACTGGGCTTGTTCTCATTCCACTGGAATCGATCCCAGACGAGCCGCATGACCTCATCCATGAAGGCCGATCTCTCATGGAGGAGTTTTTCGGTATCCTCGCCGGCACGAAATCGTGCTTCATGGTCCTGATAGGCTGCGAGAATGGCTTCCTTAAGGACGGGTATCGGTTGTTTTGTTTTGGAAAGATTTGATTCGAGTGCTTGAATCGACCGCATAAAATATCAGGCCTACCCGCAACGCTTTATGGTGTCATCACCACGGAAGGTCAATATCTCGTAGCCGGTTTCGGTGACCAGAATGGTATGTTCCCACTGGGCAGTGAATTGGTGGTCTTTGGTTACCACAGTCCAGTTGTCGGGAAGGAGTTTTACCTCTGCCTTGCCGGCGTTGATCATGGGTTCGATGGTGAAAGTCATACCTGGCTTGAGTTCAATGCCTGTACCCATTTCACCATAGTGCAGAACCTGGGGTTCATCGTGAAAAATTATGCCTATTCCATGCCCACAGTATTCGCGAACGACTGAAAACCTGTTTTTTTCTGCGTGAGTTTGAATTGCAAACCCTAGGTCCCCGAGTCGTGCGCCTGGTTTAACGGCTTCTATTGACTGGTAGAGACACTCCTGGCAGGTTTTCACCAGGCGTTCTGCAAGTACTTTGGGCTTCCCAACTAGAAATGTCTTGCTCGTGTCGCCGTGATATCCATCCTTGATCAGAGTGACATCGATATTGATGATGTCACCATTCTTCAGGATTTTGTCCCGTGATGGAATCCCATGGCACACAACGTGGTTAACGGAAGTGCAAATGGATTTGGGGAAACCCCTATAGTTGAGTGGTGCCGCAATAGCATTTTGTTTTTCCGTGAATTCATGACAGATTCGATCCAGTTCGCCTGTACTGATACCGGGCTTAATATATTCATCAATCATTTCCAGTTGTTCTCCTGCCAGCGTCCCGACAGCCCTCATCTTCTCGATTTCGTCAGGGGTTTTTATATTAATTGCCATAACTGGAGATTTGACTGTCGAAGGTTTTTTGGGAAGGCAACTATACCAGAATAGCGAAAGATTCTGCTTCTGAGAGTTCCATTTTGCCGGTAATTTCTCAAGTCGGGGAAGTCGATCAAGTGGGATGCGGCACCATATCGTTCTTTCTCGACGCGTTTTAGCTTATTCGCCATCCAAAACTGTAAGCAATAACTGCACTCAATAATTGGTTTGGAGGCCAGAATATGGTATAACCGCGCCTGCCAGCATGTCTGGCTGTAATTTAACTAACTTTTCCCGTGATTTGGTCCGCCGTTGCCCCTTTTGTAGGAGTTGGACCCAGATGATGGGGATACAAATTCTCACACGTATCGACACGTGGTTCGGGTGCCTGGCTTCTTAAGCTTCATATAAGGACAGGGTTGGATCATGGGGTGCGTGGAGGCCTAACCCAAACATTGGAGTATGTATGACTAGCGTATCCATGCGTGATCTGCTGGAAGCAGGTGCACATTTCGGTCACCAGACCAGATACTGGAATCCAAAAATGAATGAATACATTTTTGGGGCCAGGAACAATATCCATATTATCAATCTTGAAAAGACTGTCCCGGCGCTGGATGAAGCGGTGGAATATATTCAGGGTATTGTGTCTAAGCGAAACAAAATCCTGTTCGTTGGTACAAAAAGAAGTGCCGGCAAACTGATCAAAGAACACGCCGAGCGAAGTGGCATGCCCTATGTCGATAAGCGATGGCTGGGCGGGATGCTGACTAATTACAAGACTATCCGACAGTCTATTCGACGTCTGCGTGATCTGGAATCCCAAAGTGCTGATGGTACCTTCGAGAAACTCACGAAAAAGGAAGCATTGTCCAGGCAAAGAGACCTTGAGAAGCTCGAAAGGAGCCTCGGGGGTATTAAGGATATGGGTGGGTTACCGGATGCCCTGTTTATCGTTGATGTAGACCATGAGCGAATTGCCATAACCGAGGCCCAGAAACTGGGCATCCCTGTTATTGGTATTGTCGATACCAACAGTAACCCTGATGGTGTCGATTATGTGATTCCCGGGAACGATGATGCTATCCGCTCCATCAGGATGTTCGTAGAAGCGATTGGTGATGCGGTTATCGCCGCCAAAGCTGAATCCCAGGGTGAAGTCAGTGAGAGTGATTTTGTGGAAGTCGTTGCAGAACCAGGTGCCGGTGGAGAACAGGCAGATGATGCTGCGCAGCCAGCAGTTGAGGAGCCTGCAGCTGAGGAGCCAGCCGCAGGAACGCCCGACGCAGGGGCAGAAGATTCAGTAGAGCCAGCCGGCGCTACGCCGGAGCAGCCTGATGTTGAGGCCAGTTCAGAAGCTGGTGAGCAGCCAGTGGAGGCCGTAGTTTCTCAAACCGAGAGCTAGCAAGAAACAGGCTAGTTGAGGTCGGAGTGGCGAAAACAAAATTTTCGCGCATGATAATGTTCGCGTAAGACAACGTTCACGCAAGACAACGTTCACGCAGATAATGTGCACGCTAGAAGGGTGACCTTCCGTAACATGAAGAGGATTCGAAGATGAATATACCAGCATCAAAAGTTAAGGAATTGAGAGAACGGACCGGTCTTGGTGTACTGGATTGTAAGAATGCACTGGTTGAGGCCGAGGGAGACATGGAACTTGCAATCGACACGTTGCGCAAGGCCAGTGGAATGAAGGCTGCAAAAAAAGCAGGTCGAATAGCCAATGATGGATTGATTGGTATGAAATTGACCGAAGAAGGCAGTTGTGCTGCGATGGTTGAAGTGAACTGTGAAACAGATTTTGCCGCTCGCGATGAGAACTTCCTTAATTTTGTAACAACCGTAACTGACACGGTTCTTGATGCTCGGCAAACAGATGTTCCGGCATTGCTCGACTCCGGTCTTGATTCCATGAGGGAAAAACTGGTACAGAAAATTGGTGAGAACTGCTCAATTCGCCGAGCAGAAGTATTTGAAGGGAGCATTGGCAGTTACGTGCATACCAACGGCAAGATTGGTGTTCTAGTCTCGATGGAAGGCGGCAACGAAGATCTTGGCAGGGATATCGCCATGCATATTGCTGCCTCAGGGCCAAGCGTTGTTTCGCCGGATGATGCACCCGCTGACCTGGTTGCTAAAGAGCGAGAGATCTACACTGCGCAGGCTCAGGATAGCGGAAAACCACCTGAAATTGTCGAGAAAATGATTGATGGCAGGATTCGAAAATACCTGGCAGAAATTAGTCTGACGGAACAGCCTTTTGTCAAAGACGGTGATATTAAGGTCGGTGCTCTGTTAAGCAAAGAAGGAGCAAAGATCAATCGTTTCGTTCGCTTTGAAGTGGGTGAGGGAATCGAAAAAGAGGAAGTTGATTTCGCTACTGAAGTTGCACAGCAGATTTCCTAAGCGGCCATGCCCGGAAAAAGCACCCCAATTTATAAGCGCGTTCTGCTCAAACTAAGTGGCCAGGCGCTCGGTGGTGAAAGTTCGGGTATTGATCCCGAAATTCTGGATAAAACAGCTTTAGAAATAGGACAGCTTGTCGGCATTGGTGTGCAGGTTGGTCTTGTGATTGGTGGCGGGAACCTGTTTCGTGGTGCTGAATTGAGTGCTGCCGGGCTGGACCGTGTTACCGGTGATCACATGGGCATGCTTGCAACCGTTATGAATGCGCTTGCAATGAGAGATGCCCTTGAGCGGGCAAATATCCACACGGTAGTCATGTCCTCAATACCTATGAGTGGGGTTGTTGAACACTATGACCGTCGTCTCGCCATACGCCACCTTGATCAGGGTGACGTTGTCATTTTTTCTGCTGGTACAGGCAACCCCTTTTTCACCACTGATTCCGCAGCCTGTTTGAGGGGTATCGAAATCGATGCCGATATCGTGCTGAAGGCAACGAAAGTCGACGGTGTCTACACCGCTGATCCGGTATTGGACAGTAGCGCTTCAAAATTCGATTGTTTAACCTATGATGATGTATTGGAAAAAAAACTGGGCGTGATGGACTTAACTGCTATCTGTCTCGCCAGGGATCATGATATGCCCCTGCGGGTATTTTCTATGCAGACAATGGGTTCCTTGCGTAATGCCGTAGTCGGCAACAGTGAAGGAACGTTGATAGTCAGCCATTAAAGAGGAGGGGGAAAAGTGATTGAAGACATCAAGGGGGAGGCTGATGAGCGTATGACAAAAACACTGGTTTCCCTGGAAGCAGCCTTCGCCAAAATACGCACTGGACGTGCCCATCCGAGCCTTCTGGATGGAATTTCAATCGATTACTATGGTAGTCAGACCCCCCTAAATCAGGTTGCAAATGTCTCGGTAGAAGATGGTAGGACGTTGCTCATATCTCCCTGGGAAAAACCCCTTATCCCTGCCATTGAGAAAGCGATTCTCAAGTCTGACCTTGGACTCAATCCGGCAACCGGTGGTGAGACCATCCGTCTTCCAATGCCGCCCCTGACAGAGGAGAATCGAAAGGACCTGACTAAGGTGGCGAAGGCGGAGGCTGAAAATGCACGTGTCGCTATTCGCAATATCAGGCGTGATGCAAACCATGATCTGAAGGAATTTCTTAAGGAAAAGGAAATCACCCAGGATGAATATCATCAGGGTGAGGAAATGGTCCAGAAGTTGACTGATGAGAAGATAAAGGCAGTTGATGCATCGCTTGAACTGAAAGAAGCAGACCTGCTGGACTTTTAGTCAGCCTCAGATGCTAAAGCAGAGAATTCTCACTGCACTGGTTATCGCGCCGATCGCAATAGCCTGTGTATTTTTCCTCGATGTGCCTGGTTTCTCCCTGTTTGTTGGAACGATCATCGTTGTTTCAGCCTGGGAATGGGCAAATCTCGCTGATTTTTCAGGGTTGAAACGCTATGGCTACGCCGGGTTCATAGCGTTGCTGCTTGGTATGGCCTGGTTCATGCCGCCAGTTTGGGTGCTCGGTTTGGCATTGATGTGGTGGCTGATCGCATTGGTTTTTGTGGTTCAGTTTCCTGGACTTAGCACAATATGGGGTGCACAGCCAACCCGGTTGCTAATCGGTGCACTTGTACTGGTACCTGGATTTGTCTCGCTGGTTCAACTGAAACTAAAGGCCGATAGCAATTTTCTGATACTTTTGCTGTTTTTCCTGATATGGGGAGCCGATATTGCGGCCTATTTTAGTGGCAGAGCTTTCGGTAAGCACAAACTCGCTCCGCGTGTGAGCCCTGGGAAATCCTGGGCCGGATTCTGGGGGGGTATGGTCACGGCAGTGGTAATCGCTGCGATGATGGCCCTGTGGATAGGTAAGCCTGATCTGACTACCAGCAGAGGCGCGATTTTCCTGGGGGCATGCCTGGCAGTTGCAGTTGTTTCTGTTCTCGGTGATTTAACCATCAGCATGTTCAAGCGTCATCGTGGAATAAAAGATTCCAGCAACCTTTTACCCGGTCATGGTGGTTTTTTGGATCGCCTCGACAGTCTGCTGGCGGCAGGTCCGGTCTTTGCCCTCTTTATTCTCATGTTTGACTGGCAATGAAAATGCCGTCCGAGGGCAAGCAGTATGTGACCATTCTGGGAGCGACCGGTTCCGTCGGTATCAATACGCTGGATGTGATTGGTCGTCACCCTGATCAGTATGAATTATACGCGCTCACAGCGAACTCAAACTGGGAATTGCTTGCCGATCAATGTTGTACCTTTACACCGGAGTTTGCGGTCTTAATAAATAAGGAGTGTGCACCACAACTTGAGGATCGACTGTTGCAGGCTGGCAGCAAGACGAAGGTGCTCACGGGTAAAGATAACCTTTGCAGTGTCGCTGCCCACGAGGATGTGGATGTGGTTATGGCGGCTATTGTCGGGGGTGCGGGGCTTGAGCCGACACTTTCCTCGGCCGGGGCGGGCAAAAAGCTGCTCCTTGCGAACAAGGAATCGCTGGTGATGTCCGGCAGTTTGTTCATGCAGGCGGTTGAAAGGGCAGGGACGACACTCCTCCCAATTGATAGTGAACATAACGCCATTTTTCAGAGCCTTGCCAACGGTGCTCCCGGTCATGCTGATGGCGTCCGGAAAATCCTGTTGACCGGCTCAGGTGGTCCACTGTTGGGTAAACCCATCGAAGCACTTTCAGAGGTCACTCCCGATGAGGCATGCGCTCATCCCAACTGGAAGATGGGCAGGAAAATTTCAGTTGATTCGGCAAGTATGATGAATAAGGGGTTGGAGCTAATCGAAGCCTGCTGGCTGTTCTCGGTCAAGCCAAATGATATCGAAATCGTTATTCATCCCCAGAGCATCGTACATTCCATGGTGGAGTATGTTGATGGTTCTGTGGTCGCTCAGATGGGCAATCCTGACATGCGAATACCTATAGCACATGGCCTCGCTTGGCCAGGCAGAATAGACTCCGGGGTTAAGGGCCTCGAATTCACTGGCCTTGGGGATATGAATTTTGAGCCAGTTAACCTGGAGCGCTACCCCTGTCTTGCCCTTTGCCAGGAAGTCGCCTGGCAGCCACAAAGCGCTGCTATAGCCCTGAATGCGGCAAATGAAGTTGCTGTTCAGCATTTTCTGGATGAACTTATTCCGTTTACAGATATCCCAATACTTATTGAAAATGTTCTTGAACAGACAAGCCGTGAAGAAGCACATACAATAGAGAGCATCCTGGCCCTAGATGAGGAAGCAAGACACAGGGCCATGGAATTCATAAGAGCGAGATAACCTGTTATATGATGGAAGTTCTACAAAGTATATTGGCGCTGATAGTGACCTTGTCGATTCTGGTCACTATCCACGAGTTCGGCCATTACTGGGTTGCCAGGATGTTCAACGTCCATGTGCTGCGATTCAGTGTTGGTTTCGGCAAGCCCATATACATGAAGCGCGGTCCGGCTCCCGAGTCGGTTCCTGTTCCCAGCGATCAGGAGGTTAGCACTCGCGCCAATGAACCATTGAAGGGGACGGAGTTCGCTGTAGCCGCTATTCCCCTGGGTGGTTATGTCAAGATGCTGGACGAGCGTGAAGGATTTGTGCCCGATGACCAGTTGCATCTGGCATTTAACCGAAAACCGGTTGGCCAGCGAATAGCTATTGTCGCGGCAGGCCCCATAGCCAATTTCATTCTTGCCATCGTGGCCTACTGGGTTCTGTTTTCGGTTGGTGTGGCAGGTGTTGTGCCGCTATTAGGGGATATCGACCCTGATTCCAAAGCCGGTCGCTCAGGGTTCAAGGCCGGTCAGGAAATTGTAGCTATTGATGGGCAAGAGGTAAAAACATGGTCTGACGTGAACTTGATGCTTTTCAAACGCATTGGTGAAAGTGGCACCATAGTGATCAAGGTGAAGGAAGCCAGCAGTTATGATTCGACCCTGTACGTCGAAATTGGTGACTGGATGTCCGAAGTTGAGGAGCCCTATCCGGTTTCAGATCTTGGACTGGTGCTAAAGTATCCGGAAATTCCAGCCCGCATTGGTGCAATTGTGGCTGATGGTCGCGCAGAGCAGGCAGGTTTGCTTGCAGGCGATGAAGTGATAAGAGCAAATGGAGAGAGTGTTCCATCGTGGGTCTCCTGGGTCGGGGTTATAAGGGCTAACCCGGAAGTGCCGGTATCCCTGGAGATTTTGCGTACCAATGAGTTGATCAAGGTCACTGTGAAGCCGGCGCGAACTGAAAGGAATGGAGAGGTGTTTGGCTTCATCGGTGCATCACGGGAAGCGATACAATTACCTGCTGAGATGCAGCGCAATGTAAGCTATCCTGTTTATTTCGCATGGATACCAGCGGTCAACAAAACTTGGGAGGTCACTGTTTTTACGCTGGCTTCCATTAAGAAGCTGATAATCGGCGCAATTTCGCCGAAGAATTTAAGTGGTCCCATCACCATAGCGCAGGTAGCACATGCGACAGCTCAATCTGGGCTTGCCAGTTTTGTTGGATTTATCGCCTTGCTTAGTATCAGCCTTGGTGTGCTAAATCTTCTTCCAATCCCGGTTTTAGATGGGGGGCACTTACTATATTATTTCATCGAGCTAGTGGCGGGTAGACCTGTACCGGAACGTATTCAGGTCTGGGGTCTGCAGATGGGTATGTTTCTCATTTTTAGTATAATGCTGCTTGCGTTCTACAATGATCTAACGAGATTATAGAGTCTTACTGTTGTTATTTATGATGCGTTTAAGAATTAGTTTGTTCCCACAGATTATGATGGGGGCTGTTATATGCCTTTGCTCCCTGCAAACCCATGGTTTTGTGATTTCAGATGTCCGTGTTGAAGGTTTGCAAAGAGTTTCCGCGGGAACCGTATTTGGAGCAATCCCATTTAATGTTGGTGATGATATCGATGAGGTTGATCTGCGCCTGATTGTCCGTGCCCTGTTTAAGACTGAATCATTTGATGATGTACAGGTGGGTCGTGACGAAAATATTCTGGTGATTCTCGTCAAGGAGAGGCCCTCAATTGATGAGATTGAATTTGAGGGAAATAAGGCCATCAAGTCGGATGCGTTGCTTGAGGGGCTGGCCGGTTCCGGGTTAGCGCAAGGGCAGATATTCAAGAAAGTCACGTTAGAGCATATGACCTCCGACCTGGAGCGCCAGTATGTAAGCCAGGGTCGTTATGATGCGAAGATTAGAGCAGAGGTCGAAGATCTCCCCCGCAACAGGGTAGCGATTAAAGTATTTGTCGATGAAGGCAATGTCTCCGGCATCAGGCATATCAACATAATTGGCAACACGCTTTTTGATGATGAAACGCTTGTTGAGATGATGGAACTGAAACTGCCAGGCTTGTTTTCTTTCTACACTAAAGATGATCAATATTCTCGTGAAAAGCTAAAGGGTGACCTGGAGAAACTTGAGTCCTGGTATCTTGACCGGGGTTATTTGAATTTTGTTGTTGATTCAACACAGGTCTCCATTGCGCCGAATATGGAAGACATATACATCACCATCAATGTTATCGAAGGTGAGCAGTTCAAAATCTCTGATGTGGAGATAGCGGGTGAATTACACGATGTGCCAGAAGCTTCAATTCGCGCGCTGGTGTTGACTCGCAAGGATCAGATATTTTCAAGGAAATTGATGACCACATCTGAAGAGCGCATCGAGAGAATTCTGGGAAATTCAGGATATACCTTTGCCAGTGCGACAGGCCAACCTGTCCTTGATGAGAGTGGTGATACGGTTACGGTCAAGTTTTTTGTCGATGCTGGGAAAAGAGCCTATGTGAGGCGCATTAGCTTCCGTGGAAACACCATGACCCAGGACGAGGTGTTGCGGCGTGAAATGCGTCAGATGGAAGGGGGGTGGGCATCTAATGCCGCCATCGAGGTGTCCAAGGTTCGTCTTGAGCGATTGGGCTTTTTCAAGGAAGTTAATGTAGAAACGCCGTCGGTGCCGAGTAGTGACGATCAAATTGATATTAATTATTCTGTGGAAGAACAGCCCTCCGGATCAATCTCCGCGACCTTGGGGTACGCCCAGTACTCGGGACTCATATTGGGGTTGTCATACCAGGAATCCAATGTTTTTGGGTCCGGCAACAGCGTAGGGATAGGTGTTAATCGCAGCAGTTATCAGACTGCGTATAACTTGTCGTTTTTTGACCCTTATTACACTGTCGATGGAGTAAGTCGCGGTTATTCCCTGTTTTTTCGAAGCAGTGACTTTGATGAGCGAAATATTGCTCGGTTTTCAACAGATTCCGTCGGTGGTTCTGTCAATTTTGGATATCCCATCAGCGAGGTTTCAAGGATCAGTTTTAGTGTTGGGTTTGAGAGTACCAGTATTAAGGAAGGCATTTTTCCGGCCCAGGAGATTTCGCAGTTCCTCGACGCGGAAGGCAAGGATTTTGACCTGATAAACGTTTCTGCGTCCTACAGCATGTCTGCCCTCAATAGAGGGCTCCTGCCAACGGCAGGGAAGTCCCAGAGCCTGTCCTTTGAAATGACCATTCCTGGCAGCGAGTTGGAATTCTACCGTTTGAATTACAGCGGACAGATATTCTTCCCCTTAACCAGGCTGTTCACCCTGCGTCTTCGAACAGATCTGGGCTACGGTGGGGTATTCGGTGGAACCGAGACATTCCCGTTCTATAAGCACTTCTTTGCCGGCGGAATGGGCTCGGTACGTGGGTACGAAAATAGCACATTGGGTCCCAGAACTACGCCATCACCCCTTGACAATTTCGGTGAGCCTGACCCAATAGGCGGTAACGTGCTTATTGAAACGAGCGCAGAAATCCTGTTCCCGTTACCCTTCGTCAAGGACCAGCGGCAGTTGAAGTCTGCTTTGTTTGTTGATGCAGGGAATGTTTTCAATACTAACTGCCCAGATATCAGTGCCTATTGTCTGGATCTGAGCGAAGGTGAACTGCGTTACAGTGCTGGGTTTGCGATAACTTGGATTACCGGATTTGCTCCTATCAGCTTCGCTATCTCTGTGCCCTTCAATGAGAAACCTGGGGATGAGAAAGAATCATTCCAGTTTGAATTGGGACGAACTTTTTAAGTTGTGCCATCCAAACGACGTTGAATCATGCGGGTGGATGTGTAAGTATCTGCGCCCACTATAATTGCTGGCTGATTTGCTGGCAGGCTCGATCAAAGTTATTTGTTTAAGGAGAAAATTATGCAAATAAAACAACGTATACTGGCTGTCCTGGCATTTGGCATATTTGCTTTTACGTCACAGGTTGTCACCGCAGAGGTAAAGATAGCCGTTGTTGATGTGCAACGTGCCATTCTGAATTCTGAACAGGCAAAAGTACTTTTGGGGCAGATTCAGGAAGAATTCAAGGCGGATGAAGGCAAGATCAGCAAGATACAGAGCGAAGCTGCTGCCTTGCTGGAACGCTTGCAGAAAGATGCTGACGTGATGAGTGAAGCTGAAAAGCGTCGAATACAGCAGGAAATTGAGTCCTACAACAACGACTTCCAATACGAGAGACAGAAGCTGCAAAAAGCGATTAACACTCGTCAGACCGAACTCTTTTCTGGGACTGAGGCTAAGATCCAGCAGGCTATTGAGGATCTCGTCAGGAAAAATGATTATGACCTTATTCTGCCAAGAGGAGCCGCCCTGTATGCAGGTGATCTCTACGATATTACTCGCAAGGTTACCGAGATGCTCAATGAGCAGGAAAACACGCCAGCGCAATAGCGGCTAACCTTGTTGAAAATATCGCTTGGGGAGATTGCCGATCAATTTGATCTAGAACTCAAAGGGGATGCATCCGTTGAGATTAGTGGCATTGCCAGCTTAGTGGATGCTGCTCCCGGCGAACTCGCTTTCCTGTTTCACTCCTCGTACAAAAATCAATTGAAGACCTCAAACGCTTCGGCAATCGTGTTGCGAGGGGTAGATAGCGTTGATTGCACTATTCCGGTTTTGATTTCAGATCAGCCCAGGCTCGCATGGGCGAGGATAGCTGCATTTTTCGATCCTGCTCCCAGGCACAAGGTCGGTATCCATGAAACCGCCGTGATAAGTGAGAACTGCACGCTGGGTGCTGGCATTTCTATCGGTGCCCACGTCGTGATCGAGGATGGTGCGAAGTTATCCGATGGAGTTTGTATTGATGCCGGATGTTTTATAGGTGAAAGGGTTAGCATTGGAGAGGGTACGAGGCTTCATGCCAATGTCACGATCTACCATGATGTGCAGCTGGGGTATGATTGCATAGTGCATAGCGCGACCGTCCTCGGTGCAGATGGATTTGGTTTTGAATATGACAAAAGTACCGCTTCGCTGGTCAAGATAGCTCAGGTATTTGCTGTAATAATAGGAGATAAGGTTGAGATTGGAGCCGGCTCGACTATTGACCGAGGCGCCCTGAATCACACCAGGATTGGCGATGGAGTAAAAATAGACAACCAGGTGCAGGTAGGTCATGGTACGTCAGTCGGTAGTCACACCGCTATTTCGGGTTGTACAGCGATTGCCGGCAGCACGCGAATAGGTTCGTATTGCCTGATTGGCGGCGGCGTAGGAATCATTGATAATATAGAGATCGTAGATCAGGTTGAAATCACCGCCATGAGCCTTGTAAGTCAGTCCATCACGGAGAAAGGGCGTTTTTCATCAGGAACTGGTTTGATGCCGGGTAGTGATTGGAAGAGAAGTATTGTTGGATTTCGCAAGCTCCCAGAGCTAATTAAACGTTTGCGGAGACTGGAGAAGAAAGCTAACTAGCCCCCATTACGCATCTAGTAAGAGAAGGTCATGGAAGTAACAGAGATACACGAATACCTCCCCCACAGATATCCATTCCTGTTCATTGATCGTGTGATTGAGTTCGAAGCTAACAAACATATTGTTGCGCTAAAAAATGTCTCGGTAAATGAGCAGGTGTTTAATGGTCACTTCCCAGGCAATCCGATTTTTCCAGGTGTGTACATCGTGGAGGCTTTGGCGCAGGCGTCAGGTATCCTGGCCTTCAAGAGCAAAAATAGAACCCTTAATGATGGCTACGTATACTATCTCGCAGGTACGGACAAAACAAAATTCAAACGGTCGGTTGCTCCGGGTGACCAATTACGCCTCGAAGTTGAAATGGTAAGGATAAGAAGTCACTGGATGAAGGCATCGGGTAAGGCTTATGTAGAAGATCAGCTTGTATGCTCAACGCTGATGACTTGTGTAGAGCAAAAGGTCTCCTGATACCAGATGGCCAATTCCTACCCGGCCGAGAAAAAACCAGTAACTTTCGGCCTCGTTGCTGGAGAAGCCTCGGGGGACAATTTGGGCGCTCCCCTTATCCGGGAATTGAAACGATATTATCCAGATGCCCATTTCGTGGGTGTTGGCGGTCCGGCAATGATTGCTGAAGGAATGGACTCCTGGTTCGACATGGACCGGCTGTCGGTTAACGGCTTTATTGATCCAATAAAGCGTCTTCCAGAGTTGCTGAATATACTCCTGACAGTCAGGTCCAGGTTATTGAAAACTCCCCCCATCTGTTTCGTTGGTATAGATTTCAACTTCTTTAATCTTTTGCTTGAAGGAATGCTGAAAAGGCAGGGGATTCGGACGGTGCACTACGTATCGCCTACCGTTTGGGCATGGCGCCCTGGGCGTATAAAGGCGATTGCGCGGAATGTTGATTTGATGCTCACGCTTTACCCCTTTGAAACAGATGTCTACGTAGAAAATGGAATTGATGTTGCGTTTGTTGGTCACCCAAAGGCGTACGATATTGAATTGCATGATGGATCAGACAAGAAAGCTGCAGCAAGACAAATGTTGGCATATGGAGATGAAGACCCTATCGTCGCTATCCTGCCGGGCAGCCGTAGGAGTGAGGTAGCCTATTCCGGACCGGATTTTTTAGCCGCCGCCGGTCTGATAAAGAATGTTGTGCCAGGTTGTAGATTCCTCGTGGCTGCTGCCAATGATCATCTGGCGAGCAAGATTAACGGCCTGTTACTGGAAAGTGGCCATGAATTGGATATCAAGGTGGTAGTAGGGCAGTCAAGGGAGGTGTTGACGGCTGCCGACGTGGTTTTGGTGAACTCCGGTACAGCGACCCTGGAAGCAATGTTGTTGAAGAAGCCCATGGTCATGTCCTATCGGTTGGGTTCTGCCACCTATGCCATTGTTTCAAGGCTGGTTAAAACCAAATATTTTGCCCTGCCAAATATCCTTGCCGGGCATGAGCTGGTTCCGGAACTGATTCAGGAGGATGCAACGCCAGAAGCCCTTTGCAAAGCCGTTTTGGCTCTGTTCGACCCGCAAACACGCGATTCGCTGGTCAGTAAATTCACCACTATTCATCGGCAGCTGCGAGTTGAAAAACATGAGGCTGCCAAGGCGATTCAGATTCTTTGTGGAGAGCACCCTGGAGGTGGCGATGTATCGGCGTGAGCATCTTGCTGGTGTGGATGAGGTTGGTCGCGGCCCACTGGCGGGCGCTGTATTCGCCGCCGCAGTTATCCTGGACCCTTTTGGGTACATTGAAGGGTTGCAGGATTCGAAACGACTGACGACAAAACGCAGGGAAGCACTGGATCCGATTATTAGAGAGCAGGCTATTGCCTACAGCATTGGCCGGGCAGATGTAGCCGAGATTGACGAAATAAATATACTGCAGGCAACCTTCAGAGCAATGCAGCGTGCAGTAAAAGGTTTATCAGTTCAGGCTGATTTTGTACTGGTGGATGGTAACCGTATCCCTGAATTTGGATGTGACTCAGAATGGGTGATTAAGGGAGATGCCAAGGTTGATGCCATCAAGGCGGCTTCCATCATTGCCAAGGTTGCAAGGGACAGGGAAATGGTTGAGCTGGATAAGGCCTATCCTGAATATGGTTTGGCGAAGCACAAGGGGTATGGCACGGCCTATCATCTGCAGGCGCTAAAAATACACGGCCCGAGCCCGGTGCATAGAATGTCATTCGCACCATGTAGGCAGTCAGGCTCGTGATCCCTGGGATAACCAATCCCGGGAGCAATTTTCCAGGTTATTTTTTCCGGCTGACGTCACAAACTTTAACAGGACCAATGCTTCTTCAGGGTCCGTTCTACCGATTGGTGAAGAAGAATAGGTAGAAGAGATTATGCTTTCTGATCCTGTGACGACGAATTCCGTTGGCTGCATGAAATTTCTTTTCTCATCCCAGAAGGAACCCAATTTGTTTCCCGTGTCACGTTCAACTCCCCATGCGACTGGAAAGGACAGGTTTTTATCCACCTCCAACGCATTTTCGAGGGGGTCACCAGTGGCCGCGGTAGAACAGAATAATTGCAAAGTCAGATTCGATGTCTGATGGTAGTAAGATTGAATCACTGTCACCAACTTTCGGGGTAAAGTCTGGAAGCGTAGCGCCCCCGCTTAGTAGAGCCATTACTTGCTTACCTTCAGTTTTGTTTATATTTCGGACATCTATTCATTTACTGGTCCTTTCGCTCTCTGGCCGGCTCACTCTTCAAATATTTCAATCTAGCAGGTTTCTCGCCATTCTCTTTGCATCGTCCAGCATGGAGAATTCACCCGCGGCCAGGTCCTCGATAAAGGCCAGCTGTCTGTTGTTTGCCAGGTGCACTCTTACCCTTGCCCTTACTCTTTCAGCCGAAGGGGGTTTGGGAATATAGTCAACAGCACCTGCATTGAGGCCTACCTGTTCATTGTGTTTGTCATCCATGGAGGTAATAAATATTGCTGGAATTTTCTCGGTTTCAGGGTCTGACTTGAGGATTTTACATGCCTCAACGCCGGTCATGCTGGGCATCAGGTTGTCCATCAGTATTAGATCAGGTAATTGATTTTTGGCTACTTCTATTGCCCGTCCGCCATCTGTTGCAACGCACACGGTAAACTCTGGCTGCAGCATATTTGTCATGATGCGGATGACGGTTACCTGATCATCGACTACCAGTATGAGAGGCTTTTCCCTTTCTTCCACGGGAAATTTCCTGAGCTGAATCGTTTGCATAATAGCTCAGCAGGGAACTTATTTTGAGCCCG
>PBRQ01000024.1 GCA_002725995.1 Gammaproteobacteria bacterium
ACCAGTGCTATGTAGAAAAGTGTCAACAGGACGACCAGAAAGATTCCCCAGCGAAGTCGCTGGTTTGTTTCAGCATCCTTCTTCAAACTTGAGAACTGATCGGTAAACCAGGCGGCAGAATTCATAATGATTCAACCAGTTCAGTATGAATGATGATCTGGGACTTGTGACGAGCCTTGTCGATGCGAATCTCGCTTAACCACCCGAGCGCTTCAAGGGCTTGTACATACTGGTTCAGGTCAGGCGCTTCATCGGTAACCCGCATCTCCAGCGCCTGGTCCTGGAAGTTCCATTCAGCAAGTGTCGCGCCCCTTGCGGTCAGGATATCCGTAATATCAGACATCATTTCCAGTTGTTTTAGCCCCGCAAGTGACTGGTACTGGAGGTTATTGTTACGCAGCTCAAAAAAATGATCTCTTGCGGCAATGGTCTGCTCAATTTCTGGTTCAAGGGTGTGTATTTCACGATCCAGAAGCGCATTATTGATCGCAAGCCGGCCAATCCCGGTTAGTTGAAAGGTCAGGACCAGGGCGAATAGGACGGCCATAGACATCATTATGGTTCGCTCGCTGGCCAGAGAAATCTGCCCAAACCCACCCGCTTTCCAGGGGATACCGCCTTCAATTTCAAGGACACGAGGTTCTGGTGCATCACTTTCCTGCTGGGCAAGGGCGTGCAGGAAAATACGCCACTGGTCGTTGGATGGAGATTCTGACCACCAGCTTTCACCGATGAGCTGAAAATCCTGCCAGTACTGAGCAATGTAGCCTTCACTTGATTGCCATAGTTGACCACCGTCAATTCCCATATCGGTGTAGGCGCTTTCAGGGATGAACTTGATGGAGTTCGTATCCTGAACCTGATCCCTTAGGTCATCCTGTATCACCTGATCCCACAGCCAGAGGTGGGCGACTCCCTCATGCCAATGGACCCAGAAACCAGACCGGGCGAAAGGCGAGTCCAGGGGAATTCTCTGTTCAAGGGCTGCCCTTCGCTTTGCTGCAGGAACATGGCTGAAATCCATTTGCCTGTAGATACAGCAACTCCGGGAAATTACCCATTCTGGCTGTCTGCCGGGTACGGTTTTGGTCTCCAGACCACTTCGCCTCTGAATATAGAGACTAGTGGAAAAGAGCTGAGACTGTATTTTCAACACGGTTTACTGTTCCATTGATTGGTGGAGCATCAAGTTTAAAGCGATAGTCTATTGTCCAGGGTGCAAACCTGGAGTCGGGTGTCAATGTTATGCCAAGCCATTCCGCCTGCTTCAGCCCTGTTTGTTGCAGTGATAGCCTGATGTACTTGGATGGAAAAAATGGGGTTACAAACGGGTCAAGGGGAATCAGGCTTCCCGTTAGTTGGTTTACCTCGCCTATACTGCTGAAGCTTTCTGTCATTCTATGCTGCTGGATCATATCAATGGCAGGAATGTCTATGCCATCGGATCCAATTGTCCTCATGCCCGGTTTCGTCATGCTGTTGAAGTTTTCGCGGTTGGCGACATAGATGGTGACTTCAGATATCAAATTAAGGAACTGCTCCCTATCCAAGTACCTGTTCCAGTCTAGAACATTCAGTAGTTGCATCGGGCTGACCAGGAAGCGATTTGCTGGAGGGCTTATTCCTGCGCTGGAGTACTGGCTGAATTCCGCTCCATTAAGATTGAGCAGGCTGTCTCGGTCACTGTAGTCCAGCAAGTTGGCGATCAGGCGTTCCTGGTGCCCCTCGCCAATCTTATTTAGGTCTAACAATTTCTTTAGGCGGGTATGGTCGTCTCCTCGCAGGCTAATGAGGCTGCCCGCATCCTGAAGCCTGAAGTTTGTTTGGCCAATTCCCTTGTACAACCGCCCATCCAGTCTGAGTTCACCTGACGTCTGGAGGAACGGGTCAAAGCCGTCAAAGGGATTGCCCTGGACCTTTCTCTCATAAGGTGGGGTTGTCAGGCCGGCGTAGGTCATGGGGCGAGTCGAGGCTAGGTATAGTAAGGTTGCAAGAGTTGCCTGTTGATCAAGTCTCGTTTGCAGTGAATCTTTCAAGTGCAGAGCCTGATCCTGGCTCTCTTCTACAAGCTCAGAGAAGTAGGAGATAAAAAGCGTCATGGCCAGCAGGACCCACAGCGTTGCAACCAGAACGAAACCGCGGCCCTGTCGTGTCGTTAGGTGTGGTTGTCGACAGAAAGGTCTCCTGTTTGTGGCAGCGTAATTCACAAAAAGGCCCTGTAATCCCATCTGGGCATTCGTCTGACTTTGGTTGCCATCAGTATATCGCGCTCGTCTGCTGCGCCATCGACTTCCAGCTTGATCCGCCATGGTAAAATACCGGGTTGTTCCGGGAGCCATTGATCCCGCCACGCAGTATTGATGCCCCGGTATTTGAAGCGTGCACCGGTATTGGCAAAACTATACACCAGCATGGGCCGTCCGCCGTTTTCCTCATACAACAGATTCTGTCTGTCACCCCTTGTTTGAAGTGACCATCTGGCGTTTACGATTGAGCCCGATACGGACAGCATTGGAGCAAGGGAAAACCCCTTTAGCTCATTGCTATGTCCTTCAAATACAAATGCAGGTTCGTCAGAGGCCATCATATTTTCAACAGAATCCCGCATCCACCCAAATGCCAGTACCTCCTTTTGATATCGCTGCTGAAAATTATGGCTGCGCTCATAGGTTGCCAGGGAAAAACCGATGGCCTGCAGCAGGAGTGTCGAAATAAGACCAGTCAGAATGATGACCACCAGCACTTCGAGTAATGTAAAACCTTTCTGAAGTTGGCGGTACATTCTATGGTTGTGCCTGTATAAACATTTCGTTTTCTTTATAGCCAACAACTCTGGTCTGGTAGGCTCCGATCCGCCGATTGCCGCTGTTGGAAACCAGCACATCAACCTGGTAGAGGCCTATCTCATACGCATTGACCGCGCCGCTGCTGTTGCGGCCGCGCTGTATTGGCTCCATAAGTTCGGCACGCCAATCTACTTTGTAGCCGTTCAGCATGAACACCTGTTCAGTCTCTGAAGTAAGTGTGACGGAGTTAAAAAATGCATCCAGATCATCTGAAACCTGCTTGAAGGCGACGATATCATCTACCCGGCGCAGTCCATCCAGAGATACGGATAGCCATGAATACATGGCGATACCGCTGGTAGACAGAATAACCAGCGCTACGATTGCCTCGAGCAGGGTGAAGCCCTTTGCGCGGCTCTTTGAATTCATGCGCATCATGGCACCTGACAAAAGGGCGGGTTCAATTCTGCTGATTGTCTGAGAACACCCTGAAAGTAAATATCGAGGTTTCCCCCGGCGCAGGCGCCGTTTGCAGAATAGTGAACGGGCCTTTTAAGGTCCAGAGTCCAGCCTTCTGGTAAATCAAGCCTGACCGCAAAAGGATTGCTGGTTGAACCGGTGCTGGCAATTTGCTGTCCGGTAATGCTCTCCAGGGAATAGGTCTGTCGATCCATGTAGGCCCTGTAGCCAATGCCATTGATCTGCCTGACAACGTCATCTAGAGCGAGGGTGTTGGAAAAATTGCGATACAGGGTGGCTAGATTTGGCATTGCCAGGGCTGTAACGAGTGAAACCAGACCCAATACAACCAGCAGCTCCATCAGGCTGTAACCATTTTTATAAAGGGGCATCTGCATAGGGTAAGCTCTAATCAGGGAAGGTAGCCGACATCGGCATCCAGCCCTTCACCGCCTTCTTTATTGTCTGCACCATAGGAATAGAGGGCAAACCCCTGCAGATTGTCGCTGCCAAAGTCGTAAACATAGGGTGTGTTCCAGGGGTCCTGGGGAAGTTCATCCTCAAGGTAGGGCCCATCCCAGCTTTTGATGCTATCCAGCTTGTAGACCAGAACCTTAAGTCCTTCCTCGCTGGAGGGATATCTGCCAACATCCAGCCGAAAGGACTGAAGTGCTGCCTTGAGCATCTTGACCTGCGTTTGTGCAGTCTTGACCTTGGAACTATCAACCTTGTTGAAAAGGCGGGGACCAACGAGCCCGGCCAGCATGCCCATTATCACCAGAACGACTAACAGTTCGATCAGGCTGAATCCAGTACTCCCAGTTCTCATCTTTTGCTCCATTTTGTCATATTTTAGAAGGCCACATCATTGACGCTGGTGATTGCGAGAATAACACCCAGGATGATTACACCAATGATTCCGCCAATGCTCAGAATTGCCAGGGGTTCTATCAGGGCCAGTACCGTTTGCATCCGGTTGCGACTGGCCTCATCGTAAAGCCTTGCTAGCGAGCGCATCATTTCAGCAAGCCGCCCGGTTTTTTCACCCACCCGCACCAGGTTATAGCCGGTGGGGGTTAAGACCGCCGCCTGCTCCAGTGCATCAGCGAGTCCATCACCACCTCGAATTGAGTCAATGACGCGCCCATGGTTCTCCCTGCGTGACGTTGTGCGGACACCGCCACGCGCCAATTCCAGGGCGGTGAGCAGTTCAACCTTGCTGACCAGCAGGGCAGCCATGACCGCAGACCATTTGGCTGTATCGGTTTCTACAATCCAGGCGCCGAACAGTGGCAAGGCTGCCAGCAGATCCAGGGCCTTTTGTCTGAAGATTGGCTCGCGCAGCAACACAGCAAGGACCGATGCCACTATCACGCCGGCGGCTACAACCCACCAGACATGTGCATTGAACCAGATGCCACTCGTTAGAACGATTTCAGCCAGCAGGGGCAGGTCGTTATTCTTGTCAACAAGCGAGGCGAATTTTGGCACGACTATAACGAAAACAAGCAGTACCGCGATGATGCCTGTGACCACCAGTATGGTTGGATAGATCAGCGCGCTTCTGAACTCGCCGGCCAATTTCTGGCTGTACTCCATCTGGTTGACCGCCGCACGCAGGCTGCCCCCCATATCACCCGTGATTTCACCCGCCTGAACCAGTTGATAGACATATTCCGGGAGATCCAGGGTTGTTTTTTGCAGGGCTTCGGAAAAGCTTGTGCCTTGCCGCAGGCTGTTACCGATGATAGAAAATGCGGCATGGAGATCGGCAGGATAGTCAGCGGAGATTTGAGAATCGATGGCATCGGCTATACCAACCTCCGATTCCAGTAGCGTTGCCAGTTCATAAAGGGCAAGGAGTCTTTCCTGGGCGCTGGATCTGCGCTTGCGAGGATGCGCCGCAGTTTGTGCCTGGTTAATCTCAACGGCGGTCAATTGTCTTGCGATCAGCTTCTTTACCGCAGCGACTTCGCTGTCCGCTTCCATATCTCCCGTAATGGTAGAACCAGATGTGCTTATTGCTTCATATCTGTACAGCATGATCAGTGCTCACCTTTGGCGACGCGGACGACTTCGTCCAGTGTTGTTACGCCGCGCGATGCCTTAATCAGACCGTCGTGATACAGGTCACGGTAACCCTCTGATTCAGCCAGATGCTTCATCTCGTTTACGGGTGCGCCCGATACGATCATTTCCTGCATGGTTTCGGTGACCGGTACGAGCTGGTAGATACCGATCCGCCCCTTGTAACCTGTGCCAGAGCACTTCTCACATCCACGCGCCTGGACCCAAGAACTACCTTTGAGTGTCTCCGGTAAAGATGTGACCTGTTCAGCAATGTCATCCGGGATATCCATTGGCTCACAGCAGGATGAACAGACACGCCGCACCAGTCTCTGGGCCTGAACGCCATTCAGTGGCGCAGCCACCAGGTAGGGTTCAACTCCCATGTCCGTTAAGCGGGTGAATGCGGAAACAGCGTCGTTGGTGTGCAGGGTCGACAAGACCAGGTGACCAGTCAGGGCTGACTGAATGGCTACCTCTGCTGTTTCAAGGTCTCGAATCTCACCAATCATAATGACATCAGGATCCTGGCGGAGAATTGCACGCAGGGCACGGGCAAAGCTATAGCCGATTTCCGTATGCGCCTGGATCTGTGTAATGCCATGAATTTGTGATTCCACCGGGTCTTCAACAGTAATAATCTTTTGTAATCCATCATTGGTCGCCACCAGTGTGCTGTAGAGGGTGGTGGACTTGCCCGAACCTGTTGGGCCGGTTACCAGGACAATGCCGTTGCTCAGAGCCGCCCATTCATACATGAGTTGGAGGTGGTCTGCCTCCATACCAAGGTTATCCAGGGAGTAGTCCTCGCGATCCTTGGGCAGCAAACGCAGGACGATTGACTCACCATGTACCCCGGGGGCTGTGGAGACGCGAAGGTCAAGCTCCTGGCCGCTGATGCGAGTTGTATTGCGGCCATCCTGGGGAAGGCGTCGTTCAGCAATATCCAGTCCTGAAATTAGCTTGATGCGTGAGGCGACAGCGGCAAACCGCTCCATTGGTTGGCTCATTCTCTCCTGAAGTACACCGTCGACGCGGAGTCTTACCACAAAAGTTTTTTCCTGCGGTTCGACATGTATGTCTGACGCGTCCGCATCGACGGCCTGGGCCATAAGATTGTTGACCAGTTCTATCACCGGCGCTTCTTCAGCAAGCTCTTTCAGGTGGCGGGTATCGCCATCATCACCAATCAGGTTATCCACCGAATGCTCTTGCTCAAGAAAATCGAGTATTTGATCCAATTGGGCGCTCGTTGCCAGGCGGTAATTGGTCTTAAAACCGGGAAAATTGTATTGCAGGACTTCTGCCAGGTGACTATCAACGATATCGCGGGCGATACAAACTAAGGCCTCTCCTTCTTCGAACCATATCACCACACCCTGGGACAGGAACCATTCAAAGTTGATGTTTGCGCCCTGCATATCACGATAAATAGACAGGCGCTCTGGTATTTCCTGATCTGAAACTATTGGAACGCCCAGCTGATCGGAGAGTACTGGCAGAAGTGCATCCTCGGAGATGGCTCCGAGCCTGATCAAGAGTGAACCAAGCCGACCATTTACTGATTGCTGCAGAGTCAGGACTTTTTCGATGTCATCGGGCTGAACCAGCGACTTTTCCAGCAGGAGTTCGCCAATCGGTGCATGTCGCAAATTCTGTTTCGCTGAGGGGCCAGTCATGTTGCGTGATTCTACAAGGTTTTGCCGGGTTTTGGTTGATGTGCGTTATCTAGTTGTCTTAGTGCGTCACAGCGGCAGGTACATTTTCTTGCTGCACGATGGAGGTGAACGATTGTCTACCAATATTCCCGGATTCATAATTTTGCGGGATAGAGCGAGTCTTTGGCACGACGAGGCGAGCAATACAGTCAAAATGAAGCTGATCTTGTGCTGGTTGGAAGGTAAAGCGCAATTGTTTATCACGGGCCTACTTGGTGCCGTCACTTTTGCCTATAATTGAGAATATTCAAAACGCCGGTACATAAAAGTTGTTGCAAGGTAGAGAAATCAGTAACAGCGCACTGCAACTTGATGCGCTGGATGGTCTGAGAGGCATAGCGGTACTTCTGGTATTTTTAAGCCATACCAGCCTCAATGGGGATCATCTGATTCCCTTTGTGGACTTTAGTGGAGTCGGCAAGAGTGGTGTGTTCCTGTTTTTCCTGCTAAGTGCGTTCTTGCTGACCAAGCCATTCCTGGTGAAGGAGCGAGACCAAGTTGATAAGCGGTTTTTACTCAACTACGCCCAGCGGCGTTTTTTCCGAATCTATCCCCTGTACTTCACCTTCCTTGGCGCCGCATTGCTGCTGAGCTTTTTCGTTCCACAGGGGCCGCGAGGTCATGCCTACCCGTTTCCCCTGGTTTATTCAGGGTTTCTGGACCATTTGCTGCTGCAGGAAGGAAAAGGCGTGACCTGGAGTATTCTCGTTGAATTTCGTTATTACTTTGTACTCCCCATACTGGCATTGTTTTTTTCACTCGTGCTACACAACCGATTACTGCCCTGCACGATTCTTACCCTGGTACTAGTGGCGCTGACTCAGGTATTCTGGCCGGAGGCAGCATCACATCGTAATGATGTGCGACTGCAACCTTACCTGCCTATATTCTTTATGGGATCATTCCTGGCGGTGCTGCATCATCAGCTGTCAGAATCGAAGTTGCGTGACACGGTATGGCTGCAAAATGTGATTGAAGTCGTCGGATTTGGGGCAATAATGGTGTTGATCTTGATGATACCGTCAGTTACCAGCATGTTTGTCGGGGGAGGGGTCACCACAGACTTTTTCCACCGCCAGTTCATGCTTTACGGACTACTGTGGTCATTTGTTCTGCTCGCTGGAATCAGTGGCAGAGGCTGGTTGAAATGGTGCTTCGAAATCAGGGTTCTTCGCTATGTCGGTTTTATCAGTTTCAGCGTCTATTTACTCCATGCACCCGTTATTGATGTGATTAAATTGTTCAATCTGTCTCAACTGCTCAATCCCTGGCTGATGCTGGCGGTGACCATCGCGGTTTCCCACACAACCTGGATGTTGATCGAGAAACCGCTTTCCGGTATCCGGTTCATACGGCCGGCAGAACCCAGTCCAGTTAAGTCTGTCTGATATGAGAACCTATTCAAAACAACCTGCTGGGATGTTCACAGGATTGATTGAGCACCGATACTTGATCATGCAGCTGGTGAGACGAGACATAGAAGCGAAGTACCGGGGCTCACTATTTGGCCTCCTCTGGTCTTTGTTCCATCCCGTGGTCATGCTTTCAGTCTATACATTTGTTTTTAGTTTCATCTTTAAGGCCCGCTGGAATACCGGGTCAGAAAGTACAACTGAATTCGCATTGGCGCTATTTATTGGCATGATCGCCCATGGCGTTCTGGCTGAGAATATTAACAAGGCGCCAGCGCTGATCGTGGGGAATGTCAATTTCGTAAAGAAGGTTGTTTTCCCCCTGGATATTCTGCCATGGGCCTGTTTGGGGACTACGATATTCCATGCCTTTATTAGCCTGTTGGTGTGGGTCACCTTCTTTGTGGTAGTCAATCAGAACCTGAACTGGACATCCGTTTTTCTGCCTGTAGTCCTGTTGCCGCTTCTTTTGTTCAGCATGGGGCTGTCCTGGCTGTTCGCTGCATTGGGTGTGTTCCTCAGGGATATTGGACAAATCACTACCATCCTGTCCACTGTACTATTGTTCCTGTCACCTATCTTCTACCCGCTTTCAAGATTACCTGAGCGATTTCAGGGCTACATGTACATGAATCCTTTGACCCTGATTGTTGAACAGGCGAGGGCAGTGCTGATGTGGGGCCAGGTTCCCAATTGGCAGGCGCTGGGGATCTCCTTTCTGGTCAGCTTGCTCGTGGCATGGTTTGGGTTCGTGGTCTTTCAAAAGGCGAGGGTGGGATTTGCCGATGTCCTCTGAAGTCGCCATTCGCGTTCGCAACGTATGTAAACATTTTCAGATTTACAGCAAACCTCATCATCGGTTGATGCAGGGGATATTTCGTGGCCGCAAAACGTATTTTGATGAGTTCAGCGCGATACGTAATATTTCTTTCGATATTCACAGGGGAGAAGTCGTCGGCATAACGGGTCGCAATGGATCAGGAAAGTCCACCCTGTTGCAGATTCTCTGCGGCACCATGGCGGCTTCCACTGGGTCTATTGAGGTGAGCGGCAGAATAGCGGCGCTGCTGGAGTTAGGGTCCGGGTTCAGCCCAGAATTTACGGGTCGGGAGAATGTCTATATGAATGGCTCGATACTTGGCTTGTCTCCGGGCGAGGTTGATGCACGTTTTGAGAGCATTGCCAATTTTGCTGAAATAGGGGACTTCATAGAACAGCCGGTAAAAACCTACTCAAGTGGTATGTTGCTAAGGCTAGCATTTGCTATCGCCATCAATGTGGACCCTGAGATTCTGGTGATTGATGAGGCCCTGTCAGTGGGCGACGAGCGTTTTCAAAGGAAATGTTTCTCACGAATTGAAGA
Organism: Gammaproteobacteria bacterium; assembly: GCA_002725995.1. Lineage (GTDB taxonomy): Bacteria > Pseudomonadota > Gammaproteobacteria > Pseudomonadales > Azotimanducaceae. The sequence goes on from PBRQ01000024.1 coordinate 9,806, forward strand.
CATTAGAAAGCAGGGGGCAACCATTCTCTTTGTATCGCATGCGGCGAATACGGTTGTGTCCCTCTGTGATCGTGCCCTCCTGATTGATCGCGGTGAGCTGTTGGCTATAGGGGAACCAAAAACCATCGTCGGTCACTATCAAAAGCTTTTGTATGCACCGGATGAAAAGACTGATGAAATACGAGATCAGATTCTTTTCGCCTCCGCCGAAGGNNCNGAAACAAGANAAACTTCCGGTTCNGNTGAAGCAGAGTCTGAATCTGTTGAGGATGAAGGAGACCTNGANGAAGTAGAGGTATTTGACCCCGACCTGAAGCCNACCAGTACCNTTGACTACGAACAGCTGGGNGCGAAGATAGAGTCAGCAACTATTTTTACCCTGAGNGGNCGAAAGGTTAACAACCTTATAAGGGGGAAGCGGTATCGGTATGTNTATACCATTCTATTTTCNGAGGATTGTTTTGGTGTCCGCCCTGGTATGCANATAAAAACNACTGAAGGCGTCGCGCTGGGTGGAGCCGGGTCAGTTTTGTCNACTGAGCACCTNGTTGAGAAGGCAGCGTCCGGCACCAGGGTNAAAGTAGACTTTCAGTTCAACTGTAACCTTAATCCAGGTATCTATTTTCTGAATGCAGGCGTGCTGGGTGATAGAAACGGCGATGAGGTCTATCTACACCGGAGTGTCGATGCAGCGATGTTTCGAGTTGTCGCTGAGGCCAACCTGCTCGGTACGGGCCTGGTAGATTTTGGCTGCACTGCGACCATTGAATAAATTGTTGGCATGCTGTTGATCGGGGATCTGCTGAACTAGAGAGCCGCAGAAACACAGTGGATGCACCTCTTTTTTTGCTACCATGAGCCGGGTCCCATTTCTCCAAGCAAGGATTCAATGTGAAAGACGAACTGCTCCTCGTCGACCATGATCAATACCGCGAATACCCGGCCCCAGAGATGATAGAAAGGGCGCAGTCCTTCTATGCCGATATGCGGCGGCGCAGAAGCGTGCGGGACTTTTCTTCACGTCCCGTGGCAAGGGATGTTATCGAGAATTGTCTCAGAACCGCGGGAACCGCACCAAATGGTGCTAACCTACAGCCCTGGCAGTTCGTTATTGTCGAAAATCAGGAGGTCAAACGGGAGGTTCGTCTAGCTGCCGAGAAGGAGGAGCGGGCTTTCTATGAAGGAAAGGCGCCGCAGGAGTGGCTGGATACCCTCGCTCCCCTTGGAACCGACTCGAGCAAACCATTCCTTGAGACGGCACCCTACCTGATTGCAATCTTTCAGCAGCGCTTTGGTCTTCGTCCTGATGGCCGAAAAGTAAAACATTACTATGTGAGTGAGTCGGTAGGTATCGCCACCGGCCTTTTGATAGCGGCTATTCACCATGCAGGGCTTGTCTGCCTTACTCACACTCCAAGCCCAATGGGCTTTCTCAACCAGATCCTGGACAGGCCGAGGTCGGAGCGGCCATTTTTATTGCTTGTGGTGGGCTATCCCGCCCAAGGTGTTCAGGTTCCCGATATTGATAAAAAGGATCTTGCTGAGATAGCGACGTTTGTGTAGACAATACATGCGGACTCACCCCAACCGTGTCACCCCGAGCGCAGTCGAGGGGTCTCGCTTTTTATAGTGCATGGGATTTCTCCACTACGGTCGAAATGACCGATCAGGTCACCTTAAGCGGTGCTGCGGAATACCTAAGTTGAAAGGTATCGCCTTTTAAGACGGGTTATGACTCTTGCTCTTGCCAGCCGTACGATTTTGCAGGGAGATGAAATCGAGCAGGATATTGCCAGTCTCCAGTATATAGGCGTCTGGTTCAGGCTCTTTCTCCTCGCTGTTTCCCGTTTCTTGAGCTGGCACTGGTGCAACGGTACTGATGGAATCATCCGTCGGCGCTGCAATCACCCCCGCCATCTCGTTGCCGGTTAAGCCCTCATCAGACGGCTGACCGCCTTCGTCGGGTCTCGTTATTCCACCCGTTGCGGTGGGCGATACCTCAGCCAGGGTGGGCTCACTGTCCTCCTTCAGATCATCAAGGGACATGATCGGTTCAAGGCCCTGAGCCGCCCGTTTTGTATTTTCAATTGTCACCCAGAAAGTTTCGACATCATCCTTTTCCTGGCGGCGCGTTGCTTCATTGAGGCTAACGGATGTGTCGAGGTTACGGTCACGGCGATAGGCGAATACTTCCTTCAAATAGTTGAAATCCGGGTCGTTCTTGACACGCTCGTCATGCAGTGACATCAGGTCGGGCAGGTAGTGGTTAATGGAACTTCTGGTTCGATAGCGGGTTGCCTGAATCTTGTCCCAAGGCAGGGGCCTGTCCAGGGTGCTTTCACCAATTGAGTCCGGGTCATAGTTCGCCGGATAAAATATATCCGGGATAATCCCCTTGTGCTGGGTACTTTCACCGCTGATTCGATAGAACTTCGCCTGTGTAAGTTTTAGCTGGCCTCGGTTCAACGGCAGCAGAGACTGCACCGTGCCCTTACCGAAGGTCTGTGATCCAAAAATAAGTCCACGCCGGTAGTCCTGAATGGCGCCGGCAAAAATTTCCGAAGCTGATGCACTTAACCGGTTAACCAGGACGCCCAGGGGTCCATCATAGATAGTCCTGATGTCACGGTCATTAAGGATGTCCACCCGGTTATTCTTGCTTCGTATCTGTACCGTGGGTCCACGGTCAATAAAAAGACCAGTCAGCGTTTTCGCTTCCTGCAAGGATCCACCACCATTGTCTCTGAGGTCAATGACCACCGCTTCCACGTCCTGTTCGATCAGCTCTATCAGCAGGTTCTTGACGTCGCGGGTCGTGCTCTTGAAGTTCTTGTCACCCTGCTGTAACGCCTTGAAATCAATATAGAAAGTAGGGATGTCGATTACACCAATCTTGTGGGTGTGACCGAACTGTTCGATTTCAATAATCTCGGACTTGGCGGACTGCTCTTCCAGCTTCACCTTATTGCGCGTTATCTGGATAATCTTTGCTTCGGAACTATCCTTGGCTGCTGCCGGAATAATATTGAGGCGAACGATGGTGTCTTTTTTGCCACGGATTAGTTGAACAACCTCATCCAGTCGCCAGCCGATGACGTCGACCATTTCTCCTTCCTCATCCTGCCCCACGGCGATAATCCTGTCGTCGGGCTGAATCTGCTTTGACTTGTCAGCCGGGCCGGCGGGAACGAGGCTTACAACCTTGGTGAATTCATCCTCAAGCTGCAATACGGCACCTATTCCTTCGAGTGAAAGGCTCATATTAATGTTGAAGTTCTCACTGGTCCTGGGCGAAAAATACTGCGTATGTGGGTCGTAGGTTTTGGTGAAGGCATTCATATAGAGCTGATATATGTCTTCGCTGTTGGTCTGGCGGGTCCTGCTAAGGCGACTGCTATATCGTTTCAGCAACAGCTCCTGGATTTTCTCGGTTTCCTTTCCGGCAAGTTTCAGATTCAAAACAGAATTTTTGATTCGCTTGCGCCACAGGTCATCCAGGGCCTTATTATCCTCAGCCCAGGGGAGATCCTCACGCTCCAGTTCCAGTTCCTCATCAAGCGTGAAATCAAAGTGTGTTATTCCTTCTTCAAGCATTGCAATGATGCGCTCGAAACGAGAGATCACTCGCTTATGGTAGCGGTTGAATATTACGAAGGCAGGTTCCAGGTCACCCTTTCGGAGGGCGTTATCTATTCTGTGGCGATAGCTTTCAAAATAAGAGATGTCACTGGCCTGCAGGTAGCTCTTGCTGGGGTCAAGGTCTTTAAGGTATTGCTCAAAGATACGGGTGGACAGGTCATCATCCAGTGCAGTAACCACGTAGTGACGGCTGGCAAGTGCTTCAACAATATTCTTGGTAGTGCTGCGGTGCTCAGGAAGCGGTTCAAGTGGTTTGCCGGCTTCAGCCTCAACGGTTGCAAGGCTAACGGATGCCTTAAGAACCAGGGCTCCAAGGAGAGGGAGCAGAGAAACCAGACGTCGCAATTTGCTCATAAAAATCTTTCTGAAATTAAGATGATTTAAAGGATATGTGACCCGAGCATACCGGCAAGGTTCTACCCCGGGCAACTTATCTGCCGCGTTTTTATGCGTTCTACCGCATTAGGCAGTCCAAGTTTGCTGTGTCTGGGGTATGGAATCAAGAACTTAGTCTCCCTGGGACTAGTTCTCGACAGGCGGTGAAAAGAAATTTGGCGTCCCGCGGAAGAATTCTGAATATGTGTTGATGAACTGTGTGCGATAATGCGACAAACCAAGCCAATGTAAAATAAGGAATTTAATGAAAAAGATATTTATAAACAGTTGGTTAGCAGTCATTTGTATTGTAGTTTCTAACTACACTCTTGCCCAGGATGCGGACACCCCGGACGGGGAGCTTAAAGAAGAGCGTGGGTATTTCTTCGGATTTTCCTTTGGCAACATGTTGAAAGAAGGGGGCAACAGTGATGTCAGTCTTGATAGCCTTCGTCGTGGGCTGGAAGATTCGCTGGCTGGAAAACCACCGAATATGACTGCGGAAAAGCAGCAGGAAGTCATTACGATTGTCAGGTCAAGACAGCGTGAGATAAAGGAAAAAGCTGAGACCCAGGCCAATCAGGCTGGTATGAAGAATCTGGAAGCTGCCAAGGCATACCTGGCAGAAAATGGCGGAAAGCCTGGCATCAAAACCACTGATTCCGGCCTTCAGTACGAAACCCTGACTGAAGGAAAAGGTGTTAAGCCGAAATCAACGAGCGAGGTTAAGGTACACTACGAAGGGAAACTGATTGATGGGACCGTATTTGATAGTTCTATCAAGCGTGGCCAGCCAGCTGAATTCACCTTGAATCAGGTTATTGCAGGCTGGACCGAAGGCCTGCAGTTGATGAAAGTTGGTGGCAAGACCCGCTTTTACATTCCGCCGGACCTGGCCTATGGCCCAGGTGGAACAGGCGGAATACCGCCTAATTCAGTTCTGATTTTTGATGTGGAGCTTCTTGAAATAAAGTAAGCGAGCGGTGGCTTGGCTGAAGTTCAAACGCCGCTCCCGGCAGCAGATTCACGGAGTGAAATTGTGAGAGGGTCATACCAGTGGCGTGGCTGAAGGCAAGGTGAACCGAGAAGGCTTCACCTTGATCGGAAGCGCAAAGTGATTTCAGGAGTCGCAACCGACTTGAGGGGTGTCGCGCCTCTGCTGGTGACGAGATTTCTCCACTTCGGTCGAAATGACAGTGTTATATTTGTGGTGGCCTGGGCACTCCGGCGGTGTGTCAGTTACCTGTTGTCCTACCTACGGGTTGGGGCGCCTCAAATTAGTTGATGAGCTATAAGCTTTGCTTTCCCAACCTGGCCCAGCAGTACCAATTTGTCTCACAGCCAGTTCAGTAAACCTCAACCCGAACCGGGATATGGCTGCCGGGCACTTCACTCATCACATTACTCAGTACCTGACCATCCCACTCGTAGTAGACGCGGTAGCCGGTAATTGTTTCAGATGTTTCCTCAACACTGCAGTGACCGGTACCCAGGTCCCAGTGTAGTAGTTCAATCAGATTATTCGTATCCGGTTTGCTGAAACACTCGTAGGCAAGGTGACGGCTGTGCCTGATGCTGGTCAGGGGCTCACGGCGCAGGACTTCCGCCTGGCCAGAAAACTCAGTGGGTTGGGCTGGTCCACTGAGGAGTTGTACCTCACCGAAGAGGGTCGCCACCTTGTTGTGGCCTGCCGGTATCGTCGTGTAACAGTTCATGGCGATCACCATAGTCAGCGCAATACCGACGGTGACACCTGCCAGGGTCTTTGTATTCGTGGCCGTTTTTCTTCGTTTAGTTCGTCGATACTAGTCACAAAGTCGTCAGTCAACAACTATCCCAATCTCCTCCAGCAGGGTTTGCTGCTGGTAGTCATTGATTCTGACGCCGGTCATATCAATTTGCCTGACGTCCAGCCCTGATATAAGGGCGCCGCGCAGATCGGCACCAGCAATGGTGACACCTTCAGCGTCCAGGCCCTGGAGGTCGCAGTCTCTGAGCACTGCACTCTCAAGGTTAACGTTGCTTAGAACAGCATGGCTGAACCGGCTACCGCTAAGTTCTGCTTCCCCGAGGTAGGCGCCGGTAAAATCAGCATACGAGAAATTGCAGTCCCTTAGTCTGGCGTTGTTCAGCATAACCGAGGGCCCAACTGTCTGAGCGGATGTCGTATAGGAGCAATCAACACCCGGTCCTTGACAGTTTTCCATTTCGACCCGGTACAGGTTTGCGCGACTGAAATTGCACAGTGAAATATCCGAGTGGCGGAAGACTGTCCCAGGAAAAGCGGCAAATTTGAAGGAGCACCCGACCTCTTGCTCACCGTTATAGAACTTGCATTTATCAAATTCGCAGTCGAGTAAATTCGCCCTGTCAAAGGCGCAGGTATCAAACTCGCATTTAATAAGATGGCAATCTATGAAGTGGCTATCCCTGAAAGTGATGTTGCGAAATTGGCAGTTAAGGAAGGTAAGTTCCTCCGATTCATCGGTCCAGTCGAACTCCTTGAATACCATGCTGGTGAAACTGCTCTGCTGTTCTAATGGCTTTTGAAACTGCCTGCAGGCGGTGATCGGTTTCATGATTCCAGCGATTCGGTATCCGCTGAGCTTTGTGCGTGCTGGGTCCTTTTTTGTCCATAAAAACAGCTCGGCCATAAAGTAGCTCGTTTAGAAAATAGCCTGTCCGCAAAACTGAAGAAAACAAAGGATGAACTGGGCAAGGCGTCGAGGGGCATCTGGTATCTCCTTGAATTTTGCGCGGTCAGCATTCGAGTGTATGCTAGTCGAATAGTATACAGTAGCCATTTACAGTTGATGAATTTCATAAACGACCCCTTGGTTCGTCGTTTCATATCCGCAACTTTTTTTGCCTCAGCGTTTGTCTGGGTAGCAGTCGAGTTCTATGACGTCGAAGTGGAAGTTGTCCGTGTGCTTTTTCTTTACTCAGTTGGTCTGGTTGCCTTGATGGTGCTTGCGGGTCTTCTTTTTTTTCCTTTTGTCAGCCTGTTCAGGAAAAAGCCCAGCGGTATGCTGGAGCCGACCGAACATAATGGAAATAAGAACAGACTATGCGAGAATAGTGCCGATACGCTCAACGCAGAGGACGAATAAAACGATCAGTCCGGGGCAGGTAGTAATCGTCATAGTCTACTGAAAAGGCGACCGTGTGGGCCCGGCCGGTGATTCTGGCTCTGGATATCAGGCCAATCCTTCGTGAATCTCTGCTATTGTCGCGATTGTCCCCCAGCATCATGTAGAAGCTCTCCGGAATCTCGATGGGGCCGAAGCTGTTGTAGTTGTTGGGAGGGGAAGGGCGGAGCATGACCGGGTACATCAGATCGTCAAACTGCTCAAAGAAGAATGCATGGCGGCGGCGCTGGCAGGTATCGAGTTGATTGACGATGTCGTCATCCAGGCGAGAATAGGTTGCAGGTTCCTCATTGATGAATAGCTGGTTGTTGCGCATGGAGATGATATCTCCTGGTACTCCAATTACGCGTTTGATCAGCAGTTTATCGTCGAGCGGAGAGTAGAAAGTGACGACCTCTCCATGGCTTGGACTTGCCCATTCGGTGAGATGCCAGGTGGTGAAAGGAATCTTCAGATCATAGGCAAGTTTATTTACCACCACTCGGTCGCCTTCCAGAATGGTGGGTTTCATTGATCCGGTCGGCACCTGGTTCCAATCCGCAATAGCGGAACGGAACAGCACCATAACGACCAGAAAAATTATCAGTGACCGCCACTCGACCCAGAAGGCCCAGAGTTTGCTTTGTTCATTCATGGTCTGGTTTGGGGCTGATAGGGCGGATTCATGGCTTAAAAGTCTACCTGCTAAGGTTATGTAAATCTATGCAGTTGTGGTGTAATGGGGTTCTGTACAAATGCTGTAGGTCTCTGTAATCTAAGTGAACTTCGTACAGTAACCCGTTGATAAATAATTAAAAAGGGCCTTGTAAATGCTCAAGATCCAGTTCAAAGATGGTAGAGCTGACCCCATATCGCTGATTGAACCCGGCAGAACGGTTGGAAAGGGTAGTGTCAATGACATCGTCATCGATGAAGATGGCGTCAATGGCTTCCACGCTGACCTGCAAGTTGAGGGTAGTCAGGTCTCCATCACTGATATAAATTCAGCCACCGGCACAATCGTTAATGGCGAAAAGATCACGGGAACCATGCCGTTAGGAACGGGAGATACGGTTGTCATCCAGGGCGTGGAACTGGAAATCATCGAAGATGAAGAGTCAGTAGGTGGTAAGGCACTGGTGCTGTCTGGCACGGCATTGATGGAGCTTGGGACCGGTAGCTGGTCACTGGTTGCGGACTATGGTCCAGAAAAGGAACAGGTGATACCAATCATGGGTCGTATCGAGATTGGTCGGGCATTGGAATGCGACCTCTCTATTCTGGAGCCAGCCCTGTCAAGAAAACATGCGGAACTGGAGTTGGCTGGCGATGATCTGCTGCTGCGTGATCTTGGGTCCGCCAACGGGACCTACGTCAATGGGGAGAAAATTGACGAAGTGCAGCTCAAGGATGATGATCGCCTGCAGCTTGACAAGATTCATTTTATTGTCTCGGCTCCCTGAGGCGAGGTTTCTGAGATGTGGGTTCGCGCTTGCTGTGAACTTGAATTACACCTGGATGTCGCTACACCGCTTATTTTGATGCTTCGGCCGCAAAGTGGTGCTTCACAATGGATTTCGAGCGATGAATATACCTTTTCACACACGGTGCCGGTCGTTGAATATGCAGATATATTTGGCAATCTTTGCCAGCGCTTGGTTGCACCCGCTGTTGAATTCAGAATTAGTACCTCCGCCGTGGTGGAGACCGCCGATGTGATCGATCGGGAACCCGGCGCACCCTTTACCAACGTGCAGAATCTTCCGGCGGATGTATTGACCTACCTGGTGCCCACCAGGTATTGCGAGTCAGATCGGTTAGGTGATGCTGCCAGGAGCCTGGTTGCTGATTGTCGGCCGGGCTATGACCAGGTTGTCGCCATTACAGATTGGATCAGAGAGACAATCCCTTACCAGCCTGGTACAAGTGATGTGCCCCTGTCAGCCATCGAGGTGCAGAAACAAAAGCACGGTGTCTGCAGGGATCTGGCCCACCTCGGAATCGCCTATTGTCGAAGCATCAGTATCCCCGCACGCATGGTTGTCGGTTACCTGCATGGGCTAGAACCCATGGACCTACATGCATGGTTTGAGGCCTTCGTTGGTGACAGGTGGTATACCTTCGACTCAAGCCAGCCGGTATTAAAGGGTGGCAGAGTTGCAATCGCCTATGGTCGTGACGCCGCCGATGTATCTATTTTTCACCAGTTTGGTCCCTTGCCGACATACAGTGCCATGAACGTCAGTGTTGAACTCCTGTCAGATTGACTGTACCTTGACGCGAACACCCAGGGACGGGTTCTCTCCTGTGCGTCCCGTAAAATGGCCGGAAACAGGTGGAACTGCGTCTGGCAAGATGGATACAGCAGTGGGGATATGCTGGCTTCCAGCAATCTTCTGGCTGGTTGGATCGAAACCTTTCCAGCCTGCGCCGGGCAGGTAGACTTCAGCCCAGGCGTGCGTTGATCCATAGTCCAGTTCCGTAACTGGTGCATGGAGGTAGCCGCTGACGAAACGAGTGGCCATCCCAAGTCGCCTTGCTGCGCACATAAAGAGCCAAGCGTAGTCCCGGCAGGATCCGGAGGATTTTTCAAGTGTTTCCAGGGGAGTTTGCACGCCTGGCTTCTCACGGACCCGGTACTGGTTCTTTGAACCGATGGCCTTGCTGATCTGACTAAGAAGAGAATAGGTTTCTATAGCTTCCTTTTGGTTGAATTGTTCGATCCAACTCTCGAACAGCGGGCCTTTTCCTTCGAAACTATCGATTAAATAGGGCGAAAGCGCCTGCCGCTCTTCAGCAGTGTAGGTGAAAGGGTATTGCACGGCATGGTCCTCAACAAGAAAATCCAGTGGCCATTCATCGTAGTGCTGTATCACGACCTCGCTGACTATTTTCAGTTGCCGCGTTGGTGTGCTGAATCGGGTGATGCCAACCGAATTGTCCAACTCGTCCCGGTGCCACTTCACGAGCGCATTTGGTGTGATGTTGAGGGTCGAGCTTTCTATACGGATGTCATGGCCTTCACGCGGACGTATTAGGAGCCGGTGTGGGCCTAGAGTGACCTCATTCTGGAAGTCATAGATAGTTTCGTGAAATAGTTTGAAGCGCCGCATTTATTCAAAACCGTAATTATGCCAATAGATCTTTCAAGTCAAATTGACTGTCTGCTAATTGTACGGCATCTACCTGTCGACCATATAGCTGCCTGTCGACCATGAATTCTCGGGGGCTGTTTACGGCATCGACTGCGACGATGGCTCCTTCATCGAGGTAGAGCACAGCAAATGCGTTGTCTGATTTATTTCCACGCAGAACCTGTGTGGCGCCATCTGAAGAAAACCCCACCATTTGCAGTTTTAACTCATA
>PBRQ01000025.1 GCA_002725995.1 Gammaproteobacteria bacterium
AATAAGATTTGTACCAAATAGTTGACCCACAATTTCGTATGTATACACCTGTGTCATCGGGTACTTTGCTGCCAAGGACGGCTCAAAATCAAATGCAAACGCTGGGTCAGAATTCAGTGCAAATAAACAATGAGCGTTATCGTGAGTCGTTAGATAATGTTACGCCATCTAATGTATATCATGGGTGTAGAGAAGGAATCCTGTATTAGCGGGCAATCATTAAGTCTCGCATCATGAACCAGAGAAAGGTACAAAACCTGCTATAAGCAGGCTAGACTGGAGCAACCATATGCAGAAAAGTGTCTCTTAGAATTTAGTGCCAATGGTTCCAAATTGGCTGACGACGTACAGATAATACATAGGGTCAGATAGCCGGTGAGCCAGCTAAGGTGGTACTAAGTGTGGAGAGGTGACAACCTATTATGATTCCGAACAAAAAGGAGCGAACCAGACAATGGTTACTATGATCCTGATGTTAAAACGCAGGTCCGGCATGAGCAAAGAAGCGTTCCGGGACTACTACGAAAACGGTCATGCGATGATGGCGAAGAAGTATTTTGCTCACCTGTTCATGGACTATCGTCGTCACTACGTCAACAGTACCCGAGGCGCAAAAAACCTTGACGAGAGTGGAGCTCTCAGGAAGAACAGAGAAGAGTCCTATGATGCGATTACTAAAATTGACTTCAAGGATCAGTCGGACCTGGATGAATTTGAACGGATAGCAAGCTTGCCAGAGGTGTCGGTTGAACTGAGGAAGGATGAAGCAAATTTCCTTGATCGCGATGCAATGCGTGTCAGTATTTGTGAGGAAGTTAAAACCTGGACCGCCATGGATACGATCTAGCCTGAACGGGAATGCTGAATGTTGCGAGCCTGCCCTGTATCAGAAGAAGTGTTGGAACTCACTGCTTTTGAGTGAATCGTTTTTACTCATACTTATCAGATGCAAAATCTGCTCCCAGATCCTCCAATATGCCGTTCTCGATATTGTAAATCCAGCCATGGACGGAAAGATCCTGCCCGCTTTTCCATGCGCTCTGCACGATGGAAGTGCGGCAGACGTTCTTGACCTGTTCTTTAATATTTAGCTCGCAGAGAGTGTTGACTTTCTCTTCTCTATCAAGTCCTTCCAGCTGTTCCTCATAGTTGTTCCGAACATCTTCAATATGTCGCAGCCAATTATCGATGAGGCCGTGTTCATGATCGTCCAGTGCCGCTGCTACTCCACCGCAGTCATAGTGGCCGCAAACTATGATGTGTTTGACTCTTAGTACTTCCACCGCATACTGAATAACAGAAAGGCAGTTTAGGTCAGTGTGCACTACAAGATTTGCGATATTACGGTGTACAAATATTTCACCGGGCGCTAAATCAACGATCTGGTTGGCGGGCACCCGGCTATCAGCACAGCCGATCCAAAGGTACTCTGGAGTCTGTTGTTTGGACAGTTTGGAGAAGAATCCTGGGTTCTCCTTTTCTACCGAATTTGCCCAATCAATATTTCTTTTAAAGAGGTGCTTCAACGTTTTCAATTAGTAACTGATCTCTATTCTATGGTTGCATTTTGCAAGTGTACTGTTCTTCGACAGCCTCAAAACGTTCCTCTGCCTTCGGAAGCAGGTTGTTGTTGCCGCAGGCGGCCAGTTTGAGTGCTCAAGTCTAATCTTACCTGCTAGTACTTGCCAGAAACAGTCGGATTCGAGCAAGTACTCTAGTCAAGATATCCCATGCACTTTTCTGTCGTTAGTTGTCAACAAGATGAAGCGCCTTAAGTGAAAACGATCTTAGTACGGGGTGCGAAAACGTGCGTTCATCTATTTCGCGACCATGGCCTACCCATACTGTATCCGAATAGGGGCTGTCATGCGACAGTTTAAAGTTGGTGGAGGGTAACTGGAACAGGTGAAAGAAGGTAAAGATAGCCGCTGCCTTGGCTGTGACCTGCGGGTAGCAGTCAACTCCCAGCGTCGCCAGCGAAGCCAAATCTTTAAGGCCAAGGCTCTCATCAAGCCTAGACATCAGAGCCTTGTCCCACTCCTGGCCAACAACCAGGTAGGTACCTGAGTATAGCCATACTTTGCTGGCAACACTTCCCACAGCAGTGGCAGTAAGATTTCTCATCTTAGAACTAACTGGATAATCGTCAACAGTTATCGCGTGAAATAGGTGAGCAGGAAAGATACAGACGGGCACGCATGTCAGCAATGTCATCATAATTGCCAGTCAAATTAGCATGTTAAGGAGTATTGTTGAGAGATCAGTGGAAGTGACTTTGAACGGAACAAAAAGTTATCAGCCTGCTACCGTGTGAGGCTACTCTTTCATAACGCGTTCACAAACAAAGATCAGCCTCGGTTGGATTGTACCGGTGCTAGTGGGTTACTGAATTCACAGTCACCACCCCTGGTTCAGTGGCACTATGTGAAAGATGTCTGCATTGCGCCGGCTGAACTGCCAAGTATCGCCTACCTTTTGGTATTCGTCGTGGTAGCGGCCTGCGCCAACCATTGGTACAGATGAGTTTGCCTCGCGAGCCGTGAGTTCAAAGTAGCAATCACCTGAAGCCTGGTTTCCATCGATGATGATTCGATGGTTGTGTGTTGTATGTGTCATATCCTTGAGCAGGCTAGCGACGACTTCCTGGAAGAACGACAAGATCTGTTCTCTGCCTTTTGAAACCATGGGCTCAAAGCCCGTCATTCGGGAACGGAAGTCACAGCCTGAGTCAAGCGTAAAATGATCATTGACGAGTTCAGTATATTGATCGTCGTCCACCAGGAAGCAGTAAGTTGCTCTCAACTCCTTAATCTTTTCACGGTCTTCCAGCAATTGAATGCGTTGTACCAGATCCATAGTTCATCTCCTTATAGTATGAGAGTCTCTTACTTGGTTAGAGCAGTGAGGCAGCCAGCTGGGTCAGGTAAGCATTTTCACCATCGGCGACGGTCATGGCAGTTGCATCCCGCAGGAACATTTCGCATGGATACTCCTTGGTCATGCCGTTACCACCATGTAGCTGAACGCTGAGGGTTGCGATCTCGAGTGCTGAGTTAGTGCAGTAGACCTTTGACGCAATCGAATGTTCGAGCCTTACCGGTACGCCTCGCTTCATTGCAGTTCCATTGTAGATTGAAACTCCGCGAGACAGGGTTCGGCAGGTCTGCAGCAGTGTGAACATTCTAAACAATCGCGCGCGCACCGACTGATGTTCAATAATCGGCTTACCACCCTGGATGCGGTTTTTGGCGTAGTTATAGGCTTCTTCGTATGCAGCTCGGGCCAGGCCTGTGACCAGCGTGCCGACACCAGCGTTGAACATGGAGAGGTGGATGTTCATGTAAGGTGCGAAAGCAGTTTGGTCCAGCAGCATATAGCGTTTCGGAATTCGCACATCATCGAAGAATATTTCACCCTGGGTCATGGCGCGTACGCCGTGTTTGTCGAGTGGTTTCCCACGGCTAACACCTGGCAGGCTTAAGGGCATCAGACAAATGCCACCATGGTCCAGCTTACTGCCGGGATCCAGATGGACGTTCAGCATGGCATGGGTCGCGATCGGTCCGTTAGATACCCAGGCTGATTTCTGGCCGTTTAAAATATATTCGTCACCATCTTTGCGGGCGATGAGCTGGCCCTTAGTTTCTACTACCATTTCTGGCTGCATTACGCCCAGGGTGTCTGATCCGTGGCCAGGTTCGGTCACTGCCCAGCAGCCTATAATAGAACCGCCAGTATTCTCAAAGAATGGCCGTGCAAATTCCTCGACAATCTCTTCGTTTCCTAATGCCATTGCGATATTGGCGGGCGTGGATGACAACCCGATCGCACCGGCTAACCCCATGCTTCCCCAGGCCAGTTCTTCATTGACAAGTGTTGCTGCCCGGGGAGTAACGGCAGTGCCTCCCATTTCCTCAGGTGCGCCCATGCGATTGAATCCAAGTTCTGTTGCCTGTTTCAAGACGTCGAACAGGGGAGAGTCCGGTGCGGTAGCCTCATCAGGCGTCATCCTGTCGATTTTTTTACCGGCAGGGCGCAGTACTTCCTCGGCGAATTTGTGAGCTGCTGTCTTGAGCTCGAGCTCTTCGGTACTCAGGTCGATATCGTAATCAATGTGTTCCATGGTTTCCCTCTTTAGAGTGAGGGACATTGATGTGTCAGCGTCCCCAAATACTAGACCGGTTCCAGGATATTCTGCTGACAATACCTCTTAGAGACGGGTTATTCTACCTGCCTCAAAGAATATGAATGTGAACGCCATGGGTCTTCTACTTCGTCAGCTTTACGACATTGAATCTGGAACCTTTACATATCTGTTTGCTGATACGGAAAGCCATGCTGGAGTTATTGTTGATCCGGTTTATGAGTGATTTCACCGTGATTTGGCATTGATCCGGGAACTGGGAATCAATCCATCCTACTGTGTGGAAACTCACTACCATGCTGACCATGTTACTGCTGCCTGGCTGCTTAGGAAGGAGACTGATTGCCAAGTTACCGCGGCGGCCCAGAGTAATATAGAAGGGCTCGATCTGGTTTTGCGGCATGATGGTGGACAGCAATTCGGTGATTTTGATTTACAGGTATTGGCCACACCCGGACACACGCCAGATTGCATCAGTCTCTATCTAGCCGATCCTGCCATGGTATTTACAGGTGACTGCCTGCTTATTCGTGGATGTGGCCGCACTGATTTTCAGACGGGTTCTGTCTCGGAACTCTATCACTCGATTACATCCCATCTGTTTCCATTGGCGGATGAAACCATCGTCTACCCGGGCCACGACTACCAGGGACGTACGATAAGTACTATTGGTGAAGAACGCCGGCTGAACCCAAGGATCGGCGGCGATGCCAACGAGCAGGATTTCACCGGTTTCCTCGAGAATATGCAGTTGCCTCATCCAAAGAATTTCGACATTGCAGTCCCCGCCAACCTGAAGATGGGTAGACCGGACACGATACCGGTTGCATCCTCATGGGCACCCGTTACTGAGACCTATGCCGGCATCCTAGAGGTTTCTCCCCAGTGGGTAGCTGGCAATCTTGAAAAGGTGCATGTGCTGGATGTTCGAACCCGTGTTGAAACCGATGAGGAACCAGCACGGATAGCATCTGTCCGGCTGATCCCCTTGGATGAATTGCGTGACCGCCTTGATGAGGTGCCTCGTAAACTTCCCGTGATGGCGTTGTGCCGATCAGGCAACGCTCGGTGATGGCATTCGACATATTGCGCAAGCAGGGCTGGTAGGAAATGGCCAATATTAAGGGAGGCCTGCTGGCCTGGTATGCTGAGGTTCTGCCATACGAAAACAGCGGGCAGGGTTAATGCTTCGAGTGTTGCCCGCCTTGCCAGAAAACTATTTCAGATTAGTCAGCCACTGAGGTTTGCTGCTTTCCGCTGACAGTTTTCCAGATGCTGTTAACACCTTCGACCACAGTCCCCTGATATTGTTTCAAAATCGACTTTACCGCCAACGCTGAGAAAATCAGCGCTGCGGCCATTTCGACCGGCTCCGGCAGTATTTCGGCAACTTTACCCATGGTGGCTGAGGGGCTTATCGCCAGCGATAAATATAGGAGGTCAAGGGTAATGCCAAGAGTGATGGAGCAAAAGGCGATGGAGAAAAGGTAGATCCACATGGATCGTGTACCCATGAAGTTACGCAAAATCATAATCGTACTGATATTGGTCGCTGGTCCCGCCAGGAGAAAAACTAGGGCGGCCCCGGGGGAAAGTCCTTTCATGATCATGGCCGCTGCCATGGGCGTCGAAGAGGTGGCGCAAATATAGATGGGGACACCGAGAAGGAGCATGGCCGGCATAGCCATGTAGCTGTCGTTGAAGTACTCGGTGAAAAACTCCTCCGGCACCAGTGCCATTATCACACCAGCAAAAGTAAGCCCGAAAAAAATCCAGATTACCAGGTCATCCATAAGCTCGATGAAAGAGAAATGAAAAATTTCCTTTAGTCGACTGATTGCTCCATGGCCTTCGGGAACATCATTGCTGCAGCCGGAAGAACAGCATCCTGACCCGGTATCCGCTTCCTCCAGATTAATCATGGGGTCATCCTTGCCGAAGATTGTTTCCAGCAGTCCCGCAAAAAAGGCGGTAAGAAATGCTGCTATGGGGCGAAAGATGGTCATTAATGGGTCCAGCATGGCGTAGCTGATGCTAATGGAATCAGCGCCCGATTCTGGCGTCGATATCAGAAAGGCGCTGGTAGCACCCTTGCTGGCGCCTTCTTTTCGCAGGGCAACGGCAGCTGGTATTACACTGCAGGAACAAAGTGGCAGGGGGACGCCTACCAGGGCTGCCTTTGTCACAGAGGCGAAATTACGTCCACCGAGACTTTTCTTAACAGCATCCAGTGGAAGGTATACCTTGATGACTCCAGCCAGCGCAAAACCAAACAATATGAATACGGCGGAATCTTCAATGATGGTCCAGATTGAGGTGATTATCGCTACAACTATTTCCATTCCTTCCTGCCCCATTATCTATGGGAGATGTGGGATGCCACTGAATTTAGTATCTCTGATACATGTTCGTCATCAAGGCTGTAGTAGACGACCCGTCCTTCCTTTCGATATTTGAGAATACTGTTTTGTCGCAGGAGTCTCAGCTGGTGGGAAATAGCCGACTGGGTCATGCCCAGGAGGTTTGCCAGGTCGCAGACACAAAGTTCTTTAATTGAGAGTGCTTCAATTATTCGGATTCTGGTGGGGTCGGACAGGGCTTTGAACATTTCAGCAATCCGGTGGACCTTTGCTTCCTCCGACATTGACTCGCGGACCAAAATCACTGCCTCTTCGTCTGTAAAATTGATTTCACAGACATCGTCAAATTTTCCGGCTTCAATATTCATGAATTTGATATATGAGCATATGTTCATATTTAGTATGGCGTGGTCACAAATGAAAATCAACCGTACTGCGCTTTGTTGGCGACTAACTCAGCGCCCTAAATATGGATGAGCTTAAGTGCCTAAGCCATAGGGGTGCTAGGGTTCAGCTATTGGGGGCGGGATGTAGCCACCCATCAGGTCAGCGATAGCCGAGGCAAACCTGATCGTCGTCAGGTCAGCACCATACTTGCTCACGACCTGAATACCTATGGGAAGGTCCGTCAAACCAAGCCCTATGGGGGGGACGGTGGATGGTAAGTGGGCCATTCCCACCAGCATTGTCCAGCGAATCAGGTCCACATAAGGTCTGGCTTCACCATTGCATTCGATAGTCCGGGTATAAAAGTCTCCTTCCTGAAGGTGGGGGAAGGGCGGCACAATACAGACCGGCATCAAAATAATATCGTAGTCTGTAAAGAACTCTGCCCATTTTTGCTGTATTCCAACCCTGCTGCGATGGGCCTCAAGCCAGTCTCTATGGCTAAAGCCGCTCTCCGGTTGAGATTGCAGAAGGGCTGCACCAATGAGGCTGAAAGCGAGATTGCTCGTCGCCAGTGGTTCTATATCCGGTCTCGCGTTTTGAGTGACCTGGTAGTTTTCTGTCTCAAGTTTGGCGACTACCTCATTCAGTTTTGTGCTCACGACGTCATCG
Source organism: Gammaproteobacteria bacterium (assembly GCA_002725995.1). Lineage (GTDB taxonomy): Bacteria > Pseudomonadota > Gammaproteobacteria > Pseudomonadales > Azotimanducaceae. The sequence continues at coordinate 7,564 of PBRQ01000025.1, forward strand.
ACGGCGCAGAATTCATCATCGAGCCAGGTTGCGATGCGCAGGTCCTTGAGAGATTCTGGTGGACTGGTCAGGTTTGGTTTCCATGGGGGCTCATTCCGGAGCAGAATGCCAAGGAGCAGCTCAAGATCCTCTGCTGAACGGGTGATGGGGCCGATAACGTTAACGTCAGCTTCCGTCGTGCCACCGAACGTATGGTCCAGGTAGCCGGTGCTTGGAATAATGCCAAAACTGGGTTTGTGTCCAAAAATACCACAAAAAGCAGAAGGGAAACGTATTGACCCACCAATGTCTGTTCCGATCTCAAAAGAAGTAAGCCCACAGGCGACTGCGGCGGCAGCACCCCCGGAAGAACCACCAGGAACATGATCGAGGTTCCAGGGGTTGGATGTGGTGCCAAATATTTCGTTGTAGGCCTGGATATCGCCTGACCAGCGCGGGAGATTGGTTTTGCCGATAATATTTGCGCCCGCTCGCCTGACAGAACTCACTACAGGGGCATCGGATTCGGGAATATAGTTAGCGAGTTCAATGGCGCCGCCCGTTGAGCACAGACCTTTGGTTTTAAGGGCATCTTTGATTGTTATGGGTAACCCGTGCAGGGGTCCGAGTTGCTCACCTGTAGCGACTGCTTCATCCGCCTGGTCCGCTTTTTTGCGTGCGGTCCGAAAATCAGTGGTTATAACCGCGTTGATATCCGGGTTAATCCGTTCGATACGGTCTATGTATAGTTCGAGTAATTCGCGGCTACCCAGTTCACCAGCCTTGATAGCAGCAGCCTGCCTTTTGGCTGACCAGAATGCGGGGTTATCCATGGTAGTAGCGCCCTCCTGTTATCACAACAGATACCAGATAATGCTAGTCGCGGTCCAGGGATTGCATTCCTGAGCTGGTATACCTGTCTCCAGCGATATTTTCAGGACTGAACAGTTCGTCCAGGGCCGTGATCTCATCATCATTGAGTGATATATCGGCAGCCGCAGCGTTCTCCTCAAGGTATTTTACGCGTTTTGTGCCCGGAATCGGGGCAATGAATTCAGCTTTTGCCAGCAACCAGGCGAGACCGAGTTGCCCCCGGGTGCAGCCTTTTTCACTAGCCAGCCCCCCCAACTTCTCCACCAGCTCCAGGTTTTTTGCCAGGTTGTCGCCCTGGAAGCGTGGCATGGTTGAGCGCATATCTCCCTCACCGGCTATAGAATTGTTGTCCGTGATCTTACCTGTCAGGATCGCCCTGCCCATGGGACTGAACGGGACAAAGCCCACGCCCAATTCAGCGCAGGCGGCTAGCACATGATCTTCCGGGTCGCGAGTCCAGAGTGAATATTCAGATTGAACAGCCGAAATAGGATGTACTTTGTGAGCGCGGTTCAGGGTTTTGGCAGAGACTTCAGAGAGACCTAAGTAAAGAACCTTGCCGGCGCTAACCAGGTCACTCATGGCGCCAATCGTATCTTCAATGGGAATGTTGGGATCTCGTCTATGCAGATAATAAAGATCAATCACATCGGTTTTCAGCCGCATGAGGCTTTCGTCACATCGTTTGGAAACGGTTGCGGGGTTTCCATCTATAGCCATTTTCCCGTCTTCAATCACGATGCCAAACTTGGTGGCGAGTTGAATTTCTTCCCGGCGATCTTCTAATACATTGCCGATCAGTTCTTCATTGTGTCCCCTGCCGTAAACGTTGGCCGTATCCAGAAAAGATACGCCAATATCAAGTGCCCGGTGAAGGGTTCTTTTGGATTCTTTCGGGTCAGCTTTTCCATAGGCCTGTGACATGCCCATGCATCCCAGTCCGATAGCACTGACAGTTAAATCTCCCAGCTTGATTGTTTTCACAAAAATTCCTCCCGGGTGGGGCTAGATTTACCCTGATCTATTTCAGTGGCTCATAGCCACCGCCAGTCTACCCAGTCTAAAGTTGCTCAGGCTACGATATTGGCGAATTCCTCAAGTTCCCTCAGTCGTGCATCGATCTTGTCCTCAGGATCATTCGCATCGATGAGTGGTACCAGCCGGTCAATACCCATATCCTGGTATTCGCGCACTGCATCGGCATCGACTGCCATGGGTGTGATGATGATTTCAAATCCATCACGGCTTCTGCCGGCAGCAGCCAGTGCCTCATCGACCATGCCGATGGACATTTGCGTGAGTTCCGCGTTGATGCCAAACCCAAGCCAGCCTGACCCAATGCGAGCCGCACGGCGCAAAGCAGGCTTGCTGAAACCACCAACAATCAGGGGGATGTGTGGGTTTTGAACAGGCTTTGGATCCATACGGCAATCCTTGACCTGGAAGTGCTTGCCATTGAAGTTGGTCACGGGTTCTGTCCACAGCATTTTCATGAGTTCCAGTGCCTCATCACATCGCTCGCCCCTATCCTCAAAGGAGTAGCCACAGGTCTCTACCTCTTCCTTGCACCAGCCAACACCGATGCCAAGGTCGATTCGGCCGCCCGTGAGCCAGTCGAGCGTAGCGAACTCGTTAGCCGTGTAAATCGGGTTACGCTGAGGGATAAGCGTTACGCCGGTACCCAGGCGAATGTTCTTGGTAACACTTGCCAGAAACCCCATGGTAACCACGGTGTCGGGTATTCCTCCCCCATCCGGTACCGGCAATTTCCCATCAGCAGATCCAGGATAGGGGAATTCCATTTTATCAAAAAGCGCGACATGTTCTCCCATCCACAGGGAATCCATTCCTATTTCTTCAGCCCTTTGACCTATCTTGAGTATGACGTCCGCGGTCGCCTTGGGGGTCTGGAACGATGCAAAAGCTCCGATCTTCATTGTTAATGGCCCTCTTTAATTGGGTGCTTCCCGTAAATTACTGTTTCAGTTGCCGTTCGAACATACTAAATATTGCTGTCCAGTCCTGCTCGCTAGCGGTTTCATCGTAGATTGGCCGTTGCGGGAACGAGTAGCCGTGTTGGGTATCAGGATGTGTAACAGATGTGTATTTCACACCATTGTCATCGAAAGCTTTACTCAGGTCCGGGATGACATTGGCCTCTACAAAGGGATCTTCAGATGCCCAGCCAAGGTAGACTTCTGCCTGAATCTTATCTGCAAGCAGGTGGGGGGAGTAGGGACTGTCGGTAACAATCCGGGTGCCATACAGGGAAGCAGCGGCACCAAACTCATCCGGGAAGTTCCCTGCAGCCGCCACAACAAACTGGCCACTCATGCAGTAGCCCATACATCCTATCTTGTTACCGACATCATCATTTCCTTTCAGGTAGTCAAGCATTGCCTCTGTATCGGTCATCACCATATCTACGGTGAGGGCGCGACCGACATCAAACATTTTCTCAATGCCATCAGTTGCGGGGTCAAAACGTATCTTGCCTGCGCGATAGAACATGTCTGGCAGGATGGCAAAATAGCCCTGGCTTGCCAGTCGCCGTGCGAAATCAAACAGCTCTTCGCGAATACCCAGCACATCCATATAAATGATTACGGGTGGTGCTGGCTGTCCACCATCAGGCTGGACAATAAAACATTCCATCTGTCCATCAGTGGTTGGTAGGTTTACTCCAAATTCATTCATTTTCCCTCCATCTGTCTGGATCTCATCGGCACAGATGTACGTTTGTTGTGAGAGTTTATTTGAGCTTCAAGCTCGCAAGAGACGGGGTATCTATACGTGCACAAGTGCCAGATACTACAGAGTGTCCTTAAGTATCTCAACAGCCTTGCTTTGTTTACACGCACTCCATATTTGAGTCATCACCAGGTTTTTGGTGTTAAAAATTCTCTGGTCACGAAGTTGAAATCAGTTAGTATGCTGGCATCTTGTCTTTAATCTAAACGAGTAACAGGGGGATCAACAGGTGCTCTTTCGCAGCGGCAGTATTGATAAGGAAAGTTTTGAGCAGGCCACCGGATGGGAGCTAAAAGATCAGACCGCCTGCAAAGGGGATATATGTATTCCCCTTGCAGCCGAGCATGGAGAGAAGCTGGATCTTGATCAGATCTCAGAGGAAATTGGTTTGCCACTGGTTGCCGAACCAGAACATGAACTATGGACCCTGGGTCCCGGAATTTTTGGCACAAATGCGATATCGTCGGCGGAATGCCCTGATCTGGTGCTGCCTGATCTGGAGGGTCGGGAGTTTCGCTTATCGAGCCTGTTAGGCCAGAAGGTACTGGTTTATGCATGGGCACCCTACTGAGGATGCTCAGGAGATCTGCCCGTGTGGCAGAAACTGCGAGAGGAATTTAATCCCAGGGGATTTGAGCTGGTCACGGTGGGTATGGATACACTGGGAACGGAAGGCTGTAGATCATCTATTGAAGCAGCCAATCCTTCTCATCCGTCTGTGATAGATCAGTATCACCTGCTTGCAAATCAGTTTGGTGTCGTCAATATCCCAAGTGCAATTTGGATAGATGAGCGCGGTATGATCGTTAGGCCAGCGGAAGTTGCACCTGCGCCACCACGTAGTGATGATGGCATTACCAACCTGCAGTTACCCGATGATCTGCCGCAAAGGATGCTGGATATGATGACCGAGGTGGCCAAGATGCCAAGTCATTCTCATGCATATCACGATGCACTCAGGGACTGGGTTCACAAGGGTAGTGACAGTCAGTTTGCAATGGACCCCGATCAGGTAATAGAGCGGTCAAGACCAAGGGGCCGGGATGTGGCGACTGGGCAGGCACATTTTGAAATGGCCTCTCAACTGGAGGTAGAGGGGCATCATGCGGATGCTATTCACCATTTCCGTGAAGCTCATCGTCTGGTTCCTGATAGTTGGACTTTCAAACGCCAGGCTTGGTCTTTAGAAGCACTGGGTCAAGGTCCGCTGGCTAGATTCTGGCAGGGTCCCGATCCGGAAAGTCCTGAAAGCTGGCCCTACGAGGGGGATTGGCTGTCCGATGTACAGACGGCAGGTGCTCAGAATTATAATGATCCTTGGACTCCTTGACATTAGCACCGTGGATTCCGTTATTCTGCTTGCTGGTATATAGGAAGCAATTTCTTCACAATCACTATCACAATTACAATGAGTCTTTTCTAAGGTAGTAGTAATGGATGAAGTAGTATCCACCTTGATTCCAGGTAATGAATCACATATCCCTGTGCAGCTTGATGAAATGGATGCAGCCTGGCTAACGCAGGCACTGCGTAGAGATGGTCACCTCACAACCGGAAAGGTTAGCGAGGTCAGGATCGAACCCATTGGTGAAGGCGAAGGCTTTATGGGTGTGCTGGGAAGGTTTCACCTTGAGTATGAAGGGGATGCTGGTAACTCCCCGGTGAGCTTGATAGTCAAACTTCCAAGCCTGACTGATTCGAATCGAATGCTGGGCGAACTGATGGGCGCCTATTGGCGTGAGATTCACTTCTACGAGGAACTGAGTAGCGGTGTTGGCGTCAACACGCCTGCTGTCTATTACTCGAACCTTACTCCGGATCCGGTGCGGCCACGAATCAACATGATTATGCGGGTTGTTGAAATGATGCCCTCCTGGCTCGTGGATATCGTAATGGAGCGTTCAAAGGAAGTGGTTGGGGCAAGTGAACATCGCTATGTCCTTTTGATTGAAGACCTTTCGCCGGCAAAGCCAGGAGATCAATTGCAAGGGGGTACGCCCGAACGCTGTGAGGCGGTGTTATCCGTGGCGGCGAAGATGCACGCGCACAATTGGCAGAGTCCAATTCTCGATTCCGCTTTCTGGATAAATGACCCTAGGGTGACAATGAGGTCTCGTCATCAGATGCTGCTGGAGTCACGAGAGAGTTTTGTTGAAAAGTATTCAGAAAAAATGGGTGACTGGGGCATGATTCTCATGAACTGGTATTACGACAATGGTGTGCAACTGCATCGACTGCTGTATCGTCGAGCACCGCACACGGTTGTTCATGGTGATATGCGTCTCGATAATGTGTTCTTTGATGAAACATCGAGTGATACGCGCGTAGTATTTGCCGATTGGCAAACTGTCGGCCGCGGACTCGCGGCGGAAGAAGTCGCCTACTTCCTGAGTGGTGCTCTTGATGTAGATACATCGGCAGAAATAGAAGAGGATCTGATACGTCACTACCACTCAGAACTTGTGAATGCAGGTGTGAACAATTACGATTTTGAGCGATTTCGAAAGGACTATGACCGCGGCATGATGGCAATGCTGCGGGTCCACGGCAGCGCTACTATTGATGTGGATGTAGGAGAGGAGCGCGGTGGTGAACTTATGAATATTTGGATGGATCGTACCCTGGCACGGCTGCGTTCGGTGGACCTGACCACCCTGCTGTAGCAACCCGTCCTTGCGGAAGGCTCATACCGGTACGTTACTCAAGGCTGACCGGCTTCTTGTTTTAACCGGGGAACGACTTCTCCAAACAGTTTCTCTAGGCTACCCGTCATCTGGGCTGCTCTCAGCCCAGGTGGTACGGCCATGGTGACGATATCGGTGATGCCGAAATCACTAATAAAAACCTTAAGCTGCTCGATACACGCTTCCACGTTCCCGATAACCCATGTCTGTGGTACCTGTTCACCGGGGTCGCCGAAACCTTCACCACTTTCTTCATAAAAACGCTCGTATAATTGCATGCGATATTTCTCCGCCGCGCGAATTACAGGCCAGTCAGTGTTTCGGTCGTCAGTAACCAGGATACTGCGAATAATGCCCACCCGATAATCAGCTGGATCTCGGTCGGTTTTCCTCAGTGCATTAACCCAGGGGTCAAAGGACTTTGCCCTTGCTCCCTGGGGCAAAAAATTTGTATTGTAGTGTGCTGCGCGCAGGGCGCCCGCTTCTGACATGGCTGCAATCCACAGGGGTGGGCCGCCTTCCTGAACATAACCGGGGGTTATAAGTACGTCTTTGAACTGATATCGATTTCCCTGATAGCTGAATTTCTCACCGGTAAAGCAATGCTGGAGAACTTCAATACCCTCGTTCATCAGGGATACACGACGAGCAACTGGAAGGCCAAATCCATGAAATTCATGAGGAGCGTAACCCATTCCCAATCCCACTTCGGTACGCCCACCTGACAGGTTGTCCAGAACCGCCAGGTCCTCCGCCAGACGAATTGGGTGATTAAATGGCATCAGGCAGATATCGGTTCCAAATCTTACGTGGCTGGTGATGGAAGCCATAGCGCTTGCAACCGGTATCCAGCTTGGCAGGTAGCTATCATCGATAAAATGGTGTTCAGTAAACCAAACCAGGTCAGCACCGATGGTATCGAGCCACCGTACCTGCTCCATAATTTCAGCATACAGGTGCTGATCGGAAATGCCGGAATCTGGTGGATTTCTAAAATCGTAGCAGACGCCGATACGTAGGTCAGGCATGTCGCGCTCCTCCTTTGGTTTGCCTATTGTTGGTCAAGCGCAAATACATCATTAAGGTGCCTGTTGTCTAGTGGCTGTGTTAGCTTTGATACTACCCAGGTCGTCGCGATCGAAACGATTTCTCCCATAGCTGAACAGGAAAATGGATTAGGCGCTTCACCCTGCAGCCAGGTAACAATGCCAAAAAGGGGTGATCCGGTAAACCGGTCCGGATTCAAAATACCACTGTGCAGGATCATGAAAGTCACCATTCCGGATATCAGACCCGCATAGGCTCCGGTTTTTGTTACTCCGCGCCAGAGTGCTCCCATCACCAGGGGGCCTGCAAAAGCAGCCATCATGCCACCGGTTCCGATCCAGACGATCAGGGCGACGTTTTTATCCATTAGCATCCAGGCCATACCGGCGCACAGGATCAGCACGACTACTGTGCTCCAGCGACTGATGTTAAGAACGCGTCGGTCAACTTCTTCCTTGCTAGGTTGTTCTGCTAAACGTGGAACGATGCTGCGTCGATATAAATCATTGGCTACTATCTGTGAAGAGGAAATGACGAGGCCGTCCGCGGTTGACATGATTGCACACAGAATTCCAACACCAACAAGAGCTGCGAGCCAGGTGGGAAATATTTCAATGAATAGCAGTGGTAGCGCTTGATTGGGATTTGAACCCGCAGCGAGTAATGCATCACTAAACAGCGCTCGTGCCAGTACACCGCCAAGCACCAGCATGGCCATAATAAGCCCAATGATGAAGGCGAGCTTTACGAACTGGCGCTGATCGTTTTCCGATTTAAGCGCCCATAGCTTGTTGCCGATATGAGGGAGTAGACCAAGTGGTATATGTGCCAGTAGAAGGGATGCAATCGACCACCAGGAATGATAAATCGGAGTGGCAGGATTTGTAGCACCCAGGTGCCTTGGATCGGATTGTTCAACTTTATCAAAAACCTGCGTTAAACCACCTTCAAAACCTGTTCCCAGGAAAAACATCAGGATGACCACGATACCCAGGAGGAGCATCATCGCACCCTGCACACCATCGGTCAGAATATCGGCATGAGCACCACCCATGGTGACGTAGATCATCAACACAAGGGTGGTGATAAAAAGGGCCCAGGCATCAGATAAGCCCAGCATTATTTCGAACATTACAAGACCAGAAACCAACTGTCCCGCGAGGTAAAAAAGTAACATCAGCGAAAATATGGAAACCAAAATCCGAATTCCATCGCTCTGATACCGATCACCCAGATATTCCGGGATTGAGCGATTGCCGAAACGATTTCCACTGGCGGCAATCAGGCGCATGGAAATCAAAACACCAAAGTACAGACCGATAGGGTAGAGAATATTGCCAAGAACAGCGGGCATTCCCCATTCATAAGCCAGGGCCGGGCTGCCAAGGAAGGTAGCGCCACTTGCAGATGTTGCCGCAAACGCCAGTGCCAGAAAAAAAGGCCCATAGCTGCTGCGGGCAGTCGCAAAGTCATCTGCGTTTTTCACTCGCCTGCTACCGATATAGCCAAACGTAATCATTGCGCCGACGTACACTATCAGGAATAGCCAGGACCAAGCCATCAAAGACATTCAACACTCCCTTTTTTCTGATACTAGCATGAGCAGACTTGTTCCTTGAGGTTTATCGGGCCGGGGTCTGCCTGCTCTGGTAGCTTCACAGATTCGAATGATCTATTCTGGCGGTCCTTATCCGTGGCTTGCTTAGTATCACTATGTCTGTATTCCGTCACTGGTTGACTATGGTCGTCCTGAGCATCTCAGGTGGTATCATATTTTTTCTGCCTTTCCTGCAGGAGGTTTACTACAAACCCCTTGCCCAGGCCCTTAGTCTCAACAATACGGAAGTCGGTTCACTCATGAGTGTGTTTGGCATGACGTCACTGATTTCCTATTTCCCGGGTGGCTGGCTGGCTGACCGCGTGTCGCCGAGAAAACTTATCAGTTTTTCACTGTTGTTGACTGGTATTACGGGTCTCTACTTCTCAACATTTCCAGCCTATGGAGTCAGCCTGGCCCTTCATGCATTCTGGGGTGTCAGTATCTCTTTCCTGTTCTGGGGAGCGATGATTCGAATGACTCGTAACTGGGCGCCGGCGGAGGAGCAGGGGAGAGCCTTTGGTATTCTTGAAACGGGGCGGGGCCTGGGAGAAGTTTTAAGCTCTGCTGCGATTCTCTCTGTTTTTGTCGCGCTCGGAAGTGGTGACTATGCGCTGTCAATGGTGATTGTCTTGTTTGCGGGGCTTATTCTGTTACTTGGTCTAATTGCCTGGTTTACTCTTGAGGACAGTATTAATGAAGAGAATAGTTCAGCAGCAGGCCAGAAAGTTGGCCTCGAGGAAATTATCAGTGCACTGAAGATGCCCGTTGTCTGGCTGATCGCAACGGTTATTCTCACAGGTTATTGCGCCTACTGGGGCACCTTCCGATTTACATCCTACGCCACCGATATATTTATGATGAGCGTCGCGATCGCTGCATCCATCAGTGTTGGAAAGATGTGGCTTAAACCGCTGGCCGCCTTCATTGCTGGTTTCATCGCTGACAGATTCGGCATAGCGAGAACCGTTGCCTCTCTATTTGTCGTGCTGGTTGTGAGCTTTTGCTTTTTTGCCGTCATGCCTGGTAGCGCGGTGATGATTCCCCTGATGTTGGCGAATGTTGCACTTGCATCATTGGCGGTATTCGCCATGCGGGGAATCTATTTTGCCTTGCTTGAAGAAGGCGGTATTCCAATGGCCGTTACGGGCACGGTAGCGGGCATCGTATCAGCGATTGGTTTTACCCCGGACATTTTTATGCCACTGCTTGGGGGAGTGCTACTAGATACTTTCCCGGGGGCCACAGGTTATCGCTACTTCTTTTTTACCACGTCGGGGATATGTGCCGTCGGTTTCGCAGCCTCTCTCATCATTTATCTGAAGTATGTTAAGGGTGGGAATTCCAGGGCTGCTGACTAGAATACGAACACTTCCTTTGCCTGGTGCATATGTTCACGCATCTGACTCATGTCATTGATTAGAGGGTTGAGTATCATCTCAGATACTCCCGCCTCAGCGTATAGTTGCATCATCTGCCTCAGTTCCCCCGGTGTACCCTTGAGCGTTTTGCGACCAGTGAGTGGTCGATCTGATGGCTCGTTGAGAAACTGCACTACCATGCGTGGACAGATTTTGAAGCCATCCGCAATCAGCTGATGTTCTACGGCAATCCGGGATAGATCGTCTGCGCATATACTCAGGGGATGCCATGCCTGGCCAAACTTCTTAAGGCGCTTGAGTGCAGCTATGCTATTGCCGCCGACATAAACGGGCAGTGGTGACTGGACTGGTTTGGGCTCAAAGCGCAAATTCGAAAAAGTGAAATATGAACCGGTGTATTCTGGAAAGTCTTCACTCCAGAGACTGCGCATTGCGCCAAGCATGTCGTTTGTAACATCTCCACGGTTGTGAAAGTCGATGTTGAGATTTTCATACTCATCTTCAGTGATCGCTACGCCAACGCCCATATTGACTCGCCCCGCAGATAAATCGTCGAGTGAGGCGATCATTTTCCCAAGCCGGACCGGGTGGTGCCAGGGTAGTACCAGGACCGAGGTTCCAAGGCGTATCGTTGAAGTTACTGTTGCCGCGGCGATTAAGACCGTCAGGGCCTCATGATAGGGTGCGCTACCCAGCCTTTTTTCAACATAAGAAGTGTGAAACAGGTGCTCGCTGCTCCAGACAGAATTAAACCCAAGGGATTCAGCTTCCTGGGCAAGCTCCACCAGATCCCTGACATGCTTTGCCCCCTGGGCATTTGGCAGGCACAATCCAAATTTCATAGATCGGTAGCAGAGTCCCATGTGACAATTGGAATCTTCATCTACCCTTCTATCTTAGAAAGGGTGGAAGAAAACTGCTGCCACTTTGAGATTCAGTTAGCTTGTTGCGGATCACGTGCTTAATTGGGGGGAAGTTATTTGCCAGTCGAAGGGTGAGCTTCCTTAACAGTTTGGCGGGTGGCCGGTCATCAGTAAACATTTTGACGATCTCATTGGTGCCGTGATACATGGGTCTTGTATCGAGCATATGCCGTACTTCGAACCGCTTGAGTAGTCGGGAGTCACCTATGTCTGTCCCCTTATCAAGTGCATTGATGATCTCCTTTGCCAGTATCTCTTGTCCGCTGAGGCCAAGGTTGAAGCCGTGCGCGGTAACCGGATGCATACCCACCGCGGCATCACCGACTAGCGCAAACCTGGTAGTACACAACTTGCTGGCATGTACACCTACAAGAGGGTAGGCGAATCGCTTACTTATCAGGTGCATATCGCCGTACCTGTTGTTGAAGCGGGTCTGAATATCCTGGTTAAACTCTGCCTCAGACATGCTCATGATACTGTCCTGTTTTGACATGGGTGCTGTGACTACAATGGATGACTGGTTTGCCTTGAGGGGGAGCACCGCCAGTGTCCTCCCGTAGTGGAAGCACTCATAGGCGATGCTGTCATTCGGCTTGTCATGTTCCATGCGACACACGATACACACGCGACCGAAGTCGAGCATAGTAGCGGGGATGCCAACCATTCGGCGGCTTTCCGAGAAGCGGCTGTCTGCGGCCACGATCAGTTGTGCATCAAATTCCTGACCATCAGCCATAACTACCGTGGCCATATCGCCAGCAGTGGTTAGGGATGTCACAGCAGTACCCGTATGAATGTCCAGGTTTTCAATCTGCTGTGCTTCTTCAAACAATGCTTTACGAATATCATGGTTGGATACGAGGTAACCCAACGCATCAATTGATTCCCCCCGGGTATCGAAATTGAGACTATAGGGTGAAGGTCCATCGAGCACTCTTGCTTCGCGAATCGAAGAGATACACTCATCCGGTATCCGTCTCCAGACATCGAGTTCCTTGAGAATTCGAACTGACTGATGAGTCAGGGCTATGTCACGTCCATCGAATGTTGGGTTAGAGAGAGATTCCAGGGGTTGCTTCTCAATGATGGCGGCGTGAATACCAGCATTCTTGAGCGAACAGGCGAAGCTCAACCCGGCGGGACCACCACCCACGATTACTATGTCATAATTCACTTTCTTTACTCAGGTTAGGCGCGGTTGTCCATGCGCGTGGAGGGCAGATTCTATGGTGTGGATCATATCACTGCAAGTAGCGATGAGAAATGCGACCGTCAGCAACAAGGGGTCTCGTAAGTGGAGTTAGAGTCAGAACGTCGGGAATATCAATTTGGTGAACTCAATCGGGACAGCCTCGATAATTCACCTTTCAGGCAGTTTGATCAATGGATGAGTCAGGCGATAGGCGCGGAAATCCAGGATCCGACCGCCATGATCCTTGCTACGGTCGGTGAAGGTGGACATCCTTCCCAAAGAACCGTGCTGCTTAAACATTTTGGTCCGGGTGGATTTGATTTTTTTACCAATACACAAAGCAGAAAGGCGAAGGAAATTGCCGTCAATGAGCAGGTCAGTATTCTCTTTCCCTGGCTGAAGATGGATCGACAGGTCATTGTTGAAGGTCGAACGGAGCGACTCAGCATCGCCACTGTACTTAAGTATTTCCTCACCCGGCCAAGGGAAAGTCAACTGGCGGCCTGGTCATCTGCTCAGAGTGAAAGAATTGACACCCGCGCCATGCTTGAGGGTGAGTTCCAGCGAATGCAGGAGAAATTTGCAAAGAAGGAAATTCCCCTGCCAACTTTCTGGGGTGGATTCAGAATTATTCCTGATCGCTGGGAGTTCTGGCAGGGTGGTGAGCACCGGCTTCATGATCGGTTTCAGTATATTCGCGGTACCGGTGATGCCTGGGAGATAAATCGCCTTGCACCCTAACTGTTTTTTGCAGTCTACAGGCTCAAAACAGCGTATAGATAAACGGCGCCACAACTGAACCCTGTGACAACACCAACAAGGCGCCAAGCAATACAGGGATTTCATTCGACCATCTTTTTTCGAAGCTGCCAGATATAGGCAGTAATTCGCATCATCTCGATCACAACCTTGATTTTGTCGGCCATCTTAAGCTTGGAACCTGATTTGTCTTCCCAATAATTGAGGGGAAGTTCGAGGAATTTTTCCTTCCCATATCCCGGCTGACCGTCCACCCCATACTTCAAGCGCGCAATAAGTTCGACATCGAAAGCCCAGCGGGAGAGGAATGGCTGCATTAGAGATTCACGCAGCAGATCACTGGCAGCGAAAAATTTGGCCCCACACTGGGTGTCGTAAACTCCCATGCGTAGGATTATCGATGACCAGGTGGCGAAAATACGCCCAAGATAATGACGTGAAATGGAGCGATGAATCTCTGATCCGAGACATTGAACTCGACAGCCAAGGATGACCCTTATGTTCGTCTGCTCAATCAACTCAGTTGATATTCTCAGCACATCGCGTGCCGGTGTGGCAAAATCCGCGTCCACATAGCCTACGAAGGGCGCGCCCGACTTGATCGCCTGAAGCATACCAACGCGCACGGCTTCAGCCTTGCCAACGTTTATTTTCAGGGGTAAAAATTCTATCCTGTTTGGATATCGCTGGGCGAGATTCTTTATAACCTTTCCAGTTTGATCTGTAGAGCCATCATCAACGAACAGCAGGTTCATTCTGGGTTCATCGAGCAGGAGTGAAATCTGCTGATGGTCCAGGCGGGCTTCCTCGTTGTAACAGGGTATTACCGCTACGATTTTGTCGCTGAATTCATTCACCTTATAAATCTCGTTAGTTGCAATAGTATAAAGTATGTTCGTTGCTGGTCTTGACCGTTTCACACGATTCTGGAACCTTGTCGTCCATTGCGTCCGGTAGAACAACGAAGGCCGGGAAATCTAGCTGCTCAAATGAAGGTGCAAACTTTACTTGCCCGGCACTGTAGAATTCGGCGGAGAACCTTCTGCCACCGATATAGAAAACTGGCGCATCCCGGGGATCTGATTGAAATGCTTCGATGATGGGTTTTTGGTTTCTCTTTTTGTCGTACCAGAATTCAGACATCAGTGCAGTTGAAAACTTCATGGTTGGTATCAGTAGTGCCAATACTACAATACATGTGGCGATGAGGTTCTTCCGGGTGCTCCTGCTGTGCGCCGCCAGAACAGCTTTTGCAACGAGTATGCACAGGGGGGGCAGCCCCGGCATGTAATATGACGAAAGCAGGTTGCTGGCGAGCGAAAAAATCAAGATAGGTGAAAGGGCCCAGAAGATAAGGAAATACCATCGGTCGTCGGTTACCGTTCGCCGAATATCAGGCAGGAAAGATTTGACCGCCGGAATAAAGGCGAGGATCAGGAGCGGCCAGGGTAAAAGTCCGTCGAGGGCATAAAAACTGATGACGCCCCTGGGCCTTCCGTGCCCGGCCCCGTACTTATCTCCTGCCCAATCTGATACCACAAATCTTTCGAAATGCTCGCCAACGATAAAATACTGCAAAAATCCGGGAGACCTGCTCTCCATCAGGAGATACCAGGGAAGGGCAATGGCGACTGTTATCAGCAGACCCAGCAGCAACCGCCGGTCGAACAGAAAAGTGAAGAGCTGTGCCTTGAGTACTAGCCAAAAAAATACTGGAATACCAATCAGGACAACGGCAACGATACCCTTTGACAGCAAACCAAGCGCCATACCAATAAAGCCCAGAAAGTAGGCTGTGTTGTTTCCCTTAACGTACCCTTGCCAGAAGCCGTATACAGCGAGGCTCACTGAAAACATAAGATACGGGTCCGTTGTGACGTCCCCTGTAGCCGTGTATCCGAGTTTTGAACTGACGAATAGAAGTGCAGCGAAGCAGCCCAGCATCCGGTCGGGCTTTACCATCAAATAGATGATAAATGCCGTGCCGGCGCCGCATAACCAGGCGGGAAACCGGGCGCCGAAGGCATTGGTGCCAAAAATATCCATTGATATTGCAGCCAGCCAGAAGGCCAGGGGAGGCTTTCCCCAAAAGGGCTCTTCGTAGCTGTACATAGGTACAACCCAGTCATTTAGCTGCAACATCTTTCTGGCGATTTCTGCGTAGCGGGCCTCAGTCGTGTCCATAACCGGGTAAAGTCCGAGGCCTACCAGGCGCATGCCAAGGATGAGTCCAATCAACAGCAGAATTTGTGCCGATGGGCTATTGACGAAGATTTGCCAGCGTTCACGCATGGTTGAGAAGTGCCCTGGTTCTAGGGCGCGCCAGGAAATGTAGTCCGCTTTGAGCCATTTCGATTTGGGTGATAAAAATGTGCGCGAAGGATGGATTGTCTCACAATCTATTGCAATACCCGGGAAGCTGAATGACCCAATAATTTGCTGGGCAATACCGTCGGTATGGGTGGCAGTCTGAATCCTGCCAACCTGTCATGGTCTTAGCTTGCCCACGGGGTCAGCTGCTTCAAGGTGCATCAGTGTGAAGGCACGCTGAATCTTGTGATAGGCATTCGCTTTCTTATCCAGGCGCTTCAAATCCTCATCCGGCACCTTCACAGGCGTCAGTAATCGATGAGAAGAATCCTGCCATGCAAAGTAGCGCTGTTCACCGATGATAGTTACACCGCCGCTTGCGTCCATGGCAAAATCATCATTCCAGGCGAGGGCTCTATCAGCAGTGAAGGTTTCAGACAAAAGATCATTGCCCGTGTAGTAGTAGGACATATCATGGAACAGGCGCTCATAGATTGTTGGCAAGATATCTTTGTGCGAACCAAATCGGGTCGTGTCCTTCAGCGTATTTAGCCGGTAGTCCTGGGGCAGGTACAGGTAGAACGGGACCCTGTGTTTCCATGAAATCTCGGCATCGTTGATCTTGAATAGATAGCGGAGTTCGTGATCACCTGATGCGGCGATGATTGTTGAAGTCGAGAGTTCCGGGTCATCTTTAATGGTGCTAACAAAGTCACCGAGAGAATTGTTCGCGTACTGATAGGTTCTTAGGATCCCTCGACCTTACTTTCATCGCCAAGTGTGGTCAGGGGCATCACCTTTTTTAAGTCCACTGGATAGCCCACGTACTCGGGCGGTGGTTCAAATGGTGAATGGTTGGTAACGGTTAGCAGGACAATGAAAAGTGGCTGACTGTCTTCTTCCCGTAGCAGTTTGGTGACAAAATCGTACCCGTATTGGTCGTAGACTCCCCAAGCACGGCCTCGCTCAGCACCGGGAACCTCACGAAGAATCGTATACTCATCGAAGACCTCCTGGAAGCCTTGCCCGAGCATAAACTCATTGATGTTCGCCCAGGTTTTACGCCCGTCTGTAATGAAAATAGTGCGATATCCCTGAGCCTCAAAAACACGGGCTGCGGACGCTACCAGTGGGATCTTCTGAAGGTTTGACGATGACACGCTTGAACGGAACGCATGTCCCATGAGTGTCTTCTCAAGACTCTGGGCAGTACCGTTCGCCGCTGAGGTAAAGCGGGTAAAGAAATAGTCATCCTCCAGGTGTTTTTCCAGACTGCCGAGGACGTTGTTTTCCGGGCTCTGGTGGAGCAGCAGGTGGGAGCCAAAACTCTCCATAAGGGTGAGCACCACATTGGCTTTAGGGCGGGGTTCCTTGAGGCGGGTTTTTGTCAAAAATGAAGCGAGTGTGACCCCGTCGTCCAGGGAAGTTCCCGGTTGATAGTAGTTGATCGCGTCAGCAAGTTCCTGCCTGGAGACTGGTGCTACGGTTGTATTCTTTATGGTTTCCTTGTCTGCTTCGTATAGTGCGATGAGCCCGTTCATGACGATTTTATTGAGAAATACATCGGGTGAAAGGGTGGCTCTCGATATTGAAAGAGGGCGGGAACTAATGGCACCCCGGGCAGCCCCGGCAAGCAGGACGAGCGAGATTGAGGCGATAAGAAGCTTTTGGCTGGTCTCGCCAGCCTTGAAATGTCTGCCAGGAACGACTGGAAGTTTGGACAGCAGAAAATAAAACAGGGCAGTTAGCAGGCATATTTGCAGCAACATAAGTAGCACGGGGAAGTCCGCCCAGATTGTTTTTATCACCTCGGTCGCGTTTTCTGGATCCAGGAACTCAAAGACAAAGACGTCAATATGATTTTTGAAGACACCCAGGTATTGATAATTTATGTAGGCCGCAAGTAAACAGCTGATCAGGAACACCATGCCAAGGAAAACCAAGAGTTGGTGAAGCCGGGATGAGGCGGATGGAAAGGATAGATGGACGATCAGAAACAACAGGTAAGGTGGAAAGATGAAGGTTGATATTGTTTTGAGATCCAGGCGGCTGCCGACAATAAAATCGTTGAGCAGGTGTGACCAGGTGCCGATCGTTTCACGGTAGGTGAATAACGCCGCCAGCCTGCTACCAAAAAAGACGATCATCGCCAGCATCAATATAGTGAGAAACAGCACATGGCCGGCTATCCAGGGACCTGGATTCCTGGTCGCTCTATCAGCCATTTTTTAACCTTACGTGAGCCCAGTAGTAAGGGTGATCTGATGCACCCAGTGGCGTGCTGCCTTTGTCAATGACACTAAAACCTCTGGTGAGAATCCAGTCTATGTGAGGTGCATGCGGCTGCCCGTTGTCCACCATATCAACAACGTCGCCTGCTGCCAGCAACTTCCGGAGGGGAAGGTCATCAGCCGTTGAATTAAGGTCACCAAGAAGGATGACATGTGTGTATTGGTTGAATTCATCCAGGACCCTTTCCAACTGCCGCAATCTCAACTCGCCTCTGTCCAGGTGAGTTAGCAGGATCATAACGGATCTACCCTGAATCTCCAGTTCGATAGAGGTGAGGTTGCGGTTGTTGGACGATTGAATCCCCACCGCGGAAACGTGGGTGGTTACGAGTGGCATTACCCAGTAGCGTTTAACCTGGTATCGGCTAAGAAAAGCGCTACCGAAGTAGCCGGAAAACAGTTTTTTATTCACAGGTGCGAATATCCAGCTGAGTCCAAGCATTTCGGCGAGTTCCTGTCCCTGATTGGTGGACTCAAAGGCACCGCCCCGGACTTCATTAAGGCCAACAAAATCTGGGTTGGATTTTGCAAGAACATCAAATATCCGCTCTATTGATCGCTTGCCATCCGTTCCCTTCGTGCTGTGAATATTGTAGGTGCCGATGGTGATGGTATCTGAGTCAATTGATTGTGCCCTAGTGTTATCTTCGAGGACAGAGCCACTCACAGGAGAAATAGGCCAGGCAATACTGGATAGCCAGCCCACATATGCAATGAGCAGGCACAACAGGGTCGTCATAGCCCATCGAATAAGTGTTGTCTTTGTTGCCATTTAGGCTAGATGTCCTCGTGATCGCCAGCAAGTGTGCAAAATAGTGCCAATGTTACGGTAGTGGCCTCACGATCCGGTGGCCTGCACACTCTGAGCATTAGGTGATTTCAGTCTAGATCAATTTAGTGGGTGATGTTACCAGAAGTGATCCGGCATGAATGCTCATCAGAAGGGCTGAATAGCTTCTCAGTGACAATTGTAAGCAAGCTGAAAGTACAGGAGCCGATTTACATGAACTNCAGGCGGTGGCAGTTGTTGCTGGCGGCGAGGTCATTCCAGGCAGTGATGGNGATGCAGGANAAATTATTCGCGGGGATTGCCACTCGGACCGCTTTATTGGGGCCAGCATACTCGGGAAAGTATCAAACTTGAAAACCGCCCTCAGTGCGGGGGGCGATGGTAGCGTTCAAAATCGTCTGCTAAGCTAAAATATACGCGACATCTTTGGAGCGATATGAGGCTGAGGTCTTGGAATTGACGGGAATACTGAGCGTATCCATCAACCTGAGCTTTAGATGAGAATAGAATGAAAGTCGAATGAATAATGAGCACCAAGGTAAGTACCGTCTCCCCTAAGGATAGCATTGGAACACTGCAGAAAATGCTAGGAGAACTGGAGTTTCATCAACTTCTGTTAGAGGAAGATGGGAAGCTTATCGGTATTGTTACTGATAGGGATATGCTTGCCAACCTCAGTCCGTTTGTCGGCGGCGAAAGTCAGCGGGAGCAAGACCTGGACCAACAGGAAATGTTGGTTTCTGAAATTATGACCAAGGTACCGGTTACGGTCGATAGAAGCACGTCGGTTGATGTGGCTTCTATTATGCTGTTGGAGCATGGCATCGCGTGTCTTCCCATGATCTGCGACGATGATGTCATCGAGGGTATCATGACCTGGAAAGATATCCTCAAGGTCCATGTCTATGAAAGTGCGTATGGCTAGTCCACCCGACGTGAGGAAACGGATAAGAGCTAGTTAGACCGCAGGGTCCATCCATAACCAAGTCATTTATCCAGTGTTTCGCATCCCGGCCGCAATACCTGCAATAGTAACCAGTAGCGCCTTCTTAATATCGTTATCGTGCGTATCATCACCCTGCCTGTGTCGAGAAATCAGCTCAATCTGCAGGAAATGCAGCGGGTCGGTATAGGGGTGCCTTAGGTCCAGAGATTGTTTAATTTCTGGGGTGTGCTCCAGTAGTTCCGTTTGTCCCTTAATTTTACAGATTGCGCCTATGGTCTTTGCCAACTGCTCGCGGAATCTGTCACCCATGAGTTTCAGTTCAGGGGAAACAAGCACCGCATCATAACGTGCTGAAATATCTGCATCCGCCTTGGCGAGAACCATCTCCAACATATCGAGCTGCGATTGAAAGAATGGCCAGTCCCTGATCATTTCCTTTAGTACATACCCCTGCTTTCCTGCAAGGTCATCCGTGAGTGCTGCATCCGTTCCCAGCCATGCTGGGATCATCAGCCTTTTTTGAGTCCATGCAAAGACCCAGGGGATAGCACGCAGATCTTCAATTGAACGGTCATTTGAGTCATTGTTGCGCCTTGCAGGTCGACTCCCCAGCGCCAAAAGCGCCAATTCTCGTTCGGGTGTTCCATCAATAAAGTAGTCGACGAAGTCCTGGTCACTCACTGTTTTCCGGTAATTGCTGCTGGCGGAGGCAGAGAGTTGATCCATCAGGGTGCGCCAGTTGTCCATAGGTTTTGGCGGTGGTAGAAGACTTGCTTCAATTGTTGCGCTCAGGATCAGGTCAAGGTTGCTCACCGCCAGCGGGGCTGAGCCGTACTTAAACCGAATCATTTCACCCTGTTCGGTAACCCGCATACTGGTTTTCACTGACCCAGGTGGTTGCGAAAGGATTGCTTGTCTTGCAGGTGCGCCCCCACGGCCAGCGGCACCACCGCGGCCATGAAATAGTGTTAGATCAACATGATACTTTTCGGCGACTATGACCAGCTCTTCCTGGGCTCGGTATTGTGCCCAGGCGGCAGCCATTTGACCTGCGTCCTTGGCTGAATCGGAGTAGCCGATCATGACCTGCTGGAACCCTTCTATGTAACTTGTGTACCACTGTGTGCGCAACAGACGTTCTAGCGTCCAGGCGGCGTTCTCAAGATCTTCCAGCGTTTCGAACAGGGGTACGACGGGTAGCTTTCTGGTCAGTCCACATTTTTGCATCAGCAGCACAACGACAAGGATATCCGAAGGGTTCTTCGCCATGGAAACAATATAGCTGGAAATGCCTTCGCCATTACCCTGGGCGATGAGTTTGAATGTTTTCAGTACTTCTGCCCCCTGACCCTGGGGTTCCCAGCCTTGAGGAATGAGCGGGCGCTTTGATTCCAGTTCTTTCAGTAAGAAGTCGTTTCTGGCTTTTTCAGACCAGGACTTATAGCTGCCGAGTTCCAAAAAAAGTGTCAGTTCATCAAGAAGCTCAATATGCTCATCTGCATTCTGTCTGATATCCAGATCAACGAGTGTTACACCAAAAGTAGATACACGGATCAGCGTCTGTTTCAGCAGGCCATCAGCAATAATGCGCATTCCACACTGGTTCAATGACTGGTAACAGGCATGCAGTGGTGAATAAAGGTCGTCCCGATCTAGAATCAGGCTGTCGCCGGGAGGCTCGGAGCCTTCTGCCCAGGCACGCGTATTATTCAATTTTTTACGGAGATCTCTCAGGACTATTCGGTATGGTTCCTGGGATGACTTTCCACAAAGTGCCGTGAATTCATCCGTGCATTTGGCCATTGATAGTTGAGACAACAGCTCTTCGACATCACGAAGGTAGAGATCAGCCGCCATCCAGCGTGCCAGGCGCATGACGTCAGCAGTTACTTCTGCCGTCACATTGGGGTTCCCATCACGGTCTCCCCCCATCCATGAGGAGATCTTCACAGGCGCAATGTCCGGTGTCATGGATTGCCCGGTATGATGTCGCAGAAGGTTGTCGAGTCCCTCCCATAGTCTAGGAATCGCAGACCAGAAGGAGTGCTCTATGACTGCATATCCCCAGATTGCTTCTTCCTGGGGCGTAGGTCTTTCGGTTCGGATCTCATCGGTGTGCCAGACCTCAGCGATGAGGCGTGTTAGTTCTGTCTGATCATGCTTGCGCAGTGGTTCACCCTCAACAACGTTGTTGAGGGCGCTCGCAATCCGGTTGTATTTTTGGATCAGGGTTCTGCGCGTGATTTCCGTTGGATGGGCAGTTAGTACCAGGTCACAGCGTATATTCCTGACGGTATCGGCGATAGACGAATTTGGTATGCCTTTACTCTGAAGCCGGTCAAAGAGGTTTGCCAGGTTCGAGTTTTCAGGAAACTGCAGGTCCTGCATTTCACCTATTTCAGCCTGCTCCGCGATATTGGCCAGGTTGAGGAACTGATTGAAGGCGCGGGCGATGGAAATCAGATAACCGTCATCAAGTTGCGCGAGCACCTGTTGCAGTTTCTGTTGATCATCGCGTTCATTCTGGCGGCGGCTTTTTGCCAGCAGCCGAATTTCTTCCTCTTTGTTTAGGAATTCTTCCCCATGTTCCTGAATCATGGTTTGGCCGAGCAGGTCCCCGAGGACTCGAACCCTGTGCCGCAGCTGGCTGGAGATCAGTTCAGTCATCTCGCTTTCTTCATTGAACGACTGTCTATACAGTAAATCATTCGATTGATGCGTACAATAAGGTAAACGGAAGACGATTTGGAGCGGGTATGTATGATCTAGATATGAAGGGCAAGGTAGTGCTGATCACCGGCGGGAGCCGCGGTCTTGGCAGGGAGATGGCATTGGGGTTCGCCGGAAAAGGTGCGGATATAGCGCTTGCCAGCAGGAAGATTGAATCCTGCAGAGAAACCGCTAAGGAGGTAGAAGCCTTTGGGGTGAGAGCTTTCCCCTATGCAGTACATGTAGGTAAATGGAATGAACTGGATGAGATGGTAGAAGCAGTCTACAAAGAGTTTGGAAAAGTGGACGTCCTGATAAACAATGCTGGCATGTCGCCACTGTACCCATCCCTTGATGAAGTCAGTGAGGAGTTGTTTGATAAGGTGGTTGGTGTCAACCTCAAGGGGCCGTTTCGTCTCAGTGCAAATGTCGGGAGACGCATGTCGGAAACTGGCGGTGGTTGCATAATAAATATTAGTAGTGGCGCGGCCGTAAGCGCCAGTCCCAATTCAGAGCCCTATGGTGCAGCCAAAGCCGGGTTGAACGCTTTAACCAAGTCCTTTGCCCACGCATATGGACCCCTGGTGCGGGTAAATTGCATTATGGCGGGTCCATTCCTGACTGATATCAGTAAGGCTTGGGATATGGATGCATTTAATGCCAGGGCAGAGGCTACCATTCCCCTGAAGCGGGGAGGGCAGCCGGATGAGATTGTTGGGGCAGCGCTATATTTTGCAAGCGAATCTGCCAGCTATACGACGGGCGCGATTATTGCAGTAGATGGTGGGGCTCATTGAGCTCCATGTGAAGTGATGGCGGGGCTCATTGAGCCCCATAGAGAGGAATGTCAGCGTTTGCGGATGGCGAAAATAAAGTCCCGGTAGATATCCATCAGGGTTTCATATTTGAAGTCTGTAAATTCCCCCGCATCGAAATACATGCCGTGATCTTCACAAGCTTCATATTGAATGTGTGTCTGCACCGGATCAGACATCTTCTGCATTTGTTTGCCGCATCGTGGACAATTAATGTCTCGAATTAAGTTGTGCTGTTTACCAACTTTCGGGTCGCCATCATCGATATGATCAGACATCCACTTGTCTTTTAATGCTTCGGCCTCACCTATGTCAAACCACATGCCTTTACACTTGGTACAGCGATCCACGGTAACACCACCTTGAAGCGTGCTCAGAGTATGTTCGGACATTGGTGCGTGGCATTTGGGACAATCCATTTTGTACCTCTGTTTTTGTTGTAAGTACATTAAACAATGCTTTTTCGTCAAAATCACTAGAGGCGTGGGATTATTTTTTGCTGAGCCAGCCTTGATTAAACTGGCATGTGACGAGGAGGAGAAAGTCTCCTGGTACTGCTTGAAGTATTTATATAGAGGTCTTTCTATTGAGGTAGTGCATGTGGGGCTGGTATAAAGGCAGCATGACGAATGTGCATCAAGGATATCAGAGATGAAAGCAGCAGTTTTAAGGAAGGTCGGACAACCTCTGGAAATTGAAGAGGTTTCAGTATCTAAACCTGGCCCTAGGGAAGTGTTAGTGCGTACGGCTGCGGCCGGAGTTTGCCACAGTGACCTGCACTTTATAGAAGGCCTGTATCCAACTGCTATGCCCATCGTAATGGGCCATGAAGCTGCTGGAATTGTTGAAGAGGTAGGCTCATCCGTCACCTATGTCAAACCTGGAGACCATGTGATCTCCTGTCTGTCTGTTTTCTGTGGTCATTGTGAGCATTGCCTGACTGGTCATCTGTCTCTGTGTGCAAGCCCGGAGGTCGCCCGCGGAACTGAAGAGGCGCCAAGGTTGGAGAAAGACAGTAAAGCGGTACAGCAGTTTGTCAGTCTCGGGTCCTTCGCAGAGCAAATGCTGGTCCATGAACATGCCCTGGTAAAGATTCGAGAGGACATGCCATTGGACCGGGCAGCGCTGATAGGCTGTGGCGTAACAACTGGAGTCGGCTCGGTCTTTCATACCGCTAAGGTTGAACCCGGGAGTACAGTTGCGGTCATCGGCTGCGGTGGGGTCGGTTTATCCTGTATCAATGGTGCTGCCCTAGCCGGTGCAGGGCAGATCATTGCGGTCGATATGGTTGAATCCAAGCTGGAGATGGCCAAAGTATTTGGTGCGACAGATGTGGTCGATGGATCTCAGGTGGATCCGGTTAAACAGGTCAAGCAACTCTCCGGTGGCGGTGTGCACTATTCTTTTGAAGCCATTGGTTTAAAAGCAACTGCTGAACAGTCTTTCCGAATGCTTCGTCCGGGAGGTGCAGCAACAATTATTGGCATGATCCCGGTTGGTGTGAAAATTGAACTCACGGGGTCTGCATTCCTGCAGGAGAAAAAGATCCAGGGTTCGTTGATGGGGTCAAACCGATTCAGGGTTGATATGCCCAGGTTCATTGATTTTTATCTTACCGGAAAGTTGCACCTGGACGAGATGGTATCCAAAAGAATTTCACTCAATGACGTAAATGAAGCGTTTGAGGAGATGAAAACAGGGGTTCCCGCACGCAGCGTTATCGTATTCGACCAGTAGTTTTCGAGTCCGTTTGCTGTGGCCTTTTGCTGTAGTTGGAAAAGCTATAAGTTGCAAAGGCGATCCCTGGGTTCATCGACCTGGTCTTCAAGCTCATCAATTCGGTCGAGCTGCTCTTCCATGAAAAGCGACTCTTCACTTTCATCGTAAATTCTATCATTGCATGCAGAGACCTATGTGCTCATAGTGAACAGGTCAATTACCCAGCCAATTACAAACAGCCCGCCAGTGCAAAGATACAGCAACGCCATTTTCTGGCGTCGAAGGTAGAGTCTGTGTGCGCCCAAAATGCCTAACGGATACCACAGCAGGTAAGTAACAAAGGCATTTCCCCCTTTGCCATCCTATTTGACCGCCCGGCGTTTAGGCTTCTTTTTCGGCGGCTTGTCTTGCAGTCCACTAACGATTTTAGTGAGCCTTGCTAGTTGTTTCTGGAGGTCCGAAAGGGTGACGCTCTCTTCGGGAGCGGGACCAACTCCTTTGGTGCGCTGATAAGCCTTCTGCAACAGGCGATCACTATCTCGCTCTTCAGCAATAAATCTTCCAAGTAAGGCGCCGGTGTGAGGGTCGATGTTTTTGTCTGCCAGTAGCTGCAGAAGTCTGTCCTCACCATCCAGTCCTCCCAGGCCGATGTCTAGCTTCTCAAATTTCTCAGCATCATCTGAATTGGATAGCACAATTTCCATGGTTTTTTTGAATGTTGGGTCCTTTTTTTCCTGGAACTCGTACCCCAGTTCACACATGCGTTTCTCGAAACTGGCAGCATGCTCAGCTTCCCGTAGGGCTACGGTTTTTAGCATGGCGGACAAGTCAGGATTAGTCGTCTTCATTGCCCAGGCATCAAGAAATTCGAATGCTTTGCGTTCCCCATTAACAATTGCATTGAGGGTGCCAAGGTAACTGGGTTTGCTGGATGAGCTCATGGGGAATTCTCTGAAATAGTCATCATATTTTATACCCGTTAGTCCTGGGTGGTATCCTCTTCTCTTAGCCGAATTCGGCTGGTATTTTCCGGACGCCTGCCGACCCTGTCACGGTAGAATTCACGAATTCGATCCATGTCCTCTGGCACGTTACCAGTAGGAACAAACGAGAGACCCAGACAGGCAACCTTGTCCTTGAAATCCAGGTACCCGCAGACAATCGGGATCTGGGTGGCCAGAGTCATCCGATAAAATCCAGATTTCCAGTAGTCCGTTTTTGATCGCGTTCCTGCTGGCGGGATGATCATGGTGAATTGGTCAGAGTCGTTGATGATATCGGCAATGAACTGAACCATATTATTGCGTTTGGAACGATCAACGGGGATGCCTCCCAGGTATTTGAGGATGGGGCTAATGACGGGATGGAACAGGCTGTTCTTGCCCAGCCAGTTGATGCTCATTCGAAAACTGTAGGCAGCGGCAAGCAGGTAGAGAAAATCCCAGTTGCTGGTGTGTGGCGCGGCGATGACAATCATTTTCCGACTTTCTGGCAGTTTTCCTTCAATCTTCCAGCCGTTCAGTTTCATCACCGTCTTGCCGAGGATATGGGCAAACAGGTTACATCGCCTGGCATCGTGTTTTGTCCTGTCCATCATCCACCTGCTTAATTCTGCTGTCCATTTTCCGGTGATTTTAGCAAATACCGCACTCGAGGTAAGCGCCATGTCACCTGGATTGTTTATGTCGCAGTGGCTGCGCCAATTCTTCCGCCCTGCTCACACATATCGGCTTTGCCATATGATGCAGCTTTGGTGCCTCAATCCGTGCAGCCATAGGAAACTTCCGGCAGTCCTAGAGCGATTGATAATAGGCGCCTAATAGGGTAGGAATAGACCCGAAAAGCCCTGACAGGCAAATCAAATAGTAAAACAACTGACCTTGGACCCTTGTCATGATGATTAAGCAGATTGTTACTCCCTTTACAATTGTTCTTATGTCGGTGCTGACAGCTGTACAGGCAGCCGGGGAGGTTCCTGCCAAGGTGCTGGAGTTGCAGGGAGAGGTGGAACTTGCCGTACAGCAGGCTGATATTGTGCGGGTGCTTACCGTCAACGAGGAGATTTCAAGTCTTTTTGCCGTTGAACCAGACTGGATAAGGGAAAGCTTCGCTATTGCAATCAGTGTAGACCCCGATCAGGCTGAAGTGCTTGCTGCGCTGGAAGAAATGAGTGCAGGGGTTGCTGGTACGCTGGAGGTTGGAGATTTTGAATCTGCCGCCGCAGCACAGGAAGGTGTTCTGCAACTGGCTCAGGACATGCTCGGTCCGGGGCACTGGTTAACAGCAGCGGCCATTCGCGATATGGGTTATATCTTCAGGCAGATGGGAATAGTCGAACAGGCGGATGCATACTTCAATGAAGCGATAGCACTAGCATCCGGGATTCTCAGTGAAGAACATCCGCAAACACTTGAAATCTATGGATTGCTGGCTGAATTGTATGCTGCTGCCGGAGCAATAGATGAGGCCCTGAGTATCAGTGAGATCGTCGTTGGCGGGTTGGCCGCCACCCTGGGGGAAGCCCATGAAATGACCATAAATGCGCGTCTGAATCAGGCGTCATTTTTGGAGTATGGCGACCTTTATGAAGCGGCGGCTGAGAGTTTTGCGGGTACCTGCGGCGTCTTGGAAGAAAATTATGGCAGTTGGCATCCCAGCACGCTGGAATGTCTGATGATGCAGGCGGGTCAGGCGATTACGGCGGGTAACCAGGAGGAAGCAGGAGCCCTGTATGACCTGGTGATTGAGCGACTGGGTGAATCCCTGCCTGCAATTAACGTCAGCGTCTTGGATGCACTCAGTGTTCGAGCAGATATTCACCGGGAGGCGGGCGAGTACCAGATTGCCAGGGATTTACTCTCGGGAGTTATTCAGACGGCCTCCCAGATTGGTGAGACCGATGTCAGCTATGCTGCAAAATCTTATCTCGGCAGGGTGTTTAACAATGAAGGCGAGTTTGAAAATGCGCAAAAGGTCACCGAGGAAGTCTTAGGGTATGGTCAGTCAAACTGGCAGAGTCGACCGATGGAAATCTTTAACACCATGCTCGAACTTGGTGTTATCTACCAGCGTCAGGGAAAATCATCTGAGGCGGAAGCGACCTATCAGGAAGCATTGCATGGGCTGATGGAGGTCGTTGGAGATCAGCACCCGTCAACGCTGGTTGCATTGAACAATCTAGGGCAGCTCTATGAAGAAATTGGCTTCTATGACAAGGCCGAGCCGCTGCTGAAGCTTGCGCTGGAAAGCCTTGAAACAACGCTCGGGCCGGAAAACCAACAATCATCTCGGGCACGGAATAATCTCGCACTCCTGTTTGAGAGTCAGGGTAATTTCCGCGAAGCTGAACCTCTGTATAAACGGAGCATGGCTATCCTTTCCAAGACCAGGGGGGATGAATATACAGATACCATTGCGGTACGGAACAATCTTGCATTCCTCTATATGATGATGCAGGACTATGATCGCTCTTCAGAAATATTCGAGCGTGTCCAGGAGCAGTGGATGGTATTGTTTGGTGAGAGACACCTGGCGACGCTAAAAGTGACGAATAACCTTGGTCGTATCTACCACAAGCTTGAGCGCCTCTCTGAAGCAGAACAGCTCATCCTCCAGGCTGTTGAGGTGCGTCGCTCGGTACTGGGTGCAGAGCACCCTGATGTCGTGCGCTCAATGATAGATCTTGGTTCGGTCTATATCGACCAGCAGCGGCTGCCAGAAGCCGACACACTTTTAACGCAGGCCCTGGCACTGGCTGAGAAAGTATTGGGTGAGCAGCACCCCTACACATTTGAAGCGCTGAACAATCTTGCCCGGGCTAAGGAGGCGCAAGACCAATTGCAGGCGGCCGTTGAAATCAGGAAAACCGGGTTTGAACGTCGCAGCAAGTTCCTGGACAGGATGTTGTGGGTCACGGGCGAGAATGCAAGGGAAGGTTACATTCGATTGCATCGGACAGAGTTTAGTCAATACATGTCTCTGGTTACAAAACTGCAGGGTGGTGATAAGGGCAGATTTGCCATTGGAGCGAGCTTGCAGCGGAAAGGGCTACTGCTAAAGGTCACGTCAGAAATTCAGCAGATCTCCAAAATGTCCACTGACCCTGGTTTGAAAAAGGTTGCGGCAGAACTGGAATCGGCCCGGCAAGAACTGGCTGCCATGACCCTTTCTGGACCCACGCCTGAAACCCAGGGGCGCCATGTTGAGGCCTTGTATGACCTCGAGCAGAAGGTCAATGAATTGCAGGGGGAGTTAGGGCGTGCAAGTGTGCGCTATCGCAGTTCCATTGCCCAGATTGGTGTTGACCGTCTGGTCGATGTAGTACCGGAGGGTAGTGCACTGGTGGACTTTCTTACCTACGAAGAAGATGGCAACGCCAGGGTTCTCGCAGGTATTGTGGTAAATGAAGGTGGGGAAGTTCGCTATGAGCTCGTGCAGTACCCTGATCGGGGGAAAATCGAGGATGCAATTATTGAATATCGAACCATTATTCAGGATGACCAGGCGGACGAAGATGACCTTCTTGAAGTGGGGCAGATCGCGTATGACCTTGTATGGCAACCCATTAATGATCTGATTGGTGATACCGAGTATGTGTATCTCATACCAGATGGAACACTCAACATTCTGCCATTCAATGCCCTGATCAACCCAGATGAAGAGTACCTTCTGCAGACGCATGACCTGCATGTATTGACATCAGGTCGTGACCTGTTGCCTAACGAGTACAGGCTGGCTCAAGGTGAATATGTCATTCTGGCGGGACCTGATTACAATTCTGAAGAAGTTGTTAGCCAGGAAGTTCTTAATGCTGCGCAGGGCAGAAGGTCGGCAGCTCTGCAGTTGGGCATTCGTGGCGCTGGCGGCGGACTGCGTGGGCTGAACTTTGCGCCACTGCCAGGGGCTGAGGAAGAGGGCAGGATAATCACTTCCCAGATGCAGGAGAGCAAGGCTCCGAACGAGGTTTTCTTTGGTTCGGATGCCCAGGAGGGCGTTCTTGCTGAAATGAAGGAGGCACCAGAGATCCTGCATATGGCGACTCATGGATTCTTTCTCAAGGCAGATGACATGCTAAGAAAACGATTGCTGAAGTTGCAGCGGGGTGCTGATATCCACGTACCGCCACCAGGCGATAACCCCTTGCTGCGTGCAGGCCTAGCATTTGCCGGTATTAATACCAATGCACAGTTTCTTGGCGACATTGACACTGTAAACGATGGTGTCCTGACGGCGCTAGAAGTGCTCGATTTGAACTTGTCTGGCACCAAGCTGGTCGTGTTGTCAGCCTGTGAGACCGGGCTTGGTGAAATCCATGAGGGTGAGGGCGTTTATGGTCTGCGCCGTTCATTTCAGGAAGCGGGTGTGGCCGAGGTTGTGAGTTCACTATGGGAAGTCAGTGATGCGGGCACTCAGGCGCTTATGACCAGTTTTTATGACAGGATCCTGGCTGGCACCCCCGCACGGGAAGCGCTAAGGGATACCCAGTTGGATTTGCTGGACTCTCCTGAATGGGGATATCCCTATATTTGGTCAGCCTTTATGATTGTTGGCAGCTACGAATCCTCTGGTATTACGGTACAGTAGGGCGCTCATAGAAAAAATGCCGCTTTTTCTCCTAAAGAGGGTAAAATGCGGCGAAACCAGGGTCGTAGAAGGGAGTCAAGTGCTGTTACGAAGGGTATTGATTGTATCAGGGATGGTGATGGTTCCAATTGCCGTACATGGGCAATCCCTCGACGAAGCTGTCAGGACAACATTGCGCACGAATCCGGATATTCTTGCGAGTAAATACAACGTAGAAGCAGCAGAACAGTTGCGTAAACAGGCTCGTAGCGGGTATTTCCCCGTTATGGATCTTACCTATGCTGGTGGCGAAGAAACCTCAAACAATACAACAACCCGTGCCGCCAACCTCGATGATTTCAGACTGATCCGTGAAGAACGGAGTGTCAAGATCACACAGTTGCTCTACGATGGCTTCGCCACCAGGAACTTTGTAAAACAGCAAGTGGCTCTTTTAGACGCTGCTTTGGCAAGACTGGGAAGCAGTCAGGAAAACATAAGTCTGCGTGCTATTCAGGTATATCTGGAAGTCCTCAGGCGTGATGTCGTTGTGGGGCTTGCAGGTGAGAATCTCGATGAGCATGACACTACGCTGAATAAGATCAGTGAGCGATTTGAGAACGGCGTTGGTACAAAGGTTGATGTTGTGCAAACCAGAGGCCGAAGGGCGCAGGCAAAGTCAGCGGTGTTGTTAACGCAGAAAGATGCCAAGAATGGCCGTGCTGAATTTTTCCGTGTGGTTGGTGAACATCCAGCGTACCTGAAAGATCCTGTAGCCATATCGGGCCTGCCCCAGACTCTGGAAGAGGCACTTGAGTTGGCATCCAATAAGAATCCAGGACTTAAGGCGGCAGAGGCCGAGCTCGAAGCTGCCGTTGCGGCGCGCAAACAAGCCAGGGGCAGTTTTCACCCCCGGTTTGATTTGGAATTGGGTGCGACGCGAAACGATGACACCGATGGTAGTGAAGGCGCGAATGATGATGAAACGGCGGTGGTGCGCGTAACCTACAACGTGTTCAGAGGTGGAGCGGACCGAGCACGCTTGAATGAAGCCGAGGCGAGGGAATTTGGAGCAAGGGAAACGCTTAGAAGTACTCACCTAGCGATAGAAGAAGATGTGACGCTTATCTGGAATGAACTAGAAGATATTCTAGTACGGCTTGAATATCTTGAAGCACATGTCAAATCGACGGAAGAAGTTTTGAAGGTTTACAACGAGCAATTAACACTTGGGAAGCGAACCTTACTTGACTTGTTGGATGTTCAGAACGAGTTGCTTAGAGCAAGAATCGCTTTTATCTCGGGGCAATACACAGCTACGCTTGCCCGCTACAGAGTACTGACCAGCACTGGGCTGCTACTCGAAACTATGGGGGTTACATCCGAGTAGTTAACATCCCGGGTCACCCTTAACTCGAACCCGTTAAAAATTACCTGGGCTAGGCACAGGCGTATGAATATGCGTTAATGGTCAGCTAAAAAATTCAACATGACCTATAAAGCCTATATAAATCAGCAGCTTATGATCGGCGTTGGTATAGATTTCGGGACCTCAAACTCTGCGGCAGCCTGGTACGATGGTGAATCGGTACACCTTGTTCAGCTTGAACCAGATGACATCATCATGCCTACAGCAACCCACCTGAACAGGGAGTTGGCCACAAAGACCGGGCAAGAGGCGGTCTTTCAATATATCGAAGAAAACCGAGACAGGATTGTCGAACTGACACCAGAGATCATTGGAAAAAGTGCCCTACTTACGGCTGAAACTGCCACCGATGACCCTCATAGTGAGGCTGAGGTTGCGACCGCAAACGTATATGGCCACTCCTGGATTGATCGTGGTATGCCGGGCCGACTCTTTCGCGGTATCAAGAGGTTGCTTGGCAATTCATCCGTAAAGAGGCTGCTTGTATTCAGTCACCCTTTTCGTATTGTTGCACTTGTTACGCCGATTCTTCTTCATATTCGTAAAACCATCGAGCAGTATTTACCCGGTCCATTTGAAGCTGTTCACTTTGGCCACCCGGTAGTGTTTGAAGGCAGCGAACATCATCGCAACGAACTTGCTTTTGCCCGGCTAACGGAAGCCTGCATGTATGCCGGTATACGAAACCTTTCTTTCTATGCAGAGCCAGTGGCGGCAACCTTGAGCTACCTGAATGATGTGAGGGCTCCTTCAAGCGGGCGTGTCTTGACGTTGGATTTTGGTGGTGGGACTTTAGATTTGAGCGTCATCGAATTTGATGGTATCGATTTCGAAGTACTTTCTACGGCCGGGCTCTCTCTTGGTGGTGACCATATTGACCAGCTGATATTTAGTGAATTGGTGTTTCCGCTGCTGGGCAAAGGAGAAATCTGGTCGAGGGTAAGTGACGGAAAGCTGATCGAAACTGAATTTCCATTTGAGGATTTTGAAGAAAAGCTCTTGAACTGGGCGGTAACCTATATCCTGAATCAGAATCAGTATCGCGCGAAGGTCGCAGACTGTATTAAGAATGGTGGCCCTGCAGCGGTAAAATTTGAGCGTCTGGACGACCTTATCTCACATAATTACAGTTACCTGGTTTTCCAGGCGATTAAGGATGCAAAGGCACGATTGTCTGATGTAGAGCAAACGATGCTGGATATTCCTGAACTGGATATAGTAATTCCATTTTCACGCAGTCAGTTCGAGTCCATGATGAGCAGTATGTTGCAGCAGATTGATGGAATACTTGTCAGGGTTCTTGGTGATGCTGATTGCAGCGCAAATGATATCGATGTGGTGATCAGAACAGGTGGCTCCAGCCAGATCGCTGCCGTTAAGCACAAACTTGAACATTGGTTTCCAGGACGGGTCACGGAGCATGATCCCTTCACCAGCGTAGCGGCGGGTTTGGCCATTGCCAGCTACCACGGGTACAAGTTTGATGCTGATGCAGGTATTCAAGAAGAGCCTGCCGCTGGCTCGCAATTGGGCTCATAGTCAAAGCGTTAACAGGTCAGATGAAGGAAAAAAAGATGGGTACAGAAAAAAGAGCGATCAGCAGATTTTCAGTTCCCCGGCTGGACGAGTTACCAGAGGATATCCGGGAACGTATCGAAGAAGTTAACGAGAAATCAGGGTTTGTACCCAATGTCTTTCTGGTGCTGGCGAGACGGCCGGAGGAGTTTCGTGCTTTTTTTGCTTACCATGATGCTCTTATGAATCGTAAATCAGGGCTTTCCAAGGCAGAAAAGGAAATGATTGTCGTGGCTACATCGGCCAGCAATGACTGCCAGTACTGCGTTGTTGCGCACGGGGCAATATTGAGGATCCGGACAGGGAATCCGTTGATAGCAGATCAAGTCGCCATTAACTACCTGAAAGCAGATTTGACGGAGCGCCAGTCGGCCATGCTCAAACTGGCACTGAAAGTTGCTTCACGTTCTGGCGAAGTGACTAGTGCGGATCTCGAGGAGGCAGAAGCAGCTGGGTTTGATAAAGAGGATATCTGGGACATCGGGGCCATAACGGCTTTCTTTGCCCTTAGCAACCGGATAGCTAATTTTTCCAGCATGCGGCCCAATGGTGAGTTTTTTGCCATGGGAAGGGGATTGTCAGATTCAAGTTAGCACGCCTGCTGTCTAAGACTTATAGCGCTTATCGACGCTTAATGCCTGCCCCTCCGCCGTATAGTTCGCTATCATGTTGATATATATGGTTTTTATATTCGCCTTCTATCTTTATATACGCTCCTATTCACGCGCATACTTGAATTTCTGGCTAATTGGAATGGTGGTTCCTTTGACCTAGGTTCCATAATTCAGATGACTGAACGCTATGCTCACCTTGCACCTGAACACAAAGCTAGTGCTGTTGAGAAGCTGGTGGGCTAAACGCGAATTCTGCTGCAAGAAACATTGCCTTTTGCGCCAATAGCGAATATAGATGTTGACCTGTTTAAAACTGGCAGTTACACAGAATC
>PBRQ01000026.1 GCA_002725995.1 Gammaproteobacteria bacterium
TCAGCGGGCAATCATTAAGTCTCGCACCATGAACCAGAGAAAGGTACAAAACCTGCGATTAGCAGGCTAGACTGGAGTAACCATATGCAGAAAAGTGTCGCTTAGAATTTAGTGCCAGTGGTCCCATATGGGCTGAGGACGTACAGATGCCGAGCCTAGCTGTAGTCTCTGCTGGATTTCACAATCGCTTTGATCATCCTGAACCTGTGGTGACAAAAAGGTATGTGCGAATACTAAATACTGCAGAGGAGGGTGCGATACAGGTCTGGCTTGGTGAAAACGGGGTTGAGCGGGTTGAGAGAACACGCACGCAGGCGCGCAGATTTTGGCATCGTCAATAGCAAAAAATCGGTAACAGAAGAGTCAGTAAAGGAAAAGTCAGTAAAAGAAAAAGGGTAGGACCTAGGTCACTACCCTTTTGTCTAGCTCGGCATTGTTATCCGTCAAACTGCGACGATATTTGATGCCTGAGGACCTTTTTGTCCTTGTGTTACGGTGAACTCGACCTTTTGTCCTTCGGTCAGAGTTTTGAAGCCTGAGCTCTCGATAGCACTGAAGTGTGCAAATACATCGGGGCCTGAATCCTGAGCGATAAAACCAAAGCCTTTAGATTCGTCGAACCATTTAACGGTTCCAGTAGAGGTAGACATAATATTTTCCTATTTAGTCATGCGTAATTGCGGCCTTTCTAACGAGGCCATTTGGCTGGAGGTGGTGCTATTACTTATGATAATCAGGACGAGGAACTAATAGGGACTTCGAAAAGTTGTGCATAAATATTAAGACGTACTCGCAAGCGCTGGAAATTATATACAGCTTTGACCGATAGTCAATAATTAACAGCTTGAATATTCAACCGGGCAGGGTTTCTCTTGCATCTGCAGCGAATGAACGCGATGCTGCGAGCCCACTAATAGAGGCAATGAGACGAATATGGCAAGTGCATTGCAATCTTTACTAGGGCAACTCGACCTGGAGCAGATTGAAACCAACCTCTTTCGCGGCACCAGTGATTCCCTGGGACCTCCCCGGGTGTTTGGAGGCCAGGTTATCGGGCAGGCCCTGATTGCCGCGCTAAATACAGTTGCAGACAAGCCTTGCCACTCCTTGCATGGTTATTTTCTCCGCCCAGGGAATCCTCTAATTCCTATTGTCTATGAGGTCGATCGCATTAGGGATGGACGCAGTTTCACAACCCGCAGGGTTGTTGCTATCCAGGCCGGTGAGGCCATATTCAATATGTCCGCGTCATTTCAGAAGATGGAAGAAGGTTTGAGCCATCAGGCATCAATGCCGGATGTGCTCGACCCTGATGAAATCATTTCCGATCGTGATCGGCTCACCGCAAACCTGGATGCTTTACCGGAAGACATGCGGGAAATGATGAGTCGGGAAAGGCCGATTGAAATGAAAAGAGTCGAGCCGATTGACTATCTTAACCCTCGCAAACAACCTCCGTACCAGCACGTATGGGTACGTGCGGGAGAACCACTTCCCGACGATACTGCACTGCACCAGTGTCTGCTTGCCTATGCGTCTGACCTGGGAATTCTTGGTACCAGTGCCTTACCTCACGGAAAATCGTTTCTGACCGGGTTGATGACTGCCAGTCTCGATCACGCCATGTGGTTTCACCGACCCTTTCGTTTCGATGAGTGGATTCTGTTTGCTCAGGATAGTCCGGCTGCGGGTGGGGCCAGGGGTTTTAACCGCGGTACGATGTTCTCGAGGGACGGTGTGCTGATAGCCTCGGTAGCACAGGAAGGACTGATCAGGGTTGTTCAGTAGCCCAGTTGAGTAACCCTCTGTCAATCGTTTGGCATTGCTTACAGAGACTTGATTGTATCAACCAGTTTCTTGTTTTCCTGTGGCAGACCGATGGAAATCCGCAGCTTATCAGCCACTTTCTCATCAGCGAAATAGCGCACGAGTATTCCCTTCGCTTTTAGCTCCTCATAGAGCTGTTTTGCAGTAAAGGTGAATTCGACAGGAACTGTCACCAGCAGGAAGTTTGTCTGGCTTTCCTCGCTGGTAAGGCCCAACTCGAGGAAAGATTCGCTCAGTTTATTGCGCTCGCCAGCAACCCGGTGGCAATTTTTCATGGCGTAGTCGCGGTTGGAGATTGCTGTTTCGGCAATCTGCTGGCCAATCAGGTCCAGGTTGTAGCTGTCGCGAGTCTTATCCATCATGGGTTTGATCAACTCTTCTGGGCCAATTCCGTAACCGAACCGAAGGCCCGCCAGGGAATATCCCTTGCTCAAGGTTCTCAGGATGATGACATTATCATTGTCGCGAACAAGCGGCATGGAGTCGTAGTCGGCGTCTACAAAGTCCACATAAGCTTCATCGATAAGCAGCACCGAATTCAGTTCCGAAGCAATGGTAGTAAGTGTATCGGTATCAACTAGTTTGCCTGATGGCGCATGCGGATTAACAAGGAATGTCAGTTTGCAGTTTGCCTCATTTATTTGCTGTGTGAAGTTGCTGGGCAGCGACCAGTCATCATTCAGTGGAATCATAACGGAAGGACAATCCTGAATTTGGGCTAAAACGGGATACAGGGAATAGGTGGGGCTGGTCATGCCGATTGCTTCACCTGGATTGACGAAGGTGGTAATGAGCAGCCGCAAGAGTTCATCCCCACCTCGGGTGGCGATGATATTACTGCGCTCAACCTCATGCAGCGAAGCAGCGAGCTCTCGAAATTTGTCTGCCCTTGCGGGTGGGTAGCGACGTAGTGACTCACTGCTGAAATTAGCTATTACATCTTGGATATCCGGCGCCGGCGGGTAGGGGTTCTCATTAGTATTGAGCTTTATGGTATTCCTGCCTTCCGGCTGCTCTCCGGAAACATACCCCTGCATTTTTTTGATATTTTCTCTTTCGTAATACATGACTACCTAATTACTTGCACAAATTTGTTGCGTCATCGCGGGCTTGGGGTCAGCCACATAGCCCTGATTGAAACTGATAATGTTCAATGGCTCCCCAAACACATCCCTGAGTTCATCTATTTTTAGCAGGAAATCCGGGTTACTGGGTTTGCCGTATTGTTCGTTCCCCACCATATAAGTTTCATAGATTAAAACGCCGTTCGCCGACAGTGATTTTGTGATATTACCGAATAGAGGCCGGTGTAAATAGTTGGTCACCACTATGCCCTCAAATAATTCATCAAAAGGCCAGGGGTTTCCATCTTCAAGGTTTGTCGACAGAATTCGGCAGTCATCACGGGATTCAAGGTCGCTGATGCCGCTGATATCAAGGTCGACGGCGGTTACTTTAAAACCCTCAACCAGGAGGTGGCGTGTGTGCCTGCCGGTACCACAGGCAAGGTCGAGCACATTTCCACCCCGGGGAATGTGCTTAAGGTGTCTTACTAACCAGCTACTGGGTTGCATTAAGGTGTACTGGAGTGAATAAAGTCATTCATTGGGCCACGGCTCATAGCTGACATCCACGATCGTCATTTTAGTATCGCCAATGGGCCTTTTTACGATGACATCGTCACCATGGTTCTTGCCTAGCAGGCTCTTTGCCATGGGTGACTCCAGACTTATCCAGCCCTTTTTCAGGTCAAATTCATCAGCGCCGACTATTCGCAACTGACTGATTTTTCCATCCTCATCTTCGAGCTTTATCCAGGCACCAAAGAATACTTTTTCCTGATTGTCAGGTTTTCGATCAACTATTTCCAGATTATCAAGTCGTTTGGTCAGGTAGCGGATGCGCTTGTCGATTTCGCGCAGATGCTTTTTTCCATAGATATAGTCTGCATTCTCTGAACGGTCACCCAATGCTGCGGCATCCGACACTTTTTGTGTTACTTCGGGCCTTTTTTCCCGCCAGAGATAGTTCAATTCATCTCGGAGTTTGCGAACACCCTGAGGTGTAATGTACACCTTGGAACCCATTATTTACCTGCTATTTTGTCGATTTGTTTTTGTATCAAACGCCAGTCGACAACTTTAAAATTCTGGTGTTGGGGGCTGCCATCGGGAGATTTATTTTTATCGTCATGAGCGATAAAGAATCCGGATGGAAACCGTGGGCCATAGTTGACACTGCTGACATCAATCCCATCTGACTTACTGGTGCCGTCAATCTTCCCATTTGCTTCTATCCTAAACGTTGCCAGTTGCTTGTTGCTCACCCTGTCAAATATCGCATACCTGCTGTTGCCCTGGGATGAAACAAGAAAGTAACCCTTCCCATTACCTGAATCATAAATCGTCATGCCCTCAAGGTTTGCTCTCAATGAGCCCAGCCAGCTCAGGCTAGCGATTTTCTCACCCCTGTCTCCACCCGGACGGGCGTCATATTTCCATATACCCGAAGACTCCTCTGCGATATAGAGTGTGCCGTGGTCGTCATCTGCTACACAACCTTCGGCATTGCTGTCCAACTTGAAATGGCGCACCTGCTCTACGGACCAGTGCAAATTAGAGTTGACCATGAACTGGCGGACCTCATCGAGGCTGTTGGTAACGAAGTAGTAGAGCTGGTTGGCGTCTTTAAATAGACACAGGCCGCGAGTTTGATGCAATCCGGTATCGGCATTCTTAGCCGTCAGGTGAATGAGTTTTAAGTTTGTTGGGTCGATGGTAAGTAGCGAAACGTAATTGTGCCACCAGTGACTGACAGCGATAACAGCTATAGTTTTACCTTCGTGGGAATAGCCGTAGCGGATGTCAATGTTATTTGGAGAGCCGCCTTCAAGAAATTGTAGTTGTTTCCCCTCAAGGCTGTAGACGAGAATTCCTACCGGTTCAGGTGGCGCTTGATTGCTTTGCTTCAGCGTTGCAAGGATCAGTGAGTCTTCTGGATTGCTCTTGTTTACCCATATGGCAATGTCATCCAGGGAATCACCCGGGAAAGGGGAGGGTGCAGTTTCTGTGTTTGCGCCTACCGAGAACAGGGAGAAAGCCAGCAGAATGGATTGCCAAAGGGACTCAAGCATTATTGGCTACAGTATTTCCAGTCGAGTGACGAGCATGGCAAGCCAGACGGCGCCAGCGAGAATCAGAGAGATCATTACCGCGGCGGAGCCATAGTCCTTTGCCAAGGCTGAAATGGGGTGCTGCTCCGTGCCAATTCTATCGATCGCGGCCTCCACGGCAGAATTAAGGAGTTCTACGACGAGCACCAGCAGCCAAACTGCCATCAGCAATACAAAATCAAGGAGTGAGTCAGCGATCCAGATCCCGGCGGGGATAGCAAGAAGCAGCACGGCCAATTCCTGACGGAAGGCGGATTCATGCTTAAAGGCTGCTATGAGCCCTTTGAGAGAAAAGCGGGTAGCGTTAATAAGGTGACGTAATCCGGTATTGGATGCTTTATCGAAATCTGATTCTGCTTGCTGGTTCATGACTGGCTTTTGAAGGGCTAAAGGGCTTGACGGGAGGAGCTGATAAATTGCCATAGGCCTCAACCCAAAGCAACTGGTATTGTAAGGGATTGATGTGGCATTTGTGGCTCTTGAATCACCCCAGAGTGCCCCCACTATAAATGGCAGTATGGGCGATTAGGTTACCAGTATGCAGATAGACAAATTTACCAGCAAATTGCAGGGCGCGCTGTCCGAGGCGCAGTCCATAGCGGTCGGTAAAGATCACAATCACCTCAAGCCGGTGCACCTGGTGCTTGCCCTTTTGAACCAGAAGGTCGGCTCCACTCAACCGCTCCTGGCACAAATGGGCGTTGATGTGGCGAACTTTCGTGAGGAGTTAGACCATCTGGTCGAGGCCTTGCCAGAGGTAAAAGAAAATCGTGGTGACGTTCAGATGTCTCCAGAGTTGGCTCGACTGCTGAATCTGGCGGACAAGTGTGCCCAGGACAGGGGCGATCAGTATATTGCCAGCGAGGTTGTCCTGTTGGCTGCGCTTGAAGATCAGTCAGAGCTGGGAGGTTTGTTTGCTAAATACGGCATTCAGAAAGATCAGCTCGACCGTGTTATTGACCAGGTTAGAGGGGGCAGCAATGTGGATGATCCCAACGCGGAAGATACCAGGCAGGCACTGGAAAAATATACGGTCAACCTGACAGAAATGGCTGAAAGCGGGAAACTCGATCCGGTTATCGGGCGAGATGACGAAATCAGGCGAACAATCCAGGTCCTTCAGCGCCGCACCAAGAATAACCCAGTACTTATTGGTGAGCCAGGTGTTGGTAAAACGGCCATCGTCGAAGGACTGGCACAAAGGATAATTGATGGAGAAGTCCCGGAAGGCCTAAAGGGCAAGAAGATGTTGTCCCTGGATATGGGGTCCCTGATCGCCGGCGCCAAGTTTCGTGGCGAATTTGAAGAGCGTCTTAAGGCCGTCCTCAATGAGCTTGATAAGGAGGCGGGTAGTGTCATCCTCTTTATTGATGAGCTGCATACCATGGTCGGTGCAGGTAAGGCCGAAGGTTCGATGGATGCAGGCAATATGCTGAAACCTGCGCTGGCGAGGGGAGAATTGCACTGTGTCGGCGCCACAACACTGGACGAGTACCGTCAGTATATCGAGTCTGACGCGGCCCTGGAGCGTCGCTTTCAGAAGGTGCAGGTAGATGAACCGAATGTAGACGATACCATCGCGATCCTGCGTGGCCTAAAGGAACGCTATGAGATTCATCATGGTGTGGATATTACAGACCCGGCGATTATTGCGGCGGCAAAGCTATCTCACCGCTATATTGCAGACAGGCAGCTGCCGGATAAAGCGATCGATCTTGTGGATGAAGCTGCCAGCCTGATTCGCATGGAAATGGATTCCAAACCAGAGGATATGGACCGCTTGGAAAGGCGCCTGATCCAGCTAAAAATAGAGAGGGAAGCGCTCAAGAAAGAAACTGACGAGAGCTCCATTCAGCGCCTTGGTGACCTGGACGAGACCATTAGCGCACTTGAATTGGAGTTTTCGGACCTGGAAGAAATCTGGAATGCAGAAAAGACTGCATTAAATGGTGCCCAACAGGTTAAAGAGGATCTGGAGCAGGCTCGACTAGACCTTGAGACCGCAAGAAGGGCAGGCGACCTCACCAAGATGTCAGAATTACAGTATGGGGTGATTCCCAACCTGGAAAAGCAACTCGAGAAGGCATCACCAACCGACACCTCAAGTATGCAGCTACTTAGAAATAAGGTGACTGACGAGGAAATCGCAGATGTGGTTTCGAAGTGGACCGGCATTCCTGTTTCCAAAATGCTGGAGAGCGAGAAGGGTAAGCTTCTGAACCTGGAGGATGAGCTTCACAAGCAGTTAGTAGGTCAGGTTGAAGCTGTCAGTGCTGTCTCAAATGCGGTTCGAAGATCCCGCGCGGGCCTGTCAGACCCGAACCGTCCTAATGGTTCGTTTCTGTTTCTTGGCCCAACTGGTGTTGGTAAGACGGAGTTATGCAAGGCCCTGGCAACATTCCTGTTCGATACGGAAGAGGCTATGGTTCGAATCGATATGTCCGAGTTCATGGAGAAACACTCAGTGGCCCGGTTGGTCGGCGCGCCCCCAGGATATGTCGGGTACGAAGAAGGAGGCTATCTAACGGAACTAGTGCGGCGCAAACCCTACTCGGTCATACTGCTGGATGAAATTGAAAAAGCGCACGCCGATGTGTTCAATATTTTGTTGCAGGTGCTTGATGATGGTCGTCTGACGGATGGGCATGGGCGGACGGTTGATTTTAAGAATACTGTACTGGTGATGACTTCCAACTTGGGGTCTGACCTGATTCAGAACCTCACTGAAAGCTCTTATGAAGAAATGAAGGAAGCTGTTATGACGGTGGTTGGGCAGCACTTCAGACCTGAATTTCTCAATAGGGTTGATGATGCGGTTGTGTTTCATCCCTTGTCCAGGGAGCAGATTGCAGATATTGCTCAAATACAACTGCATGTTTTGCAGAAAAGAATCAAAGAAATCGATATCTGTGTGCAATTCAGCAATGCAGCACTCGAATTTCTTGCCGATGTTGGATATGACCCGGTTTATGGCGCACGCCCCCTGAAACGGGCTATCCAGAAGTATGTGGAGAACCCGTTGGCACAGGATATTCTGGCTAGCAAATTCAGAACCGGTGGTAAGGTTCAAGGTGAAAAGCAGGGTGAGGGTCTTACCTTCTCGGCAGGCTAGAAAGCAGGAAACTTCCATTTGCACTGTACATATAGACAGTAATCAGTATACTGGTTATATGTA
This sequence comes from Gammaproteobacteria bacterium, assembly GCA_002725995.1. Classification (GTDB taxonomy): domain Bacteria; phylum Pseudomonadota; class Gammaproteobacteria; order Pseudomonadales; family Azotimanducaceae. The sequence goes on from PBRQ01000026.1 coordinate 8,175, forward strand.
CAGTAATCGGATGCTTAATTACATGGCTAAAAGAGAATTGTCTAAACGGCACTTGTCCGAAAAGCACTTGTCTAAAAGACACCCTGCTCAAAGACATCTGGCGGCTCGAGAGTTTGGTATGAATCACTCGGAATTGGCGATGATGGCTGCGAAACGCATGTCCCGCTCAAAACAGAAAGAGAAGAATGGTCGTGTTATATGTCATCATTTAAGAATGATGCTTGTTTCTGGCGAGCCCGTTGTCTATGTTGCGAGACCCTCCGTTGCACCAGTGCATCATTGTGGCCAGCAACAGATTACCCTTGGATTCTAGGCTGCTAATTCACACCGGAATTTGATTTCACCCAGTCTATTTATATAGGAGCTATCGATCTTAGAGTTGTCTATCCCAGAGCTAGCTGTACCAGAATTTGATTTCACCCAACCAGGTTATGGTTGCGGCTGCCTCGGCTAGAACCTTTTGTTGCTCGAACTTATCAGCAGCAGGGCACTCTGTTAGGTAGACCTCGATATTGATCACTTCACCCAGATAATGCAGTGTCAGTTTTTGCATATCCTCTACTGGTAGATGGTCGTTCCAGGCTTTTAACAATTCCCTTCTGGCCTCCACTCGAAGAGGCAGGGTGAGAACTTTAGCGTGCGCATCATCTTCAATATCGATATGGAAGGTGACGTCATTGATTTCCCTGAATTTGTAGCTCAACTGCTGGGTGACCCAGTCCCCAATATAGTGACCCTCGGAGACGCTGATGGCAGGGTCGACCTGCAAGTGAATTTCGAGAATGACTGCGGGCCCCATTTTACGAGTTCTCAGACTGTGTACGCCGTGCACACCGGATGCATTCTCAATCGTTTTCTGAATATCTGCCACGGTAGATTCAGCGAGAGCCGTGTCCACCAGTTCTTCGATGCTCTCTTTGATGAGTTTCAAACCTACGAGTGCGATCATGAATGCAACACCTATAGCCGCGACCATTTCCAGCCAGGCAACACCAAGAATTGCGCCACCGACACCGATGAGCACGATGACGGAGGACAGGGCGTCACTGCGATGGTGCCAGGCATTGGCGACCAGCAGATTTGATCCCGTTTTTTCGCCGATATTTCTGGTGATCTGATAAAGCCATTCTTTTGCTCCCATGGAGACAACAGCAGCTACCAGTGCGGGCCAGGTTGGGATTTCCACTGATTGGATGTCGATCAGGCGAAGTACGCTATCGTAGACGAGGAATCCAGCCACTATGACGAGCACTGCGCCAAGAATCAAAGCACCGATCGCTTCAAAGCGAGCGTGACCGTAGGGGTGGTCCTCGTCAGGCTCTTCAGTACCAACGCGGTTTAGTATCCATACCATGATATCCGTGACGAGGTCTGAAAAAGAATGGATGCCATCTGCAATGAGCGCATGGGAATTCGAAAACCAACCAACAACTATTTTTAGCAGCACCAGGGTAAAGTCGATGACACCACTAAGCAGCAGCAAGTTTCTTGTTTGCTGCTGCTGTGGCAATGGCATCTTGGTTATTTCTTGATCAGGCATGGTCATTTGTGCAGAGGGTGGTTCAAGATACCAAAATCCTTTTGACATTGTTTGATTTGATTTCTTCATGGCTATGGGAAGACGACTGGATGCCTGAGATAATCTTCCTTCCCTAGTCAGTTAGCCATCAACTATGGATCACATCAACACCTGCATTGTCGGTGCTGGCGTTATTGGCCTGGCCATTGGTCGGAAGCTTGCTTCGTCCCAATCTGAAGTTATCGTGCTTGATAAGCACCGGCACTATGGTCAGGGCATTAGCAGTCGAAACAGCGAAGTCATCCATGCCGGGATTTATTATCCCGAAAACTCGCTGAAGGCATCACTGTGCGTCAGGGGTAAAAATCTGCTCTATGACTATTGTGGTGAGCGCGGTGTCGCCGTCAAACCCTGCGGCAAGTTAATTGTTGCAACCTGTCCTGAGGAAGAAGCCAAGCTGGAAAATATCCTGGAAAAAGCTTCAGTCAACGGCGTGGATGATCTTGAGCTCTGGTCAGGCCCTACTGTTGCTAAGAAGGAACCTCAGGTGCGGGCAACTATGGGGTTGCACTCACCATCCACGGGGATTGTCAGCAGTCACCAGCTAATGACGGCCTTCCTCGCTGACATTGAGCAGTTTGATGGCAGGTTCGTAGGCGGTGCACTGGTAACGTCCATCGAAGTACAAAGGGACAGGTTCCTGGTGGCGTGTGATGTGCAGGGTGGATCATACGTCTTTACCTGCAGGGTGCTCGTGAACGCTGCCGGCCTTGGTGCGCAGAAACTTGCGTCCAGTATTCTTAATCTCGATGAAACAACTATCCCTAGACTGCACTACTGCAAGGGGAGCTATTTTTTGCTGGCATCTCAGAATCCCTTCACTCACCTTATCTATCCGGTGCCGGAGGCGCATGCTAGTGGCCTCGGTATACATGCAACATTTGATCTGGGGGGGCAGGTCAAATTTGGTCCTGACGTTGAATACATGGATAGTGAAGATTATTCGGTTTCCACGGATAGGTTGGCTGGTTACTACTCGGCTATACGCCGGTATTACCCCACCTTAGAAGATGGCCAGCTTAGCGCTGCCTATGCTGGAATTAGACCCAAATTACAGGGGCTCGGAGAACCGGCTTCAGACTTCGTTATTCAGGGAGAAAGTATTCACGGTATTGAACGATTGATTCAGCTTTATGGCATTGAGTCCCCTGGTTTGACATCTTCCATGGCCATAGCAGATTATGTGGCTGACCGTTTGAAAGATCATTGACCTTGTTCCTGCTTCAGGGATGACAATTGGCAGAATGCACACTCACGCTAACGACAATCACACAAACGACAGCTACATGGGAGAACAGAGTTCCCCGGATGCTCATCATGACCACAGTCATGGAGTAAGTTTCGAGAATATCAATCTGAGCTTTATTATTGCTGTAGCGGCGAATTTGCTGTTTACGGGAATTGAGGCGGTATGTGCCGTAGTCGCCAACTCCGTGAGTCTGTTAGGTGATGCCGGGCATAACTTTTCTGATGTACTCGGACTATTGCTGGCGTGGGGAGCCACATATCTTGCCAGCAAGAAGGCCGGTGAATTGTACAGTTATGGATATCGGCGCACGACAATACTTGCCGCCATTATTAATGCCACGGTGCTGGTATTTGCAGCCTTTTACATAGCGTTCGAATCCATAGAAAAATTTCTTTCTCCTTCACCCATAGCTGAAATTCCCATGATGATTGTTGCCAGTATCGGCATCGCAATCAATGCCGGTACAGCAATGCTATTTGTGAAGGGGCGCAAAAGTGACCTCAACCTCAGGGGAGCTTTTTTGCATCTTGCGTACGACGCCGTGGTCTCGGCTGGGGTCGTTGTGGGGGCTATCGTGATCTATTTTACGGGCTGGCTGTGGATCGACCCGATGGTTGGACTATTGATTGTATTCGTAATCCTGGCCGGAACCTGGGGTCTATTAAGAGATTCGGTTAACCTGATATTGGATGCCGTGCCTCAAGGTATTGATCGTCAGGCAGTGTACCAATATCTGCAGGGCATTGCTGGCGTTAGCCAGGTCCATGATTTACATATCTGGGCGATGAGCACCTATGAAAACTGCCTGACTGCACACCTGGTAATGCCGGAAAATACGCTTTGGGACTCCGAAGACGGGTACACGAGTATTGGCGCTTCCCTGAGAGATAAGTTTAACATCCACCATGTTACGCTCCAGGTTGAGAAAGACCTTGAGTGCGCAAATACTGATTGTGATTAGCGGTTCACGGAATGCCGACGCTCCATCAATTTATTGACGAATCAATAACGGGTGCCGTCACCGAGCCGGTGAAGCTGAGTGAACCGGTACCTGTTGAGCAACTGCCAACGCCCGCATTGATTATTGATCTCAATCTGTTCGATCAGAATCTCACCAAAATGCATCATTTCCTGGATCCGAGGGGTATTGGTCTTCGCTGTCACACGAAGATGCACAAGTGTCCGGTTATAGCCCATAAACAAATGGCTGCCGGGGCGGTTGGTGTTTGTACCGCGACAGTGAGTGAAGCTGAAATCATGCAGGTCAGCGGGATAGCCGATATTCTGATCACTTCAGCAGTAGTGACGCCGGAAAAAATCGATCGTGTACTAAAACTCGCCAGGACTAACCCAAAGCTGCAGATTGTCGTTGACAATATTGAGGTCGCAAATCGGTTCAACGAAGCTGCAAGCGAGAGCAACTTAGAACTGGGGGTGTTGATAGATCTCGACCCGGGGATGGGAAGAACTGGTATTGAAGCGGGAGGGCCCGCCCTGGTGCTTGCCAGGCACCTCGCTAATGAGTGCAACAATTTGCGATTTGATGGATTGCAGATGTATGCAGGGGACTGTATGCACCTGGAAGGTTTCGAAAATCGTCGCGAAAAGTATACCGGGGTAATGGAAAAGGGTGCTGAAACGAAAAGCCTGCTGGAAGAGGCTGGCATAGAGGTGGCCTTTTTCACCGGCGGTGGTACGGGGACATTTAATATTGAACCTGATGTCGGCCTGATGACGGATCTGCAGGCCGGATCCTATGCCTTTATGGACATTGAATACAGGGAGATTGGAGGTGAAGGAAGTGACAGGTTTGATACATTTGAACCTTCACTATTTGTCCTGGTGACTACAATCAGCAAGCCACAGCAACGGCTAATTACTGTTGATGCTGGTTTCAAATCCTTTGCCTCTGATAAGATGGTGCCGGAATTCAGGGATGTCGAGGGTGTTATTTATCACTGGGGTGGAGATGAACACGGCATCATTCAACTGACCAACCCATCGAAGGAAATCAGCCTGGGTGACAAGCTAGCCATGCTGGTCCCTCACTGTGATCCGACGGTAAATCTTTACGATTACTATTATCCAGTGAGGGATGGGAAGGTCGAAGAATTATGGCCTATAGCTGCGAGGGGGCGGTCACAGTAAATGGGGAAAGCACCATATTTTGAAGACATCTCGGTAGGTGAGGAGTTTAATGATGTTCCAGCCGTAACGCTGACCGACGGGCACACCGCGATCCATCAGGCGCTGTTTGGCGACCGCTCAAGGTTACCCCTGGACCTGAAACTTAGTCACAAGGTGACGGGCCACTCAAGCGCGCTTGTCAGCCCATCGCTGGTCAGTAATCTGGCGATTGGTCAAAGTACGCTGCCTTCACAAAGAGTAATGGGGAACCTGTTTTACAGGGGTTTACATTTTCACCGCTCTGTATTCGTGGGAGATACACTACGAACTACAACCCGGGTTGTTGCCCTGAGGCAAAACAAGTTAAAGGAGGGAAGACCAGCTTCGGGCATGGTCGCACTCGAGGTACATGTTACTAACCAGACCGGTGAAACGGTGCTCCTGTTCTGGCGTTGCCCCATGATCCCCTGTGAGGATCCGGCGGCGGATACCGGCAGGAATCACAGTTTCGACGGGATGCCGGAAACTATTTCAGACATGGACCTTGTGTCTCACATACCAGAATGGGACTACGACCATTTTCGGGACGCCCTGACCGGAAAGCACTTTGCTGACTATCAGCCGGGAGATGTCTTTGCGGTTGAGTCACGGGATACGGTGACCCTTGCACCGGAGCTGGTTCGCATGACACTTAATATGGCGATGGCGCACACGGATGCGTCACGCAGTGTCTATGGCAAACGTCTGGTCTATGGCGGGCATACAATTTCCATGGCAGCAGCTCAGATCAGTCATGCGCTTCCCAATCTAATTACCATTCTCGCCTGGTTTAAGTGTGACCACGTGGCGCCCGTGTTTGAATTTGATATCCTCAATAGTATCGTGCATGTTGAGGATTTATTGCCGGCGGACTCCTTTGGCCTCGCAAAAATTCATGTAGAAGTTTTTGCGACAAGAGGGCCGGAAGCGCCTGAAAGTGGTGACAATGTCAAGGTGCTGGACTGGCACCTTGCAGCACTGCTTGCCTAATTCGACAGATCAAAAGGAAGAACATTGGCCGGAATACTTGAAGGACTGAGCATTGTCGAGGGCAGTGCATTTGTTGCTGCCCCCCTGGGCGGAATGACCTTGGCGCAGCTTGGAGCCGATGTCATCCGTTTTGACCCTATCGGTGGTGGGCTTGATTACAGGCGGTGGCCCGTAACTAAAGACGGACAGAGCCTCTTCTGGGCGGGCATGAACAAAGGGAAACGCTCTATTCAGGTGGACTTCAAGAAGCCTGAAGGCAGGGAACTGTTGACGGCGCTTATCAGTCGAAAGGGGCCTGACAATGGTATCTTCCTCACAAATTTTCCTGAGCGTGGTTGGTTGGCTTTCGATGCCCTGAAGGCCAACCGCGAGGATTTAGTCTATATCAATGTACTTGGTGATAGGAGGGGCGGTTCTGCGCTCGATTACACGGTGAACTGTGCCGTGGGATTCGCTAATGCCAATGGAAAGTCCGAGGGTGAAGGGCCTGCCAACTACCTGCTGCCAGCCTGGGACAATATAACCGGGCAGATGGCTGCGGTTGCTTTACTGGCCGCCGAGAGGCATCGCCGGCTAAAGGGCGAAGGTCAACTGGTCAAAATAGCTTTGAAGGACGTGGCACTCGCCATAACGGGCCATCTTGGCAATATCGGTGAAGTAGCAGTTAATCAGGTTGATAGGGAAAAAGTTGGCAACTATCTCTATGGCGCATTCGGCCGAGACTTTCTGACGAAGGATAACGAACGCGTAATGATTGTTGGGCTAACGCCAAGGCAGTGGCAGGGAATCAAGGAGTCCATGAAAATGACGCAAGCCGTTGCCGAACTGGAAGTGAAGCTGGGAGTGAACCTGGATCTTGAAGGAGAACGTTTCCTCGCCAGGAAAGCAATTGCCCAACTGGTGGAACCGTGGTTCAAGAAATACAACTACGATGAAATTACCTCCCTATTTGATCAGCATGGGGTTTGCTATGGACCCTACAGAAGTTTTAAACAGATGGTGGAAGACGATATTGATTGTTCGCTCGATAATCCGCTTTTCTCAATGGTTGAGCAGCCAGGAATTGGTGAATACCTGGCGCCGGCGTCTCCCATCAGGTTCTCTGAGACTAAAAATCTGGAAGCCAGCCCGGCACCGGTGCTCGGAGAGCACACGGATCAAATCCTCGCCGAGGACCTGGGTTTATCTTCTGGTGAAATTGGAGCCCTGCATGACACCAGGATAGTCGCCTGATTGATAGCGACCCTCGATATGGGGTCGGTTCTTGATTTTTCAGCCGCTATAGATGATGGAATGCTTTGATTTTATTGAGTATTTTTGCCTGATAGTGAGGAATTTACGCTGATAATTTCAGCATTTATGTTACAGTGTTGCTGGTCAATATTGCAGGAGTGCAAAGCGAGTGTTTGAACTGGTCCAGGCTGGCGGATGGCTGATGTTCCCGATTATCCTGTGTTCAATTATTTCCACCGCTATTTGTGTCGAACGCTTTTGGACACTGCGAGCTAAGCAGGTCGCACCAAAGACCCTGCTTGCCCATGTATGGAACTCGATCAAGGCAAATGAAATGGATGGCAGGCGGCTGCGCGAGCTGCGAGGCCATTCTCCCCTTGGACAAATACTGGCCGCTGGCATAAGTAGTCAGCGCCGCGGTCGTGAAATGATGAAGGAGAGTATTGAAGAGGTAGGAGGTCATGTTGTTCACGAGCTTGAACGTTACCTCAATACCCTTGGTACCGTGGCTGCAATTTCTCCCTTGCTGGGGTTGTTGGGAACGGTCATAGGCATGATTAAGGTCTTCAGCGCAATTCGATTGGAAGGAGCTGGTAACGCCGCAATATTAGCTGGAGGCATATCTGAAGCACTCATAACGACGGCTGCAGGTTTGACGGTTGCCATACCAAGTCTGTTTTTTCATCGCTATTTTCTACGCAAGGTAGATGAATTGGTCATCAGTATGGAGCAGGAAGCATTAAAGCTGATTGAAGTCCTCAATGCGGAGAGGGTGGATCGAGGCTCTGATGTAAGAAAACCAGAAATAGCACAGGTAGCCGGGAGGTGAGATTTGCCCAGCGAACCAGGGCCGAGGTAGAAGTAAACCTTACACCACTGATCGATGTTGTATTCCTGTTGCTCATTTTTTTCATGGTCTCCACTACCTTTACAAAAGAAACCCAGATATCGATTGAACTGCCAGAAGCCAGTGGCGATCCTGCAAGAATCGCCGAGAAACAGATCGAAATTTCTATTTCCAGTACCGGGAATTATGCAATGAATGAGGTTGCATTGCTTAAGAGTGACCTGGAAAACTTGAAAACAGCTATAGGAAAGGTTTCAGGTGGAGACAATTCGATACCAATGATCATCACCGCAGACGCATCTACGCCCCATCAGTCGGTTGTTACAGCGATGAATGCTGCCGGTCAGCTCGGCTTTGTAAAGCTGAGCATAACGACCAAGAATTCAACTGAAAAAGACAGTCAGTGACAAGCCGCTAGAATGAGCGAAGAGACCAGCAAATCCGATGTCAAAATATACAGCCGTTTGCTGTCCTATGTTGTTCCTTACTGGGCTGCATTTCTGCTCAGCATTTTTGGATTTCTTATCTTTTCGTTATCAAATGTCAGCTTTCTGCAGCTAGTCAGCTACATTGTTGATTCGATTAAGAGCCCAGACCCGCTGTCGCAGTCAAGTTACAGCGTCTACCTGCGGGATATTTTTGGTGAGAGTGAATCACTCAACAGGACGCTTATTCCCGTCGCTATTGTTCTGATTGTTTTCTTTAGGGGGCTCGGGACTTTTATTGGCAATTACTTCATCAGTTATGTTTCAACTAATCTGATACACAACTTGCGAACTGAGTTGTTCGGCCAGTTGCAGAAGTTACCCAGTAGGTTCTACGATAAGAATGCGATGGGGCATCTCGTAGCAAAAGTGACCTTCCACGTTACACAGGTAACGGGTGCTGCAACGGATGCTGTGCGAGTTATCATCAGGGAAGGGTTTACTGTAATTGGATACCTCGGGTTTCTTCTTTACCTAAACTGGAAGCTAACGCTGATATTTTTTGCGGTCGCTCCATTTATTGCTTTGCTGGTGCGTTTCGCAGGGAAGAGGTTCCGTCGAATCAGCGAGCGCATTCAGCAGTCAATGGGTGACGTGACTCACGTTGCATCAGAAGCCGTGCAGGGATACCGAGTTGTTCGTACCTTCGGAGGTTCTGAGTATGAGCAACAGCGCTTCAACAAGGTCAGTCATTATAATCGCCGCCAATCAATGAAGATGGTTATTACCTCATCCATTGCCACACCTGTTATTCAACTACTTGTAGCAACGGCATTGGCTGGTCTGGTGTGGCTGGTACTGGATCCGGTCCTGCTTGCCGCGATGACTGCTGGAAGTGTAGTAGCCTTTATTACCACCGGTGGGTTATTAGCAAAACCTATACGCCAGTTGTCCGAGGTCAATGCCACAGTACAGAAAGGTCTTGCCGCCGCTGAAGACATTTTTGGCCTATTCGATCAGGAAGTTGAAAAGGATGACGGGCAGGTAGAACTGAGCGATGTCCGGGGGCAGGTGGAGTTTAAGAACGTTTCATTTTCCTATGGTGAAGATTTGCCATCGGTCCTTGTCGACGTCAGTTTCTCGGCAACGCCAGGAAAGACTATTGCCCTTGTAGGCAGGTCAGGCAGTGGTAAAAGTACGCTTGCAAGCCTGATACCTGCCTTTTATGCACCGACAAAGGGCAGCATCTTGATTGATGACGTGCCTATCGAGTCGTTTGCGCTGGCAAATCTGCGTCATCACATCGCTATAGTTACGCAACACGTAACCTTGTTCAATGACACTATCCGCAGGAATATAGCTTATGGCGCACTACAGGACTCCAGCGAAGATGAAATAATTGATGCGGCGAAAAAGGCATTCGTCTGGGACTTTATTTGTGAGTTGAGTGATGGCCTTGATACTGTGGTTGGAGACAACGGTGTTTTGTTGTCGGGTGGTCAAAGACAGCGCCTGGCAATAGCAAGAGCTTTTCTTAAGGATGCACCCATACTAATACTGGATGAGGCTACATCAGCGCTCGACTCTGAATCTGAGCGTTACATTCAGGCGGCTCTGGAAAAAGTAATTAAGGGTCGAACCACATTTATTATTGCTCATAGACTGACAACGATCGAGAAGGCAGATCGAATACTGGTCATAGACGGTGGCCACATCGTTGAGCAGGGTACCCACGAGCAGTTATTGTCTAACAAGAGTTTTTACTCTGGTTTTTATAATAGGGATGAGCAGGAAAAGCTGGAACATGAAACCAACATGCATCAGGTGAAGTCGACCCTGATTCAAACCCCGCATTTTCCCAATAGGGGGCGCTGGTTTCTGGAAAATACCAACCCGCTGCTAAAGGCCTGGTACTCGGGTTCAACCTGGGTAAAGATTCTGGCCCCACTCGGTTACCTTTATGAGCAACTTGGAAAGATACGACGCTATCGAATTGGCTCTAAGGCATGGAAGGCACCAGTACCGGTCATCGTCGTTGGGAACCTAAACGTTGGCGGAACGGGCAAGACACCAGTTGTCATCTGGCTGGCACAGCAGTTTGTTGAGCAGGGGCTGAACCCAGGCATAGTATCGCGTGGTTACGGCGGTTCAAGCCAAAAATACCCGCTTATGGTGGATAGCCAGACGGACCCGGGCAATGCCGGCGATGAAGCCGTAATGACCGCACGTAGAACAGGTTGTCCTGTTGTCGTTGACCCTGACAGGGTAAGTGCCGTTAAACGCTTATTGCAAGAAACAGGCTGTGATCTGGTTATAAGTGATGATGGTCTGCAACACTACTACCTTGAGCGTGATGTTGAGATCGTAGTCGTCGATGCAGAAAAAGGGCTGGGGAATAAGTTGTGCATGCCTGCAGGCCCCCTGCGTGAATCACCAGCTAGGTTAAAGGAAGTTGACTTTGTAATAGTCAATGGCGTCGGAAACGTAACCTTGCCGGTACCCTCCCAACATATGGAGTTGACGCCGGCTGCGATCACCAACCTGGTTACCAACCAATCTCTGCCAGTCAGTGGCGATAGTCCTGGCCCTGTTGTGCATGCGGTCGCTGGAATCGGAAGTCCGTCACGTTTTTTTGGAACCTTGCGCAACCTCGGCTATAAGGTCCTTGAGCACCCATTTTCAGATCACCATATCTATGAATTGTCAGAAATTGTTTTTGAGGATTCGCTTCCTGTAATCATGACTGAGAAAGATGCTGTAAAATGCAGGCTGTTGAACCTCGATTTAATTCATGAGGATTTCTGGTATCTGGAAGTTAACGCGGAACTGCCGCCTGTATTTGTGACTTCAGTGCTTAGTAAGGCAGGTTTGAATACCATGCCACTTCATGTAATACCCAACGAATCAGTAAAGGTGTAATTAATGGCTATCGACAAAAAATTACTGAGCATTCTTGTTTGCCCATTGTGTAGAGGAAGGCTTGACTATGACGGGGAGGCAGATGAGCTTATCTGCCGTGCGGATGGGCTTGCTTATCCGGTTCGAGATGATATCCCGGTAATGCTCAAGTCTGAAGCCCGGTCATTGAGTAGCGAGGAGAAGTAGGTCAGCCTGCCGGCTGATTCCGGGGACACATAGTGAATTTCTCTGTAATTATCCCAGCCCGATATCAATCGCAGCGATTGCCCGGTAAGCCCCTGATCGATCTCAGGGGTAAACCAATGGTGCAACGCGTCTATGAGCAGGCGGCTCTGAGTGACGCCACGCGGGTGATCGTGGCGACTGACGATGAGAGAATCCAGTCTGCTGTAAAGAGCTTTGGTGGTGAAGCCTGCATGACCCGGGAAGATCACAAGTCGGGAACTGATCGCCTGCAGGAGGTTTGCATTTTGGAGAAATTTGCTGAGGATCATGTTGTTGTCAATGTGCAAGGAGATGAGCCTCTGATGCCACCTTCAGTGATTAACCAGGTCGCCAACAACCTGGTGCAGTCAGGGTCGGAAATGGCAACCCTGTCTGAAGACATAGACCATATTGATGACCTACTGGATCCAAATATTGTAAAGGTGACGACTAATTCAAATTCGATGGCCCTGTATTTCAGCAGGGCTCCTATCCCATGGGCCAGAGATGAGTTTTCTCGCGAAAATGAGATTCTTCCGCTGGGCGTTAGGTACCAGCGTCACCTTGGCATTTATGCCTACAGAGTCTCGCTACTAAACAGATACGTTGGTTGGGATCAGGCGATACTGGAACAGGTAGAGAAGCTGGAACAACTGCGTGTCTTGTGGCATGGAGTTCAGATCCACGTAGACCGGGCGGTTGAAAGTATTCCTCCTGGTATAGATACTCAAAAAGACCTGAGGCGGACGCTCGCCCTGCTAGAAGAGCAGGCAAAGATAGACTGACCTACTTGATGTCCAGGTCTGGACAAGAAATTGTTCCGTTGTTGAGCCGATTAGTTTTGTGTCCTGATAGTGATGAGGAAGTACCATGGATAGTTATGTGTTGGTTGTAAAAGAGGACTGTGCGACCTGCCGGCTCCTAGTTCCGGTTATAAGTCAGCTGTCCAGCCTTCTTGATCTCAAGATAGTTTGTCAGGATGACCCGGCTTTTCCCTTGGGAGAAGAGGTGGTCGATGATACGGAACTGAAAGAATCCTGGACGCTTAACATAGAAACGGTCCCGACTATTATCAGATACGAAAATCAATCAGAAACAGGCCGTATCTTCGGCTGGGACAGGGGGGCTTGGCAGGCTTTGACCGGTGTTTCCCTGGAGACAGACTTTCCTGATTTCAGGCCAGGGTGCGGATCGAAGACCACGGACCCTGGGATGCCAGAGAAGCTTTCCGTAAAGTTTGATAACGGTAAATTGCATTCGCGGCGGGTGACAACAGCCACGGAAGAAGACGATATGGAGGCATGCTTTGATCGGGGCTGGTCAGACGGTTTGCCCCTGGTACCACCGACTGAGTTGAGGGTGATGAGAATGCTGTCCGGCACGAACCGTGACCCACGAGAAGTAATAGGTGCCGTGCCACCGGACTATGGGGAATGCACGGTTGAGAAGGTTACCGTTAACGCTGTCATGGCGGGGTGTAAACCCGAATATCTACCTGTAGTTATAAGCAGTGTTGAAGCAGCCTTGCAGGATGAGTTCTGTATGCACGGACTACTGGCAACCACATACTTTTCGGGCCCAATGATCCTGGTTAATGGCCCAATTTCACGAGCAATTGGGATGAATTCAAAGGGGAATGCATTGGGGCAGGGAAACCGTGCCAATGCGACGATAGGGCGAGCGCTCCAGTTGGTTATTCGCAATGTTGGTGGAGGGAAACCCGGTGGTGTTGACCGGGCTGTATTTGGTAATCCAGGGAAATATTCTTATTGTTTTGCTGAGGATGAAACGAATTCTTGCTGGGAGTCACTAGCCGTTGAAAAGGGCTTCAACTCTGATCAGTCCACGGTCACGCTGTTTGCGGCGGATGGCATGCAGGGGATAGTAGATCAGAAATCCCGTGAGCCCGATTCCCTTGCACGGAGTTTTGCTGCCGGGTTGAGGGTAGCTTCTCATCCAAAGATGATTCAGGCGGCGGATGCATTTTTAGTGGTTTCACCAGAGCATGAGCGTGTTTTCAGGGACGCTGGGTGGTCAAAGCAGCAGCTGAAGGACAGGCTGGGTGAACTTCTGATGATACCGGGCACGGAACTCATCGCTGGAGCCGGTGGCATAGCAGAGGGGATTCCAGATAAGTTCGCTGATTCAACAATGCCGAAATTTCGTGAGGGTGGGTTAAATATTGTCAGGGCTGGCGGAAGCGCGGGGTTATTTTCTGCCATAATTGCAGGCTGGGGAGCGAGCGGCAAAATGGGTAGTGTGCCGGTTACCCGCGAAATTTTAGTATTATCCCAGGTTTAGCTGATGGATGTCTTAGTCAATTGGAGAAAACTATGAGTACTGTACTAATGGATCCGACTTCGGAGTTATCTTCTGAGCACCGGGAACCTTTGCCTCGACCGACCTCGCTGGAGGGTCTCACGGTAGGCTTGCTGGATATTTCTAAAGCGCGTGGTGATGTCTTTATTGACCGTATTGAGGATCTTATGGTGCAGCGAGGGATTAGTACCCGCCGATACAAGAAGCCCACCTTCACACGTATCGCACCGATTGAGCTTACTCAGCAGATTGCGACAGAATGTGATGTGGTTATTGAGTCACTGGCGGACTGAGGTTCCTGTACGTCGTGCAGTTTGCATGACATTCTGGATCTTGACAGAAGAGGCGTTCCCGGTGGTTTTATAGCATCGGAGGAATTTCAAGAGGCTGCTAATGCCCAGGCTAAATCGCTTGGGTTTGATCCTCACAGGGTGTTTACACCGCACCCTATCCAGGACCGGACAGATGAGGAAATGCAGCAGATGGCTGAAGAAGCATTTGAAGCTGTACTCGCACTGATACTAGAACCAACCTAGACCAGATCAAGCTAGGCTTTTTTCGCTTGGTTCCATCTCTGCCAGGGGTTCCTCGGCCGAATAAACATAAAGCCCGGTTGCATGCGGTCGGTGAATACGTGACCGGGTAGCAGGTATAATCCCGTTAAATGCCTTGGATGTCATCAATTTGCTGTTCCACGAAAATTTCAACCTGTCCAGACACAATACGCTGGGTCTAGATATTCGGGCGCGATACTTTTGTGACGCTGGGAATCAGCAGGACTTATCTGAAGCACTTGCATTTGCACGGGACAGGGAGCTGGAAATACTTGTCCTTGGGGGCGGCAGTAATGTTGTGTTCTCAGGGGATTTTGAAGGTTTGGTCCTGTGTGTCAACTTTCAAGGCGTGCAGTTTGATGACCAAAAAGTCCTCGTTGGTGCCGGAGTAAACTGGCACTGGCTGGTACGGCACAGCCTTCAAAAGGAATTGTACGGCCTTGAAAACCTTTCCCTCATTCCTGGCCTTGCGGGTGCATCGCCCGTTCAAAATATTGGTGCCTATGGCCAGGAACTGGATCGGGTATTCGTTGCCCTGGCTGCAACTGACCTTCATACGGGTGAAGAACTGACGTTCACCAAAAGTGACTGTCGATTCGGCTATCGACACAGCATTTTCAAAGATGAGCTCAAAGGTCAGGTAGCCATAACCCAAATCACCCTGCAGTTATCAACGGAATACACTCCAATACTGGAATATGGGGAACTGGTTAGCGAACTTGAACGTCGAGAGATAGAAATACCCAAAGCAGTGGACACCAGTGATGCGGTCATAGCTATCAGAAAGCGCAAACTTCCTGACCCTGATGTAGTGGGCAATGTTGGCAGCTTTTATAAGAACCCTGAACTATCGTCGCAAACCTTAACTAGCCTAAGGCAGCGTTGTCCGAATGTACCGTCACGCAAAACGGAAAAGGGGCTTCACAAGGTTCCAGCAGCCTGGCTGATTGAGCAGGCTGGACTGAAAGGCGAGGCGGTTGGTGGTGCCCTAGTTTCTACGCAGCACGCGCTAGTCCTAGTCAACCAGGGAAACGCCAGCAGCCAGGATGTCATGGCCTTAGCCACCAGGATTGAACATCAGGTTCAAAGCAAGTTCGATATTCTGCTTGAGGTGGAGCCCGTTCTATACTGACAAGGCAGAGGAGGCGAATGCGGAGTTGCCTGCTAGTCTGGTATAGACCCTGTCGCTTCCTGCTGCCCATCGTCTGCTTTCGCACTTTCCTGTGAATCACCCGCCACGTCACTTGCGGGTACTTCCGCTTCGGAAGCGGCGGCTTTGCGTGCAGTCCTTGGGTCGTTTGTTGCTCTGCCACGAACACTGGGGTGATCGGAGTCTATGGTTGGGGCGACAAACTCAAGGACTTCTGCCTGTTCCTTTGGCTCAACATCATTCAGTGCAGGATCGGCCGTAGAGATTGCTTTCCTGTCTCGAGGGTCATTACTTGCCCGCCCACGAGTCGCTGCATGTATCTCCTCTTCAGGAACCTCAACCTGTTGTATTTTCTCCGCGCCTCTTTCGCTAGTCTCTACGGGCACTGTCTCAACAGGCCTGTTTTCAACAATCGGCTCTGGAGTTTGTTTCTGCTGAGTGGGTACTTCTTCTCTACTCGTCGCAGGCTTTTCTTCAACTAGGGCTTTATCATTGTTCCCTTTCGCTTCAGCAGTTTCTACTGGCTTGCTGCGACGTTTTTGCTGAGTACGTTCCCGGTTTCCCTGGTTTCGTTTGTCGTCAGATTTCTGCTCGCGCCTGGGAGCCTCCTGGGACTGACTCTTTTCCTGGCGAGGTTGTTCAGACCGCTCACTTCTATTTCTTGAACTATTGTTTTCATTGCGCTTGCGGTTATCGTCGTTGTTTCGATTCCTGTTTCCGCGTTGTTCATTTCTTCTTTGATCATTGTTCTTTTGATCATTTTCCCGCTGATCATTGCATCCCCTATTGCGGTTGTCCCCCTGCTTGTTTCTTGAACTTTGACCACCTCGATTGTTACGGTTTCTTTGGCGGCCGTTTTCGCCACGATCATTTTCCGTTCTATTTCTGGACCTGTTGCGGCTGCGGCCATCGTTGCTTGCTTTTTTAGGGGACGCTTCCACCTGTTTGGCTTCCGCTGGGGAGAAGATCGAAATAACCTTCGCCAGTAATCCTGCTCCTGCTTCTTTTGTCTGCTTCTCATTCTTTGCCGGGGGTGCTGCACGCACGGCACTTTTAACTGCTGCCTGTTCTGGTGCAACAGCTTTGGCAATCTGCTGTTGTGATTCTTTGACTTCTTCGGAGCTCGTTATCTCGTAGCTGGCTGTAGAAGTGTCATCGCTTTCATTGGCTCGAATTCGCTCAATCCTGTAGTGTGGTGTCTCTATGGTCGCATCTGGTACTACGATCACACGAACCTTATTTCGTGCCTCAATTTCACTTAATACGTTACGTTTTTCATTCACAAGGAATGAGGCAACAGATATGGGTAGGAATGTGCGGATTTCAGTGCTGGTGTCCTTGAGAGCTGCCTCCTCAACCATACGAATCACGGCAAGGGCCGATGATTCAATGTCTCTGATAGTGCCGAGACCGCTACAACGAGGACAAACTATGCCGCTAGTTTCACCCAACGAAGGTCTCAGCCTTTGACGGGATATCTCCAATAACCCGAATTTGGATATTCTGCCAACCTGCACCCTGGCGCGGTCGACCTGCAGCGCATCACGCATCCGGTTTTCGACCAGTCGCTGGTTTTTAGTCGAGCTCATATCAATAAAGTCGATAACGATCAGTCCGCCGATATCGCGTAGTCGCAACTGACGACAGACTTCATCAGCAGCTTCCAGGTTTGTATTCAGGGCTGTTTCCTCAATATCTGCTCCCCGTGTGGCCCTGGCGGAATTGATATCGATCGAAACAAGCGCTTCAGTTGGATCGATTACGATTGAGCCGCCGGAAGGCAGGCTAATGCCCCTTTGAAATGCAGATTCTATCTGCCCTTCAATCTGGTATCGATTGAAGAGAGGAACATCACTTTCGTATCGCTTGAGTCTAGACGCGTACTGCGGCATTACCTGAGTGATAAACTGATTTGCCTGTTCCAGCGCTTCATCAGTATCAATCAATATTTCACCAATATCATCCCGAAGGTAGTCCCGGATGGCACGGATGATGACATCACTTTCCTGATAAATAAGGAAAGGCGCCTTTTTTCCCATTGCAGCCTTATCAACAGCCTCTGCAAGTTGCAGAAGGTAGTGCAGGTCCCATTGAAGTTCTTCAGCAGTCCTTCCGAGGCCAGCGGTGCGGATGATGACTCCCATGTTTTTGGGAATATCAAGCTTTGACATTGCGTCCCGCAACAGGTCACGTTCTTCGCCCTCGATCCGGCGTGAGATTCCGCCTGCCCTTGGGTTATTGGGCATTAGCACAAGGTACCTGCCAGCGAGGCTATAAAATGTTGTCAACGCTGCGCCCTTGTTACCGCGTTCTTCCTTGTCGACCTGGATTATCATCTCCTGGCCTTCTTTGACTACTTCAGCAATATTGATTCGCCCTTTAATTCTTGAAGGCGGAATTGCAAAGTGTTCTCTGGAGATTTCTTTAAGGGGGAGAAATCCGTGGCGATTGGCGCCAAAGTCGACGAAAGCGGCTTCCAGACTCGGTTCGACCCGGGTAATGCACGCCTTGTAAATATTGGCTTTTTTTTGTTCCCTGGCTCGGTTCTCAATGTCCAGGTCGTACAGTTTTTGCCCATCTACAAGGGCGACTCGCAACTCCTCTGTGTGAGTTGCATTTATTAACATTCTTTTCATTACGATATCACTTATGTGGGCGTCCTAAATGCCACAACCAAGCGAATCGCCAAATCCTGGGTCCTAAAATAGCTTACAGCACAAGTTGTGCGTTGCGTCTCCTATTGTTGTTTATTGTTCTTCTATGCAACAGTGGTAGATTCTTTATGATCAAGAATATTCCCTAATGAAGTGGGGTTGAAGATAATACTCTTGCTAAATAATGACTTCCTAGAACTCTGTTGTAGCAATAAACTGATTTGACAATTCTTGGTCGCGGTCAGTTGAACGCGGTTATACTTACCCAGCAATTCCAATATGGTTCCTTGCTGGAGATTCCTTGAATTCTTTTATGCAATAATTTGCCCGTAGAACACGTGTGTCGACGGTTGAATGATTCAGTTAAACAGTTGATATATTGAGCCGCCTGGAGCCAATAATAGCAGTAAACCGTGTCTGATCAAAGTAGCCAGCACTATAGAAGCAGAATATGAGCCAAGAGAGAGCAAAATCAAGGGGAGTGCAGCTTGTTGAAATAGAGGAAGACTATTCCGGGCAGCGAGTTGACAACTACCTTCTGCGGACCCTGAAGGGTGTCCAAAAATCGCGGATTTATCGAATAATCCGCAAGGGAGAGGTTCGCCTGAATGGGGGGCGTGTTAAACCACATGCCAGGCTTCAAGCTGGCGACATACTGAGGATTCCGCCTGTCAGAGTCGGCGAAAAGAGTAACTTACGCAACAAAAGAGTGGAGAATAATATAGAAAAAACAATCATTTATGAAAATAAGGTGATGCTAATTATCAATAAGCCGGAGGGGGTGGCTGTGCATGGCGGCAGTGGTATATCAGCCGGAATCATTGAATCGCTACGCCAAATCCGCCCTCAGGATCCACACCTGGAGCTTGTTCACAGGCTAGACCGTGGAACTTCGGGCTGTTTGATGGTTGCTAAGCGAAGGTCCTTTCTGAAGCTATTACAGGCGGAGCTGCAGCGTAAAACCAGCTTGAAGAAGTTCTACACCGTTATCACCCACGGCAGTTGGCCACGCCGCAAGCAACATATAAAAGTGCCGATTGCCAGGAACATATTGCGAAGTGGGGAGCGGGTCAGCAGGGTTCAGGCCGGGGGCAAGGAATGTCACACGGAATTTCGAAACCTGGTTGGTGATGGGCAATTCAGTATCCTCGAAGCAATACCCGTTACAGGGAGGACGCATCAAATCAGGGTACATTGCCGGTACGCGGGGTATCCCGTGGTTGGAGATGACAAGTACGGTTTTGAAGATAGGGACAGGAGTCTGCAAGGCCGGGGGCTGAGGCGCATGATGCTGCATGCCTCGCGGCTGGAAATTCCTGCACTTGGTGAGTATCCGCACCTGCAGGTGGAAGCGCCACTGGATAGTCAGATGCAGCAGTTGATGGACGAGATAAAGTCAGCCGAGCACATTTAACAGAGGGGGTTTCTTATCTTAGGGTCGAAAGTGGCCAGCCAAGCTGAGCCAGAGTTTCCTGGAGCAGCATCAGGGGCAGGCCGTACAGTGTATTGATATCTCGACCATGGCAATCCTGCAAGAGGGATATACCCAGAGACTCTGCCTTGATGCTTCCGGCGCAGTCAAATGGTTGGTCAATATCGAGGTAGGTTTCAATTTCCTCTTGCTCTAGTGGACGAAATAGGACCTTGAAGGACTCAATTGCCTGCTTGATTCGTCCCGAATCATTGATCAGGCAAATAGCGGTGGTGAACGAAACCCAGTTGTCGCTGCAGACAGCCAGCTGGCGGCTGGCTTCCTCGGCATGACCTGGCTTCCCAAAGCGCATATCATCCATATGCGCTACCTGGTCTGAGGCAATTACAACAAATGGCGGGTCTACTTTGTTCGCAGTAATAATTGACTGCGCCTTGCCCAGGGCAGAACGGGAGGCCTTTTGGAGAGGAGACTCCCCCGGCTGGTCGCATTCTTCATAGTCTGGATCAAGTTGTTGAAACGGAATTTTGAGTTTATCAAGGAGTTCCTTCCGGTAGTGTGAAGTAGATGCCAGGATGACTTTTGGGGGGTAAACTGGATGCAAGAGTTTCGCCTCGTTTAGTAATGCTATCTTGTTGTTACAAAAGGCGATATTACCATTTGACAGGGCAAGGTCGGATGCCTAAGATGCGCCCGTTATGTTAACAGGGCCTCTTCCGGAGCGGGTCAATCATCGTAAAATGGTGAGTGACCGGACCATACTGCAAGGTAGTATTGCCTTAAATCGATTTTCACGACTTGTACAGTTGCTTGAAAGCAATCAGGGAAACGTACAGACCAGGCTGGAGTTCAAGAAGATAGAGAAGCAGGCTTTGATCGTCGGTGAGGCAAGTGTAGAAGTAAGCCTGATTTGCCAGGCTTGTATGAAAATGCTGAAGTACCCGATGGAAATAGGTTTCCAGCAGATTCTTGTTAACTCGAATCTGGCCTTGTCCCAGTTGGACCAGGGCCAGGATGGATTGGTCGTTGAAGGTGAACTGGTAGAACTGGTTGACCTGATCGAAGATGAACTGATAATCAGCCTGCCGATGGTATCAAGACATGGTGAAGCTGAATGTGAATCAGAGGTTGAGCTTCATAAGACCTCTGATGAAGACGTAAGAGATACGCATCGACCTTTTGCCGCATTGTCAAGAATGCATGAAGATACTGATAATTAAGGAAGGGAGCAGGCTATGGCTGTTCAGAAGAGTAAAGTTACCCGTTCAAGACGTGGTCAACGCCGTTCGCACGATTCACTAAAAGGACCTGCTCTGTCAGAAGACAGTACCACCGGTGAGACTCACGTACGCCACCACGTTACAGCTGATGGTTTTTATCGCGGTAAAAAGGTCGTTCATACCACTGGTGAGTAGTCCAGGAAATTCTTCCTGCCACTATTTAGAGAAGGGACATGAGTAAACTGGCATATGTATTTCCTGGCCAGGGTTCCCAGAAGGTAGGCATGTTGGAGGATGCGAAGACTGCGTTAGCCCCCACTTTTGCTGAAGCATCTGCGGTCCTCGATTATGATTTGTGGGCATTGGTACAGGATGGACCTGCTGAAAAATTAGATCAGACTGAGTTCACTCAACCTGCATTACTTGCAGCTTCCGTTGGACTCTGGCGCCTCGCATTGGAAAAAGGAACTCCGGTTCCAGAAGTCGTGGCTGGTCATAGCCTGGGAGAATATTCTGCCCTGGTCGCGGCCTCTGTGCTGCAGTTTTCAGATGCGGTTTCCCTGGTCTCAAAGCGTGGTCGCTTAATGCAAAATGCCGTGCCGGTAGGGGAAGGTGGAATGGCAGCAGTTCTTGGCCTGGGTGATGAAGAGGTGAAGGCTGTCTGTTCGGAATGTTCGGGCGTTGTGGAGGCAGCAAATTTTAATACCCCTGGGCAAGTTGTTATAGCTGGGCAAACTCGAGCATTGGAAGTCGCTTCACAGGCATGTAAACAGGCTGGCGCAAAACGCGCGCTTCCCCTGGCCGTAAGTGCCCCGTTCCATAGTAGCCTGATGCGACCAGCAGCAGACTTGATGGCGGGTGCATTGGCTGATGTTACCTTTGCGACACCGCAAATAAGAATTGTGCAGAATGTTGATGCGGATTATTGCGATGAACCAGAAAGTATCCGAAACAATCTTGTCCGGCAGATGTATAGCGCCGTCCTGTGGAGCGATACAATAAGGAGAATTGCAGCAGATGGAATATCCATGATTGTCGAGTGTGGGCCAGGAATGGTGCTTTCGGGCTTTAATCGCCGAATTGAAAAGTCGCTAGCCTCCTATAGCGTCAATTCACTTGATTCGCTCGATTCACTCCTAGATGAGGTTTCGATGTGACGGAATCTCGAGAAAAGAGAGTCGCACTTGTCTCTGGAGCCAGCCGGGGTATTGGCAAGAGCATTGCTTCTTTGCTGGCTCAACAGGGCATGGAGGTTATAGGCACGGCTACCTCAGAAGCGGGAGCCGAGCGCATATCGGAATCACTTGGCGACAATGGAAAGGGTTATGTCCTGGATGTTTCCGACCCGGTTTCGATAGAAGCATTGTTTGTCGCTATCAAGAAGAACCACGCTGCGCCCCTAGTGCTGGTCAACAATGCGGGTATTACGAGGGATAACCTCGCATTGCGAATGAAGGAAGAGGAGTGGGGAACTGTCATAGATACGGACCTTGGTTCAGTTTACCGCGTAACCAAGGCATGTTTACGCGGCATGACCAAGGCCAGGTGGGGGCGAGTTATCAATATCAGTTCCGTGGTCGCAAGTTCTGGTAATCCCGGGCAGAGCAACTACGCTGCGGCTAAAGCCGGCATGGAAGGATACAGCCGATCCCTGGCTGGCGAATTGGGCTCACGGGGTATTACGGTCAACTGTATTGCGCCCGGATTCATTGCTACTGATATGACTGAGCAGTTGCCGCAAGAACAAAAAGAGCTGCTTCTCAGCAGGATACCAGCCGGGAGGCTTGGCGAAACGGGTGAGGTGGCGGCGGTTACTGCTTTTCTCGCTAGTGATAGCGCGGGCTATATCACAGGAGAAACAATCCACATAAACGGTGGAATGTACATGAACTAGCAGGATTCCCCTCATGGCAATATGACGGCAAAAGTACTTGATACAACAACTGGCATTTAATTAAACTAGCGCAGCTTGACTGCATTTACAGGAGTAAACCGACGCATGAGTACCATAGTAGAACGAGTGACGAAACTGGTGTGTGAACAGTTAGGAGTTAAGGAGGAAGAAGTAACCTCCGAAGCTTCCTTTGTGGAAGACCTTGGTGCTGATTCTCTCGACACCGTTGAACTTGTCATGGCACTCGAGGAGGAGTTTGAGACCGAAATTCCTGATGAAGAAGCTGAGAAAATCACGACAGTAAAAGAAGCCATCGACTACATTGAAAGTCATTCTTAGGCGTTCAGTTTAGATAATAGAACCGCATTTTCCCTGGGTGAATGCGGTTTTTTATTTAGGTCAGGAGAAGGCTTTGAAAAATCGAAGAGTCGTTGTTACCGGGCTTGGCATGATTACGCCACTTGGATCAACGCTCAAGGATTCCTGGGAGGGGTTGCTGGCCGGCAAGAGTGGCATTTCCTCTATTAGTGCCTTTGATGCGGAAGCGTTTCCTGTTCGCTTTGGCGGCTCGGTGCCCGAATTTGATATATCAAACTATATACCGGCAAAAGAAGCCAGACGAATGGACGGGTTCATTCAATACGGGCTGGTTACTGGCATTCAGGCCATGGAGAATGCAGGGCTTGAAGTTACCGATGAAAATAGTCATCGCATAGGTGTCGCCGTTGGTTCAGGTATTGGTGGCATCGTGACGATTGAAGCCTGTCAAGAAGTGGTACGAAAACGGGGTCCATCTCGTGTCTCTCCATTTTTTGTACCCTCCTGCATCATTAATATGGTTGCTGGTCATCTGTCAATCAAGTATGGCCTGAAGGGACCAAATATAGCCGTTACCACGGCCTGCACCACCGGAGTACACAACATCGGTCTTGCCGCGCGGATGATAGCGCATGGTGACGCGGATGCCATGCTTGCCGGTGGCAGTGAGAAATCAATGTCACCAACGACTATTGCGGGTTTTGCAGCGATGAGAGCCCTGTCCACGAGGAATGATGAGCCGGAACTTGCCAGTCGTCCCTGGGATAAAGACAGGGATGGATTTGTCCTTAGTGATGGCTCCGCGGTTATGGTATTGGAAGAGTATGAGCATGCGAGAGCACGCGGGGCGGACATCTATTGTGAACTGGCTGGGTTTGGTATGAGTGGAGATGCCAGTCATATGACCTCTCCTGCAGAAAGCGGAGAGGGTGGCGCTTTGTCGATGAAGAATGCCATTCATGACGCCCAGATTGATGCATCGGAAATTGGCTATATCAATGCCCACGGCACATCTACCCCGCTGGGTGACGTGGCGGAAACACTGGCAATCAAGACAATCATGGGTGCTGGGGCACAAAAGGTAGCTGTCAGTTCCACCAAATCGATGATAGGCCATGCACTGGGTGCCGCTGGTTCCATAGAGGCGGTAATCACCGTGCTAGCACTAAGGGATCAAGTGGTACCACCGACTATAAACCTTGATGATCCTGGTGATGATTGTGACCTCGACTATGTACCGCACACTTCAAGGGATCTGAAGCTTGAAACCTGCCTCACTAATTCATTTGGTTTTGGTGGTACAAATGGCACCTTGATCTTCCGGCAGATCTAGGTGGGGTCCGTCGACTGGTGACTTGATACAGGCCTTTTTGGGGAAGAGATGAACCTGATTAACAAAATCCTGCTGGCTGCTGTTTTTGCTGTGGTTCTTTTCTCATCTTCCCTGGCGGTATACCTTAAGCGTGAATTGAGCAGGCCGCTCATCGTTCTGGGTTCTACTTTTTTTGAAGTTAAGAGGGGTGCCACCATTGGTTCCGTCGCCAACGCTTTAGCTGAACTTGATCTGCTGCCTGTCAGCAGCAGGTTGTTCAGATACTACGGTGGGTTTACCGGGAGAAACGGCCCTATCAGGGCTGGAGAGTATCAGTTGCTCCCTGGCATGGACATCAGAGACCTGCTTCAGCTTTTTCGGTCAGGGAAAGTCAGGCAGCGGCATATAACATTTCCAGAAGGTTGGACCTTCAAGCGCTGGCGCGATTATTTGGCTGAGAATCAGGATTTGGAGCAGACTCTCGAATCAGTAACGGACAGCGGTTTGATGAAATTATTGGGAAAACCCAGGCTGCATCCGGAGGGTCAGTTTTTCCCGGATACCTACCACTATACAAAGGGCGAGGCTGATATCGAAATACTGCGTCGGGCTCACCAGAAGATGAAGTCCATAGTGGCCGCTCAGTGGCAGACGAGGACAATTGGCGAGGTTTTAAGTAGCCCGTATGAAGCACTTATTCTTGCGTCTATTGTCGAAAAGGAAACGGGTTTCCCCTCTGATCGAAGCCCCGTAGCCAGGGTATTCCTGAATCGTTTAAGTAAGAATATTCGCCTGCAGTCGGATCCGACGGTTATCTATGGATTGGGTCCTGAATTTGATGGCAATTTGCGCAGGTCGCACCTGAAGGATGGACACCCGTATAATACCTATGTCCATGAAGCGTTGCCGCCTACTCCTATCTGTATGCCCGGCAAGGCCGCTATCGCGGCGACGTTACATGCTGAGCCAAGTGGCTATCATTTCTTTGTAGCCAGGGGCGATGGTAGCAGCCAATTCTCTGTGAACCTGGATGAGCACAATGAAGCAGTCAGGCGATATCAAAAACAGGGTCGTACTAATAACTACAGGAGTTCTCGCCCTTGAGAGGTCGTCTTATCACCATTGAGGGTATCGAAGGGGTTGGCAAGTCGACCAATATGGCATTTATCCAATCGATCCTGGATGCCAGGGGTATACCGTCACTGATGACCCGGGAACCGGGTGGCACAGGGCTCGGAGAAAGCATTCGCAAGCTGCTTCTGAATAAGGAACAGCAAGGGATGGGTGCATTAACCGAGTTGTTGCTGATGTTCGCATCCCGCGCGCAGCACGTGGAGCAGGTCATTGAACCAGGTCTCGCGGGTGGCAAGTGGGTCATCTGTGACCGCTTTACGGATTCAAGTTATGCCTACCAGGGAGGTGGCCGAGGCCTTCCACTTGAGTTGATTGCTCGCATGGAGGCTTTGGTGCTGAAGGACTTTTGTCCGGACTGTACCTTTATTCTGGATCTGCCAGTGGAGACAGGCCTGTCTCGTGCCGAGAATGTTGGCGCAAAGGATCGCTTTGAAAGCGAGCATACAGACTTTTTCAAGCGGGTAAGGGAAGTCTTTATCGCCAGAGGCAAGTCCGAGGCGCGATGCCACATCATAAATGCTGACCAGACACTGGAAAAAGTACAGTCAGAAATTCTCAGCGTCCTTACAGCCTTGCTGGATGCCGATTAATGGCGGTATACCATGAGTGATTTGGATTTCCCCCAGGCTAGATTTCTGCCCTGGCAGCAGTTGCAGAGGCAGAGGCTGCAGCAGCAGATTGCAGCTTCTCGGTTGCCGCACGCACTTCTTTTTGCCGGCATCGCTGATATTGGCAAGAAGAATTTTGCCTTTGCCCTCGGTGCGCAGTTGCTCTGCGTCAATCCAGATGAGGGGCAAGCCTGTGAGCAATGTGCGCCATGCAACCTCGTTAAGGCTGGCACGCACCCGGACTTGAGAGTTGTGCGCCCAGAAGAGTCAAAGTTGATTGTCATAGATCAGATTCGAAGCCTTTCTGATTGGGCTGCGCAGACCTCGCAGCAGGGGGGAAGTAAGGTCGCCATCCTTTATCCAGCGGAGCGTATGAATGTAAATTCTGCCAATGCACTTTTAAAGTCCCTGGAAGAGCCTGCACCGGGCACATTTTTTATCCTTGTCACCGACCAACCAGGGCGCCTTCTGCCAACCATCCGAAGTCGAAGCCAGCGAATCGATTTTCCTGTACCCGGAGAGGAAGAAGCGATCCCATGGCTGCAATCGAACTATGAATCCAGTGTCGACGTCTCAATGTTGCTGGCGGTGGCAGCAGGTGCGCCGCTGAAGGTAGTGAACCAAGTTGATGATGATTACCTTCTAAGACGTGAAAAGGTCATAAAGGAGACGCGGGATTTGATCGAGGGCAGTATCACCGCAGTTGCCTGCGCGTCGAGCCTGTTCAATAAGAAATTTCCCTTCGAGGTCTATGATAGTCTCTATCAACTCTTTTCTGATGCTCTTAAATCGAATTTGTCACATTCTAATAAAATGTTAAAAAACAAAGAGATAGTGCCTTTAATCGATAGTATTTCTAGGTGCTATGATGCTACGGCAATACTACTGGTGCTTGAATCTATCAATGCCTGTCGAGCAGCAATAAGTGGCAGTTCGAACCCTAACCAGCAACTGCTTTTGGAATCACTGATGATAAAGCTCACCGATGTGACTCAGACCAATGGTTGATATTAGGGCCTTGATCGCTTGTAGATTGGCTATGCATCAGGCAGAATTTCTCCCGATCATAGATTGAAATACAGAAGTGGATTGAATGGTTAAATTGGCCAGGGGTGGTGCGAAGAAGGCGATGATCGCCTTGAAGATCAAGGACAAGGTCGTCTTGCACAATTATTATATGCCCTTCATCAAGAACGGCGGACTGTTTATTGCCAACCGTACCGAATACGAGTTGGGTGATGACGTGTTCATCCTTCTCAACTTGATGGACAAATCAGAGAAAATTCCAGTTGCCGGAAAAGTCGTATGGATTGCCAAGAAAGGCGTCAAGAGCCCCCATACCCCCGGAGTTGGTATTCAGTTTAGTGATCCGGACAATATTGCTAAAGATGAGATCGAAACTTACCTTGCAGTGTCACTAGGCTCGGCAAACGCTACGGCAACCATGTAGGCACCTTCACCCGATGACATATTGTGTTGCGATCCGTATTGATGCTGGGCTCTGCTTTGTTAGTGATTCCCGAACTAACGCCGGTGTTGACAATGTTTCTACCTATTCCAAGATGTTCACCTTTGGTAATGATGGTGAACGCCAGATAATTGTCCTAGCTGCTGGAAATCTGGCCACTACTCAGGGTGTCATAGGGCAGTTAAAAAAGGACATCAAGCAGGGGGTTCAGTCAAATCTTCTAACAATACCTTCACTTGAAGATGCGGCCGACTATGTTGGCGGTATAAGCCTTGAACAGCAGGAAAAACATACGGGCGGCGGCGCCAAATATGAGGCCAGTTTTATTGTTGGCGGTCAGCTATCCGGGCAAAAACAGGGGGCTTTTCTGGTTTATCCTCAGGGAAACCACATCACCACGTCAAAGGATACATCCTTCCTGCAAATCGGAGAGAGCAAGTATGCCAAGCCGATTCTTGATCGAATTATTGGCTCGGACATTACGCTTGAAACGGCCGCTCTTTGTGGACTTGTTTCCATGGACTCAACCATGCGCAGTAATCTCACCGTGGGTCCGCCCATCGAAGTGCTCATGTATGCTGAGGGCAGTTTGAATGCTGAGAGGCGATATCGCTTCGAGGAATCCAGTGAATATCTCCGGCAGTTGACTTCCAGTTGGGATGATCGGCTGAGGGAAGCCTTCAATAATCTGCCACCGATTGCCTGGAGCAAGGCCTGGGATCAGTCCGCCGAAAACTAGCTATTTTCTGTACTAGGAAGGCTAGCCAGATGTTGAGGAATCATGGCTAAACCAGGTGGTTGAAACCTGTTGATGAATCTCGTTTAGATCCAGTTGCATTTCATCGATAAAGGTATGAAGTATTGAGTCGTTTAGCAGTGCGATGAGGTCATTGTTGCTAATTAACCGCAGCGTATGGGCGACACTTCTTATAGGGAGATCGGATTTGGGCAGTCCCTCAAAGCAAAGATGCACTTCTCCCAGGCAGTGCGCCACAGCTCGAGGGAACTTTTGATCCTTGACCATGAAATTGACCACATCTTCACCATTTACCCTGTCCTGAACATGTTGCCGATACATCTGGTATGCGGTTAGGGACTTGAGTACGTTCATCCAGAGGATATTATCATACTCTGCTATTTCCGGGTGATCCTGGTTGAGCAGGTTCAGGCAACCTACATCAAGTATTCGAGTGGTCATATCCGCTCGCTCAAGGTTGCGGCCTATCTTTATAAAGTTATAGGCAGTGTTGCGGCTCATGCTGCCCGCCAGGTAACCGGTGAGTTCATGAGACTGCCTCATCACATCCGACAGGAAGTTATGACGACCGCCTCGTCTAATGCCGTTGTCAATATTCTTGTCCAGGTACAGGTACAACTGATTAATTTTTTCCCAGGCTTCGTTGGGCATAACTTCGCGACTGGTTCTGGCATTTTCCCGCGCCATCGTCACCGACTTCCTTATTGAGCAGGATTCATCCTCAAGCAGAAACTTGATAACGTTTCGCTCGTCTTTGATGCTGAAACGCTTGGCAAATTGTTTTTCGTATCCTGTAATGCTGATCAGACTTCCCCAGATGAATTTCACCTTGGGCAGGTCGAGCATCAGGTTGGTGTTGACACTAATCAGGCGGGCAGTATTTTCTACCCGTTCGAGGTAACGTCCGAACCAGTACATCCTTTCTGCGACGCGAGAAAGCATATTTATCCTGATCTCCCGGTTTCTTCAATTATCCATGTATCCTTGCTGCCACCACCCTGTGATGAATTGACCACCAGCGAGCCCTTGACAAGGGCGACACGAGTGAGCCCTCCTGCGGTAACGAACGACCGGTCACTCTGTAGAATGAATGGGCGCAGATCTACATGCCTTGGCTCTATGCTCGATTCACAAAGCGTTGGCACCGTCGACAAATTAACTATCGGTTGGGCGATGTAATTTCTTGGGTTCGCTTTGATCAGCCGTTTCATTTTTGCAGTATGGCTTTTGCTTTCCCCCGGCCCGATATACATGCCATAACCACCGGATTCGTTTGCGGGTTTTACCACCAGTTTTTCGATATTTTGGAGCACATGTTGAAGCTGTGTTTTGTCGGAGCACATGTAGCTCGGGACATTTCGCAAGACAGGCTCTTCACTGAGGTAGTATCGAATCATATCGGGTACATAAGTGTAGATAACCTTATCATCTGCAACGCCGGCACCGGGTGCATTTGCCAGGGCAACATTGCCTTTCTTCCAGGCGCGTATCAGCCCGCGCACCCCCAGTGTTGATTCAGCCTTAAAAACATCAGGATCGAGAAATTGATCGTCAATGCGGCGATAGATAACATCAACGCGGGAAAGACCTTCTACGGTTTTCATGTAGGCACAATCATCGTCCCCTACCAGGAGGTCTGAGCCTTCGACAAGTTCGGCTCCCATGCTTTGAGCCAGAAAGGAATGTTCGAAGTAAGCAGAGTTGTAAATACCGGGTGTCAGTACGACAACTTCAGGAAAGTCTTTTGGCCTTGGGGAAATTGAGCTTAGAGTGTCAAATAGATGTGTTGGATAGTCATCCATAGGAAGGATGTTATAATCCTTGAACAACTCCGGCAGAACCCGTTTGCTGATGTTGCGATTCTCCAGCATGTAAGAAACACCAGAGGGTACCCTCAAATTGTCCTCCAGAACAAAGATGCTACCATCCGTATCGCGGATTAGATCAGAGCCGCAGATATGGGCCCAGACACCAAATTTAGGTTTGACCCCAACACACTCCTTGTGAAAGTCTCTGGAGGACGCAAGGATTTCCCGGGGAATAACTTTATCCTTGAGGATTTTCTCATCGTTGTAGATATCGGAAATAAAGTGATTGAGCGCAGTCAGGCGCTGCTTCAAACCGACTTCAATTCGCTGCCACTCACGCCGCATGATTGTTCGCGGGATAATATCGAATGGCCATTCGCGATCAATATTCTCGCCTTCATTGTAGATGGTGAAGGTGATACCCATAGTCCGGATTGCCAGTTCCGCATCATGACGTCGTGTATTCAGGTCTTTCAATGAACTTTTCTTAAGGAACTTCGACAGGTCTCCCAGCCCGGGTCTGGCCCTGTTCTTTCTCGTTAGCAATTCATCATATATCTGAGGTGATGTTTTATAGTTTCCTAAATTCATGGGGTTGCTCGTAGCGATCGTCTAGGTGCCGGTTGTTTCAGTCAGCGAATGACACGGCGCCATTTTATCAGCACTAGTGAAGGCATTCAGAACAACTCTTCCAGCAGGCGATAGTCAGTTACTGACATGCCCAGTCTGCGATAGGTTCTGATTGCTCTTTCGTTTTCTTTCTCGGCATACAGGCGAATGCCACAAATGCCTTTGTCCCGCTTTGCGAGCTCCTTGACCCGTTGATAAAGTTTGCTGAATACCCCCTTGCCTCTGAACTCTGGTGAAACATAAACACTTTGGACCCACCAGAAGAGACCGTCACGCCAGTCGCTCCACTCGGTCGTAATACCTAGGCAACCGGCGATATCATCTTCAATCAGGGCAACGAGATAGAAGCCAAGCTCTCGGTCCTGGATCATTCGTGTAACGCCGGCGAGAATTACCTTTCCATCAAGATGTTTGTTCTCAGTTTCCAGTGCCATGGCCTGGTTAAATTCAGCAATGACAGGCACTTCTTCGGGTCTGGCTTCTCTTATTTCGATCATGCATTTAGCCTGCTAACAGCGCGGATGAATAATGCCGGGTCAGGTGATCCCATTCTAATTTCAGCCAGGGGGTAAACTGATGAGCATCAGTGTTCATTTTGGCTGCTAAATCCTCTACTGGTGTCCACTTCTCATGCGGCAATCTCGTCACTGTTTACTTTGATTTTGCCAGTGCTAATACCGGTGAAAACCGCACAGAGCTTGTGCTCTGCACCAATATCTTCGTAGTCCGCTCTGTATTCAAACTCATAGTGCTGCGTCAACTCCACCCTGATGCTGAGTTCCTGCTCCAGCCTTCGGTTTGCCGCATCCTCAATTTTCTCGCCGAGGCGGGGGTGGCTGCAGCAGCTATTAGACCAGTAGAGTGGCCATAACTTTTTCTGTTGGCTGCGCTGTTGTATCAGGACATTGCCCTTTGCATCCAGGATGAAGATTGAGAAGGCTCTATGCAGAATGCCTTTGTCCTTGTGGCAGGCATCCTTGCTGAGATTGCCTACTTCCATGCCATCCATGTCCACCAGCATCAGTGGCTCATCTTCAAAAGAAACCTGTTTATCCATTTTTCACCTGGGTATTGCCTTGAGGGAGTTGCTCCTGAGCCTCAGACAACAACTGTAACGCTTTGTCAGCGACGTCATCCTCGAGCAAACGGGTTGCTGCATGAACAAAGGACTCAGGTGCCTGCTGAAACTGCATGCTTCGAATCCAGGTGTTCAGGCTTGATTTTCGATTGAATGCGTCCTGGCTCAGAATGGAAATGAGCTGAGCGCGAATGTGCTCATCCTGCCGGGCGACGGATACAAATTTTAGAAAATGCTCATCTCTAGATGACGAAAAAAAATTCTTCAGGCACTTAAACAAGCACTAGCTCCAACTCGATAGTCTGATGATTGTATCACTTCCGCAGAATTATCCCGGGCCGCCCCATAGCGCTGGTAGATGGGGCATGATATATATAGTGGTGACAGCCCATAGGTTATTTTGACCGATTTTTTATTCCTAGGAAGGAGGAAAGATGGTTTCCGTTGTATATGAAGCACCTGATTCTGTTCAGGGTGCTGTTGCACTGCTGGCCGGTGCAAAAATACCCGCACGACCGCTGGCAGGGGGCACAGACCTGATTATTCAATTGCAGGCTCAGAAAAATGAGCCCTGCCTGGTGGTTGATCTGAAGAAAATCTCTGAATTAATGGAGTCTACCCTTGATGAAGAGGGGCTGCATTTGGGGCCGGGTATGGCCTGTGCAGAATTTTTCTCCCGTGATGATATTCGTTCTGTCTACCCAGGGCTGGTAGAGGCCGCTCAGTTGATTGGCTCAACACAGGTTCAGGGCCGTGCCAGTGTCGGTGGCAACCTGTGCAATGCATCTCCCGCAGCAGACAGTATTCCTGCGCTGATTGCCAATAGTGCCAGTTGTGTCATTGTCGGGCCATCAGGTGAAAGGCGCATTGCTATTGAAGATTTTGTGACAGGTGTAGGCGAAAACTGCCTCGGTAAGGGTGAGCTCGTCCGGGTGATAGAAGTACCAAGGCCCGCTGATGGCACTTCCGATGCCTATCTGCGATTCATACCGCGAACTGAAATGGATATAGCCGTAGCTGGCGTCGGGGCCAGCATTACGCTTGATGACGATGGAACCTGCGCTGCAGCCAGGATCAGTTTAGGAGCAGTCGCACCCACCGCTATCCTCGTTCCTGCTGCGGCCCAGGCACTCATTGGCACTAAGGTCGATGATGAGGCACTACTGGTGCTGGCCGATGCGGCGAGCGCCGCGGCAAAGCCCATAAGTGACAGGCGGGGAACTGCAGAATATCGGCGTCACGTTGTCGGTGTACTTGCGAAACGAGCGGCGTCCACCGCTGCAGAGCGAGCAAGGGGTAACTAGAGATGACAAAAACACACGTAACAACAACGGTTAACGGAGAGGACACTGAATTTCTGTGTGAACCGAATGAAACGCTGCTCTCAGTCTTGCGCAACGAACTACAGCTGACTGGAACAAAGGAAGGCTGTAGTTCCGGAGACTGTGGCGCCTGTTCGGTTACAATGAATGGTCGGCTGGTATGCTCCTGCCTGGTACTTGGTGTTGAAGCAGAGGGGGCTGAAATTGGAACGGTGGAGGGCGTCAGCAATAAGGAGAACCTCCATATTATCCAGGAAAAGTTCCTTGAGCACGCAGCCCTGCAATGCGGGATCTGCACACCTGGTCTGATAGTTTCAACCAAAGCCTTGCTTGAAGAAAACCCTGATCCGACGGAAGAAGAAGTCAGATATTACCTTGCCGGTAACCTTTGTCGTTGTACAGGCTACGACAAGATTATTCGTGCAGTCATGGATTCTGCCGAGGTAATGAGAGGAGGGGCGTAGAGATGAGCGAATCACAAGAATACAAATACATAGGACAGAGAACCATTCGGCCGGATGGGTTTGACAAGGTTACTGGGCGAGCTGACTTTGGTGCTGACCTCTCGCTACCCGGTATGATCTGGGGGAAGATCCTACGCAGCCCTCACGCGCACGCGCGAATAAAAAATATTGATACCAGCAAGGCCGAAGCGCACCCGGACGTGATGGCCGTCGTGACTCACCAGGATTTTCCCGCGGTCTCCGCTGGCGGGTTTGCAGTTGGAGAAGGTCAGGTAGACTTTAAAGACCTGTCAAGAAACGTCCTTGCCGATGATAAGGTGCTCTACCACGGACATGCCATTGCTGCTATTGCAGCAAAATCTGAGGCAGCTGCTGAGGCAGCACTGTCGCTAATCGAAATTGATTTCGATGTCCTAATGCCGGTGCTGGATATTGCAGAAGCCATGAAGCCGGA
Organism: Gammaproteobacteria bacterium; assembly: GCA_002725995.1. Classification (GTDB taxonomy): domain Bacteria; phylum Pseudomonadota; class Gammaproteobacteria; order Pseudomonadales; family Azotimanducaceae. The sequence continues at coordinate 42,363 of PBRQ01000026.1, forward strand.
TTCACCACTACTGCATGATGATCTCTTTACCCAGGGTCTGGCGGAACAACCGGAGAAGGCATCGAATATCGCCAGCAGGATGGAGTTAAAGAAGGGTGATGTTGATGCTGGGTTTGCCGCAGCAGATGTTGTTGTTGAGCGGGATTTCAGTACACCCACCGTACACCAGGGATATATAGAGCCGCATGCAACGACGGTTCGTTATGATGAGGATGGCCAGTCAATGGTCTGGTGTTCGACCCAGGGTCATTTCGATGTGCGCGCAATCATATCGACGCTGCTTAGCATGGACTTGAGCAAGCTGAAGGTGGTTGCCAGTGAGATCGGGGGCGGTTTTGGGGCCAAAACAACGGTCTACCTGGAACCGGTTGCGCTGATGCTGTCCAAAAAATCAGGCAGACCAGTGAAGATGGCGATGACCCGAGACGAAGTTTTCAGGGCATCAGGTCCTGGCTCAGCAACTCGCAGCCGGGTCAAAATTGGTGCCACGAAGGATGGCACGATCACCGCGATGCAGGCGCAACTCAACTATGCAGCAGGTGCGTTTAAGGGATCGCCAATGGGTCCCGGCTGTATGACGGCCTTCACGCCCTATGATGTTGAGAATATGTACGTTGAAGGTTATGACGTTGTTGTCAATAAGCCAAAAGCCGCAGCCTATCGAGCACCGGGCGCGCCCCAGGCTGAATTTGCAGCGGAAATGGCAGTAAATGAACTGGCAGACAAGCTTGGTATCGATCCGATCGAGTTTCGTCTACAAAACGCAGCGAAGGAAGGTACCCAGACTATCTACGGACCACAGCTAAAGGTTGTTGGGCTTGTAGAATGCCTTGAAGCGGCTAAAAATTCCCCTCAGTACAAGCAAGCCCTCGCTGAGAACCAGGGCAGGGGGCTGGCTGCAGGGTTCTGGTTCAATATTGGCGGCCAGTCCAGTGTTGTCATTAACATGAAGCCGGATGGAACGGGAACGATTGTCGAGGGCTCACCAGACATAGGCGGATCAAGGGCTTCGATGCAAATGATGGCAGCAGAGACACTCGGCATTGATACCAGCAGGTTGACCCCCGTTGTTGCGGATACCGAACACATAGCCTACAGCGCTACCACCGGCGGCAGCCGCACCACATTTGCAACTGGCATGGCGGTCATTGAAGCTGCAGAGGATGTTGTGCGGCAGTTAAAGGAACGGGCGGCAGCGGTATGGAATGTAACCGTAGAGCAGATTGACTGGGCGGATGGCGTTGCCACCAATGTTGCGAGCGGTGACAAGCTGTCCGTTGCTGATATTTGTGAGACTGCAGATAAAACTGGCGGGCAGGTCTCAGGACGTGCAAATATCAATGCCCGGGGTGCAGGACCCAGCTTTGCAGTGCACCTCTGTGATGTTGAAGTCGACAAGGAAACCGGTAAGACCGGTGTTGTTCGCTATACCGCAATCCAGGATGCTGGAAAAGCCATTCATCCAAGTTATGTGGAAGGGCAGTATCAGGGAGGTGCGGTACAAGGTATTGGTTGGGCTTTAAACGAGGAGTACGTATACAGTGAAGATGGTGTAATGGAAAATGCCGGCTTCCTGGATTATCGTATTCCGCTTTCTTCCGACCTGCCGATGATCGAAACCGTTATAGTCGAGGTCCCCAATTCGTTTCATCCATTTGGTGTAAGAGGCGTCGGTGAAACTGGAATTATCCCACCATTGGCAGCAGTCGCTACCGCTGTAAGTGATGCAATTGGTGTGCGTATGGGAGATCTGCCCTGTTCACCACCGAAGGTGCTTAAGGCGATCCAGGATGCGAGCTAGTTCTTGTCCGTTTTCAATTGTCGTGCGGGCTGCTTCTTAGCCCTTATTCACGATGGCTAAAGTTATCTTCTCTAGTGAGTTACAACTACTTACCGGAGAAGATTCCGTGAGTATTGCGGCGACGAACTATCGCGACCTGGTGGCCGAACTGCTTTTGCGATACAAAAAGCTCAGCGAAGGTGAGATCTTGAAAATGGCCGTTGCCATAGATGGTGAGGTCATACCCGACCCCTTGCTTGAGCCTGTGCCTTCGAACGGTGAGGTCCACTTTCTGTACAGGATATCCGGCGGATGATATGAAATATGTCGCCCTTTTTTTTCTCGCTCTGCTACTGCTCTCAGCAGCACCTTTGGTATACCGGTTGGGTATAGGCTTGTCGCAGGGCTACGATGTTGAAAATGCCATCCGCTACTATTTTGCCGATAGACCAGGGGGGACAACCATTGGCGAAGATAAAGTCCCCTTAGTCTCGTATGAGGTTACCTGGGAAGGTGATGTTGAAAATCATCGGTTGCTAGAAGCCAGTGGTCTGGCGCAGTCCAGTGTTTCACCGGGTGTGCTTTTTTCGGTTAATGATAGCGGTAGTGATGCGGAACTATTTGCCCTTGACAGCAGTGGCAATGATCTTGGTTTCTGGGAGGTGGATACAGAGAAAAACGTCGACTGGGAGGACCTCGCATCTTTCATGTTCAAAGGTGAACCCTACCTTCTGATTGCGGATACAGGTGATAATTTTCACTGGCGACCGACTGTTGAATTCATCATCATCCGTGAACCCGATACGGAATCACTGGCAATGGGTGCGATTCTCCCGGTTGAGTGGAAAATTCAGGTTCAATACCCAAACGGTTATCGAGATTGTGAGTCTGTGGCAGTGGATGAGCAGAGTGAGACCATCCTCTTTATCAGTAAGCGAACCGTCCCTGCTGAGGTGTATCGTATCCCCCTGAAGCCTTCTACTCAGGAGGTTAGGGCCACTCGAATGGCATTGCTCAATACCATTCCACAGCCCAGTGAACAGGATAAATGGGAAGATCCGAAATATGGTCTAAACCGTTCCCAACCGACGGCATTTGACATACGCGGTAACAAGGCTGTTGTATTTACCTACAAGGATGCCTATCTCTTCAAGCGGGGCTGGCGAGACAACTGGATTGATGCCTTCTCGAAAATACCGGTACGCATTCCTCTGCCGCCGGTATATGCACAGGAGGCGGGCCTGATTACACGGTCCGAAAAGTTCCTCTATGTCACCAGTGAACGGAAAAAGGGTACCGACAGGGTTGGTTTATTTCGGGTTGAGCTCTGACAGACAGGTATAGACTTGACAGTAGTTCGACGAAACACCGAAGTCAGGATTGAAAAACCTGACGATTAGACAAGGCCTTCTATTAGTTTAAGGCTCGCTGTAGCCCTTGGGATTGCGCTTCTGCCAGTTCCAGGCGTCGCGGCAGATATCCTCAATGGACTTTTTCGTCTGCCAGTTCAACTCAGCCTTAGCCAGGGCCGGGTTCGTATAGCTCACAGGGATATCTCCTGGTCGTCGGGCACCTATCACGAAGGGTATTGTCAGGCTATTCGCTGATTCAAAGGCTCTGATGATATCCAATACCGAGGACCCAGTGCCTGTGCCAAGATTGTAGGCAACTAAGCCGGGCTTTTCTTTCAACTTCTCGATTGCAGCTATGTGACCCTTTGCCAGGTCGACTACGTGAATGTAGTCGCGGATGCAGGTGCCATCTGGCGTGGGGTAATCATCACCAAACACGACCAGCTTATCGCGCATGCCCACCGCTACTTGGCTGATAAAAGGCAGGAGGTTGTTTGGGATGCCGGTGGGGTCCTCACCTATATCGCCGCTCACATGAGCACCGCCAGGATTGAAATAGCGTAATAGCGCAACATTGAATTCAGGTTGTGCTGTTGACAGGTCCTGCAGGATCTTCTCGATCATGGCCTTAGACTGGGCATAGGGGTTAGTTGCGTCAATAACCGGCGTTTCCTCATCGATTGGCATCCTTATCGGCTCGCCATAGACGGTTGCAGAAGAAGAGAAAACGAGGTCCCGGACCCCCGAAGCAATCATCGACTCACAGAGATTGATCGTGGATAGAATATTTATCTTGTAATAGGTGAGGGGCTCGCTGACGGATTCACCAACTGCCTTGAGGCCGGCAAAGTGGATAACGGCTTCAATCTTGTGCTCATCAAGAACATCCTTAAGCCTGGTTGTGTACAGCAGGTCTTCTTTGTAGAAAGAAACCCTTTTGTTGGTGAGCTTTTCTATCCGCTCTACCACCTTAAATGAACTGTTGGAGAGGTTGTCTATGATCGTAACACTGTGCCCCTCTTTCAGCAGTTCAACAGCGGTATGACTGCCAATATAACCAGCACCTCCTGTCAGAAGGATGTTCACCTGAGACCAAACCCAAGTATTGCCTCGAGATCATCAAGGGCCTGTTTGGCAGTCAGCACTTTAATCGTCGTCATGCCAAGTTTTCTAGCGGGTTTGAGGTTAATGCCCAGGTCGTCCAGAAAAATGGCCTCAGCTGGTTCGATGTCCATATGACTGCAGGCGAGTTTGTAGATTTCCGGGTCAGGTTTTCGGATGCCGGCCTTGCTTGATTCGATGACAATATCAAATAGCGCCATAACTTCATTCATACGCGCGACCCTGCTTGGGTCCTTCGTCATGGAAGGGCCCTCTCCGGTTTTGACATTGTTTGTAATGCAGCCGATTTGGAGCCTGGACTTAATGATTTTCAGGGCATTAACCATTTCTTCCCGCAGGTCACCAGACAATAAATCCAACACCTGGGAGCCACTCACTTCATGGCCGAGGGAAAGCGCTTCACCTGCGAACTTGGCATCGAATTCGTCGACACCTATCTGGTTGCTCTCAAGTTGTGCCCAGGCATTTGTTTCCGGGTCAGTCGCATTGATGGAGCGGATAAGGTCCTTCGGCAGCCTATTCGCCGCTTCGAAGCGATTAAATGCCTCGAAAGGGCTCGAGGTGATTACACCGCCAAAATCCCATAATATTGCTTTGATCATTGTCTGCCTATTTTCTAAATACGGCACTATACCCTACGGAACAAAACAACCCTAAAGGGCAAAACACGCGTATTGATGAGTTGCTTTAACTTACATTGATTTCGAATGTTGCGGATTCTGGTCGAGCCAGACCGCGTTGGGAGGAATTGATCGCTTCGATCAAAAGGGCGACCCTCGGGGAATCAGGAAACTCGTCTTTGACTTCTGCGACCGCGGCTTCAAGCCTCAGTTCACGCATGAACAGGATTCTGAAAGCCTTTCTAACCTCACTGATCTCTTCTGTGCTGTAGCCCGCACGCTCCATTCCTACTTTATTGATGACGCGCATGTGTGCTGGAGTACCGTCAGCGATGGTGAATGGAAGGACATCCTGGACTACTTTTCCCATCCCGCCAACCATGGCGGCCGTACCGACGTGGCAAAACTGGTGAATGGCGGACAGACCGCCTATGTTGGCGTGATCGCCTATGGTCACGTGACCGCCGAGGGTTGCACTATGGCTCATAACGACGTGATTACCCACCATACAATTGTGAGCGACATGGGAATGGGCAAGCAGGGCGCAATCGTCTCCTACCTTGGTCGAGCTACCATCTTCCGTACCATTGTGGACGCTGACAAATTCACGGATGATATTGCGGTTGCCGATTTCAGTGTAGGTGATCGTATCGGCGACATGCTTGAGATCCTGTGATTGCACCCCAAGGGTGACGAAGGGATATATATCACAGTCCTCTCCGATAACCGTATGAGGCTCCACGACGACGTGAGAGCGCAAATGTGTATTGGCACCTATTTGAGTGTTTGCAGTGATGGTACAGAAGGGGCCAATCACACAGCTGTCGCCAATTTCTGCCTTTGCATCAACTACAGCATGCTTATCTACCTGAATCACACTCAATCCCCCGATATCCAGTTTGCAATTCTATTTGACATTCCTGGTCTTGGCAAAGTTCCATCTGTATCAGGGTAGTTCAGAAATCAGTGGATTGGATTGAGAATGGCTTTGCTCGTGACACTTTTCGTCCTTCAATTTTGACCGTTAACCGCTGATGCTTTCACAATGATATAATTGTGCTTTATCAGTTTTTGAGTGGTGTTGATGTTTTTTCTAAATAGGCTGGCTAGCCGATAATCGCATGGATAAAAAGAAACGCGTGGAAACTCCTCTACCGAATCGCTCACTTATCGACCAGCATTCATTTTCAAAGGCAGAACTCCTGGCCTGCGGGCTGGGTGAATTGTTTGGTCCCGGGCGCGCACAACTGCCCATTGATGAGATGTTGATGGTTGATAGGATTACTGATATCAGCGAAACCGGAGGTAGCAGAGGCAAGGGCCTGATTCATGCTGAGATGGATCTAAATCCAGATCTCTGGTTTTTCAAGTGCCACTTTGTTGGTGACCCGGTCATGCCCGGCTGCCTGGGTCTGGATGCCCTGTGGCAATTGGTGGGCTTCTTCTTGGCCTGGAAAGGAAACTGGGGGCTGGGAAGGGCGCTCGGTTGTGGCAAGGTCAGCTTCCGGGGACAGGTTTTACCCACTGCTAAACAGCTCCAATATGTGATTGATATTACACGGGTCAGAGGAGGGAAAATGGCGATGGGTATCGCGGACTGCGAAGTTATGGTCGATCAGCAACCTATATACTCTGCCAAGGACATTAAAGTTGGCCTATTCTCTTCAATGGATGAATTCTAGGTGATCAAATGAAAAGAGCAGTTATAACGGGAATGGGTCTGGTTTCTCCCCTTGGGAATAATCTGGCGGAAACCTTGAATGCTCTAAAAGAAATGCAATCCGGTATCCGTCTTCAGGAGGAATACCAGGAACGTGGTTTAAGGAGCCATGTTGCTGGCAGTATTCACATCGACATTGAAGAGCGCATTGACCGTAAATTGCGCCGATTTATGGGTGATGCAGCGGCCTATTCGTACATCTCTCTGGTTGAAGCTTTAGCGGATGCAGGTCTCGATGATACCGATATTTCCAACATTCGAACCGGGCTAGTCGCCGGTTCCGGTGGTGCTTCTTCTTCAAATCTCGTTGAAGCAGCGGACATTTTGCGCAAAAAAGGTCTGAAGCGAATCGGCCCCTATCGCGTAACGCGCACCATGAGTTCAACGGTCTCGGCTTGCCTGGCGACACCTTTCTCGATCAAGGGCGTTAATTATTCTATTACCTCCGCCTGCTCAACAAGTGCGCACTGTATTGGTCATGCAGCCGAGCTTATCCAATTAGGTAAACAAGACGTTGTTTTTGCGGGGGGTGGAGAAGAAGAACACTGGAGTATGACTTCCCTTTTTGATGCGATGGGAGCACTTTCAACGCAAAGAAACGATCAGCCAGATCAGGCCTCCAGAGCTTATGACAAAGACCGTGATGGATTTGTTATAGCCGGTGGTGGTGGTTTTGTGGTGGTTGAGGAACTGGAACATGCCCGGGCACGAGGCGCAAAAATTTATGCAGAATTAGCAGGCTATGGTGCAACTTCTGATGGTCACGACATGGTTGCTCCCTCTGGAGAGGGCGGGGAAAGGGCAATGGCGCTGGCCCTGTCTACGGTTGATGGACCTATCGATTACATTAATGCCCATGGCACCAGCACCCCTGCTGGGGATCCACCAGAAATAGCTGCGATTGAACGCGTCTTTGGCGACTCAATACCGAAAATAAGCTCGACGAAATCATTGTCTGGACACTCGCTGGGTGCCGCCGGTGTACATGAGGCGATCTATTCATTGCTGATGCTCGAAAATGATTTTATCTGCGCTTCTGCAAATATCGAGAATCTTGACCCGGTTTTTGAAAATACGCCCATCGTAAGGAGCCGGATTGACCAGGCGGGGATCAGGACTGTAATGTCGAACAGCTTTGGATTTGGCGGCACCAACGCCGTCCTTATATTTCAGAAGTTGGACTAGACATCTCGGGTATAGACCAGCAGGCCGATCTTCAGGAAGAAGCCACATCGGTTCTTGATTCCGGGTCTAAGACTTCACTTGAAAGCCCACAACTCGGTATCTGGGATCTTGCATGGCCCGCCATTCTGGGCAACCTCCTTTTCGCCGTGATTGGTATAGTCAGTATTAAGATTGTTGGCTCCCTAGGTGCGGAGGCGGTGGCAGCAGTGACTACCGGGCATCGCATATTTTTCGCGCTGCAGGCTGTGCTGATGGCAGTGTCGGCGGGTACAGCAGCCTTGGTTGCACGGGCTTTTGGCGCGAGGGATCATCTGGAAGCCGCTCATATCACCAGCATATCTCTCTGGATTGGTAACCTGGTTGCCTTTGTCCTCATGCTACCTTGCATCATTTTTGCCGAACCAATTGCAGGAGTATTTGGTCTCGATGAGGAGACGACAAGCCAGGCTGCGGACTTTATCAGATATCTCAGCCTGTTTAATGTTGCCTTCTCCATAAACTTGATCTTAGGCGCGTCACTCAGGGCAGCGGGTGATACGAAAACACCCCTGTGGGTCGGTGCGGCGATCAATGTTGTCAATGTCGTCTTTGTCTATTTGCTGGTTTTCGGTCTCTATGGTTTTCCCGAGATGGGTGTTGTGGGTGCAGCGGTAGCCAATGGTCTGTCGTACATTGCCGGTGCCGTAATACTGCTCTACCTCTGGTATGGCAAAAAGTTACTGGTAGGTGTTGGTGGCCGCGGGTCCATCACCTTCAGGCGGGTTCAGCAGCTTGTGCACATTGGCTATCCGGCAGCCATTGAGCAGTTTGTATTTCAGGTCGGATTCGTGGCGTTCCTGTGGCTGGTCGGTTTTTACGGTACGGAGGCGTTCGCGGCCTATGGTATAGGTGTGCAGATATTGTCCATTTCCTTTGTCGTTGGATTTGGTTTTTCAATTGCTGGCGCTACCTTGGTAGGCCAGCATCTGGGTGCAAAGGATCCGGATGGTGCCGTCGTCCAGGGCTGGCGTGCAACGGGCCTGGCAATCGCAAGTATGACTGCCCTAGGCCTCATTATTGCCGTGTTGGCAAAGGATATAGCTTGGTATCTGATCCATGATGAGAAGGTTGTAAGGCACACCGTCACCTTTATCTACATTATGGCAATCGCTCAACCTTTAATGGCTATTGAATTCACAATGGGCGGGTGCTTGAGAGGTGCCGGGGACACACGGTTTCCTCTTGTTGCAACCATGGTAGGCTTGATCGGTGTACGGGTTGGATTGGCTGTTTTGTTTACCTACCTTGAGTTGGACGTAGGCTGGATATACGGCGCGCTTATTGGCGACTACCTGATTAAATGCATTATGATCATTCACAGGTTCCGCTCGGGCAAGTGGAAGCAGATTTTCCAGGATACGGAAGACCGGTTCTAGTCCTACCCGACCGCCCCTTAGTGTAGATGTTTTCTCAAAATGTGCTTGACTTACGAACTGGTTGGAGTAATGTGCGCGCTATTCAAATAAGTATTCCAAAGTAATTGAATATGAACTTAGTACTAACCCAAATTAACCGCACGGCGATGTCCCGTGTGATGACCTGTGTGAAGCACACACAAGAGGTCCGAATGCATTAGGGTTAAACGAACTATTTGAAACCCCTATGTGTTCAACATGTAGGGGTTTTTTTTGCCTGCAGTTTCTTCGTACTGAAACTGAGGCCAGAGCGCTACCGTTATGGAAAAGAAATTAGAGAGAAACATACCGATATTGTATCTGTTCAGCTTTTTTTGGCTGTCCATGATCATTGCCCCAATTATTGTTCCCTTCTTTGAATCAAGGGGGCTATCCCTTGCCCAGGTATTCTATCTGCAGGCCATCTTCGCTCTGTCTGTCGTTCTGTTTGAAGTACCTTCGGGTTATATCGCGGATGTGTTTGGTAGGAAAAATGCGCTGGTTTCCGGAAGCATTTTCCACGGAATAGGGTTCACCTGGCTCTACTTTGCAGATAGTTTTGCAGGGTTGGCCATCTTTGAGATGACTGTTGGGCTGGGTTCCAGCCTGCTGTCAGGTGCTGATTTGTCTCTACTTTATGACAGCCAGGTGGGTCTCAAACTCAGTCCCGAAAAGAAGGCGCGCGGGATCGCGAACCTGAGATTCGTAAAGAGCGTGGCTGAGGGAGTGTCAGCACTGATTGGTGGTGTCCTGATTGTTCATTCTTTTGAGATCACGGTCTTGGCGAATGCTATTTTTGCCTGGTGTCCGCTGGCATTGTCGCTATTGCTCACTGAAGCTCCGTTTACCAGGATGGAGGCGAGCAGGCCTATCGGGAACCTGAAGCGAGTGGTTGCGCACTTATTTTATGAAGACAGGATGCTTAGATTGATCTGTCTCAATATTATCTTCTTTAGTCTGGCTACCTTTTACGTTGTCTGGCTATTGCAGCCCTATTGGCGCGATCAGGGTATTCCACTTGGTATGTTTGGCATTCTCTGGGCGGCGCAGAGTTTTCTGTTTGCCGCAGCTTGTAAACTGTGCCTGCCTTTGGAGGAGAAATTTGGTGCGGTTCCCGTGTTGCTGACCATGGGACTGTTGCCCGTCGTCGGATACTTTGCAATGGCTGCCCTCGGTGGATTTATAGGGATCGTGTTTTGCTTCACCTTTTTTGTCAGCCGTGGATTGAATCAGGTAATACTGAGTGATGCATTGAATAGCAGGGTTCCCAGTACCTACAGGGCGACTGCAAACTCGATGACTTCTTTTGTATTCCGGGGCGTCTACATCCTTACCGGGCCGATCGTAGGATTGATGATCGACTGGCAAGGTATGTATTTTGCTTTGAGTGCAATTGGCGTGGTCTGCATTATTTAGCTTGGTGTAGTACTGGCTCCATTGCTGGATGAAATTACGCAGATGCAAAGTCACCCGTGCTAGCTGTAGAGACCGTTTTGCGACCTCTACAGTTATCTGGCTCCCAGTTGACCTTCAAGCTAATTCGGTTGAGGTTTGCCCGCCAGGCTTTCTCAGTTAATATGGGTGCTGATTTTCTGCTCCAGGAGCATCCCATGAGGAGTGGTTCATGATTTTCAGAAATTTCCAGATTTTGGTATTGCTTGGCCTGGTCGTAGTGACGGCTGGTTGTGCGACCAGTCCGTCTCAAAAAATTGTCGGAGCCTGGCAGTCTGAACTTGGGGGATTCCCCGTTTTGGCCAAATATACAGACGAGACAGTGAGTATTGGAGACTATGCTGCTGTTAGCTACCAGATTGAGGGAGGAAAGTTGGTTCTTGCTCAGGAAGGCAGTCGGCCGCGGCTACTGAGCTTCCCATCTGCAGATGAAATGGTTCAAACTGATACCCTGACTGGTACAGCGCATAAATTTACTCGGGTGAAATAGATATACCAGTTATTTACCTGTATATAAATACAGTGTAAGATCTGCCTACCTACATTCGAAACTCATCAATGGTCGTAGAACTCCCTGCGGGACACTATCTCGAGAATTTCCGCTACCTGCTAGAATTCGTCACGGGACAGTATTCTAGCCTGCTTCAAGAACAAGAATTATCCTACCTTAACGAATTTCAAAGTTTGCCGCTTCAGGCACAGATGCTTTATGTCAGGCTGATACAGCGGAAGGGTTCCCTGTTTCGTTGTGACAAGATCCACTATGAAGAAATTGATGACCTGCAGCAGGTCATTTGCCAGTTAACCGACGCCGGCTTTCTGGATGATGGCGGTGACGTGCATGTGCGTGAGGTTTTGCCCCTGCTGACCAAGCGAGAGTTGCTTGGTTTGCCTGAGGCGATTGGATTTATGCCTTCTCTGAAGAAAGATGTGATTCTGGATTCCCTTGCAGATATTGGCACGATTGCGACCGGCTTATGTATTATCAGACCACTGCGCCTGGAAACCCTTCAGTTCTATAAGCTGCTGTTTTTCGGAAACCTGGAGCAGGACTTTACCGAGTTTGTGCTAAATGACCTCGGTGTTACTCGCTATGAGCAATACCCACTGCAACCTGAATCCGCCTTTTTTGAGAACCGCTGGATGGTTGAAAAGACTATGGAGCTGTATATCTTCGATGAGCTATCCCATGAAGTCATTGCTGAAGGTGATCAGGCAGCTATGGCAGAGTTTGTACAGTCACTACCGTCACGGTGTAACAATGAGCGGCTTAGTAGGCGACATGATCGCATTGTTAATCGCATTGCCAGGCAATATGAACGGCTTGGTAATTTTGCTGAGGCACTCTCACTGTATGCGACTTCACATTTGCCCCCATCTCGCGAGCGCCGAGCCCGCATTCTGCAAAAAGAAGCCAAACTCGGTGAATGTATTGAACAGTGTATGGATATGTTGCAAACACCTGAGAATGATCAGGAGCGGGAAATTGCGACTCGCTTGCTGCATCGATTGAGGAAAAAGATTAATACAGATGGGTTGATTCCAGACCTGGATATGGAAATGTTGGAACTCAAGCCGATTGTGAAGCATGTCAGCGTTGAAAAGAGATCAGGCGTGGATGTTGAGGAAAGCGCGTGTGATTGGTTCCGACAGTTGGGTTTTGACGCTATTTATGTCGAGAACTGTCTGATACCGGGTCTCTTTGGGTTGGCCTTCTGGGACATTATATTTGCACCCGTAAAGAGCGTATTTTTTAACCCCTTCCAGCGCGGTCCATCGGATATGTTTACTCCGGCCTTTTATAGGGCTCGCGAGGACCTGATTGTTAACAGGCTACACGAACTGGAGGATCAGCAATACCTCAGAAATCTTGTTTCTGATCGCTTTGAGAAGAAGTACCAGATAGCAAATTACTTCGTTCAATGGACCAAACTTTCCCGGGATCTTCTTGATCGATTTCTGTGTGCTGTTTCAAATGACGCTCTGCTTTCCGTGTTTAAGCGCTTGCTCATGGATCCTGGCAGCAACAGGAGTGTTTTTCCGGACCTTGTGGTCTTTCATGAAGGTGGATTTAAACTGGTTGAAGTGAAGGGGCCGAGTGATCGGTTGCAGGACAATCAACGCAGGTGGTTACACCATTTTTCAATGGCTGGTATTCCAGCTGAAGTTGTTAACATAAGTTGGAACCAGTGACTGACTACAATATTCCGAGCTATAAAATTTCGGTGAGTGAACTCGCGAGATTCTGGCAGCGAGGGGATATCAATATCAGGTTCACTGGCCGAAGTACTGCCATTGAAGGCATACGTGGTCATCAGGCAATACAGAAAAAGAGGGGGGATGACTACGTCAGCGAAAAATCGGTTTCAATTGACCTGCAGCGAGGAAATTTTTCAATACGGGTTCAAGGGAGAGTAGACGGTTTTATTCCCGCTTCTAGTCCCCCGCTGGTGGAAGAGATTAAAACTTTGCGGGTTGCGATTGAGGAACTGCCTGCCTCAATCAAGGAAGTTCACTTAGCTCAACTGAAGCTATACGCATATATTATCGGTGTGAACGAGGAAATTCCATATCTTGGAACCAGGCTTTGCTATCTGAACCTGAATGACGGGAGCGAATCATGGATTGCAGAAGAATATTCAAAGGCTGCATTAGCCGCCTTTTTTGAATTGACCCTTGTCCGCTACACAGACTGGCTGGTTCGCGACAAGGCATGGCGGGCCACACGCGACAAGAGTATTTCGGCTTCTGCATTTCCCTATGATGAGTACAGGCAGGGTCAAAGGGATATGGCTGTCGCCGCATACAGGTCGCTGGTTCAGAGTCAACAACTTGTGATGCAGGCCCCCACTGGTATTGGTAAAACCATGGCGACAATATTTCCGGCCGTTAAGGCGCTGACGGCATCGAATTTTGACAAGGTATTCTATTTGTCGGCGAAAACCTCCGGAAAGAAGGTAGCTGAGAATACCATCGATGAACTGAGCAGGGCAGGGTACAGGTTACGCAGTGTAACCATCACTGCTAAGGACAAGATCTGCTTTAATCCCGCAGTATCCTGTGACCCTGAATACTGCGAATTTGCGCGCGGATATTATGATCGCCTTGGTGAGCGTATGAAGGCTGTCCTAGAGGTGCACAGCCTGTTTACCCGTGGGCTAATAGAACAAATAGCCAGGGAATATGTTTTGTGCCCGTTTGAGCTGTCACTGGATATTTCGCCTGCTGCGGACCTGGTTATCTGCGACTACAACTATGTGTTCGATCCTGCGGTATACCTTCGCCGTTTTTTTGAGGACAGCACTGGAAAATATGCTTTGTTGCTGGACGAAGCCCATAACCTTGTTGACCGTGGCAGAGATATGTTTTCAGCCGAACTTCTAAAAAGCAGTTTTCTAGCATTGCGCAGGGCACTGAAGGATAGTTACCCGCTAGTTGCAAAGAAGCTTGTCAAGATCAATAGAGAGATTCTGGCCTTGCGAAGTACGTCAAAGGGTGATTTGACTGATCAGGAGTGGGCGGTCATTGCTGAAGTGCCCAGCACTTTTCTAAGGGCGACAAAGGATTTTTGCGATAGTGCAGAAGACCTGCTGAGGGATGATGGGCGAGTAAATGATGATCTTATGTCACTCTATTTCGACTGTTTAAGATTTTTGCGAACTAACGAGCAAGCTGATGATAACTACATCTTTTTTTTGCTCGGCTCAGGAAAAGACGTGAGGCTAAAGCTGTTTTGTGTAAATCCCGCTTCACGGCTTGCAATGGGTTTCAAAAAAATGGAATCAAGCATCTGCTTCTCAGGGACGATGAAACCACAGGAGTATTTTTGTCGCTTGTTGGGCCTTGATGCGGACGCAAGGTGGTACCAGTTGCCGAGCCCATTTGATGCCGATAACCTTGGGGTGTTCGTTGCGTCATATGTAGGTGCCAGCTACAGGGAGCGGNCNTCTTCANTAGATGACATGGTTGAGCTAATTTACCNGGTGGTTTCTGCTAACNCTGGNAACTANCTCGTTTTTTTCCCATCCTANGCCTACCTGCAGGCAGTTTATGATTTGTTCAGTGCCACNTGGCCTGTGCATTCACTCATCATGCAGGAAAGGTCTATGAGCGAGGAAAGCCGGCAGGAATTTCTGGAGGAATTCCAGCCGGACAGTTGTGTGACTGCTTTCGCAGTGATGGGTGGGATTTTTGGTGAAGGTATTGACTTGAAAGGAAAGCGCCTTATTGGGGTTGTTGTAGCGAGCGTTGGCTTGCCTCAGCTCAGTGTGGAACGTGAGCTCATACGGCAATATTTTGGTGCCGAGGAATTGGGTTTTGAGTTTGCCTATCAATACCCCGGTATGAGCCGCGTGCTACAAACGGCGGGTAGAGTGATTCGCGATGCCGGCGATAAAGGGATCATATGTCTCGTTGACCGTCGCTTCGGTGAGCAGCGATACACACGTTTGTTTCCAGGAGAATGGAAAGTTCAGCAGGCTCCTTCGATAGGTGTACTGTCAAGCTCGGTAGATGGCTTCTGGCGATCACATTATTCTGATGAAGCAGACACAAAATGAATGTCGAATCGGTCGTATCCACAGTGCCTGCCTGCTAATATTGCGTAGTAACGAGTTATCTCAGTTGTATTGCCGAAGAAGGAACCTGGCTAATGACAGTAATTAAAGTAGATAGCAAGTCTGCCTTTTATACATCCTTGGAGCGAAGGGTTCGCAAGCAGGGTGGACACTCCCCGCGGGTAAAATTTGCCAATAACTACTATTCCCAAATTCCACTAACAGAACTCCAGCTAAAAAGCTGGGAAACTGTGGTGGGAACAGTTCACTCCAGTTGGGGATTTTTTAAAAAATTCGATGGAAAAAAGTCAAAGGTCAGGGCATTTAACCCAACGATCAAAAAATATGGTTTCGAAACCGGACAAACTATTATTGAAGTTGCCGCAAGAAATTTGCCCTTTCTTCTCGACTCCATTCGTCTGTGCCTGAACAATGAATCTCTGATATTGTCTGAAGTTCAGCAGTGCATGTTGAATGTTCTAAGGTCTGGCTCCAAGACCATTATCATCGAAGATCAGCCGCCCAATGAGACGCTCATTCATTTTGAGGTTAAACGTGTGACGAACCTGTCGCATGTCGAAAGAAAGATTCGCAAGATCCTCTTGTTGGTACATCAAGTAAACCAAGACTTTGTTTCAATGCGCCAGCAGATGTTGATGTGGAGTGATGAAATAGCCAACGGCCCTCGTTTAGATAGCCATGAAGAAGAGCTTGCAGCCTTTCTGCGCTGGCTCTACGACAATAACTATACATTTCTCGGTTATGAGGAATATGAAGTGGCGACCGGGAAAAAAGATGTCCAGCGCATTGGCGGTGCGTCATTGGGGCTATGCCGGAAGCACCTGGTGGTCAGCGGGGCCCCTTTCAGGGTTTCTGGGCGAAACAGATATCAACTGATTGTTGACAAACTGTCTGAGCGAAGCAACATACATCGTCGGGCTTACTGCGATACTATTACGATCGTTCGGCCCGGTGAAACTGCGGGCACTCGTCGAGCCTGTCGCTTCATTGGTCTTTTCACATCGTCTGTATTCAACCAGAATCCCGTTGAGATACCCATCGTTCGAAAGAAGATAGAGGGTGTTTTTAAAACAGGGGAGATTTCCCCCACCAGTCACAAGGGTAGGGAACTAAGTCGCATTGTGGAGGTTTTCCCGAGGGAAGAGTTGTTGATAGCAACTCAAGATGAACTCGCAGATATGGTCCTGGCAAGCTTGGCGTTGCAGGAGAGGCAGGTAGTTCGCCTTCTGGTGCGCCCCTCTCCCTGTTTCGTGTCCTTGCTTCTCTACATGCCTAGAGATACTTACAATACTGCATTGCGAATCAAGGTGCAGGACTTGTTGTGCAGGCGATTCGCTGCTACTGGATGTGAATTCATAACCTATTTTTCAGAATCTGCACTGACGAGAACACAATTTATTCTTCAGGTATCTTCAGAGGGCAGTAAATCCTATGATCTTGCCAAACTTGAAACCGAAATAATGCAACTGACGCGATCCTGGGAAGACGAACTCCATTTTGAATTGTCAGATGGTTTAGATGCTGATCAGGAATTGTTTTCTCAGTATGAATCAGTCTTCCCTCCGGGTTACCAGGACTATTTCACTCCCCAGGAAGCTTGTTTTGATATTGGCTTTTTAGCCACCCTGAACCAGGAGCAACCGTTGACGGTGAACCTTTACGAAAGTTCCGTTGGAGATACCCGTCAAATAAAATTCAAATTATTTCACCTTGATCGTGCCTTGCCGTTGTCAGACGTGATTCCTATATTGGAGAATCTTGGTGCGAGAACCATTGCCGAGCACCCACACGAATTGAATTTGGCAGGTGGTTCCAGAGTTTGGATCCATGATTTCTCACTGGAGTTCATCCAGGAGCCCGTAGGCGGTCTCGAGGGTGTCAAAAAGAACTTTGAAAGTGCATTTCTGGAGATCTGGCGTAAGGATAAAGAAAACGATTCGTTTAATCGCCTCATTCCTTCGACTGCAATGAATCGTAGGCAGGTTAGAGTGATCCGTGCCTACTCCCGGTATTTTGCCCAGTTACAAAGTGCCTATAGTCAGCAGTATATAGCTGATTGCTTGATTCGATATTCGACAATAACCAAACAACTGTTCAAGTTTTTTGAGCTTAGACTTGATCCAGCCTTAAGGCGCAAGAAGGCACTGGCTGATGCGGATGCAGTAAAGAGAGACCTGCTTTTGTGGATAGATAAAGTCGAGAACCTTGCTGACGATCGTATTTTACGCCGATTTATCGAGATGGTTCAGGCAACGGTAAGAACAAACTATTTCCAGCGGAAATCAGATGGAAGTTACAAGGACTGTATTTCCTTAAAATTTTTGCCTTCTCAAATTGCTGAAATGCCCCTGCCCAGACCAGAATATGAAATTTTTGTGTATTCAGGTCGGGTAGAGGGGGTGCACTTGAGGGGTGGTAAGGTCGCACGTGGAGGCTTGCGCTGGTCAGATCGGTCTGAAGATTACAGGACCGAAGTCCTCGGGCTGGTGAAGGCTCAGCAGGTCAAGAATTCCGTTATTGTGCCAGTGGGTGCTAAAGGTGGATTCCTCCCCAAGCAAATACCGAAGGGTGCATCACGAGAAGCGGTAAACAATGAGGGAATGGCCTGTTACCGTATCTTTATCCAGGGCTTGCTGGATCTTACCGACAACCTGGTTAAGGGGAGGGTAGTGCCGCCGAAGGATATTGTTCGCTACGACGACGACGATTACTATCTTGTTGTTGCAGCAGACAAGGGTACCGCAAGTTTTTCTGATATTGCCAATGAAATATCAGTGGAGAATAATTTTTGGCTGGGAGACGCGTTCGCTTCTGGTGGAAGTGTTGGTTATGACCACAAGGAAATGGGGATTACTGCCAAAGGTGCATGGAAGTCAGTTCAACAGCATTTTCGGGAACTCGACCTTAATATCCAGGATACAGATTTTGCCGTGGTTGGCATTGGTGATATGTCAGGGGATGTCTTCGGAAATGGCATGCTGCTGTCAGAGCATATTTGCTTGATCGCGGCATTTAATCATCAACACATCTTTGTTGATCCTGATCCTGTAGCAAAAACCAGCTACAGGGAGCGGAAGCGTCTTTTCAAACTTCCTAGATCTAGTTGGGAAGACTACAACGCAAAACTGATATCCCAGGGAGGTGGTATTTTTAGTAGATCCGCGAAATCTATTCCTATTTCTCCGCAAATGAAGCAGCGGTTTGATATTAGTGAGAGTCGTCTGACTCCGAATCAACTTCTTACAGTCCTGCTTAAGGCGCGTGTTGATCTTCTGTGGAATGGTGGTATCGGTACCTACGTGAAAAGCAGCCTTGAATCACACCTGGATGTAGGTGACAAAGCTAATGATGCGCTCAGGGTTAATGCTGACGAGTTGCGGTGTCGAGTCGTAGGCGAGGGCGGTAATCTTGGCGTGACCCAGCTGGCTAGAATCGAGTTGAATCTGAATGGAGGCAAATGTTTCACCGATTTTATTGACAACGCCGGCGGTGTGAATTGCTCGGATATTGAGGTCAATATCAAGATTTTGCTAAATCAATTGCTAGAAAAAGGGAAATTATCGCACAAGAATCGAAACGAAAATTTGAAACAGATGACTGAGCAAGTAGGTGAACTGGTGCTTGAGAACAATTACATGCAGGCGCAGGTGATCAATCTAATGAACAGCGAGGCTTCTCGGAGAAACTCTGAGTACATGCGTGTTATTACGACCTTGGAGCAACAGGACAGGCTTAATCGCAAATTGGAATTCTTGTCATCTGATGAAGAGTTGCAGGAGCGTCGTGGAAAGGGGCAATATCTGACTGCACCAGAACTGTCTGTGTTGACCAGCTATGTAAAGGCTGGTTTAAAGGAGGACCTGGCAGCGTCAGATCTACTCAAAGATCCTTATCTGGGTAAGGAAATCGAAACTGCTTTCCCTGCGGGTCTGGTGAGGAAATACCGGAAGGAACTAACGCGGCACCGACTGAGGCCTGACCTGATCGCAACCCAGATTGCCAACAATATGGTGAACTACATGGGTATGAGTTTTGTCAGCCGGATGGAAGAATCTTCTGGTGAACATAGTGACACCATTGCACGAGCCTACATTGGTGCGCGGGACATATTTAATCTCGAACAACGCTGGCAACAGATTTGCTTGTTGGATTACAGTATTTCGCCGGATCTTCAGCGCACAATGATGCTCGATTTGGTGCGGCTCATTCGCCGTGTTACCCACTGGTTACTCCGGAATCGCAGACGTGCCTTGAACCTGGAGAAGGAAGTGCCTGTATTTGGTGCTGCCCTGAAAACACTGTTTAGGGACTGGGAAGGGTTGCTTAGGGGAGAGGCATTATCTGAATGGCAGGCGCGAAAAAAGGAACTGGTTGATGCGGGGGTTGATGATGGTCTGGCTGGATTTGCTGCAGCTGCACATCATCTTTATGCGGTGATGGGGATTGCTGACTGTTCCAAGCACACCGGCGAGAGTTTGAAAAGGGTTGCTCGCGTCTATTTTGAAGTAGGTGAAAAGTTACAACTCCATTGGTTTAGCAAACAGATGCATAATTTCAATACAGTGAATCACTGGCAGGCTCTTGCTCGTGAGTCGATGCAGGGGGATCTGAATATGCAGCAATTGGCAATTACCCATGGTGTCTTGTCCGAGGGGACAAAGGGAAAGCCGCCACTCCATATTATTGATCAGTGGGTATCCAATCATCATGTTCTTGTGAGCCGGTGGATGGGCTTGCAGGCAGAGATGGCCGCGTCTACTCAACACGACCAGGCTGTATTTACGGTGGCGATTCGTGAGCTGCTGGATTTGGCACAGGCAAGCGGGCATTGAGACATGATTGGCGTTTCTGAGATTCCGGATCATGAGGTCGAGCTTACGGCCATTCGTGCGAGCGGTCCGGGAGGACAAAATGTCAACAAGGTTGCTACCGCGGTTCACCTGCGATTTGACATAGGGAAATCATCTCTACCAGACGAGGTCAAAGCAGAGTTGCTGAAACTCAGGGATCAGAGAATAACGTCGGATGGCATCATTGTCATAAAGGCGCGCCAGTTCAGGAGCCAGGAAAAGAACAGGGCGGATGCACTGCAACGCCTGGAGAGTCTGCTTGTGAAGGCGCAGGTAGTCAGGGAAGCCAGGCAGAAGACGCGCCTGTCAAAGGCTAAGAAAAAGCGGCGAACGGATGATAAGCGACGTCATGGTAAGCAAAAACAGTTGAGAAAACCTGTCGGGTTGGATAATTAGCCTGGATACAGCAATGTGGTTCTTTCTTTTCGGCTGTCGTAAGTTGCATTGAATTAGGCGATTTGAATCAGACCTTTCGTGATGTTTACCATAGCCGTTAGCTACGCAGCGGATAGCAGCGAGATTCAGGCTAGTTGGCTTTTTGTAGCGCTTTCTTTTTCTCTTCCGCGTCCTTGTCCAGAATCCCCTGTATCCCCTTTGCATCTCTGATGAGCTGCTGCTGGCTTGCCAGGGGGTTGTTAGCCTTCTTTGCCGCAGGTGCCTCGACAGTTTCTGTGGGGGGCGCGACTGCTGTGGCTGCTTTCTCATCACTTCCGCCGCAGCTGCTCAAGATGAAACAGAGGGAGACTATGCCTAAAGTTTCTGCTGTCCTGTTCATGATATATCCTCTTTATTTCTCTGGTGTCGACAAGCGGTTCAGTTGACCCTACAATGAAGGCATTGAAGGTAGATTGCTGGCGATCGGCCAACATGCAGGAGATCTGAGATTTCCCGTGGGACCTCTCCCAGCATTTGCCAGTGACTGGAGAAACCACCTGTGGCCGCTCGGACCATTTTGAGCGACGAACTAAGAATTTGCTGCAACAATCGATCCTTCGGGGACAATTCCTTTTCCAAGTAAACAACATTATACACCTGCAGGTCAGCCAATAATGCTGCGGATTGAATCGCGTCGTCCAGACTGCCGATAGCATCCACCAGGCCCAGTTCAACTGCTGTCTTACCTGCCCAGACTCTGCCCTGGGCAATATTGCCTACATCATCTATAGACATTTCCCGCCCCCTGGCAACCAGCCCCAGAAATTTTCTATAGGTACTATCAACCTTCCGCTCAAGTATTTTTTGCATGACCGGATTAATCTCCTCAAGAGAGTTAAATACGCCCCTCAAGCTGGTTGTACCAACACCATCAGAGTTAATTCCCAATTCCGAGATGCTCTGTTCAAACGTTGGCCAAAGTGCAAAAA
The DNA here is from genome assembly GCA_002725995.1 of Gammaproteobacteria bacterium. Taxonomy (GTDB): domain Bacteria; phylum Pseudomonadota; class Gammaproteobacteria; order Pseudomonadales; family Azotimanducaceae. The sequence continues at coordinate 63,818 of PBRQ01000026.1, forward strand.
CACCGATCGAACCTGTCACGGTAGTGTCAGCTGCAAATATCTTGTTGGCGGTACTTGCAATCCAGTAGCCACCCGAGGCCGCATAGCCACTCATTGAGATGATGACCGGTTTGCCGCTTTTCTGAGTCAACTCAAGTTCGCTCCGGATTTGTTCCGATGCCGATGAACTACCGCCGGGGCTGTCTATTCTAACCACCAGCGCTTTAATCTGTTTGTCGTCTCTTGCCTGGCGAATCAGCTTGGAAATGGATTCGCCACCAATCTCTCCAGCCGGCTTATCGCCATCTAGAATCGTACCTATGGCTGTGATGACAGCAATTTTTTCGGAAGCAGGATTAACGACGGGAAGTGGAGGCCTGCTTGCCAGCAGGTAATCCCTGAAGGTTATTTGATTAAATGTCTTGCCAGACACCCCTGTGATGGATTGCATTTCCTGGCGCCAGTCAGATACGGAAATAAGCGCATCGACGAATCCCTGTTCAACTGCTAACCGTGCGGAGTCATCATCAACACTCACCAGGAGCTCGTCATACTTGTTCGTATATTTTTCGAATGATTGGTGAGTGATATCCCTTTGCGATACGATCGTGTCGCGATAGTGCGCCCAGAGTACGCCGATAAAACCCATGTTGGCCTCTTTTGCTGCTTCCGACATGTCGTCGCGTATGACTGGCTCGACAGCGCCCTTGTACAGGCCCGCCTTAAAAACATGGACATTTACCTTCAGTTTAGTGAGAGCAGATTTGAAATATGTTGGATAGAGGCTCAGCCCGGTTAGAAAAACCCCACCGAATGTTTGATAACTCTGTTGATCCAAGTAGATTCTGCTGGCGTGAACAGCAATAAGATACTGGCTCTGGCTATAATTTGGCGCGAATGCAAAAACGGGTTTTCCCGATGCCTTGAACTTGTCGATGGCCCAGCCAATTTCCTCTAATTTGCTCATCGAAGCTCCTTCTAGATGCCGTAAATCAAGCACCAGCGATTTCACTCGATCATCAGTAGATGCGGTCTCAAGAGCTTCGAGAATATCTCCAAGAAGTGTCTCAGGGTCCTCCGTCTCGTCGTATCCAGACAGGAACTCACCGACGGGGTCAATAGCTCTCTTCTGGTCAACTATAACCCCTGTCGGGTCGAGGACTAGCGCAGTTGAGTCAGGAATAGCAGGGCTATCCGTGCTAAAAACTGCAAATGTCAGTAGTATCAGGAGGAGCACAAACAGGATGTTCCCAAGGGCATTCTTCGCTGCCGTTAATCCTTGCCACATTTTTCCAATAAGACTGCTCATACATCAAAATCCGGTGAAACATCGAACGTGAAATCCTAACATAGCAGGGAGTCGTCCGATAATGAACCCCATGAGAAAGGAGAGCCTTATGGCAGATTGCTGCTTGCTAGTAGGTCTCTCGCAATCAGGTTCTCGATGATGCCGGAGAAGGATCGAGTTAAATCTGCATTTATGCCCAATTCCAGGGCTGCATCGATGTTCAACTGGCTATCGTCCATGAATAAAATGGTCTCAGGGTGAGTAGCCAGTACATCAAGCGCATGGTGGAAAACCTCCTTGTTCGGTTTCATTTTTCCGGTAAGGTGTGAAGGCAGGGTGACATGAAAGTGTGACAGTAACTCGGGCTCGTTGGTAAATCGTTCCCAGTGCAGATGGTTCGTGTTTGAGAGGCAGGCAATCCTGAATTTTTTAGAAAGTTGCTCCAGTAGCTCACAGGCACCGGAATAGGGCACAGGCCATGCCCGGAATGCTTCAAGAAAGGTGTCCGGGGAGGTGGAGAGAGAGAACTCGTCAACGATTTCATTGCAAAAATCAGCCGCATTGCAATTTTCTGACTCGAACTTTCTTACGGAGGCAGACTGCATCCAGCGATGTAGGAGTTCTTCTTGGTCGAGGTCTGACCATGACATCATGCCTCTGATACCTGTGAGTTCGACCAGTACGCCGCCGAGGTCAAATAGGAGAGTTTTTATTTCCTGCGTTGGTCTGGATGAATATTGATGGGTCTTGGTTTAAGAGGCAAGGCTCCATATTTGGTGTCCGATATCGTCTGTCTCAGAGTTTCATGGTAACTTGAGGGCTCACTAAGAAGGAGTTTCATGGGGGAGAACAATAGCATGGCCCTGTGGCAATGGCAGGAACTATTACTAGCCTGTGGTATAGATGTGGCGGCAAACGGCCCGGACGTATCCGGTATTAGCATTGACAGTCGCTCCCTCGAGCCAGGTGACCTGTTCGTTGCCTTGTCTGGCAACCCTGGTCCAAGGTTCAGTACATCCTCTGTGGTAGCGCGTGATGGCCATGAATTCGTGCAAAAGGCGAAATCAGCAGGCGCGGCGGGAATTTTAGTTTCGCGCGACACCAGCAGTTCGCTACCGGAAATCAGAATGGAGAATACTCTGGATGGTCTCTGGCAGATTGGCGCAGCTGCCCGGGAGCGTATGCAGGGAAAAGTAGTCGGGATAACCGGCAGCAGTGGTAAAACGACCGCGCGAAGCTGGTTGGAAAGCATTCTGTCGAAGGAGGCACAAACCCATGCATCCACCGGAAGCTTCAACAACCATTGGGGTGTGCCGCTATCACTGGCCCGCATGCCGAGGAACGCCGAATATGGGGTGTTCGAAATCGGAATGAGCAACCCCGGTGAAATTGCTCCCTTGAGTGAGCTTGTACGGCCCAGTGTCGCGTTGCTGCTCAACGTCCTCCCCGCACACCTGCAGAGTTTCGACGACCTTGATGCCGTTCGCAGGGAGAAGCTCTCCATCACAAGTGGACTATCTGATGAAGGTATACTGGTATTGCATGAAGGTATAAACCTTGACGGGATTTACCAGGGCAGGGTGGTAACCTTTGGTTTTTCCAAGTCCGCTACCGTATCCGCTGAATTGTCATCTGCGGTTAGTCAGACCCAGGTACAGGTTACTATTGACGGTAAGAATTATGCTTTTCACCTCGCGGTTGGGGGAGTACACAGGGTGCTGACTGCCCTGGGTTGTCTGGGTACAGCCTATGCGCTGGGCGCTGACCTCGAGCAGGCATGTGAAGTCATAGCTTCGCTGGAGACGCCTGCCGGGCGAGGGAACCTCCTGGAATTATCAGGGCTCTCCATCATCGATGATAGCTATAACGCCAATCCCGTTAGTATGCAATATGCGCTGGATGCATTGCGCCAGCGCAGGGGTGGAAGAAAAATTGCAGTACTAGGGGAGATGCTGGAACTTGGAGCCGATAGTGGCCGTTACCACGAGTCGATTCTTGACTCCTGCAAAGAACTTGACGGTGTGATTACAGTAGGTGAGGGGTTCGCCAATATTAGTCCGGGTGACAATTTTTGGGGCCACTATGACGCGTCAGTAGATATTGACCTTGCGGAGCTGGCGGAGCTTCTCGAGGAGGGCGACATAATCCTGGTCAAGGGCTCCAATAAGGTATTTTGGGTGAACAATTTTATCACCACGATTGTTGAGGCCTTGAGCTAGCACCGACGATTCTTAAAAAGCCCGCGCTAGGGGTCCTCTCTTTTTTCATCTGCTGGTATCCATTCTCCTTCCAGCGGAACAGACCTGCTTTTCTCCACGGCTTCCGATATGGATTCCTCAACTTCCCTGGCATCAGGCTTGATATTTGGGTCAATGTATAGATCATTTTCTTCGTCAGAGAGTTCTGTTGAACCATTCCAGGGCAGCATGTGATAGTCCTGATCATGCCTGAAATCAACAAATGGGTATTTGATGATTTCAAAGTAGGGAGAATAGTCAAAATCACTTGGGGTGCACAATCTTGGGTTGCGTCTAAAAAGCTGCACATTGTCTTCCTCTGATTGTTTGACCAGAGGAAGAATTGGAAACTGAACATATGCGAACGCTTCAGCGATCATGGTAGAGCATACGGTTCGAGCGGATGTCCCGGTATTCGACTCGAATAATGAGGACCGCCACCTCCGTGGCAGGATGAACCAGGGGAAAAGAAAGCGCGCGAGGTCAAAAATCTGGCGTACATCATAGTCGACCCCAAGGCGGCTGATCGCATATCGCCTGACCTGTTTACTGTCCTTCAGGGCCAAGCGTGAAGGACGGCATATCCGCATGTGCTCAGACTCATACGCTTGCAGACTTTGTACCAGGGTACCGCGACCCAGGATACTC
>PBRQ01000027.1 GCA_002725995.1 Gammaproteobacteria bacterium
GGAGAGACCCATGGCAATTGGCATTGTCGCTAGATTAGAGATTCAGGAAGGCAAGAACGAGGAATTCGAAGCAGCATTTGCGGAACTTAAAGACGCAGTTACTGCTAACGAACCGGGTGTGAACTTCTACTCGTTACACCGTTCACGCGAAAGTGAAACCACCTACGTCGTTCTTGAGCAATACGCCGACCAAGCGGCATTTGATGCCCACGGCGCCACCGATCATATGAAAACCATCGGTGCCAAACTTGGCGCCTGTTTCGCAGGAGCACCAGGGATAGAACTGCTCGACGCTGTTTGATCGAACTCAGGTAAACAGGGGAGGAAACTTCCCTTATTACCGGATCATCTCATACAGGAAGGGCAGCGATACATCCATGCGATAATCGACGCCGGAGTGATTGTCGGCAAACTCCTCGTACTGGTGAACAATATCCAGCGCCTCCAGACGCCTCACCAACTGCCTTGCACCAAAGATAAGTTTGTATTGATCGCTCGCGCCACAGTCAATGTACAGCCCCTTCAGATGCCGGAGGTTCTCCTGCACATCATTCCGCTCGATCATCTTCACCGGATCCCAGGCCAGCCAGTTTGCCCAGCGCTCTTCAATTAGCTCACAAGTTAAATCAGTTACCGGGAGGCGCACACCATAGGGCTTCTCAGGATCGGGATCATAGGTCGCTGCCATCGCAAGATTCATCAGCAGATGCATATCGGAGCCAGCCACTTTCTTGCCGGATTGCACTTTCTCCATAAAAGTCGTTACGCCATTCTCATAGCGGGCAAGTTGCATCAAGGTTCCCGCCATATCGCCGCGATAACACAAATCGAAATCCATATCCCCGGAATGACAGGCAATGGCGCCCCAAGTATACGCATACAACATGCCATGAATCATCGCACCATATCCGCCACTGGATTTTCCAAATATCGCCCTGTGTTCTCTGCCCCGCTTCAAGCGATACCTGTTTTCAAGCGCTGGAATCATTTCCTGAGTTAGAAAGTCTGCCCAGTTACCCATGGCGGATGAATTGATGTACTGGTTACCACCTAACGATGTGAAGCAATCTGGAAGGGCAACGATTACATTTCCCATCTTCCCCTCTTCGATCAGTCGATCAATTCTTTGCGGCACACTTTCCGCGAATGCTTTCCAACCAATGTGCCCCAAACCACTCCCGGTGAAACCTACGATATCAACCAGCAACGGATAGTCTTCAGCAGACTGCTCGTATCCCTGCGGCAGGTAGACGGCGACGGTGCGGTAAGAGGGGTCGCCAAGCAGGTTATTTTTAAGGGCTTCAGAATCGATCTCAAGGTACTCTACCCTGCCAGCCGGCAGTCTGAAATTTTGTTTTGGCATATGGGCGAACTCAGTTACAGATACCCACTGAGTATACTAATCAAAGATACCTTCATGAAATGCGGGTCTATACACGGGGCCTATAATTTGGGCCTATAGAAAGGAGTTGCAAAAAAGAGGCCGATGAAATGTGGTTTTCGGAAATCCAGCCCTGTGAAATATGGACCTACGAAACGCTTCGAACCACTGTGCTGACTGCTCGCGAAAAAACGTCTCCCACCAGGCGCAAACTCTGAACAGTCGCACCCAGCGCCATCCAGCCCGCAAGCCGAAACCGATCGGCAGCATTGACGCCTCCAAACTGATCCATATGCTTCTGCATCAGCATAGCCTGTGGATTCGTCTCAGTGAAGCGCTTAATCCTTTGGGATCCGCGGCTCAGGAGATAGATTGCCGCAAACAGGAACAGAACACCGGGAATGATTGGAATGATCAGCCCAACAAGACCCAGCGTAAGGCACAGGCCGCCAACAAGCAGGTAAATCACCTTACGTGGTTTGCTCATGTGTACATTCATCATCTTTCCTCAGTCAGCAATTAGTGTCTACTGAGCAGGAACCATGCCAGGGGTGTAAGTCTTTGTTTTTATTTGAGAATTTAGATTTTCCTGGTGCGCCATTAGTCAGGAGCACTCTTTGCTGTGAAATTTCACCAATATTTGGTGAGTTCGAATCCGGGAATTCAAGATGACTACAAAATTCGTGGTTATCCATCGGACTGGATGGTCTGACCGTCCAATCCTAGCTAAAGGAATTCGCCGAGCTAGTATCGGATCAAGGCTAGTTCATGTCCAAAACTGCACATTCTGAACCCAATATGTAAAGCGCATGAACCATTTGCCTATAAATACAATAACTTAAGGAGGAATATTAAAACTATTATAGCAGTGGAGAGGCAGCTAAGCTTCATCCAAGGTGCACAACGCCTGGATGAAGCCCTAACTTAACTTGCTTCTATTTCAAACTTGGATCACGCATCAAGGGACGCAAAATTCGCACCTTCAGCGACCAGTTTCTCCAGCAGTCCTGCCGGGCAACAGCAAGTACATATTTGCGAACCGGGCTGGCATCAAATTGGCTGAATATACTCCCAGCCAATTGTCCAACCTGATCGTAACCGAAAACAGTGAAATTCTTGATACTGGCACTGAATTTGAAGACGTCCTGACCAACGTGGTTACTGGCCTGCGAGACAATCGAACGAAAAGCTATGAGGAACTATCGGGGGAAAGCGACTAACCAAAGTGGCTGAGAAACACGATTCCTCCAGAAATTCCCTAATCTGCGTTAGCTGATATACTCTCCTGTACCTACTGCGCCAACCTCTCTCATGAGCGATGAATTATTCAGAGTAGCCTTTGACGGTTCCCTTACCGGGGAATTTGACGCGTATGTGGCCAAGAAGCGATTTGGCAAACTATTTCACCTCAATATGTAAAGGGTTGATTTACTTTTCTCCGGAAAGAAATACGTAATCAAGAACAACATCACCGAAGAAAAGGCGATGGAGTTCATGATCAAGGTATCGGAAGCCGGGTGTGAATGCTATGTGCAGGAGATGCCGGATGAAGACAAACCTGATTATGATGAAAAGAGAAAGAAGGGCGAACGAAGGTTGCGGTTTCGTCGACCGCCCAGGGCCGGTGCAATAATCCCGGACCGGCACCTGCAGATTCACCGCAGAAAAGACAGAAAATACTTTCTGAATATCAAGAATCACAAGCAGGAGATACCCCTGGCTTTCCAGTCTTATCCGCCTAAAGAGGATGACTAAAAGTTAACACTGACCTTACTGTAGTTAATAGTCCTTTCAATTTTTCAGCCATGCACCTGGCCATGCAGGACTTCGTGGACAGGGAACTTCTGGCTGGAGCCATCTCCGTAGTCCTGAAAGACAACAGGATTGTTGACAAAAAAACCTGGGGCTACGCGGATACTGAGTCAAGAACTGAAATTCACGACAATACGATCTTTCGCATTTTTTCAAACACTAAAATAATCACCTCCGTTGCTGCCATGATCCTCTATGAGGAGGGTCATTTCTCCCTGGATGACCCCCTGGAAAAATATCTGCCGCAGTTCCAAAACATGAGGGTTCTCAAAAAAGGCGCCGATGACCCCTCTGAAACTGAAGACCTACAGGTGCAACCCACCATAAGGCAACTCATGTCGCATCAGGCGGGAATTTCATACGGTATTTTCTCGGAGTCACCGGTGGATGCCCTTTACAATGAATGGGACATTCTTGCCCCCCATTCAACTTTGGCTGATATGGTAGACAAGCTTGCACGCATACCTCTTGCCTCACAACCGGGGACACGATTTCAGTACAGCATTTCAACCGACGTACTTGCTCGCCTGGTAGAAATATGGTCAGGCGAACCTCTTGATAAATTTCTTATTGGGAAAATTTTCTCACCGCTTGCCATGACAGATACCGGCTTCCATGTACCAGAACCAAAACGGGCGCGTCTGGCCACAAATTATCTGCCGACGAACCCACTGGAGCCTATGAAGCCTGGGTTGGGAACTGCACCCGACGATATTCTCGGTGGCTTCCTTGAACCCAAAGCACTCTGTTCGGGGGGTGCGGGCCTGGTTTCCACCATTGCCGACTACACGCGATTTATTCAAATGCTGGTGGGTGAGGGTAGCCTGGGCGATGTGCAAATACTGAAACCAGAAACCGTTGCGCTAATGCATACCAATCAGCTTCCTGAAGGGGTAAAAGTTCAGTGTCCCGCTGACTGGTTTATGCCGGACACCGTCTTCGGACTAGGCCTGGCAATTAAGAGAGCGCCCCTGGAAGGTGAGCCTGCGGAAGCAATCGATGAGTTTCACTGGGGTGGACTCGCCGGTACACACACCTGGATCTCCCCAAGGGCTGGAATAGCGGCACTGATTTTTACCCAGCGATTCCCCAGTTTCCACCATGAATTCAGCCATGAATTCAAGCGCCAGGTGTACAAGGCAGTGTGCTAACGGGTCACCGCCCAGGCCTGTCCTGGTTTCTCCCATGTTTTGGCCCCTTCATCCGCTCCAGTGCATTTGCTCTATCCTTGGTAGACATTTTTTGATTTTTTCCCGCAGTTGCTGCTGGCGATCCTTCGGCAGCTTATTGAATTTTCCAAACCGCTCCTTCAGTTGCCGCTGTTGCAGTGGATCCAATTTTTTGTAGGTTCTAAGCTTTTGGGTAAGATCCTCTCGCTTTTCAAGCGTCAATGCCTGCCAGCGGTCATATCGATTTGACATGGACCTCCGTTGGTCAGTATCCATGGAGACCCAACGATCAGCACCGCGGTGCCATATTCTCTTCTATCTCCTCCGGCCCCATCAATTCACCTTCTTCTTCCGCCATGCTGCCTAGGTATTCCAGGAATTCCATACTCGGGGTAGAGGTTGCCTCCGCCAATACGATTGGTTCCAACAGGGCACATATCACCAGACCTGCCTCCCTAATCCGCATTCGGCTCTTTTTCCAGAACAAGCCAGGCAACAAATTCCATGTCAGACAACAAATCTATATTTTGTGCAGCCAATTGCGCATCCTCACCACTGTAAACCGGGATTTCCGGTATCGTCGTACGCACAGGCCAGATTCCCACTGCGAGCACAAGGATGGCAGCCAGCGATGTGGCAACCAGTGAGCGTTAAAGAAGGGCTGCGGTCTATCCATCTCAGCCACCGCAGCTCTACGCGCAGCAGCAAGGCGAAGATGAACATCTTCAGCTAACGCTGATACCTCCTCATCAATCACCTGTTTTGCTAGGATGAGAGCCTAGGATCTTGATCACTGTTCATGATCACCCCCCCAACACTTCTCTTAAGGTGTTCACCGCACGACTGTAGTGAGTCTTGAAACTCCCTTCAGAACAACTCATGGCACGAGCCGTGTCCTGCACATTAAGCCCTTCCCATACTCGAAAAAGGAACGCCTCCCGCTGCCGACCTGGCAGCACCGCGACGGCCTCGTTCCATTTTATGGAAGTCGCCTACATCTGAACCTGAAAAGGTGGCTCCACGGCATAACCATCCGGTGCCTGAAGAATTGGATCCTCTTCCTCACCGTCCTGTATACAAAAGAATCCCATAATCCTGTTACGAATTGTAGCGTGACGATGAGAGTCGGTAATTCTATTTCTAAGTATCCGATNGAACAATGGCGTCCACTCGGACTCATTCTTTGCGCCNTATCTGCGCGNCAGGNTCATCATGCTGTCTTGAACGATATCCATTGCCTCATCCACATCTTTTACAGCCAGGTTTGCTATGTGAAACGCCTTCTTCTCGATGCCACTTAGAAATCGATTCATGGCTATGGAGTCTGACACGATTCATCAACTGCTAGAGTGTACCTGCATATTGTACCCTCCCAGCACCTGGCACGCAGGCAGGGAGGATAGTGCCCATGTGATCCTCCCGTTTTACTACACCTTTACTATCAATAACGCATGAAACGCAATTTGGTTGACAAAAAGAGACAAATTTAAGGCACTGGAACCAGCCATGTCGCCCAGTTGCAATACCCCGTACATGGCTGAATACTTGAGGCTTCCTCAACAAAGTCAGAAGTGGGCTAAGATCCAGTTGTACAGGCGATCTATAAGAGAAAGGTACAAGACAAATGGTTGAGACGAACGATAAAGCGAATTGTAAAATGAACTACAAAAAAGGGGACATGACCCATGATTAACCCGGGAACAGCCGAATGGCTGAGTCTAGTCAAAGAAGAAATCATTGATAAGCAGAGACCCATCATTGACCCGCATCATCACCTGTGGAAACAGCCAGCGGGGAGTGACTATCTGCTGGAAAACCTCTGGGAGGACACGGGTTCCGGCCACAATGTCGTTAAAACAGTATTTGTTGAGTGCGGCGCTGAATACCGGGCAGAAGGCCCAAAACACCTGAAATCACTGGGCGAAACAGAATTCGTCGTGGAGCAGGCAGCAGCAAGTGAAGCAGACACCGGCAAAGCTACGATCGCTGCCATCGTCGGACATACCAACCTCACACGTGGCGAACTGGCCAGGGAGTCCCTGGAGGCACATATTGAACTGGGAAGGGGCAGGTTTCGCGGTATACGCCACGCAGGGTCAAGAGAGCCGCACCCGGAAGCGCTCATGATTGCAGGTCGAGCACCGGAGGGGTTATATCAAATGGCTGAATTCCGGGAAGGCGTGAAGGTGCTGGCAGATATGGGGCTCACATACGATACCTGGCACTATCATCACCAGAATCGGGATTTCGCTGACCTTGCCCGCACCTGCCCCGATACGCAGATGGTCCTTGATCACTTTGGTACCCCACTGGGGGTCGGACCCTACGAAGGGAAGCGTGAAGAAATTTTCGAGCAATGGAAACTGGACATCGCCGAGATAGCAAGGTGCGAAAATGTAGTCGCAAAGATCGGTGGTCTTGCGATGCCGGACAACGGCTTCGGCTGGCATAGCAGGGAAACGCCGGTGACTTCGGATGAATTTGTTACCGCGCAAAAAAGATACTACCTGCACACCATAGAGTGCTTCGGTCCAGACCGGTGCATGATGGAAAGCAACTTCCCCGTCGATAAGTATTCAATTTCTTATCATGTTTTGTACAACGGCCTGAAGAAAATAGTTGCCGATTTTTCAGAAGATGAAAAAGACGCGATGTTCTATGGAACGGCCGCCAGGGTCTACAGCATTAAATAAGGCCGGGACTAGGCAGAGACTGGTTTAAGCATTTTTCCACGCAGATTTTTTATCCAGAATACGGTGCCACCGGCGACGGCCACTGGCAGAAGGATAAGGTTGGCCAGTGGAATTGCCAGAAGGAGATAGACCGGTGTACCAAACAGGACGGATTGAAATCGCGCGCCCCCCAGTTCTCGCCTGAGGTCAGAAAAGCTAATCTCATTGTTATCCGCCGCATAGTCCGTATATTGAATCGCCATCATCCAGGCACCGAACAGCAACCATAGTATCGGTGCCGCGGTGTTGATAAGAGGAATAATGCTAACTAACAGCAGGCCGACCAGTCTGGGCAGGAAATAGTACAACTTCGCGATCTCGCGCCCCACAGTTCTTGGCACAATCAACCAGATGGAAGTTGTAGATGCGGGTAGGTTACCTACCAGGTGTTCTTCTACTTTTATGGACAGCAGGGCATTAAAAGGAGAGGCAATAATATTGGCGATAATCGTAAACAGATAAAACAACAAAACGGCAACAATCAAGACTGCTAGCATTTTGATCAACCATGAGAGGAAAGACATCCACTCTGGCAACATCCCCATAAGACCGCCTACCCAATAGTCAAACTGCGATACGCTGACGGTTATCAATGCAACCAGAACGAAAACATTAATAACAGTAGGAATTACGATGTACTTGCGCAGACCCGGTGTGCGTACAAGCTGAAAGCCCTCAACAAAACAATCTATACCATTCATTACTCACGCCCTTCGCAACATATAGTCCTTGATGGGCAGAATCCGAATTCGTCGACCGGTAATTTTGTACAGCGCATTACAAACAGCGGGGGCTACCGGCGGTGTGGCAGGCTCGCCTAGTCCTGCCCACTTGTCTCCACCGGAAAGGGCGAAGTGTGTTTCAATCACCGGCGCCTCAGCCATAGCCGCTATCCTGTATGTATCAAGGTTGTCTTCAAGCACCACTCCATTTTCAACCGTAAGCTTACCGTACAAGGCTGCGGTCAATCCGAACATAATGGCACTCTCAACCTGCATTTCTGCAGTCAAAGGGTTAACCAGGTTGCCACAGTCTAGGACACTGACAATGCGATCAATCTTTAATTCACCTGTACCGGAGACTGTAACCTCAGCCACCTGCCCGCAAATAGTGCCAAAACTTTCATGAATCGCGATTCCCTGCGCCGTGCCCCTGGGCAGCCTTTTCTTGCCCCAGTTGGATTTCTTCTCCAGTACTTCAAGGACATCCAGCAGATCAGGCCTGTCAGCCAAGTGTTTTCGCCTGAATGCAAACGGATCCATGCGCGATGAAGTGGCCATTTCATCTACAAAACACTCCATCGCATAGGCGTTTTGCGAATGGCCAACGGAGCGCCACCACCAACTCGTCAGATGTGTGTTTTTTGCTGTATGGCTGATTTTTTTATGTTCCACCTCGTAGGGCATATCTACCAGCCCGGAAACTGAACTGCTATCAACCTTTTTGCTGCTACCGCCGTGATCTGCCCTTATCGAGTGGGTAACCGAACGGTTTGAATAGGCAATCAGATTCTTGTCGAGGTCAAAACCCGCCTTGAACCTCATGGCAGCCATGGGCCTATAATAGCCGCTGCGCATATCCTCTTCCCTGGACCAGATCATCTGTACAGGTTTCCCTACCTCCTTCGCAATATGTACCGCCTCTTCGACATAGTCAGTGCTGCTGCGCCGTCCAAAGCCGCAGCCCAGGAAACAGTTGTGAATATAAACATTCTCCGGTGACTGCCCGGTAATTTCCGCCGTAACCGCTAGAGCAGATTCAGGAAACTGTGTACCTAACCAGACATCAACTCGATCCTCCTGTATATGGACCGTACAATTAAGCGGTTCCATGCAGGCATGGGCTAGGTACGGCACCACATAGTCAGACTCGAAGGATTTCTCCGCCTCATCCATCGCCGCGGCTACATTCCCGGATTCCTTGAGAACCGTACCTTCGTTTTCAAGTTCGGCGACAAACTCACGTTTAAATATCTCTGAATAGGTTTTCCCTGCGGGGCCAAGAACCCACTGAACAGGCATTGCTTCAACGGCTGTTTTCGCCTGCCAGTAGTGTTCCGCGACTATCGCAACCGAATGCTTCATACGAACGGACTTGAGTACACCTGCCTGATTCCGCACAGTATTAAAACGAAGGCTGCGAACCTCCCCCCCTAGCACCGGGCAATGTGCTACTGCCGCATACACCATACCAGGAATGCGGATATCCATACCAAAGGTCGCTGTGCCGTTTACCTTAGCAGGCACATCGAGACGGGGAGTGGGCAGTCCAAGGAGTTCGAATTCCTCCGGCGTTTTTATGCGCACACCAACGACACTGACTTTGGCTGCATCAGCCGCAACGGCCCCATAATTAGTCGAACGCCCACTGCCCTTGTGATAGATCCTGCCGTAGTCTGCGTAGCATTCATCCGGACTGACAAGCCATTGCTCAGCGGCAGCCTTTATTAGTCGTTCTCTTGCTTCAGCCCCAGCCTGCTGCAAATATTCACGTGATCTGCGCACCGCTCTACTTCCGCCGGTGTCCATCATCCTGTAGATGCGATCCTGTCGAATACTGCGGTTCACATCGGCGTATTCAGCACGGACCTTTCGCCAGTCTGCTTCCAGTTCTTCGGCAACAATCATCGGCAGAGAAGTGAAAACTCCCTGCCCCATTTCAGCCTGGGCGACTCGGATAGTGATGGTGTCATCAATACCAATAGTCAACCAGGCATTAATTTCTTCCGCTGACTCTAGATAAGACTCAAATGGGCGCGCCTTGGAAAACGATGGCAGATGGAATGCCAGCAGCAGCCCGCCGGTAGCTGTCGCCGAGGATTTGATAAGGGCGCGACGAGATACCTTCTTGTCTATAGGGGATTTCACTAACTAGCACCCCTTTCCTGTGCTACACGGTGAATTGCCTTGCGAATTCTCTTGTAGGTTCCACAGCGGCAAATATTGGTCATCGCCCGGTCAATTTCCTCATCAGTCGGATTGGCTTTATCGTTGAGGAGCGCTACCGCAGACAGGATCTGCCCGGACTGGCAATAGCCGCACTGGGGAACATCCTCTTCAACCCATGCTTTCTGAACCGGGTGATCGCTGCCCTTAGACAACCCCTCTATGGTAATGATATTGAACTTGGCTGCCTGGGCCACCGTCGTTGAACAGGATCTGGTTGCATGCCCATTCATCAAAACGGTACAGGCTCCGCACTGGGAAATGCCACAACCAAACTTAGTACCCGTCAGATTCAGGTTGTCACGTATAACCCATAACAAAGGTGTATTCGGGTCCACATCCACCTCCACATCTTCGCCGTTAATCTGCAAACTGATCATTGCCCCTCCCAGTGTTTACACAGAATTAATATTAGCGGATACCTTCCCAATTAGCACTCTGATGGCCCGTATTGGCACCGCTGTTCATACTGGATATTTATACTGGAGGTTCAGCCTGCTATGGCCAACCGGTGCAATGATGAGTTAGTCAAGCACAAGGCGTCTGCCATCAACATTGGCAGGAACCGAAACCCTGAGGATATCTGCAAGAGTGGTCGCAATATCCACACTATGGGCTATTGCATCTGTCATACCAGGTTTAATAGCCCTGCCGTAAAAGACCAGCGGAATGTTTCTATCAAATTCATAGGGAGTACCGTGACTGGCTCCACTACTGGTAAGAAAGCAGGACGGGTGAAACTGAAGGAACAAATCTCCGCTCTTTTCTTCCACATAGGAATTGCGATAGAGCCCCGCAATCTCACCGTCACCTCCCATGGTCTCTTCAACGGTCCAAACCTGTTTTACGTAAGGCTGGTTTTCGAGCAGCGACTCAATCCCCACAATTACCTCGTTAGGATCTATTCCGTGATCCAGAGCATAGGAAGAGTTAATACTCGTGCTGTAGGCGCTGTTTTTTTTAAAAGATTCCCTGGGTTGCCGAACGGAAATGTAAAGTTCCTGTATAGGTGCCAATACATTTTTGCTCCGAGAGCGTATTGATTGGCTCTGCCAGATGCGACGGGGCAATTGAACCTGTCGTTTTCAATGCTCCACTCCGGTAATTCTGCCACACCGTGGTCGGAGGAAAGAACGGCGATATAGTTACCCTCCCCTACGGTTTCATCCAGACAGGAAAAAAGCTTCTTCAACATCATATCCACATTCTTCAACGTATCGTCAGATTCGACGCTGAAGGGACCGTACAGATGTCCAATGTTGTCGTAGGCTGAGAATGCTACCGCCAACAGGTCAACACTGCCGCGCTGACCAAGCCTTTCATGTTCTACCACAAGGCGGGCTAGATCTAACGAAGCGGTATCCAGGAAAGGTGAATTGTAAACCCGCTTGCCTATTCCTGGCCAAACACCTCGCCCGACGGGATGGCCGCTTGACCGACCGTACTTGCTGCTCTCCCCCACAAAGTCATCTGCCCGCAGGCTGCCGGGCAAGCGCTCCCAGGACTCAGGCAACGTGGATTGAAAACCATCCCGCGAAGAATTACTGCCATTAAACTCATGAACGTATTCCGGCAATTGATCAACGTAATAGCGACTGGTAGTAAAAGGTCTCTGGGATGAATAAAACTAGTAAACGCCATCTGCACAATGACCATCGAGGGGAATTGTTGAACAATCTTTGCCACCAACCGCGAAAACTCTGGAACTCTGGTCATCCGCCTTTAACTAGTCTCCTAGGGTGGTGACAAGAAGGTTTTTGGGGGATCGATTTGATTCAGCACCGAATACACGATTAGCGTTGTTGTCATCATAGACACAGGAGCGACTCTCCCATGATCGGTGGTCAATATAACGATTACCGGGAATACCAGCCTTCGCTGGGTTGACTCCGGTCAACATCACAGCATGCCCTGGACAGGTTGAGGTAACCGCATCGTTTTTTTGAGCCGAAGCAAACACTTTCCCCTGCCTGATCAAGCGGCCAAGACCACCTGGAAAATCATTCTGCAAACGGTCTCTCCTGAGTTGATCAACAGCAATCATCACCACAAGAGCAGGCTTATCTATTGACTTGGCAAGGGCCGGTTGGCAAGCCAAAAGAATAACGGCCCCAATATGAAGTATCCAGGATGGCAGTTGATCTTTCTTCTTCACAATAACTTATGCGCCATGATTTAGTTGACCGGTATCCACACTGAAAATGCTTGAAAAGCTCCTTTGGCTCTGGCAGGTTACAGTCTATCGTAATCGAACATTGAACAGGCGTACTATGTCTGCAGCGCAATTATCAATTCGTACCCAGTCATCTGATGAGCTTGCTGCCATCGTCCACCAATTGAACCCGGACCTTGAATACCTTCGGGACCTGCATCCGCAGGCGACTACCTGCAGAACACTGCTGGTAAAAATTGAGGGGGCCGAATGCGCCCTGAAGGTTCGCAATGTTACCCGCAACATGTGGGACGAAACCTACTTCTACCGTGAAATACACGCATTACAAAGGGCAGGAGAGAGAAACATCAAGGGTGTCACTCAACTTCTTGATGAATATAAAAACGACAGCTTTCACGCGATTATTAAATCCTTCAAACAGGGCACGCCCGGCAACCTGTTTGAATCGGATGAAATTTTGCGCAAGCGGGACTTCATCAAGCAACTAGATGAAATTTACTTGCGACTACACCTTGAGGGTATCGCAAAGGTTAACTTTCTTCCCAGAAAGATCGTGATTTCGGATGAAGGCGAAATCACTCTGGTTGACCTGAGCACCTGCGTCGTCAACACGGAAGTTGGAGTACAACTTTTTTCACAGGAAATGCGAGCAGATTCTCGCTTTATCAACAANCTGNAACGCAANGCTACTCACTAGCTTCGAGTCGCTTCACAGAAATAGTAAAAATGGTCTCAAGTGGAACATTACGAAAGCCTTTCGTCGACCCGGTTTTCATGTCTTCAATCGCCTCAACAACTTCCATACCGGAAGTGACCTCACCAAAAACAGCATAGCCAAAGGATTTACAGGTCTGTGGCTTATGGAGTTTCTTTGCTCATGCCTCCATCATGGCCAGTTCATCCTTTCTCGTGCAACTTGCCTTGGAATGATCAAGGAAGTTGTTGTCAGCGACATTTATGAAAAACTGGCGGCCAGCACTGTCGATAAGATTGGTTCGCGCCATCGCCAGCGTTCCCCTGACATTGTGAAGACCATTGTCAGCTTCATTGCGTATCGTTTCTCCACTCTCGGCTGGGCTCATATCTTCCAGGTAACCACCCGTCTGAATCATAAAACCGGCAATGACACGATGAAATATATTCTTATCGTAGGCCCCGACATCAACATAGGATAAGAAGTTCGCCACTGATACGGGTGACTTATCAGCATAGAGCAAGGCAGTGATGTCCCCTTTACTGGTACTAATAACTACGTGTGGATTTTCTGCCATGGAAGTGACAGGAAGAAAAATAATGAATAACGCAACAATTTTACGCACAGAGATCCTCACATTAATTGCCTGGAGCAGGCGGTTCTTTTTAGAAATACCAACTAAAGATACTGGCTTTCCGCCCAAAGCGTGGACTCACCAGCATCGAAGAATTGACCATGTTCATCACAGGTTTCATATTGCAGCTGCTTTTCATCGATATCAAAAAACCGCTTCATTGTCTCACCATAGCGTGGGCAGGGTATCATATCCAGAGAATCCAATTTGTGACCAACGGCAGGATCACCGGTATCAATAAATTCTGCTATCCGTTTCTTGGAAAGTGATTCTGCCTCTCCCTTGTCAAACCAGATACCCTTGCATGCCGAACAACGGTCAATGAAGATATCTTAGCAATTAACCTCTACCATATCTGCATCACATTTCGGACAACGCATACGATCCTCCTGCTTTTAGTCCCGATATGCTGAGGCCGGAACAAAACCACCAATTTCGGCATCTACCAGACGGGCAAATTCGATAGTAAACAAGTCACCCATCTCACGACCAACTATCTGTACGCCTATAGGTAACCCCTGATGATCCAAGCCCGTAGGAACAACAGTCGATGGCAGGTACGAGACGCCCGTCAAACCAGCCCAGAAAATCTGCTCAAAATAGGGTCGCTGCTCATTGTTAACCGTCAGCCCCCTTTCTCCCACATGTGGGTTTTGATCATGGGCAAACGCTGATGTTACACACACGGGCGTTAACAATAAATCAAACTCCTGGAAGAATTGATGCCACGCCCAGCGCAAGTGAGTGCGTTTTTCGTTATGCTTATGCCAGTCTCGATAGTGCAGGGTTGAGGCCGTAAGGATTTGTGCCAGGTCACTGTCATCTCCATCGGCAAGAGATTCGCGCTGTTGCCTCATCTTTTCGAATACCGCGTCCGGCTGCCGGGCAGACATTGCTGAGTGCAGTAGGCTCGAATAATGTAGGTGCGAATCCGCCGCATCAAACTCCGGTCGCGCAGCGAAATCCACTTCACCACCCGCATCTTCGACCAGTTTGGCTACCATCAGCACACGTTCTATCACCGACTGATCCACTGGCGCCATAACATCATCCGCCCATACGGCAATCTTATATTCGCCCAGAGACTTATGTGTTGGTCTGGGTAGCTCCAGCTTCCACCCGGGCAGGTGGAGGTCATCTGCTCCACCAACTATTTCCATTACCATCCTGAGGTCATCAGCACTTCTTGCCAGCGGGCCAATAACTGAAATATCAGACGGTGTTAGCACACTCGGTTTGGCATGTCCCCGTATTGGCAATACACCCCAGGTGGCCTTATGGCCAAACACACCGCAGTAGTGAGCCGGATTTCGAATTGAGCCACCGATATCACTTCCCATTTCAAGACCAGACAGTCCGGCAGCCATGGCAGCTGCGGCTCCTCCGGAAGAACCCCCAGGGCCTCGTTCAAGGTCGTGGGGGTTATTGGTCGTACCATATATGTCATTGAAACTTTGCATATCCGCGAGATTAATCGGCACATTGGTCTTGCCAAAAATAATTGCCCCGGCGGCCTGAAGCCTTGAACAGGCGACGGCATCATGGTCAGCAATATTGTTTTTGAGTTGTGTGTCCCCCCAGGTTGTAGGCAGTCCAGTCAGATTAAAGGATTCTTTGACCGTCATGGGCACACCATGAAGTGGACCCCAGTCCCCTCCCGCCGCTAGTGATTCATCTGCCTGCCTTGCCCTATCTCGAGCCTTATCCAACTGCGTGCAAATGATCGCATTAATTTCAGGGTTGTATTTTTCCATCCTGGAAATGTAGTGCTCCAATAGCTCAGCACTGCTTATTTCCCTGGCCTTAATCCTGCCAGCAAGTGTGGTTGCATCTGCGAACGCCAGTTCATCCATATCAAATCCTGCCAGTTACAAAAAATCAAGCTTAGTCCAGATAAAAAAGTGTCACAACAGGTCCCAAAAATTTGCAACTCCGATACAAATAGATAGGATTCAACATCTGATTTGAACAAAAGCGACCAATGTCTAAAGCGATAAAAACATTCCGAGATGAAACAAGATCATGGCTAAAAGAAAACTGCCCACCGGGCGCACGAGGGCCGGGCTTCATCCCCTGGGGTAGCCGCAAAATAGAACTGGAACCTGATACTCAGCTGTGGCTGGATCGAATGGTAGCCAAGGGTTGGACTGTACCGTCCTGGCCTGCTGAATATGGTGGCGCAGGTCTGTCGAAACCGGAGTACCTGGTCGTTCAGGAGGAAATGCAGCGCATTGGAGCCAGGCCACCTCTAACGGGCAGAGGCGTCAACTATATAGGTCCAACCGTATTGGAGTTTGGCACCGACCATCAGAAAGAAAAGTGGCTGCCACGATTTGCCCGCGGAGATGGTGGCTGGTGTATGGGCTATAGTGAGCCAGATGCCGGTAGTGACCTGGCCAACCTGAAACTTAAAGCAGTTGATGAAGGTGACCACTACAGACTGAACGGCATGAAGACCTGGACCTCAGACGGCATCTACGGTGACTGGATTTTTTGCCTGGTGCGCACTGATCCGGACAAACCGAAACATGAAGGCATAAGCCTGGTTCTGGTTGACATGGACCAGCCGGGTGTTCGCGCGCGCCCTATCCAGCTTGTAAGCGGGAACTCCCCTTTCTGTGAAACTTCCTTTGAAGATGCCATCGTCGCCAAAGATGATTTGATCGGTGAGATTAATCACGGATGGAGCGTTGGTAAAAGATTGCTTCAGTATGAACGCTCTGTACACGGTGGCGTTAATACCAGCGGCGCACAGGTAAAAGAAGAAACCCAGTCCCTGTCCGACATAGCGCGACAGTATATCGGCGTCCAAGGTAATCGCATCAGTGACCCGGCAATTCGTGACCGCCTTCTCAGGCTTGAGATGAACGATCATTCATACGGACTGACTCAAAGGAGAGTGATTGCAGAAACAGATGCCAGCACCCCGGCTCTGGCCACTTCGATTCTGAAGGTAAAGGGCGCGGAATTCACCAAGGAACGCGCCGAGGTGGAACAGCATGCGATGGGCATGCGCGGATTTGCGTGGGAAGATGACAATTTCACCCAACAGGAGAATGAGACAAACAAAAACTGGCTCACAACCCGCGCCGTTTCGATCTATGGGGGAACCAGCGAAATTCAGAAGAATATTATCGCCAAGCGGGTTCTGGGCCTGCCAGACTAATGGCAAGGCCTGCTGCCATTGGCCGGAACCCAAACTATCAATTTGCTGCGTCATGGGTTAATCTAAAATTGCTCAAAAAATGGAGAAACACTGGAAGGCTGATGTCAATCTGTAACCAATGCGGATTCAAATCAGAGAAGGTATTGCAGGAGTACTGAGGATGCTATTACATCGAGCAAAAATATCGGTGTGCACCGCTGCCACTTTGCTGGCCGTCGTGTTTACACCTGCCACCCTGGGTGCTGCTCAGGAGAGCCAACGGGCAATAGAAACAAGTGTCTTCAGAAATAGCGGTACCATTTCAGCTCAAATCGAATTCAACGACCATTTCACCACTCGTTTTACAGCCAGCAAAAGATTACATGGGGCAGTTCCCACCCAGACAGACCACGACATTCTAAGAAGGGTTATTTCTAATACGGGCAGTATCCTGTTTGAACCGGATCCTATAACCCAGTTTGATCAAGACATGTCCATTCACATTGGCCAGGAGTCAAATGACACGCAACCGAGAAACATCA
Organism: Gammaproteobacteria bacterium; assembly: GCA_002725995.1. GTDB lineage: Bacteria > Pseudomonadota > Gammaproteobacteria > Pseudomonadales > Azotimanducaceae. The sequence continues at coordinate 17,228 of PBRQ01000027.1, forward strand.
GTTTTGGATTTGTCTGGGATGTAACAAGTGACCTGAACGTGACCCTGGACTACTTCGATATGGAAGTTATTAACCCCACCAGCCAGTATGGAGGTAAACAAGTCAGCACAAGTGATATTGTGATACTGCAGAATGCCGTAATCCCCGAAACTGGCAATCTGATGGAATATAGTTTCTATTCTAATGACCCGAATGCAACAAGTAGGGGTTTCGACCTAGTGGCAACCTATGCGCTGAACTGGTCCCTCGGCAAGACTGACCTGAACCTTGCCTACAATATGACGCATACGGACCTAGAAGCACTCAGCAATGGTGCTGATCTCAGCTTTGAGCAGAAGATAGCGCTGCCTGATTCCCACTGGTACTTAAGTGGCGTTCACAGCATTGGCAATTGGAAGCTCCTGGCTCGATTGAGTTACTACAGCGAATGGATTGAAGCGCCCGTCAATGAGATGAACTTCGATGATGAGTACGTACTGGATGTCGAAGCATCCTATCGCTTCAGTGATCGATACACGATCACGGTCGGCGCGCAGAACGTGCTGGAGGATGTTCTCAATAGTGACTCAAGCATCCTGAGCAAGGGTTCCACATACCATAGTGCGGTACAGAACACCCAGAATGGTGGCTATTACTACACCCAGGTTCGCATAGAACTCTAAAGCGATTAGCCTGCTTGAAGCCAGGCCATTATTATCCCTTTGATGGCCGCGACCGTCGCCATTGGCTCCTCAAACATGAAGTGATGATGGGTCGCAGGTATAGTGATCACCGGCAGTGTACCATCGGTGATTTCGGCCATATAGGGGGCACTAAAAGCTCCCTCATCCTCGCTATGCTCACCCAGTATCAGTGCAGAACGGCATTGGAGGCCGGCATATTTGTCTGCCTGCTCAACGCCCATTTCAAGATGATCATACATTGTTGGGTCAAATTTCCAGGTCCAGCCACCATCTACCTGTCGCAATGAATTTCTGCCGATATGGTCCAGAACATAGGGATAGGGACAGGGTTGCTCAGGTACCAGCCGGAAACGATTCAAGGCAGTATCGAAACCTTCATAGATCCTCGTTGGTCTCGCCGCCTGCCCGCCACGTGCTTCGGCTTGTTTGCCCCACTCTGTGTATACCTCCGGTGGGCTTACGGTGAAATCTCCAAAGATGATGCCACCAAGTTCCGGGCTAAAGTGATGGCCTGTTTCAAGTGCTACAAAACCACCAAAACTGTGTGCTACCACAAAGGGCTTTTCACCTAGCTGCGCATCCTCACAGACTGCTTTCACTTCCCTGGCGTAAACTTCGCCAGAATACCTTTCCCGCCAGCCGCTATCACCATGCCCAGACAGATCCATGGCAGCAACGCGAAACTGGTCCGCAAGAAACGGTGCCACAAAACGCCACCACTCAAGGTGAGCATTACTTCCATGGATCAGGACAATTCCCGGTTTGCCCACTTCACCCCAGGTAACGTAACGAATTTTGCACCCTTCAACCACAACATCAGCTTCATCTGCACCGGCATCAATCGCGCGTTGAAACCATTCCGCTCTTGCATCACTACCCATGTTTTTCTCAACCTCATAATAAGGCGCGTGAATGTACCACACTTGCAATCGAGCGCTGAAATGATATTTTCAGCGCCACATTTTCAGGATTCGGGGAATCAATCATGGGTAAACTAGACAAACAGAAAGTCGTCGTCATCGGCGGCACATCAGGCATCGGGCTTGCTACTGCAATCCTGGCAAGGGAAGCCGGCGCAACTGTATGGGCAGCCAGTCGGTCTGAAGATAAAGTAGCAGCCTGTTCGACTGCAAACCCTGAAATCGATTTCATGCAGGTCGACATCCACGATACCGATGCGCTCAAATCCTTGTTCGAGAAGACCGGACCCATTGATCACATACTTGGAGTCGCTACGGGAGCAGAACGGGTCATGGCACCTTTTATGACCCAGACGGACGAAGAATTCCGTGGCGCGTTTAACAAGTTTTGGGGATACACCAACCTCGCTAGGCAGGGAATTCCTTTCCTGGCTGACAGTGGCTCCCTGACCTTCGTCAGCGGCACACCGGCAAGAAAATGTAACCCCGGCATGTCGTCCGTCTCCTGCACCGGTAGTGCGGTTGAAGGTTTAACCCGTGCCCTTGCACTTGAGCTGACACCGATAAGAGTAAATGTCATAGCCCCGGGCCTTATTGACACGGGTATGTTTGACAGTTTTGGCGATAGCAGGCCTGAGGTCCTTGAGAATATCAGCAAGAACATATTGCTGGGCAGGGTCGGGCAGGCTGCCGAAGTAGCGGAAGCGATCATGCTGGTGATGACTAATCCCTATATGACCGGCACTACCATTGACGTCGACGGTGGCGCAATGTTGCCGTAGGAAACACCAGACAACCTGGTAGCTTGAGCTCGAATAGCGAACTGAGTTTATTCGTAAAAAAAAGACTCGCGTAAATGTGACATGACCTCATCAAGGAACAGGGGTTTGTATTCCCTGCATACACAGGAGGAATGGGGTGTGATCATCACCTTGTCGTGATGCCATAGGGGTGACTCGTCAGGTAGGGGTTCCTCATCGGTCACATCCAGAAAGGCTCCGCCCAGGTTATCTAGACTCGGCAGCAGGTCTGCAGTGGCAAGGGCATTACCCCTGCCAAAGTTGTATATGTAACTGCCCTTTTTCATTTGCCTAAGAAGATTGGGATCCATAAAGTGATCGGTGCCGGTTGATCCAGGCAACAGCAGGATTACATGATCCGCCCAGGGCAGTAGATTTTCCAATTCATCAATGGAGCGGGTTTCAATACCATCGGTATCGGCCTTGGCTGGCTTTCGTCTCAGGCCGATGACTTTGGCCCCGGTAGACTGAATGAGTTTTGCGCAGGCAGTGCCAATGTTGCCCAGGCCTACGATCAGAACATTCTGATTCCCCAGGATTCTAGTGTTTCTTTGCAGATTCCTGTCCCAGGACCTGTCCCGGTGGTTGCGCATCATGTCCGGCATCCTGCGGTTCATATACAGCAGCGCACCCAGCACAGATTCAGCTAGGATCAAGCCGTGAAACGCGCCCTGAATCAGCGTTACTCCCTCGTTCGGATCAGGAGATACCCAGTCACTGCCCGCTGCCGGCGTGTAGATTGTTTTTAGCCGCGGGCAGGCCTGATACCAGCCCTCTTCAAAATCCCACGTGAGCAGCAAATCCGCCTGATCCGCTACTGCCAGAAAGTCTTCCACAGATCGGTGAGATCTGATTCGAAGTTCAGGAAACTGGATTGACAGGGGTAAGAAATCATCATCTTCGAAATCAAATACATCAACTTCATTCCAAAGACAGGTGTGCAGTTCCATGAGGTCATTATACATCAACGGCCTCCCCGCTTTTCGCTGCTATTTTTACCCCCATTATTGATAGACAAGATCAAAAATATCACTTAATCTCTCGCTTCCTGCTTTGATCACCATCTTTATGGCGACAGAGACAGGGGCAGCAAGCTATTAGTCCATAATGTAACGTAGGACTTGATCCGGTAACAGGACAGGTACCCAACACCGACTTCCGTGCGGAACCTCCCCTGCTGCTGATCATTCCTCCTTGGACCAAACGAGGACAAAAAGATGATGAATGTTCATGCTTTCACAAAGCGAAAGCAGCAACGACAAAAGATATCAATGGTAACCTGCTACGATCACTGGTCTGCCAAGATTCTGAACGAAACACAAATCGACTGCATGCTGGTGGGGGACTCCCTTGCCGTGGTCATGCATGGATTTGATTCCACCGTACACGCTACTGTTGAGATGATGGCGCTTCACGTCGCCGCAGTCGCCCGGGGTGCACCGGATAAGTTCATCATTGCGGACATGCCATTCCTGGCCTGCAGCAAGGGCCTGGAACAGGCAATGGATGCGGTCCAGTCACTGATGCAGGCCGGTGCTAACGCCATCAAAATTGAAGGTGACAAGCATCAGGTAGAACTGATTGAGCACATAGTTGAGGCAGGTGTCCCGGTGATGGGTCACCTTGGCCTGACGCCGCAATCCATCCATAGTCTTGGGGGCCATCGTGTCCAGGCTAAGGCTGAGAACAGTGCCAGGCGACTATTCGAAAGCGCCAGCAGGCTCGAGCAGGCAGGATGCTTTTCAATTGTTCTCGAATGTGTTCCGAATAAGGTCGGTGATTGTGTTACCAAGCGTCTTTCTATTCCGACGATCGGCATCGGCGCTGGCCCTCTTACGGATGGACAGGTACTGGTGTTGCATGACCTGCTAGGCGTTGATCAGGAATTCAGCCCACGATTCCTTCGCAGGTACGCCAACACAGAGAATGTTATAGCTAGTGCCGTTGGCCATTTCCACGAAGATGTGGTTTCTCAGGACTATCCGAGCCTTGAGGAATCCTACGGATGAGGACAGTGAAATCGGTCCGTGAGTATCAGGATTGCAGGGATGATATAAACAAAGGGTCGACTGGGTTCATACCTACCATGGGTGCCTTGCACCGGGGGCACCAGTCTCTGATTGAGGCTAGTATCAGGGACTGTGACGTGACCGTGGTCAGTATTTACGTGAACCCTACTCAATTCAACAATGCTGATGACCTGGACAACTACCCGGATACGCTCGAACAAGATATCAGCCTGCTTAAGTCCATGGGTGTCGACTATCTGTTTCTGCCCTCGTATGAAGACATATACCCCGATAAATACCGATACATGATCGAAGAAGGCGAGTTCAGCCGCCAGCTATGCGGCTCTCACCGAGAGGGGCATTTTACCGGCGTGATGACCATAGTGATGAAACTGCTCAATATCATCCGACCCTCCGCCGCCTACTTTGGTGAAAAGGATTTCCAGCAGTTCCAGCTGATTCGTGAAATGGTGGAGGCGTTCTTCATGGATGTTAGAATTGTGCCCTGCCCTACAATTCGTGAAACAGATGGATTAGCGCTAAGCTCGAGGAACCTGAACCTTGATGCCGGCAGCAGAAAGAAAGCATCCCTGATCCACGAACTGATACTGAGCGAGACAACCGATGTCCAAATCAATGGGCAGCTTACACAGGCTGGTTTTGACGTGGATTACGTAGAAACCCACGGCGGGCGACGTTATGCCGCTGCTACTATAGGAAATGACAACAAACAGGTACGCCTGATTGATAATGTAGCCATTGGAGGCTAAACGATGCTCTTGTGCCTCGACATTGGTAACAGCCAGATCTACGGTGGCGTATTTGAAGAAGATCAACTTAAAGTCCAGTTCCGCCGTACCTCACAATTACGTAGTTCTTCTGATGAACTGGGCGTATTTTTTCGCACCGTTTTGCGGGAGAACAATGTTGATCCCAAGGACATTCACAATATCGTTATTTGTTGCGTCGTTCCTGACCTGCTCTATTCCATTCGAGCCTGCTGCCAGAAATATTTTTCCCTGGAACCGCTGGTATTACGTCCCGGCACAAAAACAGGCTTAAAGATTTTATATCGTGACCCCAAGGAAGTGGGCGCTGACAGGATCGCTGACGCCGTTGGTGGCGTATCACTTTTCCCAGGGAAAAATCTGATTATTGCGGACTTTGGTACTGCAACGACCCTATGCGCAGTGACAAAAAACAAGGAATTCCTGGGTGGTAATATTATCCCCGGTGTCAGACTCGCCATGGAGGCGCTGGAAGCAAGAACCGCTCGATTGCCTTCCGTGGAAATCGTTACGGCAAGCTCTGCCATCGGACGTGACACGGTTGAAAGCATCCAGTCAGGGCTCTATTGGTCAAATGTTGGAATGGTGAGGGAAATAACTGCCCGGATCACTGAACAGGAATTTAGTGATGACCCACCCGTCGTGATTGGTACTGGTGGCTTCGCTCACCTGTTCAACCAGGAAGATTTATTTGATCATGTAATTGCAGATCTGATTCTTACGGGCCTGTTGGAGATAAACGGCCTTAATTCCTGATATTGACGGGCACACTTTCCAGAAGCGCTTTCCAACAAAGCTTCCCCGCTTCACTTTGAATCAAAATCATATCTGGTGGTTTGATATCAAAGCGCTTTTGTTACTATGTTCAACCAATACTAGAGATAGTAGGCTGCCAAGGGCGATCGGGCCGACGAACAAAGCATAAATGGTACTTGATGACCGGCTCATAAATTCCCTGGACGAGGACTGGCACAGCATTCCGCCATTCACAAGACACTAGAGGAAAAACCGATGGAAAAGATGAAACTGGAGTTTAAAGGCAAGGTTGCGGTACTGAAATTTAATGACCCTGGTGTCCTGAATGCCGTGGGCGACGAGATGCTGAAAGATTTTGCGACAGCGATGGCAGAAATCAAGAACCCAAAAAATGGAAGCCGGTGCCTGCTTATCACTG
>PBRQ01000028.1 GCA_002725995.1 Gammaproteobacteria bacterium
CAGTTGTGGTCAGCCACACCTCACCATCAATAACTGCATGACTCACCCAGACTCCCATTGACTGGCCATTGGCGGCCACCCAGGTTACGGTACAGCCACTCGCCTCTGTAATCGTCTCGTCAATTGCAGTTTGATCCATCCGAAATGGTGATAGGTCTTCCCAAACAACATCATCAGCGTTTTCCGCCATGGTTATATCCTCAGTTAGTAGTTAGAAATAGGGTTTGTGCCTCATAGTTTTACAGCTACTGCGTTTTGATTTCATGTTGGTATTCAGTGGATGCACACAGATGCCCCCACTCGCTGAGATCGCAGTTCCTAGACTTCCTCTAGGATACGACATCACACCATCCCTTGGCAAAGCGGAGAATTTTTTGTCCTCCGTGGCCCCTACTAACCTGATGCTTGTGATGATGGTGCATGCCGTTTCATAAATGCCATGGAGATCATTGCCGGTATGAGTACCAGCAGAATAATCTGAAATATTGAATCGTAGGAGCCGGTGGTATCTCTTAGCCACCCACCCAGCATTGGTGCAAAAGCACTTAGGGTCAGGAATGGCCCCAGTAACCCAAACACCTGTCCAAATGCCTCCGGACCAAAACGACCGCCAACAATCGCGCCGAGGAGAGGCAGGAAGCCTCCGGCTGCCAGGCCGAGGAGAACGCTGATGATGATCAAAAGGGTGTAGGTGGGCTGCGTCAGAAGAAGTATGATGCTTAGCCCCATTATGGATGCGGCAATCCAGTAGAGCAGGCGCTGATCCCAACGGTCTGCCATGCCACCAAAAAACAACTTACCCGCTATCATTGAGCCGGCAATAATGGACATCAGAAGTGCTGTTTTCTGTTGGCTTATACCGATATCAGCGGTAATCAGACTGAGGTTGGCCTGTATTGTTGAAAAAGCCGCCAGTGCAGGAAGAAACGCGATAATGGGAATCCAGAAGTTTCTGCTCTGCAGCACCTTCCTCGTCGTCCACTGGGTAGCCTGTTCACCTCCTGACTGCGCTGATTCCGACAGGGCCGGTGCTTCTGGCTCAATGCCTTTTTCCTTCGGTGTGTTGCGAATGATCTTCCAGACCAGGGGCACGATGATCAGCACGATCAAAAATGCAATGATCTGGTGGCCCTGCCGCCAGCCCAGATTCATCAGCAAGTAAATGGCAAAGGGAGGCATAATGAGGCCGCCGATAGAGGTGCCAGTCGAACCCCAGCCGATTGCAAGACCGCGACGTGCACTAAACCATTTTGCCGCTAAAGTCTGCGCGGCGAGGGGACCAGACAACACGGTCCCGACAGAGATCAGGGTCGCGTAGATGGTTATTACCTGCCACATGGCGGTTGCAAATGAAATAAACAGGAAGCCAATTGCCAGACAGGTTGCGCCGCTGATAATCAGCACCCTGATAGAGAAGGCGTCTAGGATCTTTCCTGCGATCGGGGATACCAGACCCATGGCAATGTTGAATATCATAAATGTGGCGGTGATTTGGGTTCGGCCAACATTGAATTCGGTCATCCAGGCTTCTGCCCAGAAAGTAAAAATGTAAATTGTGAAGCCAAATGAAATAGCCTGGAAGACCACCCCAACCCCTACGATATTCCAGCCGTAGTACATCGCTTATTCCCTGTGCTTGATAGCTTTGCGTGAATTCTAGTTGTTCTGAGCTCTAGTTTTCGTGAGCCCTAGTCTGAACACTGTACCCTATTCGCATGGTCGACGGTTAATTCGAATTTGAATGGGTGCTTCCTGCAGATAGGAAACCAGTTGAAGGAAAGTGTCGGTTCATTGTAAGAATGAGCTGCTTACCACGAAGGGTTGTTTAACACTAGTGAATAGGCCATGGTGTAAACATCTGGAAACAAAAGGGTAGAGGAGATTGTTATATGGACCATCCATCATTGAAAGACAAAGTTGCCATTGTTACTGGTGCAGCACTTGGCATGGGTGCAGCAACGGCAAAACTTTTTGGCGCTGCGGGTGCCAGTGTCGTTGTAGCAGACCGAAATGAAGAGAAAGGTTTGGAGGTCGTTTCAGAGATAACATCGGCCGGTGGCACGGCAATATTTCAGTTTGCCGATGTATCCAAGACATCCGATGTTGAAGCGTTGGTAAAAGCTGCTGTGGACAATTACGGTGAACTTAATGTTGCCGTAAATAATGCTGCCGTCACTCCGGACACACATCCCGTTCATGAGCTGGATGAGAGCGAATTTGACAATATTATTGCCATCAATCTGAAGGGTGTCGCTATTTGCATGAAGTATGAATTATTGCAAATTCAGAAGCAGGGGGCGGGTGGTTCAATCGTCAATATTGGCTCCGTTAATTCATTTCGACCTCAGCCGTTTAGTACAGCTTATACCGCAGCGAAACATGCGGTGGTCGGCATGACAAAAGTGGCTGCTCTGGAAAATGCCGCCGGTGGAATTCGCGTCAATGCCGTTGCACCGGGGGCAATTGATACGCCCATGTTGCAAGGTTCTATGGGCGGATCCCCTGATGAAGCAATGGTGGCCTTAGTTGCAGGTAGGCTTAGTTTGTTCAACAGGCTCGGGAAACCTGAAGAAGTTGCTCAGGCAAGTTTGTGGCTTTGTTCAGACTTGAGTTCGTTTGTGACCGGCTCAACCATGTGCGTGGATGCTGGATATACAAATAGCTAAAATCTGGCGATACAGGTTTCAGCTTCGCTGAAACCTATGCACGAAGTCGTTGTACTGTATATCCTGGCTATCACCCCAGCCGACCTTACCGCCGAGCTTCCATCGAGTCTGGCAGAAATAGACGTTCATGTTCTGCCAGGTTTGCCATGGCATTCTGGCTGTCACGGAGCCAGTGATTTCATGCTCGCGCCCACCAACTTCCGTTAGGGAAAGTTCAAACAAGGTGGGTGCGAGTCCGTCTGTGTCGCGGGTTGTGAGTTTTGACGCAGACGCGAGGGGGACTGTCTCTCCATCCCTTCTGACATAACCCCAGATCAAATTTTTTCCGGCTGGACGGCCAGGATATGCATCCAGCCATTCCGGATTCTTTGCAGGGTCATCAAAAGCAAGGACATGAAATGCAAGCTCGTCGTTGAAGGCTCCGACCATCCAGGTCATTGGCGGTCCCCCACTTGCTGTCTCCTTACGTATACCAGCCCAGGATCGGTCACGGGTAAAGTAGCCATCAATCTCATAATCTGTGCCTGCCAACTGGAGTTGGCCCCTGGTACGCATGGACTGCGCGAAATGCTGACCACCTGGTCGTCCCGCCGGCGGCATAATCGCCTTGTATCCAATCGAAAACGCCATGTCCCGATCTTCATCCTGACAGCTTATGTTGATTTCGTTGAGTGGCTCTATCACTTTTACCTTCAGGCCAAGCTCTTCAATGCCGTAGTCGTCAATATCTCCCTCAAGCATTGGCAGAAAGCCAAAATGGTTGATGTATTCGCAGGTCAGCGTGCTGGTTTTAATTCCTTTCCAGATGTAGACGCTGGCACTCATTACATGAAGCCGAGGGTGAAACCAGATGTAGATTTCACCGTTGATCTGGCTCTCGGGTATGTTGAATCCAAAGTAAGAAGTTTCTGTTGTTGCGTAGTGTGCATCCTCCGGGACAGGATGCAGGAATTCATCTTCAGGAACGGGTTTGCTGAGGGGCATGCCGTCAATGCCGCGTGATTGAGTAATTGTCTTTGAACTGTTCATTTCTATGCTCCTTCACTTATCTTAAGCAACTGCGCACCTGTTTGTTGGACGAATTGGCGATAGAGCGGGATCCCCTGGTACGCCATCTTTGTTGCTCGGTAAGAATCACTCAAAAAGCCATACCAGGATACAGAGCAACAGGTAGCGTTGCGAACCTGGCCCCAGACTTCATAAAAGATGGAGTCCCGCTCGCGAAATTTGATCCCGCCTGCATCTTCGTAAGCTGCAAGAAATTGGTCCCAGGGCATAAGGGGCTCAATGAATCTTCTGCAGTAACACAGATCCTCCATTGCATCACCGGCGTGTGCAAATTCCCAGTCGAGTAGTGCCACGATGGCTCCGTTATCAACAAGTATGTTGTGAAAGCCGACGTCTCCATGGCAAAGGGATATTATAGGAACATCGGCTGGGATATTGTTCAACAGCCACTGGAAACCAGCGGCCAGGGTTGGAGATACATGAACCCGCCGGTACAACCAGCGATCCTGCCACTCTTCTATATAGCTGCGAAGTGCTTCTCTGGGTGATTGCTGGGCATCAATCGAGAACCCGTATCTGGAAGGGTCTTCATTGTGAAGCTTTGCCAAAATCGCTGCGAGATCGCTGCAAATAGATATGCTCTGTTTGCTGTCGGATCCCCAGGCTTCGGTCCCGGATTCACCAGACATCTTTTTCGATATCATAAACGGCTGACCAAAATAATCTGAATCCTGCTCACAAATAAGCGGTTCGGCCACCGGATACCCATTCTCACAAAGGGCTTTCAGCAATTCATACTCATCAACAACAGTATTCTCGCCCGGCCCGAATGGCAGGTCCCGGCGGCTGACCAATGTCTCAATTTCAACGCCTTTGACGGTCAGTTGAGAAATTGTGTGGGTGTCCTTGGAAAAACCACCTGGAATCCGCTTCACTCCAGCTACTTTGCCAACGTCCAGTAACGAGGGATGTTTCTCTGCCAGGTAGTCGTTGACAATTTCATCTGTCAGATTCTTTTCCATGCTCGAGAGAAGCGAGGTGTTCCTGCTGGTACCTTCGCCCAGTGCCTGCTGCTCTGCAGCAAATAGATCCTGGTCATGGCGCAGGGTATCGAGCACAAACGGGTTAATTTCGGTGCCCTCAAAATGGTCAGCGGGAGCTTGAGAGATAGCCATATCAACCGCTGATGCTGTTTCAAAATAATTTGTCGAAAAATCCGGACTGCCAACGGCAACGTCACTTTCAAGTTCATGGCCATGATTGCGATTGTTGGCTTGCCTGTTTCCTGGGTTGAGACCCTTGAGAAGGGCTGTGAGCTTCGCCGTATGTTCCGGCAGGAATTCCCCTGCTGACTGATCCCACATTGATAAATAGGAGAGGACTTCCGTTGCCATCAGTGCTGAGAATTTGGCGTCGGAGCTCGTTAATTCAGGCAAGATAGTCGTCAGAATATCCGCCTTAACAGATTCGAGTACCTGTGAAAGGATAGGGTTTATCATGATTATGACCTCAGCAATATGGTGCCTTTTTTGGCAAGTTCGTCAATTTCCTCGGAGCTGTAATTCATTTCATGGAGCAACTGCCTGCCATCCTGACCATGGCCAGGGGCAGAGCAGAGCGTCAGTTCGGAGCCAAAAGAGCTTGCCGCTGGCCTCGGTCCCCTGATATTCCCAGCCAGGGGGTGGACAGTTTCTTGCAGATATCCAGCCGCTTCGACTTGAGGGTCAGATGCGACTTCTGCCGGTGATAAAACAGGCGCCGCAGGAACATCAGCCCCGCGAAGAACTTCGAGGAGGTCCGCCAGGGGGACATTAGAAATTGACTCCTGAAGCGTATTGAACCAGTCCGCTATGTCGGCGCCGCGTTTAGCGGCAGTCTCGAAGCGCCCGTTGTCGATCAAGTCCTGACGGTTAAGTGCCTCGCAGAAACTTTTTGCCTGCTTGTCGGTGCTGACCGCGAGACTGACCCACCCATCTTTCGCCTTAAAGAGTCGGTAACTCGATAAGATATTGGGCTGATGTGTGGCATCATCATCCAGCAGACTGCAGTGCATCATGACGTCCATCCAGGTGAAGGTTATATTTGATTCCAGCATCCCGAGTTGTATGTGTGATCCTTCTCCCGTTCGGGCTGATTTAACCAGCGCTGCAGTAATTGCCTGGGCGTTGGCGGTCGCAGCCACTTTGTCGGCGACAAATCCGCGCACCAGTGTAGGATCGTCTCCAACCTGCTGGGCACTCGCCCATCCCGAAAGCGACTGGATGAGAGGATCATAAACAGGTAGATCCCTGTAGGGGCCGGTGGGCCCGAAGCCTGTTGATGAACAATAAACAAGGGATGGATATTTGCTGTTGACTGCATCGAACCCGAAACCCAGTTTAGAGAGTACGCCTGGGCGAAAACCTTCGATGAGTGCATCAGTAGTTTCCAGCAGTTGCCAAAGAATCTTCTTGCCGGCCTCATCTTTCAAATCCAGTGCAACCGACCGTTTGCCAGAATTAGCATGTGCAAACATAGCGCTGATGCCGCCTTTGTTGCTGCCATAGAATCGTAGTTCATCACCGGTGCCGGTATTTTCAATTTTGATGACCTCAGCGCCGTAGGATGCCAGCAATTGCGTAGCAAGCGGGACCGCTACCATCTGCCCCAGTTCAATGATTCGTATGCCTTCCAGTGGAGCTGTCATGCTGTCTCCTTTCACTCAGGTTGATGAATTAGTGCTTTTCTGCACTTTTTTAGAATCGCGGACCTCAGCCCGCTCGTGACAAATCAACTGTTGTTGATTTTCGGCCGATACATTCATGTGTCGTTCTAACAGTCGGCTTTTCAGCAGCCTGCCAGCAGTTGTTATGGACCAGGAGTTCATGCCTGAAGCCACTCGGGCTTGCTTTCCCCGGGTTTCAGCGTTGGGCCTTGCCACACTGGTGCTGTTTCAGACATCTGTAGGACTGGTTTTAGCCTTTGCAGTTGCCCATACGATGACTCGCTGAATTCAGAATAGTCGTTAAACATCTCCCAGAGGCTGGCCTGGGTTTGCGATGCAGATTGATCGTAAGGTGTACCAAGGCTTAAAAACCACCTGGCCGTCTGGTTGAGTGATACCTTTACGTGCCAGGAGCCGCCAACCTCTGCCCGCTTCTTTAGTGCTGCCAGTACACCGTAGGCACCCCAGCAGCCCGTAGCATAGTCATGCATGGCGAAATGAAGCCGTTCTGGATCCGCAGGCGCCCCTGGTTGTTCGTGCAATAACAACACGCCAGATGCCGCTCTCACATTGCTGTCATAGCCGCGTTTATGTATCCATGGACCCTTGTGTCCATAGCAGTTTTCGGAAACGTAAATCACACCAGGGCTGGCTGCCGCGACCTGCTCTGGTGAAAACCCCCGCTGTGCCAGGTGTCCGGTGCGGAATGACTGGCTAAAAATATCGGCATCCCGCATTAGCTCTCTGAGCAGTCGCTTGTCTTCAGGTTTGTCGATATTTATATGCGCTCGCCGTTTGCCATGGCCCGTGTCGGCCTGGGAAGATTTCAGGTCTGCGAGGTGAGGAGCGCCGATGTGAAGTACGTCTGCACCAAACTCCGCGAGGGTGCGTGATACTGTCGGGCCTGCGAGTACGCGGGTCAAGTCCAGAACACGCAGACCACTCAGCGGTCTTGTCCCTTCAGGCAGGGGTGAGGGGGGTGCGTCACCAATTTGTTCCAGTTCAACCACCGGCAGACTGCTGGCCGCGTGTCCCTGGGGGTGGTTTAACCATTCCTTCTCATTGCGGAGCACGACTCCTGATAGATCCCTTTCTGTCAGGGCATCTTCCAGTTCGAAACTTTCCCATTCAGCTATTGCGGCTGCTGCCGAGTCACGATCTGGCTCACAGCCCAGTACTTCGAGGGTGCCGTTGGTGAGAGGCGGAAAAACACAGCTGATTGAAATCCACTTCCCGTCCCGGCACTTGAAGAGGCCTTCGACGGGCAGGTCATCCAGCTCGTCCATTGTGGTCGCAACCTCACCATCAACTTTGAGTAACCACATGCTGCTCATGAATAGTGCAGCATGGTTCAGGTCAACGTTGATTTCCTGTCGGCGCCCGCTACGGGCCGCCCAGATGTCATCGATACCGGAACCGACCATTGCCATCGCTGCGCCCATGCCAGAGGCAAGGCACATAGGGGAGGGGAATACGGGATCACCACCCTTGAAGCTCGTGGCTGACTGGGGAAATGAAACCCCTGAGGCGTCGATTATTCTGGCAAATTCCTTTTGTGTCATCATGCCTGTTAAGGACCTTTGCCTGGGTTGATCGCGATCATCAGCATGAATGCGTCGGCGTCATAATGAGTTGATACAATAATGTAGCACGTTGTACCATGCAACCTGAGTTGTCTTCCTTTGGTCATATGAAATTGCTCCAGTTTAGTCCTTAGGGCGACTGAGTGGGCTGGATCGGCGGGGAACGACAAGTGAGCATAAAACTGGTCCAGGTTATGGTAACCAGTTCTTTAAGGGGTAATAAATAATGAAAGTGGGCCTGAGCTGGGATCTTGATCAGAATGCAGATCCCGTTGAAACTCCTGTTGAAAGATGGCGCTCGGTACTGGATGAAATTATCCAGGCGGATAACCTGGGGTTTGATAGTGTCTGGATTCCAGAAGGGCGGGATACCGCTGTCTCCTGTCCGCAACCGTCAATGTATTTAACCGGCGCTGCGGTTAAAACCAAAAGCATTCAACTGGTTGCTGCATCCAGAACCGTTGGGCACGCGCACCCGGTACGAATTGCTGAGGAAGTGGCGGTACTTGATTTGTATTCACAGGGTCGAGCTGGTATCAGTTTCCTCTCCGGTGCAAGCCAGCAGGTAGCTGAGCAACATGTGCAGGAGGTCGTTGACTTTGTGAAGGTCGCCTGGACTGCGGATGAATTTCGCTATCGCGGCGACTACCTTCAGTTCCCCTCCAGTACGGGTGATGAAGCGCCAAGAGGTGCCAGTGAGCCCGAGCCGAACAGTGCCTTGGAATTCGTGCCACAGTGGGAAGCTGGTCCTGTGCAGCCAGAATTTCTGACTGTTACGCCGAAGCCGCATCAGCGCCTCCCCATGGCGTATATTGAAGTTGATGAAGAATCCACGCTTGAGTGGGCAGCGAGGCAAGGTGTATCACCTGTCGTGCGAGCTGATGTTCCAACGGAAGAGGCGGTTGAGCGCCTTGCCCGTTATCGCAGGATTGCAGATGATGCTGGACGTAGTAGGGCGGAAGTAGACCCGATACTTGAGCGTCGACTGATTATTGATGGCGCCAGTGACCCGCATACCTTAGGTGGTACAAGTGATGAACTGATAAAGACTATCCGCCAGCTCAAGTTAGTGGGTAGTTTCAGGCACCTGGTGTGGAAGCGAGAAACAAGTAATGACGGCCAGTTATTGCAATTTGCCGGTGAGATACAACCATTGCTTCAAGCGTGAAGAATAAGTGACAGGAGTAAGATGATGGAATTCTGGACCGGTGCAGGGACAGTCAGCAAGAATCGAAAAATGCCCACGGCTATTGCTGCTGGCTATGATGCGGCGGCGGAGGGAGCGATAACAGCCGAGAAGTTAGGATTTGATGGTGTAAGCGCAGCAGAACACCATTTTATGTACGATGCATTTATGCCCCAGCCATTGCAGTCACTGGCGGCTATGGCTGCGGTAACTGAGAGAGTTAAATTACTGACCGGCGCGATGCTGCTGCCCCTTTATGATCCGCTCGAGGCGGCCGAGCAGTCAATTACTCTTGATATTCTATCCAACGGCAGAGTCTGTATGGGCCTTGGTATGGGATATCGCCCCCTCGAATTCAACACCTTTGGAACAGCGAAGAAAACTCGCGGTGCCAGGCTTGTAGAGGGAATGGAAGTTTTACGGTTAGGGACATCCCAAGAAACATTTTCCTATGAAGGTAAGCACTACCAATACGAAAATGTAAGTCTGCTGCCACGCCCAGTGCAAAGTCCAATCGAAATGTACTTCTGCGGCGGTGCCACCCCATTCGGGGCGCGTCGAGCGGGTAAGGCTGGGTTACCCTATTGGTTAGCCAATTCACCAACGGATCACTCTGAGGAGATTATCAAGGAGTACCGGCGCATTGGCCTGGAAACTGGTCACGCTCCTGAGCAACTCAAGGTAGCAGTATTCAAGGATCTGTGTATCGCCGACACCATGCCAGAGGCGCTCGAATTGCGTGACTTCATGATGAATACCTTCTATGAAGAGCACATCCTCGGCTACGGTTACCTGGTGGACGCGGATGGCAAGAATCTCTACAACCCGCCGAAAGATCATCCGATATACCAGCGGTTTTACAATAGCCTTGCCTGTGTAACACCGGAAATGGCGGTTGAGGAAGTCAAACGCCATGAGCAGATGGGCATTGATGCAATCTATATGGGCAATCGTGATCTTGTGGCAAAGTACATTCTGCCGGAATTCAAATAGATCAAAATCCTGACAGGTCTAGTATTGCGCGGTACCACCATCAACGCTGAGTGAGGCACCAGTAATTCCACCGCCAGCTTCACTCGCCAGTAGCACGGCAAGGGCAGCGACTTCTTCCACCGTGTTGGGGCGCTGAAGGGCAGAGTCCTTTGCGAACAGTGCAACCATCTCATCGAAGGTCATCCCCATTGATTCAGCTGTGGCAGGACCATTGTCCTTTACGATATCCGTAATGATGAGGCCAGGGCAGATCGAATTAACCGTTACGCCTTCCGTACCCACTTCTCGGGCAATCGATTTAGTCATGCCATTGATCGCGTGTTTTGCCGCTGTGTAAGCAGTGAATACCGGCTTGCCATGCTTGCCTTCGGTGGAGGAAATATTGATTACCCGCCCCCATTTGTTAGCAATCATTGTCCTGACCGCGAGTCGAGTAGCCCAGAAGGTTGAGTAAACATTCCATTTCATGGTGTGATCGAAGGCTTCGTCGGTCAGGTCCACCAGGGGCTGAAGGTCGTTACTTCCTCCTGCGTTATTCACCAGTATATCGAGGTTGCCAAAGTGGGCAATTGTCTGGTTGATGAAACCTTCTATATCAGATTGGTTAATCGCATCCCCTTGAACGAAGACCAGGTTGTCACCTGCGCCCAGTTCTTTGAGCATGGCCTGCGCCTTCTCTTCGTTGCGCGCCATGATAGTAACCTTTGCCCCTTCGGTGAGGTAAGCTTCTGCGATGCCTCTGCCGATACCTGCAGACCCGCCGGTGATGGCGGCGATTTTATTTTTAAGTTTCATGCCATTCTCCTTCTTGACGACTAATTTCAACTATAGCATCTTTGTCTGATATCAATATACCTAGAGATCTCACTGCATGCGCAATTACCCCGGAAAAAAGGATGGTACTGTTTACAGAAATAGAGAGGTTCACTACTGTTCACAGAAATTCACAAACTTCGTCCGCAGCATCGTATTTTGGACGTTGCTGGCTGTCAGTCTTGGAACGGGTAGCCAGGTTATGGCAGGAGATTCATCTGCTGAGGGGCCAAGAATCTTGCCGGTAGATGAACAAGATCTTCCCGAACATTTGAAGCAACTAAAAAATAGCAACCCTCGTATTGCCCGGCTGAATATTATTCGTACGATGGCGCGTCATCCTGAGTTGCATAAAGCCTGGTCCAAGTTTGCCGGCTACATCATTCGCAACAGTACCTTGCCCGACAGGGATAGGGAACTGGCGACACTTCGCATTGGCTGGCTTTGCAAAGCTGAATATGAATGGTCTCAGCATACTGTCATGGCGAAAGCAGTGGGCGTTACTGAAGCAGAGATTGAGCAGGTTATCCTGGGAAGTACTGGAAACTGGAATGAATTTGACAGGGCGCTGATGACGGCGGTTGATGAGTTGCATACGAGTTCCTCTATCACGGATGTCACCTGGCGGCAACTTAGCAGCCATTACAGCGAACAGCAGATGATGGACCTGGTTTTCACCGTCGGGCAGTACACGTTGGTGTCGATGGCGCTGAATAGCTTTGGCGTTGAGATCGATGAGGGATATTCAGGTTTCCCTGAATCGTCCATGAAGGAGCCTGGAATAACTGCCAATTAGGCAACCATTCTGCCATCGAGTTTTTAGGGCATCAGGCACATGCATCATCTGTGCATCATGTTATCCTTTATGGATTGGTACAAAAATAATGATTCTATCGAGCCGATTCACGGCAGGGGTTCAACATGACGAAAAGATTAAAAGGTAAGGTTGCAGCTATTACGGGTGCATACAGTGGTTTTGGTGCAGCAACTGCCAGCAGGTTTGTAGCCGAGGGTTGCCGCGTCGTGCTGGGTGATATCCAGGATATAGATACAAGTGAATATGGTGACAGTGCCGTTTTCGCACACTGTGATGTTTCCAAGGAAGATGATGTCAGTAACCTGGTTGACCTCGCCGTGAGTCATTTTGGCAAGCTCGACATTATGTTCAACAATGCGGGCATCGTTGGTGCAGTCGGACCTATTGATACGATTCCTGCAGAGGAATGGTCAGCCACCCTTGCGATACTTCTCAATGGTCCTTTCTACGGTATGAAGCATGCTGCCAGGGTGATGAAGCCCCAGGGATCTGGATCAATTATCAGTACCTCCAGCACTGCCGGGCTGACTGGCGGGCTTGGCCCTAACGCCTACACGGCTGCCAAACATGGGGTAGTTGGACTGACCAAAAATGTGGCAACGGACCTTTGTCACTATGGTATACGGGTAAATGCCATAGCGCCGGCGGGTATGGCGACCGCTATGGTTGCAAGCCTGATGGCTGGTGACCCCAAGGCTATTGAAGAGGCAAAGAACATACTGGCAGAACAATCTCCCCTCAAGGGCCGTCCTGGAACCGCGGAAGATGTAGCCAACGCGGCACTATGGTTAGCAAGCGATGAGTCGGGGTATACCACCGGTCACACACTTACCACAGATTCAGGTGTCACCATCGGCGCGACGGTTGAAGGTCCTGCGTTCAATGAGCGCCAACCCATGATTCGAGAAGCGGGTAAAGAAGGACTCTGATCGAGGGCTTTTGAAGGGGAGAGAGCTGAAATGAAAGCAGCGATATTTGAGCAGCCAGGTAAATCCCTGGTAATAGGTGAGCGAGATGATCCGCGAATTGTAGAGAACGAGATGCTGCTGCGCGTAAGGTACTGCGGAATCTGCGGCACAGATATACATGCCTCTCGTGAGGGTCCTTTCATGGCCCCGCCGGGTACGGTATTTGGACATGAGTTCGCTGGTGAAATAATCGAGATTGGCGGTGGCATATCGAGTGACCAATTTTCCATTGGTGAACGGGTTACCTCATTGCCGTTCATTGGCGACAAGACCATTGGCCTTGGTGACGTCGATGGAGGCTATGCAGAACTTGTTAAGGTGGACTATCAACAGGCCGTCAAGCTCCCGGATGCGATAGATGACGTGCAGGGCGCGCTGGTTGAGCCCATGGCTGTTGGGCTGCATTCAGTGAAGATGGCAGACTCTGTTGCCGGCAAGAAGGTGCTTATAATCGGTGCCGGTCCAATTGGTCTTGCCTGTGCGATCTGGTGTCGTTTTTTTGGTGCTGATAGAGTGGTTATCAGCGAATTTTCAGAGACGCGAATTCGCATTGCTGAAGGCATTGGTTTTACCGAATTTATCAGCCCCGATCAGGATGTTGGTGCGGAGTTCACGTCACTCACTGGCGCTGAGCCAGCCGTTCAGTTTGAATGCGTCGGCGCGCCGGGAATGTTACAGAGTTGTATTGAACGAGCACCAGCGAGGGGTGTGGTGATGGGCATAGGCGTTTGTGACAGCCCCGACAGCATCACACCACTACTGGCTTTCATGAAGGAACTGCGCATGCAATGGGCGGTTGGCTATGACAAGGCCGACTTCGAGTTTGCTATTGAAATGATGACGCAGGGCCGGCTAGAGCCGATGCCCATGGTTACAGATATTATCAGCCTGGATCAGGTGCCGGAATTTTTTGAACAATTGCGCCAGCCATCCAGCCAATGCAAGGTGCTGATTGATTTGCTGAAATGATCAGTTGGTTCAAAAGGTACACCAAGAATAATCACAGAGAGAACAAATAATGAGCGACAATCAATCAAATCAAATAGAGCAGTTAATGGATGAAGCGGAACTGCGGCGACTGACCACAAACTATGCGATAGCGACGGACGCGCTGGGCAGTGGTGATCCTGACAGGCAAGTATCAGGCCGGGCGCTTTACCATAAAGTATTTGCGCCTGATGCGCGCGTCAGTGCTGGTGAGTCTGAACAATTTATTGGCCCTGATGCCTGGGCGGATTACGTTACTAAAGCCCTTGAAACATTCTCAACGACGCAGCACCTGGTTGGTACCATTGACGTCGAATTGACGGGAAAGGATAGCGCAAGAATTGCGACATACTTGAGTGCAACCCACGAATATGAGCCAAGAGGTACGCTCTGGATCGTACTTGGCACCTATGATGATGAAGCAACAAAAACCGAATCAGGATGGCTTATAACCAAACGCCACCTGTCCATGACCTCATCCGAAGAACGTGCCCACGACGCGGCAAGTGCTCAATAAATAGAACCCCTAATTAAGGGTTCTCACAGCCCATTTCCGCGCTTTACCTGCAGCCAGTTAGGGCAGCAGGGTGTGCTCTTTTGTTGGTGCGCTTTCAAGCTTGTAATAGGCAAAACCAAAAATATCCAGTGCAGAGGCACCGCTTTCCGTTGTGGGAATGCCACCGGATGGAGCCGTAGCAAGGGTCGCACCCAAGTCTCCAGCAACCTTCTCCACATCGTCGGTTTCCAGTTCAAAAATCCCGACAAATTGAGTGGCTTCACCTGCATTTACTGAGGCAATTTTGTAACGAGCACCACCCCGAATTCCTGGCGTGCTGATAATGTCGTCCATATGCCAGTCATACCACTTATTTAGTGCATCAACATCGGCATCCGCGGCAGGCGCGGTATAGGTGACCAGCAGGCCTTCGGCAGCGTTATCTGGAGATACGTCATTTTCACCTACCTCCAGCGTTTTTGTGTAGTAGGCCCAGGTGTCCACTGATATTAGTCCACCAGGTCTTGTTCCTCCACCAGCGCCATGAATTTTCCATTCATCTCCCTGGCCTGTTGCCTCTGGCATTACCATACGTTTTGGATCGGGCGCGTTGAGGTACGCCATCATGCCATTGTTAGCATCTGTCGCATCATCATTGTCAATATAGTAGAGTGCCAGATAAGGTGGAACCTCACCAATGTGGGTCATGGCAAGCTTGTAGCGGAGTGCTGCCGTCAATCCAGGTGCGTGCAGCACATCAGGTACATGGTTGCCCGTATACCATTCATTGAATTCATCTTCCCGAGCCATATCTTGAGGATGGGTTCGGACTAGCATGAGCGTGTTAGTTAACATCTTATTGAATCTCCTGAGCGGAACTTGGTTGTTTACGGCTATTTTTCTTCCAGTACATCATCCGGATGTATCGCAATGTTTAGATCTATTTACTGCCTACCTTCCTAGTTGACTAATATATGGAAACTGGGCTCAACAATAAAGGAGCTACTCTGCCGAATCAATAGCCCGCAGAATCGGCTGAAAAATGGTGAGTTGGAGTCCCCGCTGTTCTGGAGCGCTCAGATGTGGAAGAATGAAAGCTACTTACAAAAAGCCAATTCTATATAAATGGAGCTAGTTGATGCCAACGCGCGTGCTAACGGAAGCAGATGAACTACCAAGACACCAGACCATCAGTACCTTTGATACAGTCGCTAACTCAAATCCCGAATGGAACGATGGTTACTGGTTCTGTTTTGGTGACCCGGCGGGCGAGGGCAATCTGATTACAGGTATACGTCTGTATCACAACACCAACGTGATTGATGCCTACGTCATAGTTAGTACCCAGGAAGGCAAACAGTACAACCTGCGGGCAAGCCGCAGATTACGCCCAAGAATTGATGACATAGCCGTAGGCCCCTTCTGGCAGGAGATTATTAGAGGCCTGCATACCATCAGGCTTGGTTGTGATGAAAATCCCCATCAGGTTGCGTTTGACGTTCTCTGGGAAAGCACAGCCCCACCACACGATGAGGCAACTGGTGTACAGAACTACCGGGACGGCCGACTGGTTGGTGAGCGATCCAATTATGTACAGGTAGGTGCACTCTCTGGCTGGGTCGAGGTTGGTGGCAAGAGATGGGAATTCACGGTTGAGGATGGCTGGGCTGGTGCCCGGGACCATTCATGGGGTCAGGGGTATACGGGTGCAGGTGAGAAGCCGAACCAATACGCCGCTCCAGTCGTGACAGACGGAAAAACGCGTGGTGGCTGGGGTGGCCCCGGGATGCGGCACTGGGGATTGATCAAGTTCCCTGACCGTAGCCTTTTTTATGCCTTTATGAGGAATTCTGATGGTACCTATTCAGAGTCTGGTACGGGTGCGAGAGGTAGTAGTGCCATCCACAGTGTTATTGACCATAACTATGGTAGCGATATACCCAAGTGGTCTTACACGGATGTGGAAGCGCTGGATCATGAATGGGTTGACGGCCAGCCGCTATTAAAGTGTGGTCGCATCAACTTGACCCGCTCCGATGGTAGTGTCGACCGCTTTCAGGTTGATGTTGTCAGCAAACCTGTACACATGCAGGGAGGCGGTTACTGGGGTGGCTGGAATGATCAGCTCGGCAGGGGTATCTACCGGGGTGAAGAATATGTCGAAGGAGAAATCTGGGATATCAGCCATCCAGTGAAGATCTTCACAGCTGATGGGGAGGAAGTGCCCCCGACACCAGCCGCTGGAGCAGCATATTGGGAAGTCTATGCCCTGTATACAAACCTTGATGATCCGAATGATGTCGGTCTTGGAATACTCGAAGCCGCTATCATTGGTGACTATGAAGGTGTTAAGGCTCGCTAGGGAACATATCCTCGGCATTTGGCAGACGCTGCAGGTGATTCCCATTGTCTACGGGTACTACCTGCCCCGTCATGGATGTTGACAGGTCGCTGGCCAGGAATATGGCAACATCGGCACAATCGTCGACGGACGTTACTCTACGCAAGGGGGTTTCCTTTATGAATGCCCGTGAGATAGGCGATTCACTCTCGAGATTTACCTGCGCATCGTCAATGGGCTCCATGCCGCCGTAGGCGTTCATCGCCGTAGGCACAAAAGTTGGTGCCAGAGCATTCACGCGTACATTAGATGGGCCGTATTCTCTGGCAGCGATCTTGGTGACGAAATTTGCGGCAGCCTTGCAGCCAGAGTAGGGGGATAGTCCGACGGGAACCATCACAGCAGTAGCGGAAGTAATGTTGATCAAGGAGCCACCACCGTTGGCCGCATGGGCATTACCAAAATGCTTCATGAAATAGTAGGCACCAAAAAACTGAACATCAGCCACTTGTTTTAGCAGAGCAGGATCCAGATCAGCGAGGGTTGACGGCATATTTACGCCTGCTGAATTGATGCTGAAGTCAATCCTTCCCCATTTTTCTACTGCAGCATTTGCGAGTGCTTCAAGATCATCATAATTGCTGACATCACAGCGAATGGGGGTGGCGCCAATCTCTTTTGATAACTTTTCAAGTTGATCCACTCTGCGGGCAGCGACTATTAGTTCAGCCCCTTCTTCTACGAATCTTTCTGCGATTCGCCAGCCAATACCACTTGAGGCGCCCAATACCACTCCCACTTTACCGTCGAGTATACCCATTTCTATCTATTGCTCCCTTGTTTGTCGTATATCGTGTTGTTGAGTATTGCCACTGCTGTGCCTGGCCCAAAACCGACCTGCTGTAAATTGCAAACCCATGGATTTCCGTCTCTACTCAGGTGAGTCATCGGAATGTCTGAACTGTAGCACGGCTGTATAGGGATTTGGAATATGCCGATTGATATGAGGTCTTTGGAACCTTGCGCCAGCTGAGTTAATCCATTATTGAGACGTTCATTTTGAACACCAACCCTAATTGACGTATGGTCGAGGCGTTGATTGATTTTAATGTTTCTGACCAACATGATTTCAGGGACATCCTCCAAACAAACAAGTGACCAGACTATTTATCTATGAAACTGAACCTTACCAAAATGGATGAATTCCCACGTCATCAGACTGGCGTCACCTTTGATATTGTCAACAGTACTTCACCGCACTGGAGTGACGGTTATTACTACACACTGGGTGATGATCAGGGCCGGGTTGCCTTTTTTTCGGCGCTGCGACTTTATGCAGTGAACGATGTAATGGATGCATTCACCTGCGTTTCCGGTGGTGGCCTGCAACACAATATGCGGTTTTCCAGGAGACTGAGACCCCGCATTGATGACCTTGAGTGTGGCGCTATGTCAGTGGAGATTATTGAGGGCCTTCGTCGTATCCGCACCAAGGCTGAACCAAACGAATATGGCATCAGCTATGACCTGTTATGGGAAGGTTTTACTCCTCCCTACAACGAGGAGTACCACATCAATTTTGCTGGCGGGCGATTGGTGGGTGAGCGCAGTAATTATGATCAGGTTATGGATGTCACCGGCTGGCTTGAGATCAAGGGCGAGCGATATGAGGTGGAGCCGGAGCATTGGACTGGTGTTCGGGATCATTCCTGGGGTATCGGGCCAACGGGTGGTCCTCCCTCTAATGTCGCGGCCCCCCTTCCCCGGGGCGTACCCTTTGGTCTGCGACAGTGGGTATGGTTCAAGCTGCCTGACAGGGCCATCTTCTGGCACTTTCACCGTAATGCCAGCGGTCAGCTGACAAAGTTTGAGAGTGTTTGCATGTACCCCTATGGGGATGATCGAGAGCCTTATACCTATGCCAATATTGAACAGGATCTGGAGTTTGTTCCCGGCGAACGCAGGCTTATGAGGGGCACCGTGGAAATGACACGTGAGGATGGTGTTGTGGAACGGTTTCTAATGGAAAATATTACCGATCCGGTTTATCTCGAAGGTGGCGGATACTGGGAGGGCTATGACGATCACTGGGGGCGAGGCGTCTACCGCGGAGATGATCATGCGGAGGGGGAAACCTGGGACGTATCCCATCCGACCCGGATAGGTGACCCCAAGGGCATAGCACAGTCCCGGCCAGATGCCTGGTGTGAAAATTTTGGCCGGTTCACCAGTCTCGATAACCCAGCTGATGTTGGTATCGGGCATCTCGAATGTGTAGTTTCGGGACCCTATCCAGGATTTGCAGATTAAGGAACGGCAAATTCCTGGTACCGTTTGAAATCTGATGAGACATTTGGAATACTCGAGGGTGTCGCCAAAAGAATCGGTGACAATCATGCGGCGGGCGTGTCATAGAATACCGCCGATTTCTCTATAAATCACCGATGGGCAGAATCCGAGGGCTGGATGACTTCCAGACTCACGGTTCCCGATGGGGACCCTTTACTGTTCGAGCGTTGACAAGAAGGAGTACGTGTAGATGGCGGTAAGTGCAGCTGAGATTGAAATAGGAAAACGATTGTTCATCGAGGGTTGGGGTGGTGATACACCCGAAGCTCCACTGCAATTTATGACTGAAGACGTTGTCATGCGAGATATTCTAGGGCATGCCGAAGCCATGCGCGGGCACCAGGAAGTGGTAGATTTCTGGGGTAAAGCTGCCGGAAATCTGCGCGTGCCACCGGAAGAGATCTTCGTCTCGGAAAATGGTATGTCCATGACCTGGATGGCTTACGTCCGGATACTTGATGACAGCCAGGGAGCAGAAAATAAGGGCAGGTGGATGTGTGGCGAAGGCATGTCTCGCCTCGAGTTTCGAGATGGCCTGGTTTGCCTTGAGGTTGACTACTGGAATGGACCCCAGGGGACATGCGATGACTGGGCCGAGCATCTTGCAGCCAGGGCTGCTATGACTGCGGAGCAACTGGGTCAAATTACCGGTGGGGATCTAAAGTAAATTCCTGACAGGAACTGAAGAGCGCGGGTTGATCGGACAAGAATGCGTTAGAGCTTGTGCGGGATAGCTGTGATGAGGCCGACTAGAAGAGCCTTGAGAAACACTGTGGATATTAGTCTGCAGGCACTTGTCTATAGGAACAGGAGAACAAGGGATGACATTACCGGTACCACCTGATGCTGCAATGATTTTGCAGAACAGCATCGTTACGCTTCGGGACGTCTTGTTACCGCTCACCAAAGATGATGAATATGCCCGCTTCAATGGTGGCTTACTCGTTGGTGCGCTTGAATATGCACTTGCCTCCCTGGAGGAAGACAGGGCCAGCAAGAATCGAACCGGGTTGGCGGCGGCACTGGAAGAATTACGGCCAGCACTGCTGCAGGCTGATAACGCCGAACTGATCGCCATGATCGATCTGGCATCCCCATTTGAAGCAGCATCGAAGTTGCTGGTATGGGGGCAGAACAACCCTGGAGAACTGGCGAATGAAGTGCAAAAAATATTGCGGGCGGAGCTAAATTTGCAACTTGATACAGAGTTAGGCGCATCAGTGCCGATAATGGGTGCGTTTATGGCCGGTATGCGAGGTGATGTTTGAATAAGGAAAAGCGACATGCCGCTTTAGCACCCTACCTTCGGGACATTTTAGAGGCTGATGATAGTGTTGCTATCGTTGCTGAAAATCGCCTGACCATGGGGCAGTCACGGGCGATGTTTGTGTTGGACCTGGAATATGCCAAAGATGGTGCGGCGATCCAGCGCAAGGTAGTGGTCCGTGTTGAACAGTGGGGGCACCTGGGTTCCGATAGCGAGAATGAAGTGAATATCATGCGTGCCCTGCATGCGCTGGACTACCCGGTCGCAGAGATTCTGGGCTATGAGACATCAAGCGATTTACTTGAACAGCCCTTTTTTGTCATGGGCTTTGTGCCTGGCGTGAGTACCTTCTCGGAGGATACGGCGGATGAATATATTGCTGCACTGCATCGCCTGCACTCTATTGATGCGACCAGTGACGCCTTTGACTTCCTTGAAACACCAGGGGCACCACATGGTGCAGCCCTGCAGCAGGTGGAACGGTGGTATGACACTTATCGCTCCCACATAGTGGGTGAACCATCACCCCTGGTTGAGGAAGCGACACAGTGGCTGCGCAATAATGCCCCGGAGAATGAGCGGGTAACTCTCGTCCATGGTGATCCAGGCCCTGGAAATTATCTCTATGACGATGGACATGTTACGGCGGTCGTTGACTGGGAGTTTATTCACAAGGGGGATCCATACGATGACTGGGCCTACCTGATTGCCATGCGAGGTGTGGCCTACCTGCAGGAAGACGACTGGATCGCAAGAATTGAAAAGATCACCGGCAGCAAAATAGACCGGCAGCGGCTGGAATACTGGAAGGCGGTCAACTTCCTGATGGGTGTCGGTATTGATCAGACATCGCACCGGATATACGCCGATCACCAGAATCCAGCACCCAACCTACTGGCTATTGCAACGGGGGTTCACCTGTCGGCGCTAAGACGTTTGTGTAATGCGATATTCTTGTGATATTGCCTAGGGCGCGGTTGCACCCTTAACATCCGCTCACGTTATATCACGACCTGCAGCCGAGGCGGGTGACACAATTCTCCACTGGCGAGCACAAGCCATGTTGCTAGAGGGTTCGGCCGACCTCGTGGCCCTCAACTATGGCTTCCCTGAATCTGTCATGACCATTGGCATCACCAATGACATGTATGTCTGTAACCTGTGTTTTTAGGGATTCGGCCAGTTCCTTGTCCGCGTCATAGCCAATGGCAAGAACGATCGTGTCCACCTTGAAGAAACGGGTCTTGCCGTTGATCGTCACGCTAGCACCTTCGGGCGTGATTTCTTCAATCGTCGTAAACTCATGGGTCATCACACCTGCCATTGCCACGTTGTCCAGCATTGCGGGTCTATTGAACATTGAGAAGTCCCTCGCCAGTTCACTACGTGCGACCAGGTCCACAGCCCTGCCCTGCTTGGCCAGTAGTTCTGCTGTTTCTAGACCGACCATGCCGCCACCAATAACCAGGACCTTTTGCCCCACCGGTACTTCGCCTGTTATTGCCGTTTCGGCTGGCACGACATTGTCACCCTCCATGCCCAGCACATTGAGCCCCCTTGGTTTTGCGCCAATAGCCAGAACCACGGCATCCGGCTTGACCTCGCTGACGAGGTCAGCATTCACTTCTGTGTCTAGCTCGATTTTGACGCCAGCTTTTTTCATACCTGTTTCAAGGTATTTTCTGAAGTCATCGACATCTTCTTTGCCATGACCGGCTGCAGCAGCATACAGTAGTCCACCCAGCCGATTGTCTCTCTCGTACAGGGTTACATCATGTCCTCTCTCGGCTGCTACCCTTGCCGCTTCCATGCCCGCAGGGCCGGAGCCGGCAATCATGACCTTCCGTGCTTTTTCGGCCGGCCCAAACTCAGTCTCGGCTTCATAGCATAGCCGGGCATTGACGGCACAGCTCATGTGATCGTACTTGGATCGGTCAAAACATGTGTTGCAACCAAGGCAGGGTGTTATCGTCTCCGAGAGTCCAGCCTGCGCCTTGTTGGGCCACTCAGGATCAGCCATCAGCGCTCTTGCCATGCCGATAATATCGGCTTTACCAGATCGGAGAATCTCTTCAGCCTCACCGGGTTGGGATATTCTTCCTACAGCGATTATTGGGATATCAACGACCTTTTTGATAGCGCCAGCCCAGTCAGCAAAACAGTTACGTGGAAATGAGATCATCAGTGGCACACAGGATGAGATAAAACCCCGGTTGTGACTGTTGGCTCCTTCGGAGATGATCAGTGCATCGACGCCTGACTCCTCAAGCAGCTGGGCAGCGCGGCAGGAATCCCCCAGTGAGATGCCATTGTGCTCCGGCTCCATCGCAGCAAGCCTGAAGGTAATACCAAAATCGTCCCCGACCGATTTGCGGATAGCCTCTACGGTTTCAGTCATCCAGCGGACCCTGTTCTCGATTGGTCCGCCGTATTCGTCCTCCCGGTGATTGTCCATTGGCGAGAGAAACTGCCGCCAGATGTAGGCATGGGTTGCATGTAGCTCCATGAAATCAAATCCGGCTTCCCGCTGGTTGTAGGCGGCTTCCGCGAGCCAGGCCGTGTATTGATGCATTTCCTCGACCGTAATTTCGAGTGGCCTCGGGTCGGGCCAGTCAATGGCAATGGATTGTTCCGTCGCCGGTGACCAGCCACCGGAAGGTGTCAGGGGGCGAGTGTCTGTTTTCTCCGGGCCGTAGATAGCGAGGGACTGGGTACCGACATAACAATCTTCGGCTGCGTCGTGCATGGTTTTTGCGAACCGCTTAAGTTCCTTGGTCGGGTGGCGAAGTATCTCCATATTGGCCAGACCACCCGTTGTGAGTGCCGCAACGCCACCCCTGGCTCGTGCCGAATAGTAGTTCAAGGCAGTTGCATTACGGTGGCCAGGATTACCAAGGGGCAGGTGGTAAGTCCTGTTCTTGAAGGTCATGGGTCCGACTTTAATAGGCTCGAAAAGTTTCATAGGCTGCTCTCGGTTAGTTCCTAGCTCTGGCTTAATTCCGCAAGAATTGTAGGGTTGTCAGTGTGAGGAGATTTTGGGCCGGTGTAAAGTGCCAGGGAAAATTTTACCGTTAGCCGAAGAAATTATGGAGTCCTGCGTAAATTTTGTGGAAGGGGAGTCGCCGATCAAGGTTGTGGAGAGCGCTCAAGGCAACTTGAAATACTGGCCAAGAATCCCAACTGAGGTCATGCTCGGCTCCTCTTAGAGAGCCGTGCCGCCGTTTACGTCCCACAGGGCACCGGTAACGCCACCGCCTGCATCGGAGGCTAGAAGCACTGCCACCGCTGCCATTTCCTCGACGGTATTCAACCGGTTTATAGCAGCATCCTTGGCGTAATCCTGAACATATTCATCATAGGTCATACCGAGTGCCGCGGCCGCTTCCGGCCCGGTATCTGTCATCAGGTCAGTCTCAACGGCCCCAGGACAGATTGCGTTGCAGGTGATTCCGAGCTGGCCGTTTTCAAAAGCCACAGCTTTTGTAAAGCCATTGATAGCGTGCTTGTTAGTGATGTAATGGGACACCATTGACTTGTTGGCCTGCTTTCCCTCCACGGAGGAGATATTAATGATGCGCCCCCACTGACGAGTCAGCATATCCTGCAGAGCGCGCCGTGTTGCCCAGAAGGTGGCATTCAACATCCAGTTAAGCGCCTCGTTCCAGGCTTCATCGCTGAGTGAAGCGACGGGCGCGAAGCCTGAAGATCCCCCGGCATTGTTGACCAGGATATCTATCCTGCCGAATTGATCGATGGTTCCTGTTACGGCATCTTCCACCGATGACTGTTCTCTTACGTCGCCGGCAATGAAGTGCGCACTGTCGCCAGCGGCCATTTCAGCAAGGGCCTGATCACCCTTTTCCTGGGAGCGCCCACTGACCACGACTTTTGCGCCTTCGGCCAAAAAAGCCTCGGCGATGCCGCGCCCGATACCACGGGTTGCGCCCGTAATGAGTGCAACCCGGTCAGCGAGTTTTTTTGCCACTTCTGTCACCCCTATCTTGGACTCCAGACAATTCCTGTGAACCTGGTAGGTCTAGAGGTTTCTGCCGACTTCATGACCCTCAATGATGGCTTCCCTGAACCTGTCATGACCATTGGCATCACCAATGACATGTATGTCTGCATTCTGTTGCTTCAAGGACTCTGCCAGTTCGGTATCAGCATCATAGCCAATAGCCAGGATGATCGTATCTACCTTGAAGAAACGGGTCTTGCCGTTAATCGTCACGTTAGCACCTTCGGGTGTGATCTCTTCAATCGTTGTAAATTCATGGGTGATTACGCCAGCCATTGCCACCTTGTCCAGCATTGCCGGTTTGTTGAACATTGAAAAGTCTCTCGCCAGTTCACTACGGGCAACCAGGTCCACTGCCTTGCCATGATTAGCCAGTAGTTCTGCGGTTTCAAGACCGACCATGCCGCCACCAATGACCAGTACCTTTTGCCCCACTTCTACTTCGCCCGTTATCGCCAATTCAGCAGGTACGACATTGTCACCTTCCATTCCCAGCACGTTGAGTCCCCTCGGTTTGGCGCCGATTGCCAGAACCACGGCATCCGGCTTGACCTGGGTGACGAGTTCGGCATTTACTTCTGTGTCCAGCTCTATTTTGACGCCCGCTCGTTCCATGCCTGTTTCCAGGTATTTTCTGAAGTCATCGACATCACCTTTACCTTCACCAGCAGCGGCGGCGTACAGCAGCCCCCCGAGGCGGTTTTCTCTTTCGTACAGGGTCACGTCATGGCCTCTCTCAGCTGCGATCCTTGCCGCTTCCATACCAGCAGGGCCTGAACCAGCTATCATGATCTTGCGAGCGTTTTCGGCTGGGCCATACTCAGTTTGTTCTTCATAGCAGAGTCTGGCATTGACGGCGCAGGTCATGTGATCGTATCCCTGGGAATAGTCAAAACATGTGTTGCAACCAAGGCAGGGAATGATTGTCTCAGAGAGCCCTGCCCGTGCCTTGTTAGCCCACTCGGGATCAGCCATCAAGGCTCTTGCCAGGCCGATGATATCAGCCTGACCTGACTGCAGAATTTCTTCGGCCTCGGCTGGTTGCGTTATTCTCCCCACGGCGATGACGGGAATATCGACGACCTTCTTAATAGCTCCCGCCCAATGCGCAAAACAGTTGCGATCGAAAGAGATCATCAGGGGTACGCAGGAGGAGATAAATCCACGGTTGTGACTGTTGGCTCCCTCAGAGATGATCAAGGCATCGACGCCGGCCTCTTCAAGCAGCTGCGCAGCACGGCTGGAATCTCCCAGTGAGATACCATTGTGCTCGGGCTCCATCGCAGCAAGCCTGAAGGTAATACCAAAATCATCACCCACTGACTTGCGGATGGCCTCAACGGTTTCAGTCATCCAGCGCACCCGATTCTCGATCGGTCCACCGTATTCATCTTCCCGGTGATTGTCCATGGGCGAGAGAAACTGTCGCCAGATATAGGCGTGGGTTGCATGCAGTTCCATGAAATCAAATCCGGCTTCCCGCTGGTTGTAGGCGGCTTCCGCGAGCCATGCCGTGTACTGATGCATCTCCTCGACTGTAATTTCAACCGGCCTCGGATCAGGCCAGTCAATGGCAATGGACTGTTCCGTCGCCGGTGACCAGCCGCCCGAAGGTGTCAGGGGTCGTTTATCTATTTTCTCGGGGCCGTAGATAGCGAGAGACTGGGTGCCGACATAACAGTCATCCGCCGAGTCGTGGATGGTTTTTGCGAACCGCTTCAGTTCCTCGGTGGGGTGACGAAGTATTTCCATATTGGCGATGCCACCCGTGGTGAGCGCTGCAACGCCACCCTCTGCACGTGCTGAATAGTAGTTCAGTGCTGTTTGACTGCGATGGCCAGGCTCACCAAGGGGCAGGTGATAAATCCTGTTCTTGAAGGTCATGGGTCCGACTTTAATAGGCTCAAATAATTTCATATGTTGCTCTCAGTTAGTTCTTGTCCCTAGTTCAATTACTTAAAAATTGGGGTTGTTGGTATAGGGGTATTATATGGTTGTCCAGCCGCCATCGACATCAAGTACCATGCCCGTTGCGTAGTCACATTTAGCCAGAAACATGGCGGCCTCGGCCATGTCTTCCGGGAAGCCCGGTCGACCCATGGGAATTTTCTCAACAAATTCTCGGCGCAGGCTGTTAACGGGATCGTCAAGGTTCAAATCTGCATGAGCAGGACGATCTATAATCAGGCCGGGTGAAAGGACATTAACTCTTATTTCTCTCGGTGCCAGTTCCATTGCCAAAGCTTTACCCATGGAATTCACTGCACCACAGAGGCCAGCGCCACCTGCATATTCGACGATGCCTGCGCGTGCAGCAATGCCAGAACAAAGCATGATCACACTCCCCGCCGGCATCTTTGGTACCGCGTAGTGGCACGCACGTATCTGACCAAAAAAGCGGGGAGCGAATAGTTCTTCCCACTCTGATACAGGTAGCT
Source organism: Gammaproteobacteria bacterium (assembly GCA_002725995.1). Classification (GTDB taxonomy): domain Bacteria; phylum Pseudomonadota; class Gammaproteobacteria; order Pseudomonadales; family Azotimanducaceae. Next base: position 26,635 of record PBRQ01000028.1, read on the forward strand.
CATCGATGGCACCAAACACGAAGGAGCCGGCACAGGTGGCGAGTAAATCGACTTGTTCGAAGGGCTCGAAGAACTTTGCAACCTGATCATCATTTGCCGCATCAACCTGGGCATAGGTAGCACCGTGGCCGATGGATGCAACCGCTTCCTTTAGCTTGTCTTCATTTCTGGCCACTATGGTGACATTGGCACCCTCACTTGCGAACCTGCGGGCTATTGCCAGCCCAATATTGGAACTCCCGCCGAAGACGACGGCATTTTTGCCAGTCAAACTATCCATATAGGGCACCTCATTTAGTTTGTTCTTAATTGAAATACTTTCGTTATTATCACCATATCAAAGAGTTAACCAGCCGCCATCAATAGGCAGGTAGACCCCGGTTATGTATTCACTCATGGGGGAGCATAAGAATAGAGCCGCCTTACCGACTTCGTCAGGCTTACCCCAGCGCTCCATCGGTATGCGCGAAATCCTCGAGGCGACCTGATCGTTGAGGGGTTGCCCACTGTGGGTGGGTACAGCATTCGGGTCAATGGGAGGTTCCGGGAAATCCTGGACCCAGGTAGCGCCAGGTGCCAGCGCATTGACATTGATCTTGTGCTTGGCGAGTTCAAGTGCCATTGTCTTCGTCATCTGGGTTACGGCTGCCTTGGAACCATCATAGTTAACGCCCACACCGGGAGTAACAGCCTGAGTTGAAGCCATATTAATGATGCGGCCACCCTTTCCTGCCTCGATCATGGCGCGTGCCTCTGCGCGACAGCAGTAAAATACACCGTCGAGGTTAACGGACATCAGACCACGCCAGCGGTCGGTTTCCATGTCGACAAGTGGACCACCAAAACCGTTATAAACTCCGGCATTGTTGACGGCAATATCCAACCCGCCATGTTTGACCACAATATCAGCGATCGCTTTATCGACCATCTCTTCATTTGACACATCCAATGGCAGCGGCTCTGCACCGAGGGTTGCCGCTGTTTCCTGGACAAGCTCCTCGTTGACATCTGAGACTATCACCGTAGCACCGGCAGCCTGCAGGGTTTCAGCAACAGACTTGCCAATGCCATGCGCAGCGCCCGTGATGAGAGCAGTCTTGCCCGTGAGATCTAGCCAGTCAGCAGGTGAGGTCATAAAAATTTTCTCCAAAGGTGTGATGTTAGATAGTATTTTGCTTCATCAGTGTTCATTTCTGCGCTGCAGCATTTACTTGCAACAGCCAAATTGCCTTACATCCAGGTGAAATCTAGGCGCCTTTTGCTGCTGAGATTTCATTGCATTGTTTCTTCATCATATCCATGCCTGCTATGACGGCTTCACTAAAATCGAGAATCTCAATAACTGAACAGTGATTGTCGTTACAATCGAAATAGCTGAATCTCACCTGTCCATCAGACAGGGAGCCCTGGCCGAGCAACTCGCAGCCTTCAAATGCTGCGACTACCTCATCATATTCCGGAACAACAAAGGCAATGTGGTGCAAACCACTGCGACCCTGATCCTGGAATTCCGTATAGATACTCTTGCCTCTGACGGGCTGTATTAACTCAATTTGTACTTCTCCGGCGAAGCCCAGCGCTATAGTCATGGCGCTGTCAGATGTTTGACCGCGGTACTGGCAGGTATCACCCAGTTCCACCTCCGAGCGAGCCCAGACGGGTACACCGAGCATTTTGCCGAACCACTCTTCTGCCGTGATAATATCCGGCACGACATAGGCAGTCTGGAAATAGTACTGGCCTATGGAGTCAAGAATGCTGCTCATTTTCTTCTTCCTTTCATTGGTTAAGTGTTTAGATATTGGCGGGGTGCTGCGTCTTCGCGAGTCCTGTAAATGGTGTTTTGTTACCCCAATTCCTCAGTCCATCAATAGGGCAACATGGATACTACCAATTGCATTTAACTACAAGCCTTTTGTTTGTGCCATATGAAATTGCAACACGTGATAAAATATTGTTACTATCCAGTCAGAAAATGCAAGTTTTAGAATTCACGACCTGAGGATAGTTGATGACAATTGTAGATGATGACGAGTATTTACATCCGGCACCAGATGGATCAGATGGGCTTTGGAGTGACAACCTGTGGTTTTCGTTCTGTGATCGTGAAGCAGATATATTTGGTATCAACCACTTCCACGTAACGAACAAGGGATATGCTCGATTCAGCACCTGCCTGGTGATTGATGGAATCCCCATGCCCTGGGCAAACAAAGTGCCCTGGGATGATATTGGTAAGTTCGATGTCCTGACGGATGGCGGTAGCATGACCTACCAGGTGATCAAGCCCCAGGAAGAACTCAGGATTACAGCGGACAACGAAAAGTATGGATTTGACGTGACCTTCAGGGCGCGGTTTCCAGTGTTTGATTACAATGACTGTCTTGGCGGTAACCCGCTTAAATCTGCCGGGGAGTACGGGGGACACTACGAGCAAGGGCTTCAGTGTAATGGAGATTTTGAAGTGCGTGGTGGTCCTCGAGCGGGATTGAGAAAGGTTGACTGTTATTCTCACCGCGATCATTCCTGGACGGACCGCTTTCGTAGCGGCTCTCCATGGGAGCCAAATAAGCCTGCCACCAGAGAGCAGTCTTTGGGCCACTACTGGCCTTCAATTCAGACTGACAGCATGCACCTGAATGCATTTGGTTATATGAGTCCTTCCTTCCAGGCAGTGAATCCGGAACGGTCCAGCATCGGTGGATTTCTGTCGGACAAGAATGGTTCACGGCCCATACAAGGTGCGCAATGCCTTGACTGCCGTTTGGAAGATGATGGACGCTCAGCGATGAGTTTCCGCTATCAATTCACTTTGCCCGATGGTGAAGTCATTCATGTCAAAACTGGCCGCAAGTATGCTCAGTCAGTCAATGGGTTGATGCGCGGAGAAAATGATGCCGAGTGTTTACTCGACTGTTATGAAGGTTTCTTCGATTTTGAAGTGGAAGAGACGGGCGAGCGTGGGTATGGTTGTGCTGAATACTCAATCAATCCACCATTTCCACGGTGGCGGTACTAAATAAGTTAACTGGCCGATGAAATTAGCAACAAAGAAACTTGATATTCAAATACCAGATATAAGGAAAGAGCCATGGTAGTTAAAGCAGAAGACGAATACAGGCATGAAGCGCCAGAAGACCTGAGCGCTGGTTTCTGGGGCGACACGCTCTGGGTCAGTGTGGTGGATCGCGAAGCAAATATCTTCGGAATAAACCACTTCACACTAACGAACAAAGGCTGGGGGCGATTTGAGGCACTCTACGTTATCGATGGTGTTCAGCAGCAGTACGGAAACAAGTACCCCTTGACCAAGGAGGCGGACCAGGGGCCTTGGAGTGATGGGCTCCTGACCTATGAAGTGGTTAAGCCGCTGGAGGAAATCAGGATTACATTTGATGGACCACGATTTGGCTTCGATCTGAGCTTTAAGGGTCGCTTCCCTGTCTTCGACTACGAAGACTCTGTCAACGGAAACCCACTCAGCCATGGTCACTATTACGGCGGTCATTTTGAGCAGGGGTTGCATTGTACGGGCCCATTTGAAATCCGAGGCGGACCCTGCAAGGGCGAAACACGCCAGCTGGATTCATGGTCTCACCGCGATCATTCTTGGTCTACCCGCTTTGCGGATGAGCCACCCTGGGATTATTCACAACAAAATATCGCCAACCATTACTGGCCCTCCATTCAGTTGGTGGACAAGCACATTAATGTTTTTGGTGTACATCAGCCTGACGGTCCTTTCGGTGGCTTCGTTTCAGATGCCAATGGCTCAAGAGCGATGCTCAGTGCTTCCTGCGAGGTTCTGAAATCTGACAATCAGCGTGATGCCGCGGCTTTCAGGTACACTTTGGAAATGCCAGATGGTGAAACCCTACATGTTCGAACAGGGCGCAAATACGGTCAGGTAAAACTCTGGGATCGGGGTGAAAATGACCTGGAGAATCGCCTCGACTGCTACGAGCCATTTTTTGACTTTGAAGTTGAAGAGACCGGTGAGCGGGGTTATGGCGTATGTGAGTATTCTGTCCATCCACCGTGGCCTCGCTGGCTGGTATAAAATACGCCTGTCTCAACAGGAGCAATGAGTATGAGCACACACAAAACCTTTTGCCGATTCTGCCATGCTTATTGCGCCATTGAGGTCGATGTTGAAGATGGTGTTCCCATTGAAGTAAGAGGGGATACCAGTGATCCAGTCTATTCCGGTTACACTTGTATCAAGGGGCGCCAGCTTCCTGCCCAGTTCACCAACCCAGGGCGGGTGCGCAAGCCCTTAAAGAGAATGCCCGATGGTTCGTACCAGGAAATTGATTTACAGGTTGCCCTCGATGAGATTGGTGCCAAGGTCAAGACCTTGCTCGATGACAACCCACGCGGTGTAGCCACCTATATCGGTTCGTACGGGTTTCAGAATTCCGCTGCGCTACATATAGCGAAGTCGTGGCACAAGAGCGTCGGCTCAACCTCATATTACACTTCCGTAACCATCGATCAACCGGCGAAGCAGATTGCCTGGTCAAGAGTCGGCTCCTGGGGCGGTGGTAGCCACAGTTTTACCGATGCAGATGTGGTCATGCTCATTGGTAATAATGCCGTGGTATCACAGTATTCGCCCTTCGGCGGTATTCCTCCATTCAGTCCCTACAAAAGGCTGCGTGATGAAGTCAAGAAGGGCATGAAGGTCATCACGGTAGATCCACGTAAAACAGAGGTTGCAAACCGGTCCCACATACACATGCAGATTAATCCCGGTAAGGATGCGACACTGCTGTCCGGTATGATCAATATCATATTGAGTGAAGGGCTGGAGGATACTGAATTTTGCAATGCATATGTTCAGGACCTAGACAGTTTCAGAAACCGGGTAAAGGACTATACCCCTGGCTATGTTGCTCAGCAGTGCGGTATCCCGGAAGAGCAGTTATTTGAAGCCACGCGTCTCTTCGCAGCCGGGCCAAGGGGCGTAGCATCGGCAGGGACAGGGCCTGACATGGCATCTCATGCGGTCCTGACGGAACACCTGATTGTCGTGCTCAACCTAATCTGCGGCAGGGTCAACAGGGAGGGTGAGCGATTCCCAAACCCCGGTATGATGACGCCCGAGATACCGCGCAGGGCTGAAGTAATTCCTCCTTCCCCTGTGTTTGGCATCGGTCCCAAGAGTCGGTTCAGGGGGCTGGGCGAGGTATTTGGAGAGATGCCTACTGCTACTCTCAATGATGAAATCCTGGAGGACGGAGAAGGCCAGATCAAAGCGTTATTTTGTATGGGTGGCAATCCGATGGTCGCATTTCCGGATCAGGATAAAACCAAACGCGCGATGGACAAGCTGGAATTGCTCGTTTGCATTGATATTGTCCGTTCCGCGACATCCAAATTAGCAGACTACATTCTCCCACCCACCCTGTCTCTTGAACGTGATGACGTGACCATGCTGACAGATGTCTGGTACGACCAGCCCTATAGCCACTACACGGAGGCCATTCTTGAGAAGAATCCTCAGAGCCTCGAAGAGTGGGAGTTTTACTGGGAAATATCGCGAAGGCTGGGCATACCCATAGATCTGCCGGGCGGGCAGCTAGGCCTGGAGACATGTCCAACCAAGTTTGAAGCGCTGGACCTTCTAACCCCGGGTGCCAAGGTGCCAGTTGCCGATATTCGGGCAAAACCTGCCGGGCATCTGTTTGAGAAAATCAACATCACGGTTGAAGCCGGGTCAAATAGCGATTCACTGTTTCAACTGGAGCCTGAAGGCGTTGCTGAAGAAATACAGGAAATTCTGGCGGAGCCTGTTTGGACCGACGGCAAAATTATTGATAATGACAAGGAGTACACCCACCTGTTGATAAGCCGTCGATTGAAGCATTACTTTAATTCTTCAGGTCACACATTGCCGGCATTGATGGCGAAGGGCACGACTAACTACGCCTATATGAACCCATCTGACCTAGCGGAAATGAGGATTGAGGATGGGCAGTTAGTTGAAATAAGTGCTTCAGCAGGATCATTAGTGGGTGTGGCAGAATCCGCGCAAGATGTAAAATCAGGAACTGTGTCTATGGCTCATGCTTTCGGTGATCTACCGGGTAACTTTGGTGATGTTCGAGAGGTTGGCAGCAGCACCAACCGTCTGGTTGACGATGATCGCACCTATTGCAAGATCAGTGGAATGCCTCGTATGAGTGCTATCCCTGTCAATCTGAGAGTCGTTGCTGAATAGCAGGTCGGATCTAAGATCACCGATACGCGCTCTGAAAACGGGTCGTGTATCATCGCTTACTTTTTTGTAGTCAGGATGATTGGATATGGTTGAAGTAGTAGATGATTTTCGACATGTCGCCCCGGCAGAAGCGGAAAATGAACTCTGGGGTGATACGCTCTGGATCAGCGTTGTCGATAGGGAAGCCAATATATTTGGCATTATCCACCTTCATCTAACGAACAAAGGTTGGGGACGGTTTGAATCACTTTTTGTGATTGATGGTGTGCAGCAGCAGTACGGGAACAAGTATCCGCTAACAAAAGACACGGACCAGGGACCCTGGTCAGATGGGTTGCTCACCTATGAAGTAATCAAACCCCTCGATGAAATTCGTGTCCAGTTTAATGGTCCGCGCTACGGCTTTGATTTGAACTTCAAGGGTCGCTTCCCAGTATTTGATTATGCCGACTCTGTCTATGGCAACCCCTTGAGCCATGCAAACTATTATGGCGGACATCTTGAACAGGGTATGCACTGCACCGGTAGTTTTGAGATTCGCGGTGGACCCAATAAGGGCGATGTGCGCAAGCTGGATTCCTGGTCCCACCGGGACCACTCCTGGTCGACTCGGTTTGCAGATGAGCCGGCATGGGACTACGGACAACACAATATACAATCCCACTACTGGCCTTCTATTCAACTTCCCGACAAACATATCAATGTATTTGGACTGTTCCGAGAAGATGTTCTCAAGCTAACGTTTGAACATGGCACTGAGGCAGTCGACAGTGGGTCTGACAAACAGATTATTGGTGGATTTGTTGCCAGTGCGGATGGGGTCGAGGCTGTTCGAGGTGCATCTGCAAAGGTGCTGCTTGAGGATGATGGAAGAACTGCCGCAGCCTTCAGCTACGAAATTATCATGCCGGACGAAAGTATTATTCATGTGAATACGGGCCGGAAGTATGGTCAGGTCAAGCTCTGGGATCGTGGTGAAAATGACCTTGAGAACAGGCTGGATTGCTATGAACCTTTCTTTGATTTCGAGATTGAGGAAACCGGGGAGCAGGGATATGGGGTTTGTGAATATTCAATCGCACCACCCTGGCCGCGGTGGCTCGTATAACTCAGCGCATGGAAATTTCAGGATAAGAACAACTGAATAGTTAGAGGTGTCTGCGATGCAGGGGGAGATCTAAATGCTTTTACTATCGATGAAGAGGGTAATAAAAATGTTACCGCACTGGCTGTTCGGCCCCGGGTTGTTCGATCCAGTGTGCAGGCAAGCGATGAAACATCGATTGCTCCTGTTGTTAAGTCTGATGTTTATGGCAAACAGCAGCAGTGCATTAAATATTCTACTGACCAATGATGATGGCTGGGATACTGAAAATATTCGGGTTCTGAAATTGGAATTAGATGCTGCCGGCCACGACGTTATTATGTCGACCCCCTGTACTCAACAAAGCGGCAAGGGCGGCGCCCTGACCGTGCTGAAACATCTACCGGTCAATACCTCAAGATCATCACGTGGTGAGTATTGTTTGGGGGATGTTGATGCAAGTAAATCCTATGCGGAATATGCAGATGGCACACCGGTAATGTCCGCGTTGTATGGGATAGATGTGTTGGCTCCGCGAAAGTGGGAGGGCGCCCCTGACCTGGTGATATCAGGTCCGAATACAGGCAACAACCTTGGAATGGTAAACAATAACTCTGGGACCCTGGGCGCTGCACTGGTTGCCATCAGCCGGGGAATACCGGCGATAGCGGTCAGTGCGAACACCATGTCGCTCATTGATAAAACCCAGGCCCCTATTATTGCTGATGTGACTCTCAATATCCTTGCCCAGTTGGAAGCAAGTCGCTCACCTTCAGCACCGCTTTTACCACCCTTGACCGGATTGAATATTAACTTCCCGAAAGAAATTAAGAGTCACAAGGGAATCAAATTTACACAGGTTGGCTGGGAATCAGCTTTTGCTTTGGGGTTCTCCACTGACCTGTCAAAAGAAAAAAGGATCATGGTGCTGGCAGCGGCGAGAATACTCGATTCTGGTAAGGTAAAGTCCTGGGATGAGGCCATGAAGGTGGCAGAGAGCAGGTACAGCGGTAAGAATGGTCTGACTTTTGTTACCAGCGGCGCAGATGACGTTGACCCTCTATCTGAGGGTAATGCGGTGCACGAAGGGTATATAACCATCAGCACTTTTGACGGCAGCATACAGGCTGCATCAGAAAAATCACTGGCGACGCAGCGGAGACTGAGCAGCCTCCAAAAACAGATGAAGTCAAAATAGTTACCTGCCTGGTATGCATCTTCAGGTGCAGATTTTTAGCAGCGCCATTTAAAACAACAAGAAAAAGGAAAAGATTATGAGCAGAGTTGCTGCAGAAGATAAAGACGCATTTTTTGCTGATGTGGCCAAGGCCAGTGAAGAATCAGTCTGGTGTGCGCTGGCGACGATTTCAAATAATGAGCCCAGAGTACGGATAGTGCATCCCACCTGGGAGGGCGATGTCCTCTGGGTCGCAACGGGTCCTGAAACCCTGAAGATAAAGGAGATGGAACAGAATGCTGCAGTTGATGTGCAGTTTCAGGTAGCCCCCCCAGGCTTTATTCACATCCTCTGCCGCGGTCGGGTGGATTTATGTATGGATGAAGAAACCCGGCAGCATGCCTGGGATGCAATGAACTACGATATGACGCAGTTCTTTCCTGGCGGGGCAACAGGAGACGACTTTATTGCCGTTCGCATAAACCCAACCCGGGTAGAACTGTCCGAAATGTTTGGCACGGCAAACAAGCGTGTGTGGCGCCCAAGCTAGCAACAGTCCGATATTAATATCTGTCAGGCTTGAATCTTACTATTAGTCTGGACGTTCTTAAGGACCGGGTGCTCGACCTGCTGATGGGCGATCAAATGAACCCTGGCGGAATTTGGCGGCGTCGATCTCCATGGGGGTAATGGGTTCTGAAGTCGTGCCTTCATTGATACAAGCACGCTCAATGATGCGCCATTCATCTCCCCGCTTCTCATAGACATCCAGGTAGCGTCCATACCAGGTATCCAATATGTCAGCGTCCTTCTGAAATAGGTAGGTGATGTTGTAGGCTTCACCACGCGCGTGTATGCCATCATCATCCAGTTCGATGAAGTGGTTGAAAATACAGTGTCCTGTTGAACGCCACTTCAGGTGACTGACCATGCAGATCTCGGAAAACTCCATGGCATTACCGACAAAGACGCCATGGTCATCGGTTGCTTCCGGCCAGTATGCCGATTTCATCAATTCCTCATCCAGGCGGTCAACGCCCCGACAATAGCGCTTGGCAACATTTCTTATGGATTCCAGGTCTGACAATTGCTGGGGAGAAAATTCCATATTCCTTTTCCTTTCTGGGGCAGGGGAGCCTACAGAATAGCACTTTCAGCCCGCAGGTCGCGAAGGAACAGCGACCTGCAGATGAATAGGCCGTATCATCGACGCTGGTAGTGCTCGACTACCAGAGATCGTACTTTTGAACCTCGGCTCTGCCAACAACCATATGATGTACTTCATCCGGTCCATCAGCAAAACGCAGGTGGCGTACATCCGTATACATTTCTGCAAGGGGTGTCCATTGTGAGACACCAGCCGCGCCATGCATCTGAATCGCCTGGTCAATAATTTTACATACCTTGTCCGGTACGATTGCCTTGACCCCACTGACGTAGACCCTGGCTTCCTTATTGCCGAGAACGTCCATGGCTTTTGCAGCCTGCAGGACCATCAGGCGCATGCCATCAATTTCAAGGCGAGCCCGTGAAATGACTTCAAGGTTCTTGCCCAGTTTGGCAATTGGCTTGCCAAAGGCGACTCGACTTCCGGCGCGTCTGACCATGAGCTCCAGTGCTTTTTCAGCTTTTCCAATGGAACGCATACAGTGATGAATTCGGCCGGGGCCCAGGCGAACCTGTGAAATCTCAAAACCGCGGCCTTCTCCCAGCAGAATATTCTCTTTAGGTACTCGCACATTGTCGAACTTAATGTGCATGTGCCCGCGCGGTGCATGGTCTTTTCCAAAAACTTGCATGGCCTCAAGTATTTCAACTCCCGGGGTATCGATGGGCACGAGTATCTGCGATTGCTGCCTGCTGGAGGGAGCATCAGGACTTGTTTTAACCATTGTAATCATGATTTTACAGCGTGGGTCCGCTGCGCCGGAAATGTAAAACTTTTCCCCATTAATTACCCACTCGTCACCATCGGGGACCGCCTCGGTGCTAACATTTTTGGCGTCAGACGAGGGTATGCCAGGTTCCGTCATGGCATAGGCCGAACGGATTTCACCGTTCAGTAGTGGCTTAAGCCATTGCTCTTTTTGTTCCGGCGTACCTACCCGCTCCAGCACTTCCATGTTACCTGTATCCGGTGCACTACAGTTCAGCGTTTCCGACGCCAGGTTGGACTTGCCAAGTTCAGCAGCAATGTAGGCGTAGTCTAGATTAGTCAGACCTTCACCCATTTCGGAATCCGGTAGGAAGAAATTCCACAAGCCTGATTTTTTGGCCTTCGCTTTCGCACCGTCGAGTAATTCCAACTGACGCGGATGCCAGGACCATCGATCTTCCTTTTCTCTGTCGAGTTCATAAAATTCCTCGGTAATGGGGTCTACATTGTCCTTAATGTGCTTTATTACTGCATCCATTAAGGGTTGCGCTTTCTCTGACATTGCCAGAGTAAATAGATCGCTTTCTAAATCAGGCATATCGGTATTCTCAGCTATTTTTTGGGGTGTTACTAATGTACGACTTTGATATTGATAGAACTATTAATATCACAGTGCATGATATGTGTCATTTAAACTGGAGAATGAAAAGACAAGTTGCACTCACCTAGGGTCATTTTCCCCTGGGTGCAGCGCCCCGGGTTCTAGAACGATGACGCTTTTGTGTCAGATGCTAGCGGTCAAACAGAAATGCCCGCGTCTCCTCTCTCGCGGCAGCTATATCAACAGCCTTCAGTCTGTCCGTATCACCCACTTCCTCTGGTACATAAAAGTGTATCTGATCACTGTTCTCGTAGGCCTGCCAGACTGCCTCCGCTATCGCTGTCGCTGGCATTACTCGATAGGGACCCACCTTCGGAAGGCCTTCCAACATAGTGTCGTCAAAGGGGCGTCCTGCATTGGCCGCAGTTGCCCCGCGCAGCATGGGTGTATTGATGCACCCGGGCAGCACGTCCGCTGTTCTCACGCCGAATCTTTCAAATTCGAGGGACAGGGCTTCGGTCATTCCTTTTACAGCAAATTTAGATGCCGTATAGGCGACGCGCATCGCGTGGCCATAGGTTGCAACGGAAGAAGAGGTGCTCACGCAAAGGGAATTTTCGGTGGCCTTTAGCAGTGGCAAAGCAGTACGGATACCTATGATGACACCATAGATGTTGATATCGATGATTTGACGAATGGTTTCCATTGGCATCTCGTCAAACCAACCTCCGGGCGCAATACCTGCGTTGTTAAACATTATGTCCAGCTTTCCATCGGTGTGGCTTGCGAATTCATCTACTGCGGTGGCGAAATCGGCCTCATCCGTAACATCGAGTTTGCGGGTTAGTACCTGTCCGGGTTCAAACAGAGATTTGGCAGTTTCCAGAATGGATTCGTTGATATCATACAAGCCAACGAACCAGCCCCTTTCTGCAAAGTAACGGCCAGTTTCAAGTCCCATTCCGCCACCGCCACCGGTAATAAATACCGACTTTTTGTTCTCTGACATATCATTCTTCTCCCTTTTACACTGAGTCTAAACGCTGGATTTTAGTTGTTTGGATCCTGTTCGCTCTTGGCAATATCTAGCCAAATGCTTGAGCGGGCTATAAACAACGCCAGGTAAGCAAATGGCAAATTGAGAGCTAGCCCACTCCATATCCGAATTCAAATAGGAGCGAATTAGCCGGTCTGATGCCGCCGACCATACCATTGTTTTTGATTCAAAACCTGACAACCTGCTCCTCGAGGCATGGCGGGAGGGGAATGACTTTTTGCCCCTCAAGGGGAATGACCTATGGTTCACTGGCTGGACAGGCTGCAGGCCAGTCTGGATAACTTGTTCAAAATGCTATAGGTTTTGCCCAACAATTCAGGGAACATCCCTATGAACTATCCTCATTTTCAGGAGGCCTACCTGGTCAATGACCTTGAAGAGGCCATTGGCAAGTGGCATGCACTCTATGGTGCCGGACCTTTTGTGGTGGCGCCTCACCACAGGGCGGATACCTTTATGTATCGTGGCACAAGTGTCGAGGCAGATGTTTCCTATGGCTTCGGTTATCTGGGCGACATGATGATTCAATTTATCCAGCAGCATGATGACCAGCCTTCTATTTATCGGGATATGTATAAGCAGGGCGAGCAGGGGTTTCATCATGTGGGTTGTTTGGTGACAGACTTCGAAAAGGAAAAACAGCGATTCTTAACTCTGGGTTTTGAGCTTGCCTGTGAGCTTTATGCGGATAATGTCAATGCATGCTACTTTGATACGCGGGAAGTGAGTAGTGGTTTCACGGAATTGCATGCAGACCCACCTCATATTCTGGGTGGCTTCGCGACATGGAAGCGTGCCCATGAAGGGATGAAAGCGGGTGATAGTCCGCTTCTGGCGCGGTAGCGATATCGCCAATGGCGCAACTCGTCACAATCCTCGTGCCTCATTATAAGAACTTGATGCTGAGTAAGCTCCGCCTGCGCTTGCTTCGAAAACATACGTCCCTGGAGCTGGCCCGCGTCGTAGTCATTGACAATGGCCCCTAGGATGAATTAACGCAATACCTTCGAAGCGTTGAATGGATTGAACTGATTGAACGGGAAAGAGAATCACAAGAATCCAACGCCCTGTCCCATAGTCGCGCGCTTGATCTTGCAGTTATCAGCGTAACTACGCCCTATGTACTCTCAGTTCATACGGATACCCTGGTAACCAGCGATGAGTGGTTGCTCTTTCTCCTGGAACCCATGCAGCGCAATTCGAATCTTGCCGGGATCGGATCCTGGAAACTGGAAGACAAACCCTGGCACAAGAAAGCTGCAAAGAGCATAGAAGCACTCTTCAAGCCAGCGGCTGCTCCACAATACCTGCACAGCCACTGCGCCCTATATCGAACTGATGTGATCAGGGAACTGAACGTTACTTTCTCCCTCTGAAAAGAAGCCGCAGGCAAGGCCATGTACGATGAAATGATCGCCGCGCAGGTCATGAGATGGAATTTTTGCCTGCGACAATCCTGCTGCGTTACATGGAGCATCTTAATCACACCACAATTGTGCTCACTTCTGATCTTGGTGGGCATGCTCAGACTTTCAAGGATGGCACTCGAAGGATAAATAAGCGTCTCGTGGTGGCGATCTCGGTGCTGGCTGATGACAGTCTTGATAGATAGAAGTGCTTGCCCCAATAGATCAATCTAGAGTAATTCAGTTCTTGGGTACCATTCTCAACTGCAGGGTGCCTGCGCTGGCACTCGGCGCCTGTTTCATGCCAGAGGCCTGCAGGTGGCAAGCTCTCTGGTTTGAAAATCGTGTGGTGTCGCGTATTGTCTCCCGTTTCAAGAAACAGCCATCACAGAATCAGTTTCCAGCAGGGTCTTGAGGTTACTGAGAATAGCCATCCATCCGTTTGAAATCTGAGGATAAACCACGCTCTTCTCTGGGAAATCCTCGTGGATCAGGGTTAGTTTTGTTGAATCTTCGACTTGTTCGAACAGGAAAGTGACCTTGCTCGCCTTCTCCTTTTTGGCCTGTTCATTGCAGTGAACGTGCCAGGTAAATGAGAGTTTTTAGAATGGCTCGGCCGTCAATACTTTACCCTCCACCGCTGTCGAACCATCCTGGTTGAGATAGGTGACTGCCGAGCCGGGTTTCCAGTCGGATCGTATATCGGTGGCGTGAAAGTACCTGCGGGTAAACTCAGCTTTCGTCAGGGCTTCTCAGACTTGTTCCGGTTCTGCTTTGATATAGATAGTACATACGTATTTATCTTAACTCATTTTCCTTCTCCAGTTCTTGTTTGAGTTGCAGCAGGGTTGTGGCCTGGTGGCTCGCGAATTTGCTGACCCACCGCTCAAAGATCTCCTGCAGGGGCACGGGGTTTAAAAAATGGTGTTTGTTGCGTCCATCCTGCACGCAGCTAATCAGGTTTGCCGATTCCATTATTGAGAGGTGTTTGCCGACTGCCTGCCGCGACATACTAAGCTCATTGCATAATTCATTAAGTGTCAGACCATCCGTTTGGTGAAGGACGTCCAATAGGTGATGCCGGTTTGAGTCGGCAAGGGCTCTATAAATGTCAGCCATATCTGATACGTCTGTTTCTTGAAAAATATGCAACCATAAGGTTGCATGTCAAATAGAATTCCAAATTTCCTCATCTAGCCTGCGGGGTGAGCGATTTTCGGGTGATATAATCCGAGATCCTTTGTTGGCTCTGGAGTGTCATGTGTGTGAGCGTATGGTTGGCTTGTTGTTTGCGGCGCTATTCTTTTTATCAACGCCGGTTGCCGCAGATGTACTGAAGGTGTCTGATTGCTGGTCCAGGGCGTCAACACCCGGTGCTGATACAGGCGTAATCTATTGCTCTCTCAGGAACGAAGGGGAAAACCCATTGGTTGTCGAGAAAGTGACCAGTGAAGTTGCAGGGATGATCATGATTCATGATACGGTTCACCACAATGATATGGTCATGATGTCACATCTTGATAAGTTGAGTATTGAGCCCGGGGAAGCGGTGCAGCTTAAACCTGGCGGGCTGCATATGATGCTGACGGGAATGACTCGGGCATTGGTTGAGAAAGACGTGTATCAGATTGAATTCCTTTACTCTGATGACAGCACCGCCACGGCCGACGTTCGAGTGGGTTCGATTGGCCAGCTAGTCGCGCCTTAAATGCCGGAAACCACCGTGCAAAAGCTAAATGGTGCAATGAAATTGCAGCTCGCCGGGGACCTCAATTCTGCTGAACCCATCTACCAGGATATTCTTGAAGATGAGCCGGACAATGCGGATGTCAATCACTTGCTAGGGCTTATCCGCAGCGAGCAGGACGACAGTGATGAGGCAGTTCGCCTTATCCAAAAAGCGATTGGACTCAATGCGAATGCAGCCCCGTTTCATCACAACATTGCGGGTATATACAGGTGCATGGGAAGGCTCCGTGAGTCTGAATCAGAGTTCCGCAGGGCAATATAACTAAAGGCAGATTACGGTGAAGCCTAACCGGGTCTGGTGGAAATGGTGACCTTCGAAAAGGGCGATCCATTGCTTCAGCAAATACTGAACCAGTTGTCGAATAGGAATCCGGATTCAGGATTACGCAGCTACTTTCACTTTGCCGCAGGGAAAATCTGTGATGACCTAGGGGCGTATGATGAAGCATTCAAACATTATTCCGTGGGAAATCGGGACGCGAATAAAACTTTTGACCACAGTGAATTTCGCCAGGCTGTGAAGGATACGATCTATATCTTCAGCCGGACTTTCGTGCAATACAATATCGGCTCTGGTGGTTTAACGGGAAGCCCGATCTTTATCGTCGGTATGCCGCGTTCTGGCACCACACTAGTAGAGCAAATTCTGGCAAGTCATTCGAAGGTCTTCGGCGCGGGTGAGCTTAATGATATGAAATTTGTTGCCAGATCGGCCGGGAATATAAGTAGCATCAGGCAGAGCTTCCCTAATTGCATGCCCGGCATTTTCAGGTCAGGCTATGTAAAACTCGCAGCGGAATATCAGAAGAGGGTCGCCAGCGTTCTCTCCTCGGGCTCCTTTGAACGGGTTATTGACAAGCACCCGTTGAACTTCCAGTTCATAGGTTTGATTCTGCAAATATTTCCCAATGCGCGGATTATTAACACCATACGCCACCCACTAGATACATGTCTTTCATGCTTTTTCAAAATTTCACAAAGGGCCAGCACTATACTTTTGATCTGGTAAAGCTGGCGCATTTTTACAATGACTACAACCGGCTCATGGAACACTTGTCATTGGTCTATCCCGGGAAGATCTACACAATTGAGTACGAGAAAGCCCTTTCGGATCAGGAGGGGGAAACCAAGAGTTTGCTTGAGTACTGTGGTCTTGAGTTTGAAAAAGGCTGCCTTGATTTTTACAAGAACGAAAGGGTTGTAAAAACTGCCAGCTTTCTTCAGGTCAGAAAGCCTATATACCATAGCTCCGTAAATCGCTGGAAGAACTACACTGCTCAGCTATCCGAATTGGCTGCCATCCTTGGGCTTAAAATACAGAAGCCAGTAACCATATATGACAGGTCATCTTTGCTTATGTGACTGCGATTTATTCCAGGGGTCGGGGAAAGGCGGTCCATTTTCTCTTCACCTGGTGATTGAAATTTTCTGCTTGAACCATGCTAAAGTGTCTTCAGGGTTCTAAGGATATTCAGATGAATTGCGCATCATGGGGCGAGTTTGAGCAGGCTATGCCAGAGCTGGCAGCGTTTGGTAGGGACCGCCTTGACGGCAAGGTTTCCTACCTCGCTACCGTACGCAAAAATGGCCAACCTCGTGCACATCCCGTAACCCCCATTGTTGGAGGGGGGTATTGCTTTATATTTGTCGAGCCGAGTTCGCCAAAGGTTCATGACTTGATGGAAAACGGACATTTCTGTCTCCATTGTGCAATGAATGACAGTTCCGGTAGTAGCGGTGAATTTCAGGTGACGGGCGTGGTTCGTCAGATTGAAGAAAGTGAATTGAGATCCGAGGCTGAATCAATTTCCAGCTTTAGGCCTTCAGCCCGCTACCTGCTGTTTGAGCTTCGCCTGGCGGAGGTCATTTCCACATCCTATCTGGGTGGTCGGCCGAGCAGGCACAAATGGGTGCAAACTGCAGATGCCGGTTGAGCGATCTATAGTTGTAGCTGATTGAGGCGTTTGCGCTCAGGGTGATCCGGCATCATCTTCCTGTTGATCCAGTCTTTTACCAGCCGCTCAAGCTCGATGAAAGGTAAGGGGCCTGGCTTTAGGACCGTATTGTGAAATTCATTGAGGTCAAAATTCTGCTTGAGTATCTGCTTGCTCTGTTCCCTTAGCTCTTCAAGTCGCATGCGAACCAGCAGTGGTGCTGAAAAGGTGCCTGGTATTTTGCGGGTAATTTGAATCGATTTTTGTAGTCGCTTGACCGGGTAAGGGGAGGAGGCGGACGCAAATTCCAATGCCTTGGTTTCTGACCAGTTGTCCGTGTGAATGTGCATGTCTGCAATGGCAAGGGAAATAGTCATTGCTTCAAAATACAGGAGAGAAAGCGCAGAGCGCTGAAAATCTGGCAGGTCAGCCAGGTTGGCGGTTAGGTAGACGGCCCATCCTTCTGAGTACCGGGGTATCGAAATCATCGATTGGATTTTAAGCAAAGGCCTGCTGCTCATGGCATACATGCCCGGCATACCGTAGTAGGTAGCGACACTTTCGGTTTCAAACAGGGGGAGTTGACTCATGTCGCCGAGATCAATGCTGAATACTTTGTTGTTCGCCCTGTATGAGAACGTCCTCCCTGGGTCATTTTCTACACCCTCGACGGTGAACTCCGTGCTTCCTATTTCACTAGAATCAATGCCAGCACCAATAAGAGCTGGATCAACAAGAGACGGTGTGAGCTTCCCTATGGCGAGCAGGGACGTCACTATGAGATTTAGATATTCCTGTCGGCCAGCATCCGTATTAGGCAAATAATTTTCATGATCTTCACGCATGGCTCTGAAAAGGGTTTCAATCGGCAGTTGATTGTCTGGTTGAGCAAGCTTGCGGATACGGGCATGTGCGGTGGAGAGCCTCGCATAGGCCTCGTTCTCAAAGTCCGCAAGGTTAGGGGAATACGAAGTCTCCCGCCGGAGCATCTCCTCATAGGAAAGCGCTACTGAGGCACCTGCTCTGTTGCGTTCAGACTGCCTAAGGTATTCCAGCAGGCGCAGTTGGAGCCGGCTGCCGGCGGACAACTTTGTTTCATCGAGAGACTGCTTCAGTTTGTGCCGATGGCTATCAATTACGATCAATTTTTCGCTTGCATCAGCGTTGCTGATGTCCTGGAAAGCCAGGTGCAAGAGTGTTTCGGCTAGTTTGTTTTCGAACCGTTCGGTGATAGTTGCAGCTCGAGCCGTAGGCTGAATAGATCGGGACCCTGTGTCGATCACTGAACATGCGGTCAGAAGCACAAGGAATGTTAGCTTGAGAATGAGGATAGGGTGGAACAATTTGGTAGGTCTAGTCAATTTGAAGAGAGTTTCTTATCCGATCAGCTGCCTCAGTCAGTTTTTTTGACCTGGCTATACATTCAGCAGTCTGTGTATTGACAGTAGTTCTATAGTTTTTGTCACCAATACTTTTAAGATTAATGAGGATGTTGAGTTCAGCCGATCTGATTGTTGCTGCAATTAGAATCGCGGCCATGGTGGAGTCGGTAACCAGGTTTTTGTTGCCGGTCCGCAGCAAAACCAAGGCGTCATCAATCATTGAGTCTACCAGAACCATCATTTCACGAGGAGATTCGGCTGCCTCCTTCAGAGACGCTTGGATGTTGTCGAGACGGCCTGCCTCATTTTCAGGTCGCCTCAATGCCACCATGAGTTTGTTGAAAGCTTCGATGTCTGTCGTGGCCAGCGCCAGGAAAGAGACTCTGGCTTCTTGTACGCGGCTCTGTATTTGTGTGACGCCTTCGACATGAGGTGAAAAACTACAAACCATGGAGATGAGCGCCGCTGCCTGGGCTCCTGTGATAGCCGCTACTGCACCACCGCCGGGCGTTGAAGTCTTTGCGGCGACGGTATCCAGGAAGGATTCAATGGAGTTTTCAGACACGCCACTCTTCATGCCGGGTTCACCTGATGAAAGTTTGTAAACAACCGCAGGGTATTACGCATACACATGGCGACGGTCATTGGCCCAATTCTCGGAATGTAGATATCGGCCATTTTTCCAATATCATTTTCAAAATTTGGTGTGCTCGAAAAATTCAGGCAGATGGTGCCCGCCCTGATTTCACCGCAACTGATTTTTCTGAAGGAGCTGCTGGGAACCCCTGTGATCACGATATCCGACTCCATCAAAGCCCGTTCCCTTGTGATATTAGATTCACTAGGAAGGGCATCTACAAATTCAAGAGGACCATTGACATCAAAAGAATGCACCTTAGCGCCATCGTTGGACATCATGATTGCGAGCGGTCTGCCAATTACTTCACTGCGGTTGAAAATAGATATGATTTTCCCATCCATGGGCCGTTCTTGATCATCGGTGTATATGCCTAATTCTGTCAGAATTTTCACAATTGCCAGGGAAGTGCATGGCAATACTGCTTTCCGTGACTGGTCACCGGAGACCGCCATGCGGTCATTGGCGGAAATTTTCTTTGTCCAGTAGGTGCTGCCTGCCTCAATGTCTTTTCTGTAGTCAACCTGGTTTCGCAGATAGTCATCATGTTGGTTGTTGAATACGGGAAAGTAGATGAAGATGCCATGGATATCGGTATTCCTGTTCGCGGCACTGATCGCATCCTCCAATTGCAGGCGCTCAATTTGGCGGAGATCATAGTTAATTCCCACCTTGTCAAACTTTTGTTTTGTGGCCATGGCGTAGACAAGAGAAGGCTTGTCACTTGAGGCGATCAAGCCAATAACATTGAGTCTGGCCCCCATGCTCGATACGTCTTGTCGAATTTCATTCACATACTTCTCGGCAAGAATTGATGGATCAGGTATGAGGGGGGAGGCGCCCAAGCCGTCAGCCATCATTTTTTTTCTTTGTAATGGATCCGAGATAACCTTTGTGATGGCGCATCCCATAGTCCTCTACTGTGAACCCTTTCAACTCCATCAGAGTCAGGGCGATTGCATCACTTATTGCCAACATAACGGCGATTGTTGCGCTTGGTGTGATTTTTAGGGGGCAGGGCTCCTCAATATCGGGTCCCATATCGAGCACGATCTCGCTCAGTTCTCTGAGGGGAGAGTCAATATGGGAGGTTATGCCGATGATGCTGCCGATACCCAGGTGGTGAGCAATTTCCAGCATCTCGATTACCTCATTGGATTTGCCACTGGTGGAGAAAGCGATGATGCAATCCCCCTCGGAAAGCATACCCATATCGCCATGCCCCGCCTCTGCCGGATGGATATAAAACGCCGGGGTACCGGTTGAAGCTAGTGTGGCCGCAAACTTGTGTGCTATGAAGCCGGCCTTGCCTATTCCCGTGGTCACAATACGGCCATCGCATGCCAGGAGGGTCTTGACCGCCTCTTCAAAAGCATCAGTAATTTTGATGGCGCCAATAGCTGCCGCTTCACTCTCGATAACACGGGACATTTTCTGCTTAATGTTCAGCTGCATATTGTTTGACTGCTTTTTGTTCAATGGGTGATCCTTGGCAGATATTGATAGCGCGTTATTATACGACAAGCCACCATGGGTGTAGGTTCCGATTGACTGCTATTCACATAGGCCGTTCTGGGTTGAGGGTCATGGCAGGCATTCTCCCATCAATACGGTATCTGGTTGCCCTTTTTTGGCGTTCAAGTGGTCGTCGCCAGTTCCTTTGCGACATCCCTGATGTGAGGGTGGTAGGCGAATAGCTCATCGATGTTCGCAACGGGAAGCCAACGGTGACCCAGCAGGTATGCCTCATCATCAACGGGTATGGGTTCCTGCTTCGTTAGCCTGGCTGCAAACCAGTGAGTTGTACAATCAAAGGTGATAGTGTCCCAGTCAAAAAGATACTGGGTGACCTTCTCTAGAGCTGGTCGCAATGCGACAAAGTGTCCAGTTTCTTCCAGTGTCTCTCGGATAGCAGCTTCTTCCGGTGTTTCGTTCTTTTCAATTTTTCCACCGGGAAGTGACCACATTCGCTTCCCCGTTGTTGGGTCCTGAAGCTCAATGGCGAGGAAATCTGCCCCTTTGCAACAAACGACGGTGGCTCGCCTTCTATTTTCTACTCGCATCGATCTCTCGCTGGTGAAGCATTGTCCCTGGGTGAGCGGGGTATTTGGACCGAAATATGACATTCCAGCCCGTTCGCTACTCAGCTTGCCTCAAATCTGTGAATTTTGCACCAGGCTGGACCACAATCCACGGTATAACTCATTGAAGCACTGGAAAAATGTTGAATATCAGCGAACTGGCGGTCAGATAAAAAAGTGGTGTGGCCGTGGCAGTTGGGCTGATCGTATTGTTTGGTGATGTCAGCATCAGCAAGCTCCCATTACAGCTCCTGCCCAACGTTCAGCGCCCACAGATCTCTATCTACAACAATTGGTGTTCGGCAGCCCCACAGGAAGTTGAAGAAGCCATTGCGGCAGCCACAGGAAGAGGTGCTTCGCTTCAATTCAGGTGTTGAGAGCATTGTCAGTAGCACTTCGAGGGGGCAGGGGCAGGTAGTACTGAATTATCAGCTTGGCTACGACATGAACCAGGCCATGCTCGATGTCATCAACCGGCTTAACCAGGCAACGCCCAGACCTGCAGATTCCGGTGAGCCCTTTGTTGCCAGCGGTGGTGATGGTGGTTTGCCGGGCCCTGCTTCAATTCTTATCCATGCCGGCGAAAACAATCCGGTCGAGGACATGATTGAAGAGGTTGTAGAACCCAGGTTAAGCAGGATTCCAGGGGTTGCCCAGGTGAATCTGAATGCCAGGCGACCCAAAGAGGTCAGTATCGTCTTGACCCATTTGAAACCGCTATGCTGGGGGTTCGGGTGAGTGGTATAGCCGTAGCCCTGTCGAGGGCAAGGAATATTTCTGGTGGTTTCGCGGATGTTGGCCGTCGCCGGTATACGGTCCGTTTTCTGGGTGATGGACAGGGAGAACTGGTATCTGTATTGGGGGATTTACAGGTCGGAGACAGGGTGGCGATACGAGGCGTGGAACGACTTCAGGATGGGCAGGCGGTCAAACCTATTATCTGATCAGTTGATTTCTGAGCGCTGTTCGCCCTGGCTCAAAATCCAGGCATCGACCTGTTTGTTCAGTGCGGACTTTTCGTCAGAGCCAATACTGAGCGGGTCAAACCGCCATCGGTTATGAGTGACAAGGAGGGGAAGCAGCTCAGGCTTTTGGATCCTGATTAACCAGTGTCGCAGAAGTTCACCCCTGTCTCGTCTTAGTCCTTCTTCTGACAAATAGGCCTCGACTTTGTAGAAGGGTGAGTCCTTTCCAAACAACCTTGAATCAGTGTTAGAACTTTTCTTACCAGAGATGATCACCTGTTCGCTGGTGGTGATCCTCCAAATTAGAAATAGCAACAGAAGACCGCCAATGATATAGAGCTCCAGTTCGTAGTCCTCAACCTTCTGATCATTCCACCACATTCGAAACATGAAGGAGTAGTTTGTGGCGAAGTCGAACATGGGTTGTAACGGGTTGGCATTGTCGTCTTCTTCATCGAGCCATACTCCTGGTGTCGTATCCACCACGATCCATTTGTTGTTCACATGGGCGATCGTCCAGGCATGGGCATGACGTTGCCGAACGATATACATGCCTAAGGTAGGGTTGTATTCCTGTACTGCATAACCAACGACGTAGCGAGTTGGTACCCCCATTTGTCTCAGTAGCAGGGTTGTCGCACTGGCGAAGTATTCGCAGTGGCCAGCCTTTCTGGTGTAAAGGAAATGTTCCAGTGGGTTTTTAGCACCCTGGTCGTCCTGGTACAGACTGTATTTGAAGTCCGAGAAATAGCTTTGCACAAACGCAACTGCCTTTTTCGCCGGGTAATTTCCCTTCTCCACAATTCCCGACAACAATTTCTCATGCGTTTCATCAAGGAAAAGGTCGATTTCTCCCGGTGGGTCAGAGATAGGGTTTTCCAACGCGTATTTGATCTCGTATGACGGGCTGGGTACAAGACCGGTACCCTGGATGGTTCCGTACTTGTTCAGCTTAACTTCAAGGGCAGGTAGATCATGGATTTCAGATAGTGAGGCAGGCGCCGGTACCAGGGAACGTTCACGATCAAACTCCAGATAGATTTTGGCGCTGGATTCTTCAGCGCTCCGGTCTGAAAAGCGCCAGGTGAAGTCATCCTCGTGGGTCACATTGTTGAAATTCGTTTCCCAGGCGTCCCACTCCATTGAGAAGCCACTGCTCGGATGATTGTAGATCGCCTCCTGCAGGAGGCTCGGAAAATGGTGTCCTTCACTCGTCTCAATTCGAAAGAGTATTGAGTCAGAGAGTTTTAGTTGTCCTACCTTGCCCAAAGCCGTTCTGGTTTTTAAGGGGTCGGTTCGTTGCATGAGCCAGTTGGTAATCCACTGTTCTGTTTTTGCCTTGATCGCGAGGTGAGTTCCCCGGATCGTCTGGTGGGCGAATTCTGCGCTTATAAAAGTAACGGCAACGGCCAGAATCCATACCCCCGCCTGATATCGCGAAGAACGTAATGGGTATAGCGACCAGAAGATTGCGATCACTGCTAGGGGGAAAAAAAGTGAATGGTCGCTTGTATTGAAACCTGCGGCCAAAAGGCACATGCCCAAAAGTAGGTAATCCATATCCCAGGATTGCTGAACCGGCTCCCGTTGCCTGCGAAGAGAGTAAAAAAGTATGTCGAGGGTCATTCTCTCTGTGGTGCTGTAAGCAAGGACTATGACCAGTGGGGAAAAAAGAATAGGCAGCCATTGAATAAGGGTGGTGATGAAATGGTAGGTACGGGCATTGAGGAAAAGGAAGATGACCATGCCCACCATTGCGAAACTGGTCAGGTCTGCAACCCGGTAGAAATCCTGCTTGGTCAGTGCCCAGCGCCTGTTTACGAAGTATCTAGCTTCGAGGATGACGGTGATGGGAATTGCAAACCAGATGAGGTCCGCCTGAATTCCCCAGGCAAGGATGACAAGTCCCTGAATGATTCTTGGTTTCACAAGCCCGCCAGCCTTTTAGCAACTTCGTTGACGGGCAGAATATTTGCCCTTGCGGGTGTATCCGCCAGTTTCTTTTCGTCCTGTGTCACAATAAATAGTGCCACGGGGATACCTGTGGATGACATGCTTCTCACAAGTTGCTGCTGTGATTCACTCCAACCTGGCAGAACGAGAATACAGCCGCTAATTAACGTGCGGTGGGCTGACAGGGTTTCCTGCAACCGTTCGGCTGCTCCTTCATACCTTGTCAGGGTGGCAAGTGCTTCCAACTGGTGGTTCACATGTGCGTAGCCACGCCCGGCGGTGACGATTTGGGTCGTATTGGCGGCATAGATCAGGTCCATCAGGCCGTCACTGGTTTCAGTCTGCAGGAGCAGGCTTGCGGCAACAGATACCGTTTCCTCCAGAAGCTCGGAGTCCTTAGTGTCCGTATCAAGTACCAGCGCCTGGCGAACGAAGAACTCATCCTGAAACTCCTTCACGACAGGCTTCTCTCGCTTGGCAGTGCTTGGCCAGTGAACCTTGCGCATTGAGTCTCCATCTCTATAGTCCCGCAAGGATACAAATTCCTCTGACTCACCAATTGACCAGGTGGAATTAACACCACCAGGCTGAAAATGCCTGCCGCCGGGCAGCTCAAAATTTGTTGATACCGGGTAGCGTTTGGGAAGTACCATGAGTTGTTCGTGCTGGTTAAAGTTCTTTATGGCGTAGTTCAAACCAAACGGGTCCGGGCTGAGCAGGGTAGTCGAAGTGAAATTGACGATACCGCGACGCAGGGGCATTGCTTCCATCATTGTGTCCGCGGAGCCTTTCAGGCTGACTTCGGGAACATCACCCTGCTTTATGACGATGCCTGTATTGCGCCGTTGCAGCCAGATGAATCGATGAAAACCGATCCAGCGATCGTAGGCGTTTCTTGTTTCCTCGCCTGGCTCGCGTTCCTGCTGATACTGCTTGAAGTTCGGGGAAACAATTAGTGGATTGTCGATGAGCTTCAGATCGCGCTCCGTATGATTCCCATCATTCGCGACATTGATTGAGTATTCGAAGGACTGGCCGGCGGTTGCGTATTTTGGCAGGCGTCTCGTCACGGTGACTTTCGGCAGTTGAATTCGCAGCGACAATCTGGAAACAATAATCAGGCAGGTCAGAAAGGCAAACAGCTGGTAGGTCAGGGTCAGGTCTGTGTCCACGCCAATAGCAGCGCAGATGATGGCGCTTGTCTGTATGAGTTTCCCCCTTTCTGATGTCCTGCGCGAGGCTTTCTGGCTGGCTCGCGTTATCCTGACAAAGCTTGGAAAGATGGTTTCTCTGAACATGATGTCCTGCCGACGTTGTTGATCTCAGGCAGGTACGGGAATGTCTTGCAGTATTTCCACGATGTATTCGCCTGAATCGGTCCCGGAATATTGGGACTCCGGATCAAGTGCCAGGCGGTGCGCAATAATAGGAATTGCCAGTTCCTGAATAAGATCCGGCGTTACGAATTCAAGGCCATCGATGAGCGCGAGGGCCTGAGAACACTTCATCATGGTGATCCCGGCACGGGGGCTCGCACCCATTTGAATTCCTGGGTGCTTTCGGGTTGCCGCAACAATATCAACGATATAGTGTTTAAGCTCCTCTGACATGCGCACATTCTCGGCGGCTTTCCTGATTGATCTTAGGTCTTCAAGGCTGGTGCAGGCCTCCAGTTTTGCCAGGGGGTGCTCATGTTTTTGAGCCTCCAGGATCTTCACCTCGTCTTCCCTTGATACATAGCCTAGATCGAATCGCATCGCAAAACGATCCATCTGAGCCTCGGGTAGCGGATAGGTGCCATGAAATTCCACCGGATTCTGGGTGGCGATCACGAAAAACAATTCATCCATTTTTATTCGGTCCCCCTCAACGCTAACCTGGTTTTCTGCCATGGCTTCAAGGAGGGCTGATTGTGTTCGAGGAGATGCACGGTTGATTTCATCTGCCAGAAGGACCTGCGCAAAAATCGGACCTGGTCTAAACCTGAAGTCCTGATTGTTCTGGTCATAGACCGATACACCAAGAATATCCGAGGGCAACAGGTCCGGGGTAAACTGTATGCGTTTGAAGTCTGCACTGATTGATCCTGCCAACGATTTTGCTAGTGTTGTCTTGCCGGTGCCCGGCACATCCTCTAAAAGTACATGTCCGCCGGCAATAAATGCGGTAAGCAACCACTTGATGCTCTCATTATTGCAGCGGATGACAGTTTCTATGTTGTCCTTGAGTTGCTTTAGAAGCGCACCTTCCCTCGAAGGATAAATATCTGGCTGGTCTGAAGTCATTAGGGTCCTGACCTGAGAATAGGTTTCCTGATAACCGTATCATCACAAGTGCTGGAATGCAGGTCAACCGGTTTGCCTTGAAGGTCTGCCCTTCAGGTTAATCACCCTGATGACAGGAAACGAGATGGCCGTCATCAATGGACCTAAGTTGCGGTAGCTCGTGTTTGCACCTGTCCATGACTTGCGGGCAGCGTGGGTGAAAGCGGCATCCAGATGGTGGATCAATGGGTGAGGGTACATCGCCTGATATTACCAGGCGTTCTGTTACCTGGTGCGGGTCGGGGATTGGTATGGCGGATATGAGTGATTGGGTATAGGGGTGTCGTGGATTGTGGTATACGATTTCTCCGGCTGAACTTTCTGCAACCTTCCCTAGGTACATTATCGCGATACGGTCAGAGATGTGTTTGACGACAGCGAGGTCATGGGCAATAAATAGGTAAGACAAATTGAATTCTTTTTGCAGTTCTATTAGCAAGTTCAGGATCTGACTTTGTATTGATACGTCCAGCGCGGAAACAGGTTCATCACAGATAATAAGTTTTGGCTTCAGGGCGATAGAACGCGCTATGCCTATTCGCTGTCTTTGACCACCTGAGAATTCAAAAGGATAGCGACTTGCAGAACGAGCTGGTAATCCCACGATCTCCAATAATTTTTTTACCTGTTTCTTTCTTGAAACCCTGTCGCCTATATTCTGCACGACGAAAGGCTCTTCAATAATATCTGCCACCGTGTGCCTGGCATTAAGAGATTCCATCGGGTCCTGGAATATCATCTGTATGTGTTGTCGGTAGGGTAATAGAGCCTTGCCCTTGAGGTGAGTGATGTCCTGGCCTTCGAATAAAATTGAACCTGAAGTTGGTTGATGAAGGCGAGTGATGCAGCGTCCAAGTGTTGATTTACCACACCCAGATTCTCCGACGAGGCCAAGGGTCTCTCCTGGCTGGATGCTTAGGGAAACGCCATCGACCGCCCTGTTATATTTGTTGGTTCTGAGAAAGATGCCCTCTTTCACGGGGAAATGCATTTTCAGATCACGTACTTTCAGGATTGGTGTTTCAGACATCTAAATATCCTGCCAGCGAAAACAGCTCACATCATGTTGCCCCTGGACCGTGTTAATGGGTGGCGCTGACAGGGTGCAGGGATCCTCCGCAAACGAACATCTATTTTCAAACCGGCAACCCGGTGGTAGGTCCAGCAGCCCTGGAACCATGCCCTCAATGATACTGAGTTTCGACTTGGGTTCAGTATCCAGTCGTGGTATCGATGTGAGTAAACCACGGGTATAGGGGTGTGAGGGGCGATCAAAGACATCGTATACGCTGCCTTTCTCCGCTACTTTTCCGGCATACATGACGACCACCTCATCGCAGGTCTCAGCTATGACGCCGAGATCGTGGGTAATGAGGATGACGGACATATCCATATCAGCCTGTAAATCCTTGATGAGTTCAAGAATCTGAGCCTGAATCGTCACGTCCAGCGCGGTCGTTGGTTCATCGGCGATGAGCAATGCCGGTTTACAGGCCAATGCTATAGCGATAACAACCCTCTGCCTCATTCCACCTGACAGCTGGTGCGGGTACTCGCCCATTCTCAGATCAGGGGAGGGGATGCCTACCCTGTCAAGTATATCAATCGACTCCTTCAGCGCTTTCTCAAGACCGTAATCATTATGCAAGAGTAAAACCTCGGCAAGTTGCTTGCCGATGGTATGTACCGGGTTAAGTGCCGTCATTGGCTCCTGAAAAATCATGCTGACGTCATTGCCGCGCAACTTCTCCATTTCCTTCAGCGGTAAACGGGTCAGGTCCTGTCCTTGAAAGAGGATAGATCCCCCCGCAATTTGACCCAGAGGCTGCGGAAGAAGTCGCATGATAGAAAGGGCTGTGACGCTTTTACCGCAGCCAGATTCACCAACAATACCCAGGGTTACCCCGGCATCTGCTGAGAAACTGATTTGATCGACCGCCCTGACTCGGCCCTCATCCGTGTCAAATTCGGTGATCAGATCGATAATTTCTAGTAAAGGCATAGCTGTCTTTCCCTGGCCATTCTGCTAATTTGCGTGCTGGTCATAGTTGCGCACTTGTGGCTCGAATGATTTGCCGTCATTTTTAGCTGACAGGGTTTCTTCCTTCATGTCCGTATCAATCCAATGCACGAATAATTGACCTCCACTTCGTGCATGTTTATAGCTGAAGCTTTCCGGATATCGCACCCATCGCCAATGACCCACCCTGAAGAAAGGCTGATAAAAACCCGGAGAGAAGGAAGCGTGCTCATGATGTAACTCTGTCATGGCGAATGCGAGTTCCTTCATTTCATCCTTACTATCAGATGCCCGGTAACGGTGTATCATGTCATCCATTTCAAATATGGAGAGTGTTTCCAGGTTATTGGTCTGGGTTATGAGCTTCCGGTCGGGGTTGACTGACCCATCTTCGAGGAATGCATCATCATAGGCGTTGTCAGAATGATAGGTTTCCCAAAACCTGGGGTACATCTCTAACGATACATTGAAGGCTGAAAAGTGAATGTCGTGTTTTTTCTCCTGTACTTTCTTCCAGCCGGTCGTGCCATCGAGCACTTCGACACGGAATTCAAGGCCGGCCTTGGCGGCTTCCTCCTTCAAAATAGTGAGAATATCTTTAAGGTTTTCCCATCCGCTGGAGAGAGTAAACGCTAGTTTCTGGCCTTCATCGTTCACGAGGATTCCATCTGGACCTCGCTGGGCGAATCCAGCTTTGGCAAAAGACCTAAGTGCCTTTTCTATGCTGAAAGACCTTGCTTTCAGAGTGGGGTGGGTGAACTCACCATAGCCATCCGATGAAGTTTGCATACGGCTGTAGTCACCACGGAAAAACTTGTCAATAACCAGTTGCCAATTGGTTGCGTAGTTGATGCCTACCCGGATGTCTCTGTTTTCCAACAGTGGTCGTGATGTGTTCATCCACAGACCGTAGGTTGGTCTTGGCCGTTGGTTATAGAATACCGATTTATGAATATACCCTGCCGCCACATCTGCATCATTATTAGGTAGTTTTTCGTACCAGTATTCAGCCAGGTTAAGGCCGAATTGATCAATATCGCCACGTTTGAATGCTTCAAAGACTTTCGGTGTGTCCCGAATAACTGAAATCCGAATGCGGTCAGCGTTGAATCGATACTGCCAGAATTTCTTGTCGTTAGCCCACCAGTTCTTGTTCCGTGTCAGGGTGATCAGGCGGCCCTTTTTGATGTCCTTATCCTTGATAACGTAGGGCGCGCTGGTGGGAGCAAAGCGCCACTGATATCGCTCCACGAAATCGTCACCAACTTCCTTGTAGAAGTGTTGTGGCATTGGACGCAATTCCAGTACTCGGGCATCCATATCCGGCTTCGCGTCAGGGATTGATATGGAGAAGGTCTGTTCATCATATTTTGTGATATTCGTATACTGGGTACCGTACCAATTGTTGTACCAGGGTGCGACGATATAGGGTGACTGAAAGAACCAGAACATAAACATGAAATCATCAGATGTTATCGGTACACCGTCAGACCAACTTGCATTGCTGTCCAGCTTGACAAAAATTGTCTTGCTCTCCTTGTCCACCGCCCAGGAGTCCGCAAGACCCGGATAGTACTCAAATTTATCCGGGTGGCGGTGACCGATCTGCATCGAAGTATCATCCAGGATCCAGGGCCTAAAGGAGCCATTTGAGTCAGGACCAACAATACGAAGTGTCCGTGGGAAGTCTTGTATTTGCGTATATTCAGTACCACCCTTTTTGGCGTTGGTGGATCCTATCTCCGGGAGGTATGTACCGTTTTGCCAGTTAAGGGTCGGTGGTATATCGGCCAGTGTTTTGAAGCTGAAGAATTCGGGTTTGGAGGCGTAGTAGTCCTGAATCTCCTGAGTATTGTCCGGTGTTTCCAGGTCTGAGATCGGCGCATCACTGGCTGGCTCACTACATCCGCTGAGTAGAAATGTGGATACGCCGACCAACAGAACAATTCTGTTGAAATAGATTTTCATTTAGATTGCCTCATGATTTCAAATGCTATCCACATGTTAGCGATAGATGGTAAATTGTTTTGGGTCAAATGATTCTCTTACAGCTTCACCAATGAAGGTGACCAGCGTCAGTAGTATGACCAGGGTGCCAAAGGCTGATGACACTATCCAGGGTGCAGTACGCAGATTCGCTGTTCCCTGTTTTAGTAGTTCTCCAAGGCTTGGCGTGGGCGGGGGAAGTCCAAAGCCGAGAAAGTCGAGTGCAGTAATGGCGGATATGGCGCCTACGATTGTGAAGGGCATGAAGGTGACCAGTGTCGACAGGGCATTGGGTAATATATGCCGGAAAATAATTCTTGTATTTGATGCGCCGATGATCCGGGCCGCCGCTGTATAGTCTCTTGATTTTTCCTTGTAGGTCTCTGTCCTCATGTAGTAGGTCATACTGGTCCAGGAGAACAACACCATGACCGTTAACAGGATGGCAACACGTGCAGGTATAGAGAAATTTGAGGGGATGACCGAGAAAACAATGATGACCATATATAGGAACGGAACGTTCGACCAGATTTCAATCAGACGCTGAAAAGTCAAGTCGAAAATGCCCCCGAAATACCCCATGGCACAGCCGATTGATATGCCGATGACATAAACGCAGGCCATAAAAGCTAACGAGAAGATCAGGGCGATTCTTGTGCCGTAGAATAACCGTGAGAGGATATCGCGGCTCGTTGTATCCGTGCCCAGAAAGTGCCTATTACTAATGGATGGTGGGTCAGGTTTGAAAACTCCGCCGGGTGAATGATTTTCGTACGGGTTGTAGGGGACAATAGGCATAAGAACCCAGTTTTCGTTGCCGTTTTCTTTGAATTGCTGTTTCAGTTCCCTGTAGTTCGCCTCGTAGGAGTAGCTCAGGCCGAAGTCAGTGCCCGGGTGGAAGTCAGAGTAGGTTGGAAAATAGAGCTCGCCTTCGTAACTTACGACAAGCGCCCGATTGTTAATGAGCAATTCACCAAATGAAGCCAGCACGAGCATGCCAGCCAGAAGCAGAAAGCTGTAGTAGCCACGTTTGATTTCACGAAATCGACGAAGCTTTTTGAGGGTTTGGGGATTGAATCTAAACATAAGTACTATTGAAATCTGATCCTCGGGTCTACCAGTGCAACGAGAAAATCTGAAATGATATTCCCAAGGAGCAGAAGAAAGGCTGCGAGTAGCACGACACCCATGACGACGGGATAGTCACGGTCAAGAATAGCGGTGAGCCCCAGGAGGCCGAAGCCGTCGATATCAAAAATGGTTTCTATCAGGAAGGAGCCGGAAACCAGTAGCGTAATGTTTTGCCCGAAGGTCGTTGCTATTGGAATCATCGAGTTGCGCATGGCGTGCCGCGTTACTGCCTTTCTAAAGGGCACGCCCTTGGCGATCGCGGTCCTCATGTAGTCGGCAGCCAGGTTGTCCAGCAGGTGGTTTTTAAGCAATAGGGTAACCAGCGCAAAACTGCCGACCAGATAACAGATAAGGGGAAGCACCGAATGATTGATCAGGTCCAGGGTTTTCCCCAGGACATCTTTTTCTTCAAACGAAAAGCTGACGAAGCCGCCCATGGGGAACCATTCAAGACGGACAGAAAAATACAGCAACAGAAGTGATCCCAGGGCATAGCCAGGAATAGCGTAGCCTACAAAAATCAGGATTGAGGAGACGTTGTCGACGATGGTCCTGTGTCTGATTGCCTTTAGAATACCCAGGGGAATACAGACCGCATAGGTAATTATCAAGGTTACCAGCCCATAGTAGAGGGAGACGGGGAATCGGTCCCGGATGACATCCCAAACTGGTTCGTTGTAGCGGTAGGATGAGCCGAGATCACCTTTCACTACCTTTACGACCCAGTCGAAATAGCTGATGAGGATGGGCTTATCGAAGCCGTAGTATTCCTTGAGCCTCAGCAACTGATCGTCTGACAGGGCCATGTCCTGACCTGCGACCTGAGTGCTGACACCGGATGCGGCATTGAACTGCTGGGACTCCATGATGGCCCGCTCGAGCGGCCCGCCTGGGACAAGGCGAGTGATCACGAAGACAATAATGGTGACACCCAGCAAGGTGGGGGGTATTAGCAGTAAACGTCTGATGAAGTAGTCGCGCATGTTTATTCTTATGTAGTCGACACCGTACTGATGGCACAGTATCAAAGGCAGTCGTGGCTTTTGGCCTCTGCCGGTTTCTCTCCAGGGTAAATTTTTTCTCGTCCGGTACAGGCCCAGTACAGACCTAGTGTTGATTGCTGGCCGATGTTGCCACAAAGACCAGGCCCTTGATAGGGCATCGGCCTCTTTTTTCGCTCCTTTGGGCGCTTTGTGCTGGTGCCCGTCTGTGCAGTAACATGGTTCAAATAATGTGGATTTCCCACTGGGCCATCGAAGTCGTGGCGTTATGAGCAGTAAAGCTGGAGCCGATGGGCCGTGCTGGTGATTTTTTGTGGTAACGTTTAGTAAATTGGAGCTTTGTCAAAAGAGCTTGGCAATGCATTAGATTGAGGGAGAGGTATGAGCAGCCTGCTATCTGAAACAAGAATAACCGCAACGACAATTGGAGATCTACTTTTCTCTGCGGCGGATGAATTTCCTCAGACGAAAGCCGTCGTATTGCCAGATCAGAATACGACCTATGCTGCTCTGCGCGACCGGGCCCTCTCGCGTGCAAAGAGTCTGCATGCGCTGGGCGTTGAACCAGGAGATCATGTTGGGGTGTTGTTACCGACCTGCATGGATTTTGTTGATACGCTGTTTGCCATATCCATGCTGGGCGCTGTAACAGTTCCGATCAATGCGCGCTATAAACCACCGGAAATATCCTATGTCTCTGAAAATGCTGACCTGGTTACGCTGATCACAACGGATGAGTTTGATGATGCGGTCGATTTTGTGGAGCGAGTGCAGGCTGCTTTCCCAGACCTAGCTAATACCACTGACCCCCTGAGTCTGTCCCTTGACAGCGCTCCTTTGCTGAGAAATGTTGTCGTTTTCGGTTCCACTTCCGCGCCAGGAATGTTGACGAATGCGCAACTTGATGCCCTGGCTGAGGGAGTAGACGAGGACGAAATACACAGGCGGCGCTTACAGGCTAGGCTCGGCAGTACGGCTCTGATCATGTACACATCCGGCACTACTTCCAATCCGAAGGGCTGCATGATTTCCCATGAGTCCATGGTCAGAAACAGCATGGCATTAGGCAAGCGATATGAGCTTGGACACGAAGATAGTTTCTGGTCTCCACTGCCGATGTTTCATATCGCCGCCATACTACCGCTGGTAACAACCTTCGATGTAGGCGGTACCTATGTCACGACGCCACATTTCGAAGCGGGTGAAGCACTGAAAATGCTGCAGGAAGAGGGAGTGACTGCCGCCTACCCGAGTTTCTGGACCATCATGTCAGATCTTATCAACCATCCGGATTTCGAAAAAGCAGACCTGACAAGAATCAAATTGATGAATGCAAACTTCGGTGTGCAGCCGCCGGAGGTGGGTATCATCATGGAGAAGGCAATGCCCAATACCATTTTCGTTGGCACCTTCGGTATGACGGAGGCTTCGGGTACAGTATCTACCAGCCGATTGTCGGATACCCGTGAGCAGCGTTTCACGCGACTAGGTACGCCCCTGCCTGGCAATGAGGTTCGTATCATTGATCCTGAAACCGGTACGGACCTGCCTTCTGGGGAGCAGGGGGAGTGCTGGATTCGCGGCCCTGGTATTTTTACCGAATACTATAAATCACCAGACAAAACAGCAGAGGCGCTTGATGAACATGGATGGTTCCACTCCGGCGACATCTGCTCCCAGGATGAAGATGGCCAGATGATGTTTCATGGTCGGCTAAAAGACATGCTGAAGGTCGGAGGGGAGAACGTAGCGGCGATCGAGATTGAAACCTGCCTGCAAAAACATCCGGCAGTAAGACTGGCCCAGGTTGTTGGCATACCACATGCCAGGCTGCAGGAAATTCCTGCTGCTTTCGTGGAGATCAACGATGAGGAAGTAGTTTCAGAACAAGAGCTGATTGATTTTTGTAAAGACAAGGTAGCGGGTTTCAAGATTCCTGCCCATGTGCGATTTATTGACGAATGGCCCATGTCATCCACTAAGATTCAGAAGTACAAGCTGCAGCAGCAGATTATCGAAGATCTTGGCTTGGATGTTTGAATCGGTATGTTAAGCAGCAAACCATTCGTGATGTTTGCAACGGTCCTTAGTTACACATCGGATTGAATAGCCTGGTACCTAATCTTCTGTGGCATCGGCCATCCATGGCCGGGTCCCGCGTCCTTCCCTGGCGCTAGCCACGTCAGATCAGGTGCCAGACTATCCTATCCTAACTACTGAAATTCGTCGAATTAATATCTGGTCAGGACTAGCTGGACCCCACCAGCTCTTCAATCCGTGCTCTGGTGGTTGCTCTATCTTTGAACCATGAGCGGTTTAGCTCGGCAAACTCGGCAGCGGACTTCGGGACATCTTCGTCCTTGAAGATAGCTTCAACCGGGCAGGCGGGCTCACATAAGGCACAATTTATGCACTCGTTGGGCTCTATGTAGCACATTCGATCATCTTGATCTGTATGAATGCAATCGACGGGGCATACCTCAATGCAGGATTGATCCAGTACATCAATACAGCTTTCGACTATCACAAAAGTCATGCGGAACCTCAACTAAGGAACTCAAACTACTGGCCGCGCGGAGCCAGCTAGGTCTCTGACGCTTATGCTACTGCATTAGGTGTAATTGCAATACTGGTTCACAGCAGGTAAGTTCAGATACCTAAACCTTACTACAACTTCAATAATCTTGGACGGAAGAAATTTGTGAACGCTGGCATCTTTTTTAGTTGATACCCAACACAAAGAAGTGATCAGAAGTGGATGACAGCGGTCGCTCCGGGTGAGCCGGCGAAGTACAGTGGTTCTTAACTGACATGGACGTTATCCATTTGCCAACCAATATGGGGACGTTGCATGTCTACTACAGCAGAAGCGGCTAAAAATGATGCTGATCTCGATCCGCGGGAATTTGATTCTGAGGAGTTTCAGCACAATCCTTTCGATATATACAGGCGCTTGCGAGACCACCACCCCGTCTACCATGATCGCTTCCACAATCGCTGGATTCTTTCTCGCTATTGGGATATTGATGGCGCCTTTCAGGATTCAGAAGGGTATGACCGCGCCGTCTACAAGCCAGATGGCCCCTACGAATTTGGCACCAGACATGTATTTGGACCTAACATACTGGAGTATGGAAACAGCGGTGAGCATCGGCGGTTGCGAAATATTATTGCCGGCCAGTTCATAGGCCAGAAATTAAAAGACTTTCTGCCCATGATTGATCAGATTTCCCAGGAGGTAATAGAAAAGTTCTATGATGCCGGTGAAGTGAACATCGTCTCACAGTTTTCGACTCAGGTACCCGTCCGGGTTGTTTCTAACATGCTGGGACTTCCTCGCGAAGATGAGGACATGTTCGTGGAATGGTACCATCTGCTGATCGCTGGCCTGGGCTTTGGCAGTGAACACATGGAAAAGGCTCTGCAGGCACGCAATGACATGTGGGACTATATCGATCCCATGATCAGGGAACGGACCAAGAACCCGGGTGAAGACCTGATGTCCCGGATATGTAGTGCAGAGCTGGACGGTGCCCGCATGTCAATCGAAGAGGTCAAAGGATTTATCGCCCTATTATTGGCGGCCGGTGGTGACACCACGGACAAAGCCATAGCCAACATGTGGTATCACATGCTGTACACGCGACCGGACCAGCTAATGGAAGTCATCGAAGAGCCCGCCCTGTGGGACAATGTTTTTACCGAAATGATGCGCTTCGATCCGGTTGTACATATTCAGCCTCGCCATACTACGAGGGAGATACCAATCCATGGTCACGTGATCCCTGAACGTGCACAGGTCATTCTCTACCTTGGAGCGGGCAACCGTGATGAAAGGGTATTCGCCGACCCCGACACCTTTGATATACATCGCAAGGATCTTCATATGGGCCGTGAGAATCGCTCCGGGCGATACAAGGATGGAAAGCCTGGACATCTAGGCTTTGGTATTGGGCAACATTTCTGTATGGGCTATGCCTTGGCGAGACAGGAGTCAGCTATTGCTTGTACCAGGCTGATGGAAGCGGTTAAGAATGTGCGACCGAAGTTTGCTGATCATCCAGGAATTACCTCACCTTCAATTGACTCGGGTGGATTTCGTGCGCCTGAGGAATTGTGGATGGAGTTTGATCGCAAATGAAAATAAAAATTGATCTAGATAGGTGCTACATGTCCGGCGAATGCTTCTACAACCACCCCGAGCTTTTTCAAAGGGGTGAGGATGGCTTTCCGGTGTTGCGGACGGATGAACCTGAGGGTGATCTCAAAAAGCATGGCGATGAGGCCATTGAGGTTTGTCCGGCCGCGGCGATAACGCTGGAGAAATGAACCTTCAGTCCGCCGGGTCCATCTTCTGATACCAGTAGGTGCGTACGGACAGGTTGCCAAAATCCAGATCTTCGACCGGTGTTTCCGGCCCTACCAGGATGATGGGGTCGCCGCTTTCCAGTACCAGTGCAAATGGCTCTGGTGCAATAGAACGGACTCGACGGCAGCATCGTGACGTGGGTCATAGCCCTGTATCGCGTCATCCGTGATTGTTAAGGTAGGTGCGTTTACATCTTCCTGCAGCCTGGGTTTGTGTCTAGATGACCGGCGGACTTATAGGCTTGACGAAGGGTTGATTGTACCCGGATCAATCACCTTAAGCCCTGTTGTATATTGTACTTATATACCATTTTGGCAGGCTTGTTCCAGTGGTCTATGCCGGAGGCAGCCCTATTCATGTCATAATTGATCCAGGCTGTAATCGAGTAGCTTTGTGGGTAAACAGTTTGGAGTAACATTAAGGAAAATTCGCCGCTTAAGCCAGAGCACACTCTGGTTTCGATTTGAAAGGAATGATGGGGAGCTGGTTTCATTTGAGCCGGGTCAATTCTTTCGTTTTGAATTTTCTGACAAGGCCGGGGATTTTGAACGCGCCTATAGCCCCTGCAATTTTGGGCAGGGCGTTGCGGACACGCCCTACCTGGACCTGGTTGTCTCCTACGTGGACGGGGGCAGGGCCTCTCAATACCTGTTTCATTGCGATGAAGGGATTGCTGCAACCGTTGGAGGCCCTTTTGGTCGACTGGTTGTACCCAAAAAGCTCCCGGCCAGGTTGTTTCTGGTTGCAACCAGTGTTGGCATTGCACCCTTTATGCCGATACTGAGAGCGCTCACTCCGGCGATGCAAGCGCGGGAGCTTGAGGTGGTTTTGCTATTTGGCGCCAGGACCCGTGATGAGTTTCTGTTCCGGCAGGAGATTGCAGCCATTGATGGTCAGTTTGACTGTTTTACGCTGAGAATTTGCTACTCGAGGGAATCTCTGGTGGATAGCAAAGCATTTGAGTTCAGTGGTCATGTTACCGGGCAGGTGGTCAGTTTCTCGCCCGACCCGGATTCGGACACATTTCTGTTGTGCGGGAATCCACAGATGGTTGATGATTGTTTTGCGCTGCTCAGGAATATGGGATTTTCCGCGAGGCAGGTTGTTCGGGAAAAGTATGTTTTTGCGAGAAAGGCAAGGCCCCAAAAAAGAAAAGTATTGACGGCTGAACAAAAGAGACTGATTGCCGAAAAGGCGAACAAATACTCTAGCCCGGATAATTCATGAAGGGATCGGAGTTTAGAGAAGATATGACAAAGCATATTGGACTATCGCCTGCCGAATCATAGCCGTAGCTATGGTTCAAGGGGGATCGTTCTATAGGCGCAGGCAGATTTTATATAAATCCGATCAGGTACAAACTGTATTTTAGTAAAAGGCGATCAAACTTTTGCAACTTGTTGAATTACAATNTGNTAACAACATTTATATGNCGTCTTCATGAAATATACAGGCTAGCGGCACCTTTCCGTCAAAAGATAAGTAGGTTGGTTCCTGTAGTTGCTACGCGAATGTAGCGCAGAATGCCAAATCAGGCGACAAACCTTGCCAGGTGATGATCGGTATTGCCGAATTGTGAATCGATTACCATTAGGCGCTTAAAGTAGTGAGCAATACGCAGCTCTTCAGTCATGCCCATGCCACCATGAAGCTGTACGGCATTTTGGCTGACAAACCTCCCGTTCTTGCCAACAAGGTACTTAAGTGCGTGTATCGTTCGTGACGCCTCATCCGAGTCCTGTGTATCCAGCATTGCTGCTTTCATGCACAGCGATTTCGCCAGGCTGTACTCCATAAACATCTCGGTCATTCTGTGTTTTAACACCTGGAAGTCGCTCAAGGGGTGGTCAAACTGTACTCTCTCTTTAGTGTACTCGATGGTATCTGTGTAAAGTATTTCCATGCCACCAACAGATTCTGCTGACAAAGCAAGAATTGCTCTCCTGGCTATTTTTTCGATGATGGCGGCACCGCCGTCAATATCACCAACGACAGCGGTTGCGGGAACCCTGATATCAGTGAATGTGACTTCAGATGCCCTTAGTCCGTCCACGGTAGGATAGTCTTCCCTGCTGATCCCCTCATGGTTTGCGTCCACCAGAAATAGTGTAATGCCATCGCCATCGTCAATATTGCCGCTGGTCCTTGCTGTCACGAGGATCTTTTCTGCAGATTGGGCATTCGATACCACGGATTTAGTACCGTTGATGAGAAAAGAATCGCCGTCCCTAGTGGCGCTGGTCGCTATATAGTTTAGGTCGTGATAGGCCGATTCTTCAGCATAGGCAAAGGTAGCAATCAAACTGCCATCAATGATGCTGGGAATGACTTCTGCTTTTTGCTCTGCTGATCCCGCCTCACTGAGCGCTGTGCCTACCATGATGACGGTCTGCAGATAGGGTTCTACCACGAGCCCCTTGCCAAACTCTTCCATCAGTATCATTGTGTCTACCGGTGTGCCACCGATGCCACCGTCTTCTTCTTTAAACGGTAAAGCCAGCCACCCGAGTTCTGCAAAGAGCTGCCAGTTCTCTCGACTGAATCCTTCTTCCGTCGCGGTAATCTTGTTGCGTTCACTGATGTCGTACTTGTCTGAAATAAACTTCTGCACGCTGTCGCGAAGTAAAAGCTGTTCTTCTGTATATGAGAGATCCATTGTTCCAATATTCCTTTAGCGTGATGAACCCAGGTCGAGGACATTCTTAGCGATTACGTCTTTCTGCACTTCGCTGGCACCGCCGTAGATAGTGAATGCGCGAGCACTTAAGTATGCAGATGTTGCTCCCCGGGCAAATTCCGGACCGACCGCCTGGCTGCCCCAGGGTGCCGTGTAGATGCCAGACGCCTCAAGGTTTAGTTGCGTTATCCGTTGCTGTATTTCGGTTCCCTTGAGTTTCATGATTGATGATTCCGGTCCGGGATCACCACCTGCACTAACGGAAGCCAGGGTGCGGAGCTCTGTGAACTCGAGAGCCAGCAGTTCTACTTCAAGCTCACCAACCCTGTTCTTGAAGGTTGGCACGTCCATCAGGGTTCCGTTGCCAACCTTGACGTTCCTGGCTGCCTGCTTGGCTTTATCCAGGGCCATGACTGAATTTTGAATGCCTGCCAAGCCTGTTCGCTCGTGGATCAATAGTCCCTTGGCATAGGTCCAGCCCTTGCCTTCCTCTCCGACCCGGTTTTCCAGTGGCACCTGAACATCTGTAAAAAAGACATTGTTTACTGAATGAGCGCCACCCAGGGTGATGATTGGTTCTACCCTGATGCCTGGGTCGTCCATGGGTATTAGCAGGAAAGTAATGCCTTCCTGTTTCGGACCATCGCGAGAGGTTCTGGTAAGGCAGAATATCCAGTTTGCGATGTGGGCTATCGATGTCCAGGTCTTTTGGCCATTGACGGTGTAGTGCGTGCCATCCTCCGACAGCACCGCGCTTGTCTGCAAGTTTGCCAGATCAGAGCCAGCGCCAGGCTCGGAGTAACCCTGACACCAGAAGACGCTGCCATCGCGAATCCCGGGAAGGAAGCGATCCTGCTGCTCCTTGGTACCATAGTTAATGAGGATCGGTGCCAGCATTCCCACACCGAAGGGAATTATTGGCGGTGTATCCCTGCGTCCCATCTCCATGTCAAAGATGTAGCGCTGTGTCGGAGTAAATCCAGGTCCGCCAAATTCAGCCGGCCATTTAGGGACATCCCAACCACCCTGTTCACGGAGTGCTTCGAACCACTCCGTTCGTTTGGTCCAAACATCCATGCCGGTGGGTAAGTTCTTCTCGATAAACTCAACGACTTCTCTCTGGAACTCCAGATCTTCCTGGCTGAACTCGATATCCATTAAATAACCTGTGGTGAAAGGCGACGGCGGACAATGATAGTTTTAACAAATCGCCTTTACAACTTGGTGGGCGGATTGAATACCAGGAAATAGACCCTACTTATAGGCTGCCAAGAGATTATTAGGGGGTTGGATGAAGCACAAGGCAGCCGATCGCTCTTGCACTGCTGCTGACCAGGTCAGTGCAGAAGGATCTTGCCTGATCCGGCGTATCAAATGGACCGGTCTGAACTCGATAGATAGTTCGCCCAGGCGTTATGGATTCCGTGGCCAGTAGTGAAAGACCCTCGAATAGGGCAGGGCTGTGCTCGTTTAGTATAAGCCATAGCTGTTCGGCGGCGTCTTTAGTGCTCATGGCGCCAAGCTGAACTCGGTAGTTTGGAATAGATGCAACGGATGAAAAGCTTGCATCATCGGCTACGCCCAATCTGATGTCGGTTGGAAGTTTGAAATCCCAGCTTTGTGACCAGGGGATGAACTCATCGACGGGTGAATCAATGGAGACGCTCGAAGCATTGAGCGCTTCGAGCTTGTCATTCGCGCGGGCGAATCCTGCTTCAGCTGACATAGTGAGCCATTTAAGTGCCGCGTCAGGATCAGGCTGGGCACCAACGCCCTCCGCCAGCATTACTCCAGCATGATATTGTGCCGGTGCATAGCCCAGCTCGGCGGCTTTTCGGTACCAGTCATAAGACGTCTCCAGGTTCATGCTGGTTCCCTCACCGTACTTATGCATCAGCGCAAGTACAGTCTGTGCCCTCGGGTCACCTTGCTCCGCCAGCGGCTGAAATTCCTCAAGGGCACGTAAATAGTCCTTGGCTCGATAGGAATCGGCAGCAGATTCAAAATCAGCATGAAGGAGGGAAGTGGCGAACAGTAACAGTGCCCCAAAACACGAAGTTCTTAGCCCTTTGCTGATCCTGTGGAACGTCATATTTTCTTCCTCTTGTCGGGGGTGCGCTCATTACCTCTCTTGAAATTCCCCGTCATCTTCGCCATTGCCATTTGCTGTTCGGAGAAATCAGCGCCATTCATTTTGAATAAAAACTTAAGGGCCTGCCTTCCTTTCAATGATGTCACTGGAGAGCCCTGGTGGAATATGGTCACCCGGTCATCCTTGTGCTCGTCAAAGCTGAATTACAAACCTGTTTCTAGCATGGCTATTTCCCTGATGGACAGATCTTATCTGTACAGGCTCCGTTGAACAACTAGGCACTGTCTCACCCGTTGCAGATAATCTAACCTGAAAATCTGGGGTTTGCCGGGAATCATTGCGCTTAAATATGGGTCAAATAGTTGGGGCGAACCCTAAATGCGCTAAATGGCCCGCTTGTGCACTCCACGGGACCTGAGGAGCAGTATAATAGACTACCGGATGCCAATCGTCTGTCGGTGACGCTGGTCAAAGCCGGCAGCGGCTACTTGAGGTGGTTTGCTGGAGGCTATTTGATGCAGCGCGGGTCATAGGAGATCAATTTGAAGAAGTCCATCCATGAGTTGAAGACCAGCCGTGGAACGGTAGATGCTGAAGACCTCAGGTTGCTGCAGTGCGTTGCGATCAAGGACAAGGTGGCATTCGAAAAACTCTATGCCCGGTTTTACCCACAATTGAGCCGGTATCTGAGCCGCTTGATGCGCCGGCCTGAAATGGTCGAAGAAGTGGTAAACGACACACTGTTTGTGGTGTGGGAAAAAGCTGAGCAGTTTCAGGGGCGCTCAAAGGTTTCCACCTGGATAACGGGAATAGCTTACTTTCAGAACCTCCTTCTAAAACCTTTCAGGCTCGAAGAACTGTTATCTCGTGTGGAAAATCTACTGAGTGATGATAGTTCATCGATTCCTGCCGACCCTAAAAAGGATGTTGAGGAAGAAAGGCTGACTTCCGACAGGCGATACACGGACCACCGTCAGAAGGAACGTCGAACAAATGTTATTGTTGTAGATTTTGAGCGGCGCAGAGAAGAAAAGCGAAAACAATACCGACGGGTTTTTTCTAGGCGGACGCCTGATATTTCTCGAACATCTGAGTGCCGTAGGGCCGACCAGTAGAACGCGAGAGCAGCAGCAACCAGATTGCCTAGAGGTATTGTGATGACAATGCCTTCATCGTTTCAAAAAATTCCTTCTTTGTTTCCTCTAGGATTTCCGCGACCGGTTTCACATCCTCGATACGGCCGGCGACCTGCCCGGATAATGCAATCGCCGATTCCATATCCCCACCAAAATAAAGATCCCTGGAGTTGCCAAATTCAGGCATGATGTTTTCATCGACCATTTTTTCCAGTCGAGAGGAGCGCTCAGTACGCAAGGCGCGCAGAGCCGGGGAGTGGAATCTGTTTAAAAACACAGTATCGGTTTCCTGTGATGTCACGATTGCAGACTTCCAGTTTTCATGGACCGGTGACTCCAATGCTGCAACCATGCGGGTGCCCATCTGAACACCTTCGGCGCCAAGAGCAAAAGCTGCTGCCATGGATTTCCCATCGGTAAATCCACCCGCAGCAACTATCGGTACGTCAACTTTTGAGCGAACGAGTGGCAACAACACCATTGACGCGACATCATTTGGGTTCTTGAATCCGCCGCCTTCACCACCTTCGACTATCAGGCCGTCAACCCCGGCATCAACCGCTTTCATTGCTGCTCGCAATGTTGGTACGACGTGGAATACCGTGAGTCCTGCTGATTTCAGCTCCGGCGTGTAGCGAGTAGGACTGCCGGCGGAAGTAGTAACAAATTTCACCCCCTGATCAATTACAAACTGTGCAATATCTGGATCGCGAACAAATGCCTGGGCTATGTTGACGCCAAAAGGCTTGTCCGTGAGATCTCGCATTTTTCTGATTTCATTCTTGATTTCATCAAGCTCGCCGGAGGAAGTTTCAATGATACCCATGCCTCCAGCATTGGAGACGGCGGAAGCCAGGTGTGATCTTGCTATCCAACCCATGGGCGCCTGGATTATAGGTATATCGACACCCAGCATTTCGGTTATGCAATTGTTAAATATCATGATTCTATCTGCTCTCGTCGTTTGTAA
Organism: Gammaproteobacteria bacterium; assembly: GCA_002725995.1. Taxonomy (GTDB): domain Bacteria; phylum Pseudomonadota; class Gammaproteobacteria; order Pseudomonadales; family Azotimanducaceae. The sequence continues at coordinate 70,466 of PBRQ01000028.1, forward strand.
TGTTGATATAGATAATCTATGTTTGATTGAAAATGCTTTTCATTCACCAGTGTGAAATCGTTAGTAGGAAATACTGGGAAATATATATTCCCATTGACTTCACATTGTACTGTAGTGATATGTACGCCGGTAGCAAGCGGCAAGGCCTGACCATATATCTCACCACCACCGATTATGAATATTGCTTTCTCATACTGAGTGGCTATATCGATTGCTTGAGCAAGGCCTGATGCTGTTGTGCAATCAGGCTGATGATATTGCGCATTTCTCGTTACAATTATCGTTTCCCTTCCAGGCAATGGTCTGCCGATAGATTCAAAGGTTTTACGCCCCATGATCAGGACGCTATTCATGGTAATTTCCTTGAATAATTTTTGCTCACCCCGTACTTTCCAAGGGATATCGCCGTTGTTGCCGATTACATTGTTAAGCGATCTGGCCACCACTAGCTCAAGGGACATCTACATCTGCTCAATGGTTTCTATGCCGAGCAGATCCAACCCCTTTTGCAATGTACTGGCTGTTAGGTGACAGAGCAGCAATCGGCTCGTTCGGTGCGGTTCACTGGCTTTCAGAACGGGGCAAGCTTCATAAAAGCTCATGAATATTCCAGCCAATTCAAACAGGTAGTTGCAGAGGATATTGGCCTGGTAGTCCTCAATAACGGCATTGATGGTCTCGCTAAATTGCAACAGCTTCACTGCCAAGCGAAGCTCGGCGGGATCAGTTAAATGAAACTTGCCTTTGATTTCAGTGGCCAAAATATTTTCGCGACGGAAGATGCTTTGAATCCTGGTGTAAGCGTATTGCAGGTAGGGAGCAGTATTACCCTCGAAGGACAGCATGGTGTCCCAGTCGAAGATGTAGTCCGTTGTTCGATTCTTTGACAGTTCGGCGTACTTGATTGCACCTATACCAACGACTTTGGCGATGTTTTTCTTCTCTTCCAGGCTCAGGTCGGGATTTTTCTCATTGACCAGCCTGTGAGCTCGGTCAACCGCCTCATTCAAGACATCGACGAGTTTGACGTCTGCACCGTCGCGGGTTTTAAAAGGCGTATTGTCAGCCTTAAGGACCCATCCAAATGGCAGGTGCCGGAAGCGTTGATGGCCACCTATATATCCGGCGGCAGCTGCAACAGCGAAGACTTGGCGCAGGTGAAGTTGCTGTTGTGTGCCGACGAAGTACAAAACCTCATGGGCTTTGAGGGTGCCTGCCCGGTAGCGGACCGCAGCCAGGTCAGTCGCCATATAGGGATAGCCACCGTCTGATTTCTGTATGATGGCAGGTAGTGGCTTGTCGTCCTTACCCTTGAAGCCATCAAGAAACACACACTTTGCGCCCTCAGATTCAACCAGCAATTGCTTCTCTTCGAGTTCATTGACGAGGACTGGAAGCTCGTCGTTGTATGCACTTTCAGCTCTGATGTCATTGGCGGTCAGCGTGATATTCAACTGATCATAGACAGCCTGGCAGTGCCGCTTTGATTCCGTGATGAATTCTTCCCAAAGGGCGAGACACCGCTCATCTCCTCCTTGAAGTCGGACAACGAAACTTCGGGCCTTAATGGCGAATGCCTCGTCTGACCGAAAAAGGGCGCTGGCAGACTGATAGAACTTTTCGAGATCCTTCAATTCTGAACTCAGCTCTTCTCCCTGGGAGGCGAGTTGATCCATATAGGCCAGTAGACTACCGAACTGCGCGCCCCAGTCCCCAACGTGGTTGGCTCGAACTACCGCATGCCCAAGGAATTCAAGAATCCTAACTGCAGTATCACCAATGGTTGTAGATCTGAGGTGGCCGATATGCATTTCTTTGGCAAGGTTTGGTGCAGAATAGTCAACGACGACTACCTTTTCTTCTGCTTCCTCAATACCCAGGCGATGGCTATGCTGCAGTTTTTTTAGGGCTCCAGCGAGGAAGTCTGGTGACAGTGTAATATTGATAAAACCGGGGCCTGCAACTTCAAGCTGCAGATCCATGTCGTCACCAAGCTGTTTCAGGACTTTCCCTGCCAGCTCCCGTGGGTTTGATTTTTGCCGTTTGGCTGCGCCCATAATGCCATTGGCCTGGTAGTGGCCAAATTCACTTTTCTGCGCCTGTTTTACAATGGCTTTGGCGTCGGCGACGCCTGCGGCTGTCATCGCGACAGCGACTCTATCATCAAGCAGTTGCTTTAAATTCATTGAGTTGTGATGGGATGCAAAAAACGGCGTATGTTATCAAATTTGCAGCGGTGCCCGCTAATTTTGCAAATCAAATTCATTGCCTGGGTTCTCCAGGGTTGATGTCAGGCAGTCGTAATCGTTCGATTAAACTCGATGTATCCCAGCGTCCACCACCGAGCCTTTGCAGATCTGCATAGAACTGATCTACCAGCGCGGTCAGCGGTAGTGATGCCTGGATTTCATCTGCTGTCTCCAGAACGATAGCCAGGTCTTTGCGCATCCAGTTCACTGCAAACCCATAGTCGAATTTCCCAGCGGCCATCGTTTCGGAGCGGTTTTCCATCTGCCAGGACTGGGCTGCTCCTTTTGAAATAACATCAACGACTGCCTCCACATCGAGGCCGGCTTTCTCTGCGAAGTGTAGGCCTTCAGACAGCCCCTGCAATATTCCGGCGATACAGATCTGATTGACTGCTTTAGTTAGCTGACCACTGCCTGAAGGGCCCATCAGGCGAAGGGATTTTGCATAGACAGAAAGAACCTGCTCGGATCGGGTAAAGGCGGTTTCGTCACCACCTACCATGATCGTCAAAGCAGCATTAACAGCGCCAGCCTCTCCGCCGGAAACGGGTGCGTCGAGAAATTCACCCTGGCATTGACTGGTTGCTAAGGCCAGTTCTTTAGCCAGGGCTGGAGACGCGGTGGTGTGATCGACAAGAAGTGATCCCTGTTTCAACCCAGCGAGGATACCTATCTCTCCATACACAACTGACCTCACATCATCATCGTTACCAACGCACATGCATACTATGTCGGCTGCTTGTACGGCTTCCGCGGGTGTTGCTGCGAAGGATCCCTGATATTCCGCCTGCCAGGCCACCGCCTTTTCAGATGTTCGGTTGTAGACAACGACATCATGCTTCGCGCGCACGAGATGACCTGCCATTGGGTATCCCATGGTACCAAGCCCAACAAACGCTACCTTTTCCATAGTTTCTCTAGTTTCATAGTCCGCCAGCCTCCTGTAAATCACGCTGCTCTGGTATCAATTTACGCTGTCAAGTCGTGGCAGGTAAAGTCTATGGCTCATAGAAGACTCAGCGGTCGCTCCGGCTAATCTCCTCAGCCTAATTGGGCTCATGTCACATGATACGGCAAACCAGAACCTGTCTATTCACTGCCGCGTGTCCAAATTCTTGAGTTGGTCATCAAGAAATTTCTGACTCCTGTTGTGCAGTTCAGTATAAGACTTAATGTCCTCTATCCCCTGACCGGTAATCGAGTAGATGCCTCGCTCTACTCGCTGGAACCACCCGTAGTGGTTTTTGGCGAGGATAGTGGGGGTTCTGTCTCCGGTGCCAAGGTCGCGGAGTCTCTTCGGTGAACAGGTGCCCAGCTGCTCCAGGCAGGTTGCGATGAGGATTGCATTTTCGCGATATGCGGTGACCAGTTTTGTTTGCGTGCTGCCGCCGGTATTGTACTCGGCACTTCTGTCTACGATTTCCCGGATAACTGTGCGCCTTTTTGCCTTTGACTTTCGTCTTTGAGCCGGCGCTGGGTCAAAGAGCTTGGTGACTGTGGCTCCCAGGGGGCCGAATGATACGACCAGCAGGCCAAGTTCAAGGCGGCGTATTACCCGCTGAATCCCTCTCCAGTGCTTACGGTTTCCCTTTGCGATTGGAATGGCGACATATACGCTTTCGGAAATTTTCTGTCGCTCCGTCGCCTGGATAAGCAAGCTCATATTTGCACTGGTCTTGAGCTCAATGATGATTAGATCATCATCGCGGGTGGCGGTTACATCGCAGTCTTTGACCTCCGCATTAACTGAATAACCATGGCTTTCGAAGTAAGCCTTGATTGGCAAGAACAACTCCGTTTCCTGCACTCTACTGTATTCCCTGGAGTCTTTTGACGAGGCTGGTATGGAGGCCGCCAAAGCTGCCATTGCTCATGATAACGATATGGACCGGCTGCGACTGGGAGGCGAATTGAATCGCCCATGTAATGATGTCTTCTTTATCGCGCGTTACTCTGGCTGTTGGCGAGGATACAGCGGATGCAAAGTCCCAGCTGAGGCTGGGAGGTTCAAACCAGATTATTTGATTGGCGTGTTCGGCCGACTGAGCAAGAATCGTTTCATGGGTGCCTTTCTTCATGGTGTGTGAGGCCGGCTCTATGATGGCCAGGATCTGTTCATCACCGACTTGCTTGCGCAGTCCATCGAGGGTGGATGCTATGGCGCTGGGATGGTGCGCAAAGTCGTCGTAGACGCGAACTGCGGTCGTATCAAGAATAACTTCCATGCGCCGTTTGACGCCGATGAATTCGCACAGTGCCTCGGTCGCTAGCTGTGGTTTCACACCGGCATGCCTTGCCGCTGCGATCGCGGCCAGCGCATTGTTCATGTTGTGGCGACCGGTAAGGCACCATTGAACAACGCCACAGTCCCTGCCATCGATCGTGACTTTGAAATGGCTGGCATCCTCTTCGAGGAGATGTGCGCAGAAGGTCGCCTGCTGGTAGTGTTCATCATTGGTAATACCATTCGCAAAGTCATTAACAAGGTCATTTGCAAAGCTCAGGCGCGGTGTCCAGCAACCCTGGTCAAATACGGTTTGCAGGCTCTCATCATCATTGGGGTGAATAATGAGTCCTGTCCCCGGAATTGTGCGCAACAGCAGGTGGAACTGATTCTGGATAGCGGCCAGGTCTGGAAAGATATCCGCATGATCATATTCAAGGTTATTCAGGACGGCAGTTCTTGGTCGATAGTGTAGAAATTTCGAGCGACGGTCGAAATAGGAAGTGTCGTATTCGTCCGCTTCGATAACGAAAAAGGGTGCAGAACCCATGCGAGCTGATTCACTGAAGTTGGATGGCACGCCGCCGATCAGGAATCCAGGGTTTAGGCTAGCGTAATCCATAATCCATGCGATCATGCTGCTGGTTGTCGTCTTACCGTGGGTACCTGCCACGGCAATCACCCAGCGGTCCTGCAAAGCGTAGCGACCCAACCACTCCGCTCCCGATGTGTAGGGTAGCCCCTGGTCCAGTACCGCTTCGACAGCCGGATTTCCCCGTGGCAAACCGGCGTTACCGATCAGGATGAGATCTGCATCCTTAGCTATGTTTTCTGCCGAATAGGGTGAGGATAGTCTTATGCCGGCATTTTCGAGTTGTGTGCTCATGGGTGGGTAGACATTTTCATCACAGCCGGAAACCTGGTAACCAAGTTCCCTGGCAAGGAGCGCAATACTGCCCATCAGTGTTCCACAAATACCAAGAATATGGAGATGCATTCTGATCAGTTTGTTGGGAATAGACTGACTGAAATAATCACACCCAGTAGTTCCGTAATAAAGGCGATGGCTGACCCTTGGATCAGACTAATGTTGGTTGCCTTGTGGTAGATATATCCTGCGATTGCCAGCCACCAGCCAAGGCAGACCCAGGAAACAGAATCGGCCAGCAGGTTGAGGTTTTCGTTCTCCGTATTCAGAAGGACAAGGCTAACGGGCAACAGGATTAGCAGGATGATTGAATTTGTGCCGAGTAGGGCTGAGTAGGTCGCTACAAAGCGGTCAGTGACCTGTTTGAAGGTCAGTAAAGTCCAGGTCACCAGGGCGGGAAAGATCAGGCCAACGAACACGGTACCGACCACACCGGTAGGGTCCAGTGCCGGGCGTCCGATGGAAACCGTTGTTAAGGCAATGACAAGATATATAAGAAGAAGGGTTGCGAGCACAAATGGTTTGGCCGGGATTCGGTCCGGGCTCTCTTGCAGCAGGCACAGTTGCCAGAAGAAGAAGGAGATTTTCAGCATAGTTTCAAAATTTACCTTGTTCCGAGAGGATCTTCAATTTTGTCGATCTGGGTCTGAGCATGGTACAGCGAAGCTGCAGATCAAACCATCGGTGTAGCGGGAGTCGTGGCAGATCGTTAGAATAGCGCGATCCTATGAGATGTTGATTTATGAACTCTGCGAACAAAATTGTTACTGGCTGGTTGGTGCTCGTTTGTGTGGTCATTTTTGCCATGATCATTGTCGGCGGAGTAACGCGGTTGACTCACAGCGGGCTTTCCATGGTTGATTGGAAACCTCTCATGGGAGTAATCCCGCCCCTAGGTGAGGAACAGTGGCAGGAAACGTTTGACGCCTATAAGCAATACCCTGAGTACCAAAAAGTGAACAGGGGCATGAACCTTGATGAATTTAAAGGCATTTTCTATTGGGAATACGGTCATCGTGTGCTCGGCAGGAGCATCGGTCTGGTTTTCACGGTCCCCTTCATCATTCTCTGGCTACTCGGCAAAATTGAGAAGCAGCTGTTGCCAAGGTTAGTTGTTGCGCTGGTGCTCGGCGGTCTGCAAGGGTTGATGGGCTGGTATATGGTGATGAGCGGGCTGGTCGATATGCCCAGGGTTAGTCATTTCCGGCTGGCTGCACATCTCATTCTGGCATTGGTCATTCTTTGTTATCTTGCCTGGATTATTTTTGGCCTCCTGGACTTGGAGAAGGTGAGTGGGCCTCGCTTGCTCAAGCGCCTGGCCGTATCGATTTTGGGGGTAGCGTCGCTGCAAATTTTATTCGGCGCCTTTACTGCAGGGCTAAGAGCCGGCCTGGGTTTTAATACTTTTCCGTTGATGAATGGGCAACTTATCTCGGAGGCAGCCACCACCATGTCGCCCTTTTGGCTCAATTTTCTGGAAAATGGTGTCATGATCCAGTTTGTGCATCGTTGGCTTGGAATACTATTGCTGCTGCTTGTCCTCCTGGTCTTTTCGATGGAAATAGCGAGGGGCGCGCCGCGCCGACTGATGTCTATTTGTGGCTTACTGGCGACGGTGACCCTGGTGCAGGTGGTACTTGGAGTGCTCACACTGATAAATTTTGTTCCGATCGTGCTGGCCAGTATTCACCAGGGGGTAGCCTGCCTGGTTTTGCTCACCAGCATATTACTGGTTTATTCGATTTATGTGCCTGCCAGGGGAGATGCGGATGGTCAAGTATGATGTCCGCACATTACCAGATAGCAACCAGAAGAAACGAAACTGCGGGGAGAGCCTCTGACGGCTCACGGGGGTAGATAGTGCGTGTTTGCATTGGCCAGATAAATACCACACCAGGGGATTTTGAAGGCAACCTCGTGCGAATCAAGAAAGGCATAGATGCTGCCAGCGAAGCCCGGTGTGATGCGATAGTATTCCCTGAGCTCACTATTCCCGGTTACCTCAGCCAGGATCTTATATACGACTCAAGATATATCGATCGAAACCTTGAGGTGTTGCAAGAGGTTTGTGACTATTCAAGAAGAGCTCCGCAGCTTCATATTGTTGTTGGATGCATAGGTCGAAATGTAGGTTCGGGGAAGCCCTTTTTTAACCAGGCCGTTGTTATCAGAGGCGCGGGTGTCGTCGCAACCTACAAGAAACAACTGTTGCCGTTTTACGATGTTTTTGATGAATTGCGCTACTTTGAACCAGGCAGCGAATTAACCCTTGTTGAGATCGCAGGACAAAAAGTAGGTATCACCATCTGTGAGGATCTATGGAATGACAAGGGGTCAGATGACTACAATTATGCTGACAAACCTATGGAAATGTATCGGAAGCAAGGTGTTGATGTCATCTTTTCACTCAACAGCTCACCCTACGTTCAGGGTAAGTGCTGGCAGAGGCTCAAGGTTATTGCGCCTGGATCTGAGCCTACAATCGGCGTCGTCTATGTTAACCAGTATGGTGGTCAGGATGAGCTGGTTTTTGATGGCCAGAGCTTTGTGGTTAAAGGTGGAGACCTGCTGTACCTGACAAAGGCGATTGGGCAGGATACCTTCGATATCGTTGACCTTGCAGATGCTGAAGTGTTGGTTCCTGACGTCTATAGGGAGAAAAATCTTGCAGCCGTCCAAACCCGGTTCGTTGAGTTGTATGACCTGCTGGTTCTTTGTCTGAAAGACTATGTTCGGAAGTCGGGATTCAAGCAACTCGTTCTGGCCAGCAGCGGCGGTGTGGATAGTGCGGTTGTATGTAAGATTGCGTGTGATGCAGTAGGTGCTGAGAATGTTCATGCCATTCGGATGCCCTCGACCTTTAGCAGCGCCCACTCAAGGGATGACGCTATCCAGTTGCACAAGAATCTCGGGTGCTGGGACTATGAACTCCCCATTAAACATGGGTCGATAGTAGATGGGCTAAATCAACATTTTGCCGTGCATGAAGATGAAGGCAATCTTGTACGCCAGCGGTTATCCCTGGACAACTATGGCTCCGTTGCCGATGAGAATATCCAAGCAAGGCTGAGAGATCTCTATGTCATGCACTTCAGCAATGCCTATGGAGCCATGCCGTTGTCAACGGGTAACAAAACAGAATCTGCCTGTGGTTACTACACCCACTTCGATATGAATTTCAGTTTCGCCCCCATCAAGGATCTGTACAAGTTCCAGGTGATGGGTATCGCCCGGGACAAGCGCGAAATTCCAGAGAACATCTGGAGGAAGCCACCCAGCGCTGAATTGGCTGAAGGGCAAAGTGATGAGGCCAGTCTGCTCCCCTATGCAGTTCTGGATGCGATTGTTCGCGCCTATGTTGAAGATTACGTGAGTACCTTTTCAGGATTCAAACTCTGGCTGCAGCAACAACTGTCGTCGACAGGACACATACTTTCTGGTGACCATGAGTTCTTGCTGGCATGGACGACCGGACTTGACGCTGAAGCTGACTTCATGCGTATTATCAGCCTGATAGGCAGAATGGAATATAAGCGAAGACAGACCTGTCCTGGCACCAAGGTGTCAAAAGTCGCGTTTGGCATAGGTCGAAGGATTCCCATTGTGGAGAAGTGGTCATAGGGACACACACAGGCGCTGAAGTGAGTCGTTAGCCCCGCAACAATGGATAGAAATCGAATGCTCGGGAGTAAAATCGTTTTCTATATCGGCAAAACTCTGCTGCTTTCAGCAGTTTGTAGCTTCTTTGTTGGCAGGGCGGCTCTACCCAGGCAACGAGTCCCCTAGCCGCTTGTGCCCATGGCGCGAAACCCAGTCTTTCAAATCATCCATCAACCCTAAAGCTCGCTGACGTTTCTTGATAGAAGCGACACGCACAAACCAGCGACTTCGTTCGTCTGGCTGTTGACCGGGACTAGTAGTAGCAGTGAACCATCGAAGGTGCTCAATGTACGTTCCTAGCGTCATCGTTAATTGAGTACGTTTTCCGTCAAGTCCAGAAACAAGGGGCATCAAAGCATCATTCAGCCTTTCTGGCGTGTTCTCAACTAGACTTAGCCTAGTGCAGATTGAACTGCTGCGAGATTGCTCGATGCTTTTTGCAATTTTTGCGCGGACAGGGTTTAGGTCGACATAGGCCATGGCGGCAAGTACAGCACTTTCAGTAAGTAGTGCGCCGGAATAGAATCTGCCTTCAAAGAAATGGCCTGTGCACTTATCCTCTCGGTTGGTACGCCAAGCAATAGGTTGTTTCAGGTATTTCATAAACGCTGACAATGATCCCAAGCTACGTCTGGCAGATCATAGTGAATCGGGGGGTTGAAGTAGATTAGCTATTTGTGCTTTTTTGAGAAAGGAGAGCTCATCAGGATTGTCATTAGCCGGGCGAGGAGGAAATGCTTCGGACCATCGATAAGCCACTTCTTCATCGCTCCAGGTATCACTAGCAAGCGGGTAGTAGTAAAGGACGATATGAAAGTGATTGCTCATGATTGCAAAGGCTTCAACTTCAACGGCGAAGTGCTGGGCAAGGTGAAACTTTCTTGATTTTTTCCAGGCTTTGCGGTGATTGTAGTCCTTGCCAGAATATCGATCCCGGTCACATAGCCAACTGCGGCGGACGCAGCGCGAAACGAAGTGATAGTGCAATACCACTCGATCATCAACAAGTCTTGAGCGTGGTGTAGTCATCCCAAGATGATGGGTTTCTTTTGTGCGCTACGCCCTCGCTAAGCACCCCTTCTCATGTGAGCCAAACCACATTTAGTCCAGAGCATTAACCCGCAGGTCCTAAGAGTAGTTTTAGTGTGTGTCCCTGCCTAACTGTGTCCCTGCCTAACTGAAAACCCAGGCAGGGTAGTGGGTCAGGGCAACAGATATGATGAAGCCGTAGGTCAGCAGGGCGGCGATGAAGAAAGCCAGGCGGTGAGTTTTTGTTTTCCCTCTTTTTAGGGCAAATACACCGAGCACGATATAGGTGAACAATGCCGCGAATTTTACCGTCAACCAGTCATAGGTGATTGGGAATTGCTGAGTCTGAAACATGAGAGAAATGGCTGAAACGAGGAGTACGGTATCTACAATGTGAGGTAGCACCTTAACGATAGGTTTTTGCAGTAGTCCGCTGTCGCGCAGCATCCATACGCCTCGCGTTATGAACAGGACCCCGGTCAGGAGTACGCACGAGACATGAATGTAGTAGCTAATGAGGTAGATATTCATACTGTTGTAGGGGTGAAGTAGAGGAGACAGTCCTGACGCGCAATGTAGGGATCAGTAGTGGCCATAAAAATTGTAAGCTGCTGTTTAATCGTCAAAAACCCACTGACCTCGTGGAAAAATTCGTGAAATAGGTTGTCACCCTTGGCGTTGACCGCGCGCAATCCCCCTAGTCCCGTTTTACCCAGCCAGCCGATTTTTGTGCCCGTGTGGACCGCCTGAAAGTTTAGCTGATCGATGGTATTGATCAAGGTGAGGTCCGCATCGTTGTGAACGGAACTCGAATAGTGAATTTCACTGGATTCCTCAATTTCAAGGCGAAGTGGGTGTTTCATGATATGCAGCGGTTCGGGTTCTGTTTTGAACAGGTGGTTTCTGGAAACGAATGATATCAGGGACTCATAGGCAAGTTTGTCGGCATTTGGATCCATGAGGCCGCCGAACTCGATCGTCACCACCGGAGAAATGCTGTCTGTTTTTTCAATTAGTGTACCAAGCTGTTGATCAATCACGACCAGCCTGTTGGTAAATAGCTGCGAAATCTGCTGTGTAGAAACATTATCGTTTACAGCGACCGCGAATGGTTCACTATGGGCTGAGGTGTTATGGGTATCAATGATTGCCTCGGGTGCAGCTTCATGCAGGCGCAAAAAATTTCTTCAGCAAGTTGCCTTTGGCTCGCATCGGCTAGTGGGCTGAAACAGCGATTAAAATCCTCCTCCCAGGGTAGAAATCGGTGAGAAAGCATAGGCGGGCAGAGTGCTGTATTGACTGATGCAACCACAATGATCAAGTTGGTTGCCGGGACCAGCCGTTGTTTCAGGATACTGTGAACGGCGCTTAATCCTGAGGGCTCGTTTCCGTGCAGCAGTGTGACGATGGCGCGAGTTCTTGAAGTGTCTTTTCCTTCAACCGAGATCCAGATGGGGGCCTGAAGGTGGTGCAAAAATTCAATGTGGTTGTCACCGAGATCATCAGGGGATGGTGAGTGCCAGACATTCAGTCTGTTTGGCATTTGCTGCATGATTTACAAAAATTTGGTTGAGATCCGAATAGCGAAAACAGGGTATTATAGTCTATTACACAGAAGTGTTGATGGTCTGATCAATGGAGATTTCCGAGCCGGCATTCAGCATCGGAGTTGAGGAAGAATACTTACTGGTTGATCGCGAAACGCGAGATCTGGTCAGCGATCCACCCTCATCCCTAATGGAAGAATTTAGCAGGGATCTGGGAGGGCATGTTAGCCCGGAGCTAATGCGTGCCCAGATTGAGGCGGGCACAACTGTCTGCAGTAGTGTTAAGGAGGCAAGGCAGGAAATCATCCGACTGCGGAACATCATTGCAGAAGTCAGTAGTCACTATGGCTATGCACCCCTGGCAGCATCCAGTCATCCATTTGCGCGGTGGATTGAACAAAAGCAGACTGAAAAGGCTCGATACAGTGCGCTGACAAACGAAATGCAGGCTGCTGCCAGGCATTTGTTGATTTGTGGTATGCATGTGCATGTAGGTATAGAAAATCCTGAGCTAAGGATCGATCTGATGAATCAGATGTCCTACTTCCTGCCCCACCTACTTGCCTTCTCCACATCCTCACCCTTCTGGGAGGGGGAGAATACCGGTCTTAAATCCTATCGGTTGACGGTGTTTGACGCTTTGCCCAGGACCGGGTTGCCGGAACAGTTTGCCAGTTTTGGTGAGTACGAGAGGCATGTGCAAATACTGGTAAATGCAGGCCTGGTTGAGGATGCCAGCATGATCTGGTGGGATCTTCGCCCCAGCACGAGATTCCCGACACTTGAAACGAGAATAATGGATGTCGCGACCGACGTTAATCACGCTATAAGCCTGGTCGCCCTGAATATTTGCCTGTTGCGAATGTTGTGCAGAACGAGACAAAAGAATCAGCGCTGGAGAGTTTATGCCAAGATGCTGATTGATGAGAATCGATGGCGTGCGATGCGTTACTCCTATGAAGAAGGACTTATAGATTTTGCCAAGGGTCAGGTTGTCCCCTGTGCTGATTTGCTGGAGGAGTTACTTGAATTTATAGGAGAAGATGCGGAAGCGCTGGATTGTGTCGATGAAATTGAAGCCTTAAGAGATATTATTGCAAATGGAACCAGTGCTCATCGTCAACTCCAGGTGTACGAGGATTCCTGTAGTCAGGGCGCTGATCACGAACAGGCCGTGAAAGATGTGGTGGACTGGTTGGTCGAAGAAACCGTAAGAAATATATAGACCTGAAATTGAATTTGTCTGGAGGTAGGAGTGACCGCTAAAAATATTTTCTATGCCCAATCCGGAGGTGTAACTGCAGTTATTAACGCCACGGCCTGCGGTGTAATAGAAGCTGCGAGAAAAGAAAGAAGACTGGGCAAGGTTTTTGCCGGTCGCAATGGAATTATTGGCGCCCTGCGAGAAGAGTTGATTGACACCTCCAGAGAAACCAGCAAAGCCATCGCTGGTTTGAGGCATACCCCCAGCGGGGCATTCGGTTCCTGCCGATATAAGTTGAAGTCGATTGAAGAAAACCGTGCGGAGTATGAGCGATTGATCGCGGTATTTCAGGCACACGACATTGGCCATTTTTTTTACAATGGGGGTGGGGATTCACAGGACACAGCGAACAAGGTGTCCGAGTTCAGTCAAAATATGGGATACCCCCTGACCTGTATTGGAATTCCCAAAACTGTAGACAATGACTTGCCCCTGACCGATACCTGTCCAGGGTTTGGGTCCGTGGCGAAGTATGTTGCGGTTTCTACCCTTGAGGCCGGGCTCGATGTTGCCTCAATGGCTGAGAGCTCCACCAAGGTATTTGTGCTTGAGGTTATGGGGAGGCATGCTGGCTGGATAGCAGCCGCCGGGGGGTTGGCAAAAACTAACAGGGGAGATCCGCCTCACATCATTCTATTCCCAGAGGTGTCTTTTGATAGGCAGTATTTTCTAAAGCGGGTCAAGGAGACAGTAAACAAGGTGGGATATTGCGTCATCGTTGCATCAGAAGGTGCGCGATATTCCAATGGCAAATTTGTTGCTGATGCGGGAGTGAAGGATGCGTTCGGTCACACCCAGCTGGGCGGTGTTGCACCCACTTTGGTTGATATGATCAAGGATACTCACGGTTATAAATGCCATTGGTCCGTGGCTGATTACCTGCAACGTGCTGCGAGGCATGTGGCCTCTGCAACCGATATTGAGCAGGCCTACGCTGTGGGTGAAGCAGCGGTAAACTTTGCCCTCGCGGGAAAGAACGCGGTAATGCCGGTTATCGTTCGAAACAAAGGCAAGAAATACTCGTGGAGAATTGGTGAGGCGCCCCTGTCCAAGGTCGCCAATGTTGAAAAGAAGGTGCCGCGCTCCTTCCTGACAAAAGATGGATATGGTATTTCTGCGAAAGGCAGGCAGTATCTTGAACCCCTGATTGCAGGCGAAGCGCCGCCACCTTACAAAAATGGTATCCCGGTGTACGTTCGATTAAAGAATCATGCCGTCAGGAAAAAACTGCCTCGTTTTGAAGTCGCATAGACAATGCTTACAGGTATTGCTTACAGGTATTGCTTACAGACATAGCTGATAGGCGAGGGGTTATCTTCGTCTGCTGTCAGCAATTGATTCTTTCCTCTTGAGTCAGCTAGCGCCAGGAGCTTCGATGTTACCTTGCTGGGAAGGGGTACTGCGAATTAGCTGGAAGAGGCACCTGAAACGTATTTAGGGTCATTGAAACCATCGTGTAGTAGCCAGCTAAATTAATAAGCTCCGCTACACCCTGTTCGCCAAATTCTCCAACGGCAGCAGTAAAAGTCTCATCTGAAACCTGGTGATTGCCATGCAACTCGCGGCAAAGCTCAAATGTGATTCTGTCAGCTTCATGCTCGAACGGAGGCGTATCGCCAACTTTGATCGCATCGATAACTTCCTGAGGGAGGCCAGCCTTTAGCCCCATGGGTTCGTGGGCATACCATTCAAACTGGGCCTGCCAGAATTGCCCGGTAACTAGGATAGTAAGTTCTATGTAACGCCGGTCAACTGAGGTTCTAAAACGAAAAAACTCACCCATGCCGGTAATTCTTTTACCCATTTCAGCGTTTAGCAGCCAGGCGTCGAATGGATCGCCAATCTGACCATTAGGTTCAATTCCACGTGTTTTGACTATCTGGTTGTAGAGTGTTTGTTGTTCATCACTCAGGTCATCATAGGATACGTTGCTTAATCTGGCCATTGAATTGCTCCCTGGGTACCTTGTTGAAGTATTAGTATCCCGGAATCGTTTTTCTATTGCCGGGGTTGGCAGTCCAACGAATTGTCGAATAAGAGAAGCGCCAAATAAAAAAAGGCGGACACCGGGTCCGCCTTTTTCATATTACCCTGTTGGGAATAACTTACAGCAGTGGTGCAATAACGAGGCTGACAATTGCCATCACATTGATAAGAATATTCATTGAAGGGCCGGAGGTATCCTTGAAGGGGTCACCTACCGTGTCGCCGACAACTGCTGCAGCGTGAACATCCGAGCCCTTGCCGCCAAGGTTTCCCTTTTCAATGTACTTCTTTGCATTGTCCCAGGCGCCACCGGCGTTTGCCATCATCAGGGCCAGTAACACGCAGCCTAGAAGTGCGCCGGCCAACATGCCTCCGAGGCTTTCAGCCCCCAGACCAAAACCAACGACTGCCGGCATGGATACAGCGATCACACCTGGAAGAATCATTTTCTTGAGTGCTGCCCTGGTCGCAATATCGACACATTTGGTGTGGTCAGGGTCTACCTTTCCTTCCATAAGACCTTCTATCTCGCGGAACTGGCGACGAATCTCTTCAATCATTTCCATGGCAGCATCACCAACAGCGGTCATGGTGATGGATGCGATCAGGAATGGCAGCATGCCACCGATAAAGAGTCCTTCGAGTACCTTCGGATCAGAAAGCTCCAGAGAAAATCCCGGATTGTTTACCGACATGGTTTCCACGAACGCAGCAATAATGGCTAGGGCTGCGAGTGCTGCCGCACCGATCGCAAAGCCCTTACCAATTGCAGCAGTGGTGTTGCCAACTTCGTCCAGGCCATCGGTGATATTACGCACTTCTTCACCAAGTCCACCCATCTCAGCGATGCCGCCCGCGTTATCAGCTACTGGGCCATATGCATCCAGTGCCATTGTCATACCGACGGTTGAGAGCATCCCCACCGCGGCGATACCAACACCATAAAGGCCAGCAAGTTCTGTTGATGCATAAATGATACCGGCTATGACAAGGATAGGTACGACGACGGACTGCATACCGACTGCAAGGCCGGTAATCATAACGGTTGCTGTTCCGGTTTTGCCGGCTTCCGCAATCTTTATTACTGGTCCTTTTGCCGTGTAGTACTCGGTGATAAGTCCGATCGCGATTCCGCCCGCAGTACCAGCGACCACTGCCCACCAGACATTGTTACTGATACCAGTAGCATCCACGAGGAAATAGCCAGCAACGATCAGTGCAACGGCGGATAACTGATGTCCCATTCTTAAGGCGGTTTCCGGCGTGCTGTTAGACATGCTGCGTACAATAGCGATACCCAAGATGGAGCAGATCAGGCCGGCTGACGCCAGCGCCAGCGGCAAAAACATTAACGCATGTTGACCGGATCCAGGCGCCAGCGCCTCAATACCGAATTCCGCGTCAATGGCCAGGGTTGACGCAATGGCGATGGTCGCGATCATAGAGCCGCAGTATGACTCAAAAATATCTGCCCCCATGCCCGCCACATCACCCACATTGTCACCGACATTGTCGGCAATAACGCCGGGGTTTCGCGGATCATCCTCAGGGATGCCGGCTTCAACTTTACCAACCAAGTCAGCACCGACATCAGCACTCTTGGTGAAAATACCGCCACCCACACGGGAGAAGAGCGCGACACTTGAAGCACCCATGCCAAAGCCATGGATGGCGTGGGCCGTATGGGGATCACCACCGAAGTACCAATAGAGGGATCCGAGTCCAATCAGGCCGAGCGATGCAACGCAC
>PBRQ01000029.1 GCA_002725995.1 Gammaproteobacteria bacterium
GTAAATCGTGACTTCTTCATGTAGGTTCTCCTCGTCAAACTATATGGGAAAATCCTACTTATGAGTTCCTTCATTTATCGGGGGGATTACCGCAGCTCGGCTCCAGGGGTAAAAATGCGAACATCGAACCCCGATTCGAGGCTGCCGCCGGTGATGAAAGTTGTTTCAGAAAATTGAACTCACGCGCGATATTCTGCATGTCACCGGATGATATATTTGCGGCGTCAAACAGGGTTGCCAGCTGGTTTCCCGCGAAGGAGGTTTATGCAAAAACATCGGTAATATAGAAGGTATCTGTCATGCTCTAGCCCTTCCTAAATGGTGAGTGCTCTTCGATATAGTCGATCTCCTCCAGGATATGTCTGTTTTCCTGGTTCAGGTAGTGGCTCACCGCATCACGGAAGGACTGATTAACAATCCAGTGAGCACTATAGGTTTGAGTCGGCAGATATCCACGGGCCAGTTTATGCGGACCCTGTGCACCCGCTTCCACCCGCTTCAGACCCCTGCTGATTGCATATTCAATGGCCTGATAGTAGCAAACCTCAAAATGGAGAAATGGATGATCTTCAAGACAGCCCCAGTTGCGACCATAAAGACACTCCTCACCGATGAAATTTATTGCACCAGCGACGTAACGACCTGCTCTTTTACACATTATCAGCAGCACATTTTCCGGCATGGTCTCGCCAATGACTGAAAAAAACTGACGAGTCAGATAGGAGGATCCCCACTTACGGCTGCCTGTATCACGGTAAAACGTGAAAAATGCGTCCCAGTGCTCTTCCCTTAAGTCATTGCCACTGAGGAGTTCAATTTCAATGTCATTGACAACTGCCGCTCGCCTTTCACGTTTGATATTTTTTCGCTTTTTAGAGGACAGGTCAACGAGAAAGTCGCTAAATGTCCCATAACCACGATTGAGCCAATGAAATTGCTTGTCAGTTCGCTGCAGGAACCCCATACCCCCCATCCGATTCCACTGGGATTCCTCGGGAAATGTGACATGAACTGAGGAAACTTCCATGTTTTCAGCAACCTGCATGATGCCGGACACAAGGTATTTTTCATATTCAGTATCCCGGGTCAGCAACCGACGACCGGTAGCGGGAGTGAAGGGAACCGAACATTGCAACTTGGGGTAATAGCGCCCACCCGCCCGCTCGAAGGCATCGGCCCAGCTGTAATCAAATACATACTCACCC
Source organism: Gammaproteobacteria bacterium (assembly GCA_002725995.1). Classification (GTDB taxonomy): domain Bacteria; phylum Pseudomonadota; class Gammaproteobacteria; order Pseudomonadales; family Azotimanducaceae. The sequence continues at coordinate 1,206 of PBRQ01000029.1, forward strand.
TGGGAGTGGCTCTTGAGATACAAAGGTACAACACCTTTGATGCTGTCCATATCATCTTCCAGAACCAGGTGATAAGGAGCCCAGCCGGTTTCTGCCACTGCCGATTTGCTTTCTTCCAGAGCATGAAGAAATGCAAATGACAGGAACGGATCGAAAGGTTCACCGGCTGGATTGGCACACGAGTCCCACGCGGCCTGACCAATTTCGTCAATACTGGCACAGGCCCTTATCGAATAGGTCATTGGCCACGCGGCCTCAGTTACAGCATTTCGCTGGCAATCAATTCCAGGGCTTCGGGTTGGCCGGCACCAATTAACATGCTGCCAACGTGGCCCTTGGTTCCCGCTTCCTTCCAGGCTTTCAGCCTTTCCTTGATTCGCTCTGCAGGACCAATAAGGTGCACCTCATCAACCAACTCATCCGGAACCGCTGCCATAGCCTCATCCTTCTTGCCGGAAAGATAAAGGTCCTGAATCTTAACGGCGGCATCTTCATAGCCAAGAGCCTTTGCATAATCGTTATAGAAATTTTGATCGCGAGCCCCCATGCCTCCAATATAGAGCGCCATGTGCCCCTTTGCGAACTGGCGACAGGCGTCAACATCATCACCCATAATGCAGGTAACAAACGGAGCTATATCATAGTCCATCAGCGTCTTTCCGGCCTTTTCCAGCCCTTTGCCTATTGACTCTTCAAAGACATCATATCGCTCGGGGTTCATCCAAATAGGGAACACGCCATCCGCAACCTCGGCACTGCCCTCCAGCCCTTTTGGAGTGATGGAAGCGGTATAGATCGATATAGATGTATCTGCCTGCAGAATACTTTTCAGTGGCTTACCAAGGCCAGTTCCATCGTCACCGCTGTAGGGCATACTGTAATGAAAGCCCTGGTGCTCTACCGGTTCTTCCCGGACCATAATCTTTTTCATGATACTGACATACTCTTTGATTCGGGTTATCGGCCTGCCGTATGCGACACCATGCCAGCCCTCAACCACCTGTGGTCCAGAGGCGCCGAGACCGGTTATGAATCTGCCATTTGAAAGCTGGTTAAGGGTCATGGCTGTCATGGCTGTGCAGGCGGGTGAACGCGCTGGCATCTGCATGATCGCCGTACCTACCTTGATCGTTTCTGTATTAGCCAAAATCCAGGCTGCAGGTGTAACCGCATCTGAACCATATGCCTCAGCGGTCCAGACTGAATCGTAACCCAGGCTCTCTACATATTTTATTCGGTCAATCTCCAGATTAACGATCTTTCCTGAATATCCACTCAATAGTCCAAGTTTCATACTTTACTCCTTTGTTTTCATTTGTGATCTGTTGGCCAGTTCCCCAACCTAATAGGCAAACATGCTGCCGGTAAATGCGTTAAAAGTTGCTTGTGATTCAGTGGGAGATACACAGGAGATAATGTGGGTGGTTATACCACCTTCTCCATATTCACGAATTCTGTCCTGGCATTCATCCATGCTTCCAAGGATAGCTATATCATCTACAAGGGCATCACCAAGCGCGCCAGTGGTCTTCTCCCGGTCCTTTGCCGCCCAGCCTTCTGAAATGGTTTTTGCGACATCTTCATGTCCTGCCCAGGCAAGAAAGTCGTTGTACACGGGTGTCGCGTAGTAGGGAGCAAAGCCTTTGCGAACAAGGTCTCTGGCGCGAGGTTTATCATCAGTCACGATAACCTGGTGACGGCAGACAATTTCAATATCCTCTAGTTTCTTCCCGGCCCGTTCAGCGCCGATCCTGATATGCTCTATCATTTTTGGTAAGGCATCCTTGGGGAACAAATTCAGGATGACTCCATCGCTAAATTCAGCGGCTGCCTCGAGCATCTTGCTCCGCAAGGCGGCCATATAGACTGGCTGCTCACCCGTATCCAGCGGCAACTGCCTGTAGCCGTGACTACTCACAGTATTACCTGAGAAATCTGTTTTCTCTCCACGGAGCATGCTCTTAACAAGCTGCGTTGTTTCCTTGACCCGTGTCAGGGGTTTCTCGAATTTCTGACCATGCCAATTCTCCATCATTGTATGACTTGAAGAGCCCAGCCCAAGGATGAAACGCCCCTTTGATAATTTGTTTAGCACATGTGTGGTCGAGGCAAGTACAGCGGGAGTTCTGGAATAAACGGGAATAATGGCGGTGCCAATCCTGCACCGCTCGGTATTTAGAGCTACCGCCGCGGCTGTCGTCAATGCATCGACACCAGAGCCATCGGCAAACCACAGGTCGTCGTATCCTTCATCTTCAGCCCATTTGGCAAGCTCTATGGTCACTTCAACACCGCGAAAGTCCGGTAGCGTCAAAGCAGTTCTTTGAGGCACTGTCATGGTATTTCCTTCTTACTTGATTTCTTCTACAGGCTAGTCGATCTCTTGCCGCCAGACCTGGGGTGGTTTCCCCTGTGACATCTGGACAACTCCCGATAACTCGATTCTCCAGGGAGTTAATTTCAGCAGTCCATAGGCCGGGTCATCATAGTTTTTCCAGAACACGCCTGGATCATAGCCTACGGGCTCTGGTGTCGACTTAAATAACGCCCAGATGCATTCTCTCTGGACAGGGTCATCATCCCATTGGGCTTTACAGTCAGCGTAGACCTGCTCGTGATCAGGATCCCAATAACTTAGTGAAACATAGGAATTCTCTGCCAGATGTTTGGTCTTCAGGGTTTCTCGACCCGTCGCTATCCAGCCTACCTTCCCCTCCCAGATCGGGTGCAGTATCCTTGACCTTGGCCGTTCCTTTCGATCAAGGGTACAAACGGTACACCAGACTATCTTGCGAACCCTACTATCGAACTCTTCTTCTATTACGCTAAAGCTATCGATATCCATTGTTAGATAATATCCATGCTGGAAATATTTGTCTCATCGTTGTGCCCCTTGCGGTCACTGACATCAAACCCGGGCCGGTATAGCTGCTTTTTCTGTTCGCTGCCCTTTTTCCGCTCATATTTCGTGACGGCGGTGTATTCTGGCTCTTTCAGCTCAGAGGCCCCGAAAGATTTTTGCTGCTGTACTACCGGCGCGTCACCATAGGTTGTCGAACGCTGCTTTGGCTGTCTGCCGATACTGAGAATAATTTCCTCCATCTCCTCAGGCGATGTCTCCTGCCCATGACTTGCCCCTGCTGCACGAGTAATGGTTTCGTTCATCAAGGTTCCCCCAAGGTCATTCACACCCGCCTCAAGGCAGGCTCGAACACCATCGTGACTGAGTTTTGTCCATGAGGCCTGAATATTTCTAAAATGCGGATGCAGTACCAGGCGGGATATAGCATGAATCAGAATCGCCTCCCTGAAAGTAGGCCCCTTCCTTGAATTACCCTTAAGATAAATTGGGGATTCCATATGGATAAAGGGCAAAATAACAAACTCCGTAAACCCACCTGTCTTCACCTGCAAGTTCCGAACTCGCAGAAGGTGCCGTGCAACATGCTTGTACTGCTCAATATGACCAAACATGATTGTTGCGGTGGTATTGATACCCTGTTCGTGGGCGGCCTCCATCACTTCCAACCATTGGGCCGTACTAATTTTGTCCGCACAGAGCGTTTCACGCACTTCATCATCAAGTATTTCTGCAGCTGTACCAGGCAAAGTTCCGAGGCCAGCCTCTCTCAACTGGCCGAGAAAATCGCCGATACCCACACCCAGGGTATGGGCACCTTGCCAGACCTCCAGCGGAGAAAAAGCATGTATATGCATTTCCGGTGAAACCTGCTTAATGCTGTGACAAATATCAATGTAGTTCTGCCCGCTGTATTCAGGGTGAATACCGCCCTGCAGACAAACTTCAGAGGCTCCCCTGTCCCAGGCTTCCCTAGTGCGGCGCATGACTTCCTCTTGAGACAGATCGTATGGTTGGCCGCGAAGGTTCTCGCTCATCTTACCTTTTGAGAATGCGCAAAACTGACACTTGAAGTAGCAGATATTTGTGTAGTTAATATTTCGGTTCACGCAATAGGTAACTTCATCCCCTGAAACAAGTTTACGAAGCTCATCCGCCGCCTGGCATACATGGGTAAATTCATCGCCACGGGCTTTAAACAGGCGCACGATTTCAGCTTCTTCAAGCACCTCGCCCCGGGACGCCTTCCCGAGTATGTCGGCCAACTCCTGCGATGGAGTGGATTTCGGCACGCCCGTTACCCTCGCTAGTTCACCTTCCGGCGGCAATACCGTATGCCCCGCCGCCCAGGATTCTGCCCGCGCAAACCCCTGACCATCAATCGCCTGCAAAACAAATGGCTTAAGTTGCGGGTCAACCCAGCGATCAAGATCCATCGCATATTGCGGGTAAATCACCAGTCTTTCGGTCAGCACTTTGCCGGTATTAGCCGTTTCACTGGTTAGATTTGACAGGTGCGGCCAAGGGGCCTCAGGGTTTACAAAATCAGGCGTAACCGGCGACACCCCTCCCCAATCATTGATTCCAGAATCTACAATCTGCTCCAGGACTCCAGGGCTTAAATTCGGTGGTGCCTGGATATTCATCTCTGGTCCAAAAATAATCCTTGCCATCGCAATGGTCCACAGCAGTTCATTCAGGTCTGGTTCCGGAGCAGTTGCCATTAATGTATCCGGCTTCGCCCGGAAGTTCTGGACGATAATCTCCTGAATATGGCCGTGGACTGAATGGACCTCACGCAGTGCCAGAAACGACTCGACTCTCTCCTGCCTGGTTTCACCAATACCAATGAGAATGCCTGACGTGAACGGCACCCCAGCCTCCCCTGCAAACCTCAGGGTCTCCATACGCCGCTCTGGGACCTTGTCAGGGGAACCATGGTGAGGCATGCCTTTTTCAGTTAACCGGGGAGAGGAACTCTCCAACATAATCCCCATAGAAAGTGATACTTTGCGCAGCTCTATAAATTCGTCTGCACTCATCAGACCTGGATTCAAATGAGGAAAGAGTCCTGTTTCATCGAAAACAAGCTGAGCCATATCCTTCAGGTAGGACAAGGTGGATTCCTGCCTCAACTCCTTTAGCCCGTCCCTGGCAGCCTTGTAACGAAGTTCTGGTTTATCCCCGAGGGTGAAGAGGGCTTCCTTACAGCCTGCCTGGGCACCGTCGCGCGCTATCTTCAACACTTCCTCAGGGTTCAGGTATGGGGATGTTAACTTTCTTGGCACCTGGGCAAAGGTACAGTAATGACAAACATCACGACATAAATGTGTTAGCGGAATAAAAACTTTACGGGAATAGGACACAACGGATTGATGCCCCCTGTCACGCAGTCCCGCTGCCACCTCCATAAGCTCACGAGTCCCTTCGAACCGGGAAAGTGAAAGCGCCTCGCCCGCTGCCAACTGGCCTGATCTAGCCTTAGCCAACAGTTTCTCAAAGTCGCTCATTAGCACCTCTAACCAATTTTTTGAAAGTCTTCCAACATTCTTTCCATTATTCCACTTTCCCTGATGTATCGATGGGTGTTCGATTCAAGGCGTGACTCCATCAGTATCCTTGAAAGTTCAGCCAAGTCTTCTGGTGTATCAACATCGAGACCAATGCCGGGTAATTTCGCGACGCAGGGTTCAATATCTAACCGTCGAGAAATTGCCAGATGCCGTCTGAAGCTATTCTCCCCAAACTCAAATTCCATACAATCCGGCGGCGAACAGGCAATACAGTTCGAACCACCAAGATCACTGGCTGGTACTATCATAAACTCAGCCCCGGCTTGTCTGCCAAAGCCCTCTAATACAATTTCCAGCTCTTCCGGCGTTACCAGGGGTACATCCCCGGGCAGGAACATCATGACATTAGTTCCCTTGTTAGCAAGGCAACCAGCCGCTTTGGAAACGGAGGGAATCAACCCTGCATTATCCGGCTCATCAAGTATCTCAGCCTCATAGGAGAGTGCAAGATCGGCAACTACGGGGTCACGGGTGACGACAACAATTTCATCTACAAGCGTGCAGGCCTCAACCGCCGTTAGAACATCTTCTACCATGGCTCGAAAAAAATTGTTGCGCTCTCCGGTATCGAGAATAGGTGCCAGTCGCTGCTTGGCATTTTCCAGTTGCTTGATTGGTATAACGGCTGAAGTACTCACTGGGTAACATTCATCACGGCGTGATCTCGCTCGAAAAATCCAGGACTGCTTCGGCTAAATTAATCCTGTCCTGCAACGTTACCATGACTGTGTTTGTGACGATAGTCGATAGACCGAGCAACTCGACCTCATCACGGAACCTACGATCCTGCTCATCCAATACAAATCCGTGGACCTGCCCCGAGTACTGTCTGGCATAGTGTTCAGCTACCGCCAGCGCCGTTTGCGGCATCCCGAGCTCCGCCATCATCTTGGCGGCAGGCCCTTTTAATGCCTGCCCGCCAACGATTGGGGACACTGCAATCACGGCGGCTTTACTTGATGCCACTGCATCCATCACCCCAGGAAGCCTAAATACGGGATCAACACTGACAAAAGGGTTTGAAGGGCAGACAACCACCGCCGCAAGAGAGGTATCGGCCAGTGCTTCGCTGAACCCCGGCGCTGGCTTCGCCGCATCAATACCACTGAAAGCAAAGCCCGTGACCTCTGGCCTGCATTCATCACGCACAAAATAGTGCTGGAACGCCAGTTTCTCTCCAGTGCGGGTGTGAACGATCGTCGCCACCGGGTCATCAGTCATGGGCACCAGCCGATGCTTGATACCCACCTGTCTGCACAAATGGGAAGTGACTTCACTGAGGGATTTACCAGCAACCAGCATCTGGGTGCGAATCACGTGTGTACCAATATCCCGGTCACCAAGCCGGAACCAGGAGTCCCCTCCCAGCCTTGTTACTGCATCAAGAAAATTCCAGCTCTCACCCGCCTGCCCCCAGCCCAACTCCTTATTATTCAAATCAGCAAGGGTGTACATAACCGTGTCGAGGTCGGGTGAAATGAAGAAGCCGAGATGCACAAAATCATCGCCAGTGTTGCCGGCAATTGTCAGCGTCCCTGGTTCAAGGATATGGGCTAAACCAAGGGCAAGCTTGGCACCACCGACACCACCGGAAATCGCAAGACAACTTGACTGTGAAGAAAAGCCCACTTTTCTACCTGAAAAGGTCCATATCTTTTGGCCTAACCAGTGGTGCGACACCCCGTAAATCGGTATCGATTGGCTCACTTGGTTTGTAGCCCCGCACAACGACGACGGGGGTTTTTTCATCTGTCTGCCCCATAACCAGGGATGCACCAGCAGCCATTTCATCCGCCGCGCCAACCTGTGTAACGAGCAGCTCCCGGCCATAGATATCAGCCTGACCTATATAGTCTTCCAGGGCAGTAAATCCTGCCACACCAATAGCCAAGCCAAGGGAGCCTACTCGCCATGCGCGACCGATGGAATCATTAATGATAACCCCAACATTCACGTTATGGCGCGCAGCAATATCACTTCGTATGCCAGCTGCACTTGCGTCCGGATCAACTGGCAGCAAGAGACACAAATCATCGTCTTCTCCATCCTCATTGATAATATTCGACTGATCGATACCGGCATTTGCCTGAACGAAACCAAGCTTTTGCTCAACTATCAGCACACCGGGACAGGTGCGAACAATTTCGTTGGACTCATCAAGTACGGCTTGGACCTTGCGCGGATCCTTATCCACTTCAATGGCAAGTTTTGATGCTTCTTCTGAAGGCACTACATCAACAAGGTTCAGATATCTGTTTTCAGCCTTGGAGACAACCTTTTGCGCTATTACTACAACGTCATCATCCTGAAGCTTCTCACCCATGGATTCCATCCCATATACGATAAGCTCCGCCAGGTCATCTCCTGGCTGTACCATCGGGATATTTTCGACGCCCAGAAAAGTGAGCTTCATTCTGCTTTTGTTTCTCCAGTGATCACAATCCCTGCACCATCTATTTTGTGATGCTTGTTGATGGTGATCAAAACGGAAGTCATCGCTTCTGCGGCCGCAGCATTGGCAAGGGGACCGGCATGCCATCCGCGCAAGCCAACAGCTTCAACTAGGGACAGGACTACGGCCCTTGCATCCCTTTTGTTGCCAGTCACAAGAACATCACAGGCAATCGCATGGTCTTCCCGCAGGTGTTGCGCACCGACATTCTGAAAGGCAGATACAACCTGTACCTCACCTCCTAGAAATTCCTGCGCCTGCACGGCTGCCGAACCTTTTTCAGGGAGTTGCACAGTGCCAACCTTTGGCGGCACCAGGGGAACCGTGACATCAACTAAAATTTTACCGAGTAAACCAGGTTTGACCGTCTCAAGGGTGCTTAGTTGATGAGCAAAGGGAACGGTCAAAACGACAATATCTGCCTGGCTGGCAGCATCAAGGTTTTCATGACCACTAACATTCAGGTCCGGAAATTCAGCAAGTAGCGCGTCTGCTGCCGCCTTTCCTTTTTCAAGCGTTCTGGACCCGATGACGATCTTGTATCCTGCTCGTGACCATTGTCTTGCCAGGCCACCGCCAAGATCTCCGGTTCCACCCAGTATTGCAATGCAATGAACATTTTCCGACATAAATATACCCGCTGCTTTTAATGTGTTGATAAATAGGCGTGTGATTATTCCTTAATCGCCTGGGTCTAACAACCTGGCTCAGAGAATTCATGAAGGGAGCGGAATTTGCCAGACCTATGCCAAACCGGTCTGGTACAAACTGGATTGCAGAGAAAACAACCCGTAACACATTGAAACTAAACACGTTAGCAGTGCACTCTAGCCGCCCTCATGAAAAGTCCGAGGCCAGTCGGTCCAGTTCATTGTGGATAACAGTCATGCACTGGGAAGCATGAAGCATGGTGGGACCCAGGGATAACTTCTGAACTCCCTGGCGAGCGAGGGAGCGAAAAGTTTTTCTTGGCATCGGGATATGATCTGTCAGCAGGAATACCGGGTCCAGAAATTCACCGTCACCTCGAATATCCAGCCCTTTTCGATCCAGCAGGTAGACAGGCCTCGTGAGCGCCTTCTCCTTGACCATATGTTCAAAACTGATGGCCTGAACGACAATGCCGTTCTCACAGACCAGGCTGGCCTCCTTCTCGAGCGAACTGCCAGCCTGCAGCGCCCTTGCGCAGGTAGCCAGCATTGAACCCTCATCCATACCGGATAGGTCCCCAAGCGTGCTCCCCTGCATCGTCAGGGCACGCGAATAATCGGCACTATCCTCCAGAACCAGTGTCAGGGTGGTATCTTCGCGGTGACCCTTCGAGGTGAAAAGTGCGTTGACGATCATCTGGGCGAGATATTCAACGTGCGCCCCGGAACCCACACTGGCCAGGAACCTACCAGCATCGACGGGTGCTTTTCGCGCTCTGACGATAAATTCTCTCATTTCAATTAGCCCACCTGATATCTAAATCGGGGCTGGAAATGAAGGTGCATTTTATGAAAGGACCTCATACACCCTCTGGACAAGCTGGTAGGATCTCACATCACCCATCAGGCCCGCGAACATCTTGTTCATGACAAAGGAAGCTGAAAGCCGCGCATCCTGATCAACGATGATGGTTGAACCTCCCCAGCCAGCCCAGAAACACACATTCTTGTTCGGAGACAGGGGCATCAACTGCGAATTGAGGCCAAAACCCAAACCAAACGCAATGGGAAAGCGAAGTGCCAGGTCTTTGCCACTGATCCGTTCCTGCATCACTGACTCGGCGGTAGTCCTGGAAAAAAGGTCAACACCAAAAGCCGAACCCCCACAGGCGAGTGGCGCCTGCAATTTGGCAACGGACCTGGCATTACCATGACCATTGGCAGCAGGAATTTCTGCGCGTCGCCAACCATCCGTATTCGAATTGGCAGCCGGCGAAGCGGGGTTGCCGAAAGTCCTGCCGGCAATAGAGTCCGGGTCATCAATCACGCTGGCAATACCACCATCATCTGCCGGAATTAGATCACCTATTCTGTCGAATTCGGACTCAGGAACACCGATGTGGAAGTCTGCAGCAAGTGGCTCTGCTATTTCCACCTGAAAAAATGTACCTATGGATACTCCAGTCACTCGCCGAACCACCTCACCAATCAAATAACCCTGGGTTATGGCATGGTACCCACTGGCTGTTCCCGGCTCCCACCAGGGTTTCTGCTCGGCCAGCAGGTTCACTATTTTATCCCAGTCATACAGGTCCTCGGGTATAACCGCGACATCCAACCCTGATAGTCCGGCGGCATGGTCCATAATGTGCCAGACTTTGACGTTTTCCTTGCCGGCAGCGGAGAATTCAGGCCAGTAGTCAGCAACATTGGCATCAAAATTCAATTCTCCCCTGTCAGCCAGAAGCAGCGCACAGAGAAAAGACATGGTTTTGGTCGTGCTGTAAACGTTGACGATGGTATCTTCCTGCCAAGGTTTCTCTCCTTGCTCATCAAGGTGCCCCCCCCAGATATCGATAACCATCTCGCCATCAATTGTCAGCGCGAATGAGGCGCCAACGTCTCGTCCTTCTTCGATATTGGCGGCGAACAGTTCACTAACACCAGTAAATTTCTCATCACAATAGCCTTGAACATCAACAGACACGATTTCTTCCCATATTCTGACCACGGATAATGTAACACAGGCCACATTTACACCTTTTCAGGCACCCGCTTGCCCAAACCATATAGCAGGACACAGCTTTGCCCAGGTGTTTTTCCTTTATCTGCGCTTCCGGCGCGCTCTGGTTACGAATTTATAGACCTGAAAGAAATATATTTGTCTTTTTTAATAACTATATCTTATGTGCAACTTCAATAATTCTGCTTAGTGTGAGCACTTACTAACGTCATATTGGACCAGATGAGTTCCAACGTGCCTGACTTGGTTCTTTTCCACAAATTCTGTGGATAACTCTGGTGATAACTGGCAGTTTTTCTGGTAAGCCCCTAAAAGCCATACCTTTTCCCAGTTGCTCGTTTTTTGTACAACATCGCTACAGCCCTTATAAATCAATAGTTTGACAGCCCCAGTAAAATCGTGTGCGGTTTTTCCAAGCTATCTGGGAAAAACTGATCTGACCCCGCGAAATGTGAATAAGTCAGACCTTGAATTTCGATTTGTACCGGTAAAACCAGTGGAAACAGGTCAATAGGAGTGAAATTGTCGCAAACTGACCCCAATACACATCACCTGAAGGCTACTGAATACGCCCAATCCAGCATATTGCGCAGGATAGAATGGTGAGATTCAAAATCGCCGCCTGTTTAGCGCGATCATTTGGCAAAACACTAGTTTGCCGCCTGTTAATAACTAACAAACCAAAAAGAGCAAACTAGTAAGTTCACGTCAGACCTTCAGTTGTATTGTTAGCCAAACTTTTCCTGACTTAGTTGTTAAGTGCGCTAACACCTCAAAGAGAGGTTTATTTAGTTTCCTGAAACGCGTGTGAGATATGTCGCACATTTCCCGTCAGAAACCTGAAATAATCATCCAACTGACATATCAACAGTGGCTAAATGCTGATTAGTCTATGTAGCTGACCATTTTTAAACCCTATCGCAACTTAGTGAATCCGTTTTGCCTCAAACTCGCACCGTAAAATGCATCAACTGGAAACTCAGCAAACCTTCGCTGAAATAGTCGAGCACTTTGGGCGAACGGAACCTGCAGACACTGTTGATACCGCGCTTTATCTTGGCTACAGCTGAGCTCTTACCCGGAGATAGATCAGATACTTCGAAAGAATTTAAAGTACCAGACCTGGAAAAACACGAAGGTCTGGTTCCACCAATCCAATTGCAAATTCACCGTTAAATAGACTGAACTAGATCGTTAGGCCGCGGATGAACAGAAATCTTTTCTACCTAAATTCAATCTCTTCACATCAGATTTTTCGATTCGAACCGTTTCAATTCAAACTCTTTCGAAACATATTCATTCGATGCTCTATTCGCAAGCCACAGCAAGCGGTATCATCAATCTCTTTCCAGCGGATGAACTGGTAACTACTAGAAGAGGTTAAGAATGGGTTCCATCGCTAACTTAATTGGGGACTTAAAAGTACTCGTTACAGCTGTAACACTGAAACCCCCGGAACCAGATTCAATCGGTTCTTTTGGCTTGCTCGTTCAACAGCATGCTGATTCTCATCCACACGGGGTCGCACTCCTGTGTGAGGATGAAGTCGTTACCTGGCAGGAACTGAACGAAAGAACAAATCGTGTCGCTGCAATACTGAAGGCACAAGGTATTTTGCCGGGTGACTGTGTGAGCCTTTTTATGCAGAACAGGATTGAATTCGTCGTACAAATAGCCGCCATCACCAGGCTTGGTGCAATAGGTGGCCTAATCAATACCAACCTCTCCAAGAAACAGCTTGTGCACTGCATAGCCCTCACGGAATCAAAAAAGTGCATATTCGGCGAAGAATTGATTGAACCCCTGAATGAGATCCGTCATGCCCTGGACCTGAAGGATGGCGAGGATTATTTGTTTGTTCGTGACCAGGGCGTCGAAGCACCGCCAGCCTGGTCCACCCTCCTCGATTCAGAGGATGAAAATACAGATGCCGGTAACCACCCTGAGTCAGAGACCATCACCCTGGGTCATACGGCGTTCTATATATTTACCTCTGGAACAACCGGACTTCCGAAGGCTGCTGTCATGTCATCCAAGAGGGTGATGCAGACCGCCATGCTGTCCTCGACGGCCCTATTGCGAATAAAGCGCACTGACAGGATGTACAACTGCCTACCCCTATACCACGCAACCGGTCTGGTTGTAGGCCTGACGGCAGCATTTCAAGTCGGGGCCTCTAGCGTTATCCGGCGTCGACTGTCTGTATCAGCATTCTGGAATGATGTGCGCAAATACAACTGCACCACATTTGTCTATATCGGTGAGTTCCTGCGCTATCTGATGAGCCCTCCCGAGGAAACAACTGACAAGGAAAACCCTATTCGGGCTATCGTCGGTAATGGGCTTCGGCCAGATATCTGGCTGAACTTCAAGCAGAGGTTCGGCATTGACAGGATAGGTGAATTCTATGGCGCCAGTGATGGAAATGGTGGATTTGGCAATGTTTTTAACAAGGATTGCACCGTTGGCCTGAGCCTGGTTCCAACGAAAATAATCAAGTACGACGTGGCAAATGACGAAATCCTTCGAGATTCGGCAGGCATGTGTATTGAAGTTGCTGATGGCGAAGCAGGGTTATTGCTAATTGAAGTTACCGAGAAGTCTCAGTTCGAAGGCTATACAACCGAAGAGGCCACCAAGAAGAAGCTGATACAAAATGCGTTCAAGCAGGGTGATGTATATTTCAACAGCGGCGACATCATGAAGTCTGTTGATGTCGGCTTCAGCTATGGCCAGACTCACTATCAATTCGTCGACAGAGTTGGTGATACCTTTCGCTGGAAAAGCGAAAATGTTTCAACCAACGAGGTGGGTGAGATCATCAACAACCATGATGAGATCATTTTTTCAAACATCTATGGTGTCGAGATTCCCGGCACCGACGGTCGCGCAGGAATGGCATCCATTGTTCTGAGGGACGGACTCGACAACCTTGATCTCAATCGGTTTTCAGCACATATCAGTGGCAATCTGCCCGCGTACGCCAGACCCATTTTTATTCGAATCCTGGATGAGCTACCAACAACTACAACGCACAAACTGCAAAAACAGGATCTGCGAGACCAGGCCTATCACCTTGACAAGGTTGACAATGAACTGTTGGTCATGAAGCCGGGAGAAACTGCCTATTCAAAACTGGACAGCGATTTCTATGACAGGATCATCAGACGTGAGATCGCCTTTTAGACATAGTATTCGGTTTAACCATTTTTCTCCCCATATTTGGTGAGAAGCCTGTCCAGGTGATTAGCAAAAGCCTGCCGGTCGGTCTGATTCAGAGGCGGTGGCCCTCCCGTATTTACGCCGCTGGACCTCATGGTATCAAGAAAATCCCGCATATTTAGCCGCGACTTGATGTTGTCGGCTGTAAAGAACTCACCCCTTGGGCTAAGGGCATGTCCACCATTCTCTATTACCTCCGCTGCAAGGGGAATGTCTGCGGTGATAACGAGATCACCGGAGGCGAGCCTTTTAACAATCTCATCATCGGCAACATCAAAGCCACTTGTTACCTGCAGGAAGGTGATATAGCTTGAGGGTGGGGTCCTGAGGCTGTGGTTAGCTACGAGTGTTACGAGGGTCTCCGTCCTGTCTGCCGCTCGGAAAAGAATCTCTTTGATAACACCGGGGCATGCATCGGCATCAACCCATATATTCATTTCCTGAACTTCAGGATGCTGCGGTCAGTTTTCCTGCTTATGGACTGATCAAACACTGAGATGTCCAACGTGTCATTGGGATTTCGCAGGACATTAGATTCACCTTCAAATTCAAACCCGGCGGCCGTCAAGTCCCTTATAAGTACTGCGGGGTCAATCCGGTGCACACTCTTACCAACAACCGATGGGTCGGTACCGCTCACTGCATTGTGATCAATGATACCAAACACGGCACCGCCCTTAAGCAACCGGTGAATATTGGCCAGGAATCCTTCCTTGTCTATTGCCGGCCATCCATTTTCTTCATCAACATAATATATATCGTGCATTCCCAGCACGAATATCGCTGCATCAAATTTTTCTTCAAGTGTTTCAAGACCCATCGGTTCAAGCACAACCCGCTTTACATTGGGAAGGCGGTTGTCTTTTAGTCGCTCTGTCACGCTCTTGTTAACAAAAGCGTTCCATGGACTGTTGTTGTAGAGGGTAACACTACCGGTTTCGCCAACGAGATAGCTAAGTATTTCGGTGTAATATCCACCGCCACCAAATACATCAAGAACCTTCATCCCAGGTTGTATTCCAAAGAATTCCAACACCTCCGTCGGTTTCCTCTTGTCATCAAGAACCCTGTCCGTTTCGGTTCTGGCCTGGTGTTCAACGGCTTCCTTCACACTTTTTGCATTAACCATGTTGATGCAAAGGAACATGAATATGATGGTGACTATGCTTTTCACTGGCTGGATTATCCGCTAGATTCAGGTCAAAGGTAACGCGTTGTCCAGTATAATCTAACCGTAGTATTTTTTTCTCCCCCAGAGCTCAGTGTCATCTCGACCCATTCTCATTGTCATCTCGACCGCAGTGGAGAGATCTCGCTTTTCAAAACAAGTTCAGATTTCTCCACTACGGTCACCAGGTGACCTTCGGTCGAAATGACCAGGGGGTAGGGAACGAACGTCTGCGTCACCTTGACCGAGTTCAGCGTGGTCTCGCCCACAATGTTGCTCAAAAAATCGCCAGCATCTCTTCAAAGGCAACCATCTGTCCGCCGCGGGCAGAAGACGGCACTAGAATCGGTGTCTTTATGCCAGCATCAAACCAGGCTTCGAGTCCATCTCTAACCTGGGTTGCAGTTCCAAAAAGGGTGGTGTCAGCAAGCCACCTGTCATTCAGGTAATAGGCAATTTTGTCCTGCTCACCATCAGCGATAGCCTTTTCGATACCCTCCATTTCCTCAACATAGCCAGCCTCTTTCCAATAGTTTCTGTAATTTGGCATCAGGGCATAGGAGGAGAGCGTCTTTCGATTTACTGCTTTAGCAGCTTCAATATCTTCACTAATACAGGTGGGAATCATATCGCCAATGAAGAAGTCATCATCCTGTAGGGCACGATCTGACAATTCTCCCAGTGACGTCGCCATGTGAGACCTGGCTCCATTAGCGAACACCATCCCGGCACCAATCTCTTCAGACAGCCCGATCATCTTCTTTCTCAGGGCAGCAATAACAATGGGTGGTAATTCCCCTGCCCTGGGTACTGCACGCAATTCTTCCACGAATTTCCTGGTGTCAGCCAGCGGTTTGCCGCCATCGAGCCCGCGGGATGCCAATGCGGGCCCATGACTCACCCCGATACCAAACCGAAACCTACCATCTGAAACTTCATGGATGAAAGAGGCTGTACTGGCGTAATCCACAACCTGCCGGAAGTATATCGGCGTGATAGTGGAACCAAACGATATTTCGTTGGTAGCAAACGCCAGGGCTTCACATAATGCCAAAGAGTCTCCGAGGCTGGGCCCATAGATGCCGGAAAAGCCTCTTTTCTCGATCTCCGTCGCAAGTTCAATCGTCGCTTTTCGCCGCCCGGGGATCGCTGCAAGACTGAGTGCAGGCATTCTGTTCATAACTTTCTCCTTTTATAGAGTAGCAAATTTACAAGGCCGGAACATCGAAACATTAACCCTGCCAATGACCAACCTGCTGCTATGGCCGACCTGCCACCAGATCAAGCTGATTCCAGTCCGCAAAAGGGTAAATTTCTCCACTTATTACGGCACAACAACAACGTTAGGTATAAAAAACAATNACTTGTGAACGAAGGGCTAGTCCAGNGANGCCCCTCNGCGCCCAATTATAGACAAGAACAAACTAAGTAAATATAAACATTCCTGAAGCNACGTTGTTACGATTATAATCATNCGTCCACTGTTTGAAGAATGTCCATTGTAATGGCTAAAAANGCAACGCGCTTCTTGATACAACAAAAAATTGCCGTGGGTCTGGTCGCGGCTACCATCGNCATCCTGATTGGATACGTCTCGACGCTTGTAGTCAAGGAATCACCNATGCTGGGTGATTTTGTTGAGGGTGACCACTACACACTGCTGGAAAAGCCCAGGCGAATTCGTGGCAACAAGATTGAAGTAATGGAGTTCTTTTCCTACGGCTGTATCCATTGCTATAACTTCGACCCAACTCTTGCCGACTGGGTAAAAGCTAACAGCTACAAAATAAACTTCATCAGAACACCGGTAGTCTCCAGTGAATACTGGCGAATCCTGGGACGCAACTACTATGCGATGGAAAAGCTCGGGCTTCTCGGCAGGTATCATTTACCGTTCTTTCGGGAGGTTCACGAGGTAAAGCGCAATTTCTCACCAGCCACCAGGCTGGGAGACTATTTTGACGGCAAGGGAGTCACTGCTGACGAGTATATGAAAGCCTACAATTCACCTGAGCTGGCAACAAAGGTAAGCGCTGCAGACCAAATGGCGCGCAGATTGCAGGTCTCCAGCGTGCCAACAATCATTATCCATGGAAAGTACCAGATCCGACCAACCCGTGCTGTCGGCATATCAAGGATGCTGGACGTTATGGACTTTCTTATCGAAAGGGAAATCACCGGGAAGTCCGGCGAACCAGGGCAGGGCTAATCCTCCATATTAAGCCGGGATTCCGGATCAATGTGTTTTAGGCGAAAAGTCTGATCGAAGTCCTTGACCGGCTGGACTGGCTGGCGTTGCACAAATCGCATAGAGGACATTTGCACGTCCCATGCAGTTACCTCTGCCTTTAGGATTCGAGTCACTACACCCGGATCCTGCCTTGCAATCACTTCTGCCTCTTCCCTTGAACTGGTTCTAATCAACATCAAGCTTCCCGGCACGCCACTGACTACCCCCCCACCATAACGATCTGGTCTTTGATGTGCATTTTTAGCAGGTAAGCGTGATGATTTACGAGACCTGACTGGTCCTGATAAGAGATCGTGTGATTCCAGTTTTCGCCGGGCAGGTAGCGGATAAGGAAAAAGTTCGCTTCCTCAGTGCGCAAAGGCGGATTGACTACCATACAGACAAATACCAGGAATAAAAGTGAAGCAATTCTGGTCACTGAATCAATCACTTATTTTTTTGTGAAGATGAGGCATGCTGGTTGGATCTTTGGGATCGAGAAACCGCTTCTCTGTTCCCGTTCTTGTGACATTTTCATAGGTGCCATCATTCCGCTTGACCAACTTAGTGAAACCCTGGTTCTTTAGCCAGCTATCACCCTTCGGGGTGTTTGACATGGGAGCCACCGTAATGATTTTCCGGACGATGGAATCCAGCATGGTATCCCCCGGATCAGTTCCAGCCTGCTCACAGAGTTGACCCCAGTTTTCAATTTTCACTGAGATACCATGTTTTACCTCGACCGACTGGCCGTTAGCATCACAGTAATAATCGTATCGCGGCATAGTGCGTTCCTACGAGCCGATGCGGTATCTAATTTTGATCACGAGCAAATTTGCCAGCGGTTCATCATAACTATTGGTGAAAATATCAGAGAAGTCCGAACTTCCCAGCGCAGCACTCTGATCAGCCAGTCGAGTATACACTACAAAAATGTCTGACAGCGGGGCAATCTCCCACCGGTATCTTGCCTGCAGACTCACCTGGGAAAGCGAGAAGCTGTCGGACGGGCCTGCTGGTTTCGAAACGGCAATCAGGCTACCGGGGTTGGCTGGAATTCTATAAAAGGCATCCTCCTGCGCCTGGATGCCAACCCACTGAAGGGACACTCTAAATTGTTGTTTGGCGCTGAAAAAGTAGTCGATCGACAGCTTGGGTTGCCACTGTTCCGCATCAAAGGTGGTGAAGTTTTTCTCTTCCTGGTGGAGCAGCCACCCATTCCTCTCCTTGTACTTTACGCTTGCGCTTATAGCAAAGCGGTCAGTGGGGCGCCACAGGAGACTAGTTGCTGCCGTATAAGTCAGTCCCCCCAGGGCCTCCTCAGAAAAGCTTGTCCTAAACCCGTAGTGGAATTTTTTGGATGAGTCGGAACGCCAGTGAAGCGACATACTTGCCCGCTCTTCAACTCTATAGGTTCCGTTGCCAAAACTATTCAAGTCATCGAAACTTGATGGGAAAAAGTTTAGCCGCGCGGTCACTTTCGTCAGGTTTTTGAACGTGGTTCGGTTCGAGACAAAAAAGCCACCACCTGTGAACAGGCCTGCCCTGTTCTTCTGCACATAACCCCTTACGTCGAATTGATTGTCCCTCGCCCAGGAAAGATCCGATGATGTTCTTATGTGTGCAGAGCGAATCCTGAAATTATCATTTCGCTGCAGAAACCCCAAGTCATTGATATTAACCGTATCATCCAGGAACTCAATGCCAAGACGCTGGGAAACACCTTTGCGAAAAGTATATTCAAAATCTACAAAACCACCCAGGCCATTTTCGATACCATCCAGGTCCGACATGAACACCTGGCCATCCATTTTCCATTTACCGTCATCCGACAGGTAGTGCCCATCAACACCATGAGTTACAGCATCCCGGTCGGGATGGAGCACTGCAGTAGACAGAAACCCGAGGGCCCGGTAAGCACCGCCCGGCGTATCCTCATATAGAATCCGGGCGACGCCATAATCGCTGCCGTCCCCACTGATATTGATCTGCCCTCCATCCAGTTCAACATCAAACTTAACATCGTCCTCAAACGCACCGAGAAAACCGTATCGAAAGCGACCATATTGACCCGTTAGCTTTACTGCACCTATCAAGTCTACCGGCTGAATTAGCTCTCTGTCGTGCACCTCTTCGCCCGCATCAAATTCCGGCTCGACTGGTCTCCCTCCAATTCGCCGTGTATTGACGAGCGTTGTTGGCGTACCCCTGGGGCCGACTCCCCTGCCACCTGTATCAGCGCGCGGTGTTGCACTAAACACGTCGCGTCCTTCCAGGAAGAACAGCCTTTTTTCGGGGAAAAATGTCTCGGTTGCACTGAGGTTGATTACCACGTCGTCTGATTCGACGCTGCCAAAGTCAGGATTGACTGTGGCAGTCACTTGAAAGTTAGTGGACGGGCGCCAGAAGAAATCGGCACCAACCCGATACTTTACTTCACCATCAATACGATCATCGGCCACCGCCGCAAAAGGGTAAGCACTAAACTGCTGCTTAGGGTTCACGTCTTTGACTTCGAGCGTCTGAAGGGCCGAGATGAATTTCGGTACGGTCATTGGCAAGGCCGGCCAACCATAGCGCTCATCCACATGGGCGACTTTCCTGGACATGTACAGACCCAGGCGTCTTACTTCCGACGTCAGTGGCATAGACACGCTACTCCAGGGAATTCTAAACTCAGCCGACCAGCCCGTATCGGTTTCATCACTTTTACCCCACCAGGCACCATCCCAGTCGCGAGAAAACTGTCTCTCTGGAAGCAGGGTTCCATCCATCACGGATCCCCCTAGGGCGACACCAAACCAATAGCCATAACGTCCCTCACCGGAGGTATCCAATGTTATATTTATGGTGTCGCGGTTAAATTGGCGAGAGTCCCTGCCGGTCAACCGGGCAACCAGCGTCTCTTTAGGCTGATCCATGTCAATACCGACATAGAGGCTCTTGTCATCATAAAAAAATCGCACCCTGGTTCTATAGGTTGGCCGGCTAAGCGTATCCGGCTCAATAACGACGAACTCATCGTAGGCAGGTAGTTTTTGCCATATTGGCTCGTCCAGCTTCCCATCCAGGTCGACATCAACAAGGTGCCGTTGCACAGAGACCTTTTCATTCGGGGCAAGGTCGAAAATGAGATCCTGTGCGGCCAGCGACGTAGGGTATAGTACCGCCAACAGACACAAGGTTTGACGCCTACACATGTAATCCCCCTGACCGCCCACAAAAGACTGGCGCCGGTGACCTATTAGCGCGTTTTCTAAGCACGAGTACTATCCCCCAAAACAGGTTGTTAAGCTAAAATGCGCCAGGTTCGTCCCGGAAGCAGGGCCGGGAAACTGTCAACGCAACACTCTTTTAACATTTTTTCACTCACATTTCGCGGCATGGGGTCCACTACAACGGGAAATCTCTGCCCGCCTCGCACGCAGATATCCTATATCGTTTTGTCAATTTCTATTGTTTCGAAACCTATCTGCCCACAAGATCTCGCGATATGAGTTCTTTCATTATCTCCGACGTACCACCGTAGATCCTCTGTACCCTGGCATCAAGAAACGCTCGCGAAATTTTGTACTCACGCATGTAGCCATAGCCACCAAACAACTGCAGGCACTTGTCGGCGACACGGCCTTGCATCTCACTTGCTGCCAGCTTACACAAGGAAGCTTCACCCGGCGATAGCTCGCCATCGACATAGCGACTAACACACTTCTCCACCAAAGCTCGATTGAGCTCAATTTCAGTTTTTATCTCAGCAAGGACATGACGTGTGTTCTGGAATGTGGACAGAAGTTTGTCAAATACTTTACGCTCCAATACATAGCTGACAGTTTCTTCCAGCATACCCTGTGCAGCACCTACGCTACCGACGCCAAGGATCAACCTTTCGCGTGGCAGCTCATTCATGAGGTTTATGAACCCCTGACCCTCTCCGCCTAAAATATCACTTGCCAATACACGTACATCCTGAAAAAAGAGCTCCGATGTATCCCCTGAATGGAGTCCGATTTTTTCAAGATTGCGTCCACGCTCGAAACCGTCAAGTTTGCAATCGACGATAAACAGTGTCATTCCCCTGGCACCCAGTTTGGGATCTGTTTTTGTGGCCACGATTATAAAATCGCAATGCTGGCCATTGGTAATGAACATTTTCTGACCATTAATAATGTAGCCATCACCATCCTTTACTGCGCTGGTGTTCATCCCCTGCAGATCACTGCCGGCACCCGGCTCCGTCATGGCTATGGCGCCAACCAGGTCTCCTGATACCATTTTGGGGAGCAGCCTCTGTTTCTGCTGCTCAGAACCCAGGTGCAAGATATAGGATGCAACGATATCCGAATGAACTGATACACCAGAAGCAAGCGCACCATATCCGGCTCGTGCAATTTCTTCAGTAACGATGCAACTCAGTTCAAAGGACGCGTCATAGCCGCCAAATGTAGAAGGCATGTCCACACACAAAAATCCATTTTCACCCAGTTGCTTCCATATTTTCCTGGGCCAGAGCTCATCCTGTTCCCATTTCTCATAGTATGGTTCTATTTCCCGGTCGAGAAATTTACTCACCGTATCTCTGAACAGTCCCTTTTCCTCTGCAGTTAGAAGCACTTTTGCACTCATTACCTACCCCACATAAATCAAACCCCTTAACTAACCAAATTAGAACAGCAAATTCCAGGCTTTTGTTCACATGGGGTCGACGTTGAAACATGTATTCCGTAAACTTATACACCAATATGCGCGTTGGCCAGGAAAATGTGGTGATGAGTTGGCTACTTGAGCAGGTTGAGACACACTAAACCAGCCTCGTTGACACATGCCTCATTGATAGGACTAGCTAATTTCACTATCTGTCCTGAATCTGCTTCTAACTGATTCCACTTCAGCAATGCGCTGACTCTCAGACCAATTCAAAATGCCTGCGACTACTATGGATGCTGGCTCGATAATTTCAGCAACCTCCAGTGGCCGGTAAAAGGCCGCCCGGGTGCGGCGATAGATTACATCCTCCAGGGTCGATGCACCTTCCTCTTGAACCGCCCAGATCAACTCACCGGCAACGATGCTAACCCCAGCTGACACCGGCTCCGGATTCAACGCCATCACATCCCACGCCTCACTGCCATAAAGCCTGAAAAGTCGCAAGGCCGCGCCCTCACTCATCGGATACTCCTGCTGCAAACGCGAAACCTGCGCTTCAACATCACCGACAAAATTACCCCCCGGCAAGGGAATATCTTCTGATTCACTTTCTGAGGAAAGCTGCAGGTACCTAACCGCTGTATCTACCGTTTCTTCAGCCATCTTCCTGTATCCGGTCAATTTTCCACCGGCAATTGTGATGAGCCCAGACTTGCTGATCCAGATCTCATCCTTGCGGGAAATCTCTTTCGTTGACTTCCCCCGCTGCGATATAAGGGGGCGCAAGCCTGCCCAGGTGGATACGCAATCTTCAAGTTTAAGTCTCACGCCAAAGTAATCCCTGATGGGCAGAAATAGATATTCAAGCTCACTGCGTTTCACCTGCGGCCAGAGATCAGCCGGCTGCTCATAGCGGCTGTCCGTAGTACCGATATAAACCACTTCTCCCCTGGGAATCGCAAACACAGGCCTGTTGTCCGGGCCTACCATCAGTACCATCTGCTTCAGTGGCAAAAGTTTGTGGGGAATAACGATGTGAATGCCCTTCGATAGAACCAGTAGTTTCTCACTTCGCAGGCCATCAAGATCACAGACGGACTCAACCCAGGGACCCGCTGCATTGATCGCCCCTTTACATTTGACTACTATCTCCTCACCTGACACTTCGCACCTGACGTGCAGGGCCCGCAGTTTGCCATCATCCTTAATCACGCCACTGACGCAAGCCCTGTTAAATGCCACACCACCAGCCCTCGTGCCTGCTCGAATATTGGCCATGACCAGGCGCGCATCATCAGTTAAATACTCTCGGTAAACACATGCCCGGGAATAGCGCATCGTATCCAGCAGCGGTTCTCTTTGCGCAAGTGAGTCGCTGGACAGGTTGAAGTGAAGGTCCCAGGGCTCTACCTGACCGAGCTGCTCATACACAGTAACACCAGCCCGATACTTGAAGGACTCTAGGAGGTTTCCTGCAGGCAGCATCAGCCATTGAGGTTCAGCAAGGTGTGGCGCCAGAGCATTAACTCGCTTTCTTTCCAAGGAGGCTTCCCTGACGACATGAAAGTGCCCCATAGCGAGGTAACGGATACCACCGTGAATCAGTTTGGTTGATTTACTGGAAGTGCCGGAGGAAAAATCTTCTGCTTCCAGAAGGGCAGCTGACAGGCCCCTTAAGCTCGCCTCTCTCAGGATACCGGCACCCGTAATGCCACCGCCGATAATCGCGAGGTCAAAGCTCACATTCTGTAATTCCTGCAACGTTTTATGGCGTTGCCGGGTATCAAGTGTACTCATTCTGACTACCTTGCAATAATGGGGGTGAAAGTCTCTCACCCAGTTCCCTCATAAGGATACTGGTGGCCTGAAACAACAAAAACCAAAACCTGACCAGAAACCTTTTAAGTTACAATCCTGTCATGACACATAATTTATCAGATGCCAAGATCCTTGCAGCCGGTCCAGAAGACCTGCCTGACATCAAGGATATCGCCAATACCATCTGGTATGAACACTACCCTGGCATTATTACGCATGAACAGATCGCCTACATGCTGGCACTGGACTATTCACTTGAAACCATGACCAGAGACCTCGCCACCGGGGTATCCATAGACAAGCTGGTCGTCTGCGGGGTGATGGCTGGTTTCGCTGCCTATGGAGCAACCAACAAAGAGGGCACCATGAAACTGCACAAGCTCTATCTGCTACAGGCCTTTCACGGGCAGGGCCTGGGTTCTCTGCTGCTGACACATGTTGAAGATGAAGCCAGGAAGGCTGGCTTTGAATCCATTACCCTCAACGTGAATAAGCACAATCATGTCGCACTCAAAACCTACCAGCGCAATGGCTATGGACAGCAGGAATCGGTGCTGGTGGATATTGGTAGCGGATTCTTCATGGACGACTATGTGATGGCAAAAGGGCTCTAATTCCGAGGGTATTGGGGGAAAACCAGATAAAGATACCTCTTTGAAACACTGGATAGGTAGTTTATCCTTGCGCCTTCCATTTAACAGAGACTCCGGTGTCGACAAACCAGTAAAATCAGGAGAGAAAATCCCCTGATGAGTTCGTAACAATCATTCCGGTAAATCTTCCTGTTGATCCCGTGAGTATATAATAGAGGAATTAAGTACATGGCAACCATAGATTTTGGCGGCGTAAGTGAAACTGTCATCATGCGCAGTGAATTTCCCGTACCAAAAGCCCAGGAAGTCCTAAAAGATGAGACCGTGGCCATTATCGGCTACGGCGTCCAGGGTCCCGCTCAGGCTCTCAATATGAAGGATAACGGCATCAATGTCATTATCGGGCAAGCCAAAGAATTTCAGAAGGACTGGGACAGGGCAGTAGCAGATGGCTGGGTGCCCGGAGAAACCCTGTTCGATATCGCGGAAGCCACCAGCAGAGGAACCATCATTCAGATACTGGTATCCGACGGAGCCCAGCGAACCATCTGGCCCATTATCAAGGAAAACCTGAATAAGGGGGATGCCCTCTACTTCTCACACGGCTTCTCTATTACCTATGCACAGCAAACCGGAATCGTTGCACCGGATGATGTGGATGTAATCATGGTGGCACCCAAAGGTTCAGGAACCTCCGTGCGCCGAAATTTTCTGTCCGGTGCGGGCATAAATTCAAGCTTCGCAGTGGCACAGGATGCGACTGGCAAAGCAGAAGAACGCTGTATCGCGGTTGGCATTGCCGTGGGTTCAGGCTACCTGTTCCCCACAACATTTCAGAATGAAGTCTTCAGTGACCTGACCGGTGAAAGGGGAATCCTAATGGGTGCCCTGGCCGGCGTCATGGAAGCCCAGTACGAGTGCCTGCGCAAGAACGGTCACTCCCCTAGTGAAGCATTCAACGAAACAGTTGAGGAATTGACCCAAAGCCTTATTCGCCTGGTCGATGAAAACGGTATGGACTGGATGTTCAGCAACTGTTCTGCTACCGCTCAGCGCGGCGCACTAGACTGGAAAGGACCCTTCAGAGATGCTGTCTCACCGGTTTTCGAGAAGCTCTACGATAGAGTTCAGAGTGGTGAAGAGTGCGAGCGAGTGCTGGAAAGTACGGGTCAGGCAAATTATCAGGAGTCCCTGAATGCTGAGTTGAAAGAGATGCGGGATTCTGAAATGTGGCAAACAGGTGCCGCCGTTCGTGCTCTGCGACCGGACGAGCCAGCCCATGAGGTTTCTGCTACTACCAAGGGTGTCAGCGGAAGAATGGGTGACAACTAGAGTCTTCCAGCGATCAAAATAGCTGTCCCAAAAAAAACGCCCCTGAGCGGGGCGTTATATCGCATTTTCTTTGGGGGATAATGCGCGAATAATATTTGGTCGCTGAATCCGGTTAGCTTCACCAGGGATGCCCTGGTGAAGCTATAGGGGAAGTCCTATTCATCTTCCTTGATAATGCACATCCTTGTACGGTTTCTAAGTTACCCACCTGAACTCGGTTTATCGATGGCAAATGTCTTAAACCTCTGTAGGCGATGTCTTACAAATCGTACCGATGTCCGTGCTAGCTGGCTTCCTTCCACAAAAAAATCCGGTCATGGCCACGGTATTGTCCAAACGTGACGGTCCGTTCAATACTGGTATCCAGGCTACCGCTGGCATCCCAGTCATATTGAAGCCAGGGTGTACGTCGTCAGTCCATATGGGCTGACATCACACACCGAACAGGACTGTGATAAGGCAGAGCGGCTGGTACACAACATCGCTGGTGTAGCGGGTAGCTTTGGCGCTATTAGCCTGATGAATATCTCCAGAGATATCGAGCACTTTTTGCAAAACTCTGAAGGAGATATCAAAACACTTCAGATGATCTTTTCGCAGGAATTATCAAACTTCATCAGCGCCATGCATCAACTGCACAACGAACAGGTTGCATAGGTTTCAGCATCCATAGCGCGCGCGTGGACCACTCGTTGTTAGAAAACGGACGAGAACTAGCTAAGGCGATTTTGCAATAATCTCGACATCCCCTTCACCTGAGTCAGCCACAGCTTCAGGTTGAGAGCGAAGCGGATTTGAGTCGAAATCAAACAGGGACGTATCTGCCAGGTGAGAAGGCACGACATTTGTCATGGCACGAAAGATGGTTTCAATCCGGCCAGGGTGCTGCTTATCCCATGCCTGCAGCATTTCCTTGATGACAGGCCTCTGCAGGTTACCTTGGGAACCGCACAGATTACACGGAATAACGGGCATGCCCTCTAATTTCGCATAGCGATCTATATCTTTCTCTCGGCAGTATGCCAGGGGACGAATGACAATACTGTCGCCATCATCACTATGCAACTTTGGTGGCATCGACTTTAGCTTGCCACCATAAAAAAGATTAAGAAAAAGTGTTTCCACCATATCATCACGATGGTGACCAAGCGCAATTTTGTTGTACCCATTATTTTTCGCAAAGCGGTAAAGAATGCCGCGACGAAACCTTGAACACCAGCTACAGTACGTCTTCCCCTCAGGCACCATGTCCATCACCAGGGAGTAGGTATCTTCTTCCACTATCTTGAAATCAACGCCAATTGATTCGAAATAGGCGGGCAGTACCGAGCCCGGAAATCCCGGTTGTTTCTGATCGAGATTAACTGCAAGTATGTCGAAGTTAATGGGTGCCCTTTTCTTCAGGCTCATCAGAATATCCAGAAGCGTCAGGGAATCTTTACCCCCAGATACGGCAACCATGACCCGGTCACCGTCCTCGATCATATTGAAATCGGCAATTGCCTTACCAGTCTCCCGCCGCAGCCGCTTGTGGAGCTTGTTTTTGTTCCGGGCCTGCTTCTGGCCAAGCGCCTCTATTGAAGACATAATTTTTGTGCAAACCTTTTTTTGGAGAACTGTTTTATGAAGAATCGTTTTTGTGAAGAAATGAATCTTTGACGCTTTGTTGAAGCCGCCATTCTACACTCCCTGGCCGGCGTTGAACCAATCCGCCGACAAATCGTCAAAACAATATGCTTAGAACAATCATTGCCGCGCTTTCCCTCTCCCTGTCTTTGTATGCACCCTTGTACGCACGGGGCGCTGCCGTCGTACTGCAATATCACCATGTTGATGTAGGCACACCAGCCATCACGAGCATCACACCGACTGATTTTGCCGCGCAGTTGGAATATCTTGATGACGCGAATTTTAGCATTCTGCCCCTTAGCCAGATTACCGACGCACTAAAAAGTGGGTTGGCACTCCCTAGCGCAACCATCGCGATTACCTTTGACGATGCCTACTCCAGCATCTACACAGAAGCGTACCCACTGCTAAAGAAGAAAAAGTTTCCCTTTACCATTTTCGTTGCCACGAACCTCGTAGGTAGCTCCAGCCACTACCTGAACTGGCAGCAACTTGCCGAAATGGCTGACAACGGTGCGCTTATTGCAAACCATACCCGGTCGCATTTACACCTGCTGCGAAAAAAAGCTGATGAGAGTAACGAAGAATGGCGGCAGAGAATTGGTGAAGAAATTAGTGGTGCACAAATAGAAATTGACAAGCACCTGGGAGAATCTCCCAGGCTGTTTGCTTACCCCTATGGTGAATACAACCAGGACGTTCTGGCACTTGTCGCAAGCCTTGGATACGAAGGGTTCGGACAGCAAAGCGGTGCCGCGGGAGCAGATTCGGACTTCCTTGCCCTGCCCCGCTTTCCCTTGGCTGGGAATTATGCAGGCCTCGCCGCTTTCAAAACCAAGGTCAATACGCTCCCCATGCCAATAAGAGGGGCCAGTATTGAGTCGCTACTAGAACCAGGAAACCTGCGCCCGGAACTGGTGCTCAATTTTACCGAAGGCAAGTGGAGAACGGGTGAGTTGACCTGCTATGGACCGGGCGGGAAAATGGATATCGCTGCTCTGGACTCAACCACTTTTCGTGTCCTGCCTGTCATGGACGTGCCGATAGGCCGATCACGCTACAACTGCACCATGCCTGCGAATGAACCCCGGCGCTATTTCTGGTATTCACAACCCTGGATTCGCAAAAAAGACGATGGCTCCTGGTATGCGGAACCTTGAGATTGCTTGATCTGGTTTGGGAATAGAAACAACACTGAGTAGCTATCACATCGGCTGTGAAATGGGTTGTTCGCAGAGGACTTGGTCTTTGCAGTTATAGTGTTGATATATAAGCATTATCGCAGCTTCAAATCATGTTAGTGTTACGTCTATTGTTACGTTGATCCCAAATTCC
>PBRQ01000030.1 GCA_002725995.1 Gammaproteobacteria bacterium
GTGGTTTTCTTGATCGAAGATTGCGAAGGCGGTGGTGGGCCTGGTTCAGGTGAGGGGGGACCAATAGATGAGCAGGATGATCCTCGTTTGGGTGAGCTAGGCCAGCCTCGTTTAGGTAAGCAGCATGATGATTCTAGTTTAGGTAAGCAGCATGATCCGATCGGCTTCGACATCGGACCGATAGGTGATGGCTCAGATAGTTTGACGAATGAACCCGGCGATGAATTTAGCGGCTGTGGTTTAGGTGACGTGCCTGCTTCTACATCGTGCTCGGTTTCTACATATGGCTGGCAGACCGTGACGAATACATTGTCAGAGGCTCATTGCAATCTGGGACATACCGATTCCGATACTGGGCCGGGACAGCTTGTGCGTTACGATAATACCTACACAGTTACGTGTGTGAATGGAGATTACAGGCCTGGTGTTTATTTAGGCGAAACCCGAAACGATTCAAATTGGGGAGCTTATGTGAGCCCCTCTGAGACCTGCAAAATGAAGACGGGACCGCGGCCTTCTGATGGTACATACGTGATTGAAACTATTGTGTGTCCAGCACCTTGATCCTGCCCACTTTTAGTGGATACCGTGTTTAGCGACTTGTTTTGCCTCAAACGCTTCAGGACTTACTTGCCCAATAGTGCTATGTCGGCGGGTTCTATTGTAGTCAACTTCTATTTATTCGAATACTGCCTGACGCATCTCTCCACGCGTTTCAAATTGCTCGCCATGGATCAATTCAACTTTTATCGTGTGAAAGAAGCTCTCGGCACAAGCAAAGTTAAGAGAGACTTCCAGTTCATTTGAAACTCCTCTGCTTCGGTTTAAATTCGCAGAAGTGTCTCTTAGCAAACAGGGCTAGGCGGTACCATATGGGCTGACGTCACACACAAGAGACCCTCTTGATTCTGATGTAAGATCATCTCAAAGAATAATGAGGTCCTTATGGATGTACTTGGAATGAAAGGTACCAGGGGGCGGGAATTTCTAGAGTATAGGAATTATTAACGCCCTTTTCTTCCGGACTCACAAGAACATATTGACGGCTAATGGAATCCCAAGGATCAGTTGACCCTGGCACTTGGCTCTGACCCTAGCGTTGGATCTTTTTGATACCAACTCTCAGCATTCCAGTGGCGTAAACACACGGTTCATCGCTTGAATCAAATACGGTTGCTTCCGAGAAAACGTTGTTCGCAATTTTCCTGTTGCACTTGGCGATTACATAGAATCTGCTGTTCTCGACCGGCCTGGCTATATCTATATTCAGGCTGCGCGTAGCAAATTTGCCCATCCTCGAATACTTCAGTCCTGTAAGGCCCAGAGTAAAATCTAGAACCGCTGAAATTATTCCGCCATTCACAAATTCCTGGCCAATACCGCCAAGATGAAAAGGTTGAATATTTGACACTTCACATTTGGGATGGTCTGGATTGTCCAAATTAACACTAATGCCTAAATGGGTAGCGAATTCCGTACTGCTAAGATAATCTGCTACCTTTTTCCAATCTTCGTTTGCTAAGTGATCCGCCATGTTGCCAGACGTTCTGGTCTCTGCCAAAACATTCTCCATCTGATTAAATATCCCCACTCTAGTAGACACGTATGAGCGTTACAATGAAGCTCACAAAAAGGCGATGATTTCAGGCAAGCGTTACGCCGACAAACTCAACATATAGGCTGTAAAGTAAATAACCGAGGGTGAGTATAGTGCAGAGTATAGGAATTATTAACGCTCATTTCTTATGAATCCACAAGTACATATTGATGGCTATAGGCCATCAATATGGAACTAGAAAGAATTAGCAGGGGGATTACCACGCCATCTCTGAACATCTTCGGGTCTGTCGACATCCCACAGCTGGGGCAATAGTGCCCAATTCATTTCCAGCTTATCCAAGCGTCGACAGGTATCTGAACACACCTGCCCTGTACCCCATTGTATACCCTTGAATACACTCGGTTCCGGGACCTGTAGTCCGATCAATCCATATCCACCGTCTTCTGCCGGGCCAAGTACGGCGTCGTGGGTGGCCAGTTGGTAAAACGACGACTGTATATATTCGGCTGTCAGGTTGGGGCAATCAGTTCCAATCAGTTGGGTTGCGGTTTCAGAAAAGTCGAAGGCGTTCAACATACGCTCACCCAGATCTGCTCCCTGTTGTAGAAACCTGGGGACATCAAATTGATCGTAAAATTTGTGCTCCGTCGTTGGGCTGCACCAGAGTTCGATATTCATTTCTCGCAGGAGGTCAGATGCCAGGCATTCAAGAATCAATCGAGTCGCCAGTTCCTCATGTATTCTTGTGGCGGATGCGATGCCTTCGGTTGCAATCAGGCGTGTCTTAACCTCCCCGGGGATAGGTGCTTTGCAGAATATCACCAGGCGTGGTTTGCTCACTGACCTAGAAAGGGGCCGGCGACCGGCCATACTGTTTCTCGAGCGCATTACCCTTGACGCCTGCAAAATGCATGAGCCGAAGTTTCCACATCAACAGGATTGTCCTTACGATTCCGTTTGACTCCCAGCGACGACTGGAGGTTGTAAGCTTGGTATCGACACAAAAGGGCGGGGAGATTTTCTTCAGGCTCTTGCTGAGTTCTATATCTTCCATTAGGGGGATCAGCGCATAGCCGCCTACC
Organism: Gammaproteobacteria bacterium; assembly: GCA_002725995.1. Classification (GTDB taxonomy): domain Bacteria; phylum Pseudomonadota; class Gammaproteobacteria; order Pseudomonadales; family Azotimanducaceae. The sequence continues at coordinate 2,644 of PBRQ01000030.1, forward strand.
TTTTCAAAGGCCTCCCGTCTTACAAAGATTGCCTGGTCACCCGTGCAAACCCCAGTTAGTCGAGAGCGGTTGTTCATGAACCATTCAATCACTCGAAACGAGGGTTGCTCACCGCCCAGTCGCACATCGAAACGGCCCCAGGATCTGTCTGAAAGCCAAAAGTCAGACTGCAGGTAAGATGTAAATGATTCTGGCAGTATTGTGTCTGCATGTAGGAAAAGCAGGATATCTCCCGAGGCAGCTTCGGCACCCTTATTCATTTGGCTGGCCCGTCCTTTCGTTGATCCCATCACCCTGCATGGATACCGGTTGACGATATCCAGGGTTTCATCGCTGCTGCCACCATCGACAACGATGACCTCAACGTTGTCATGTTTCAGGGGTCCAAGCGCATCTCCAATAGCTCCAGCTTCGTTCAAGACGGGCACGATTATCGAGATTTTTGGAGGCTGGTGCGCCATCACTAACCCTAGGCGAGGGCTCCTCCGCAGCTACTACCCTGGCCTGCGGTACACCCATAGCAATGCTCGCCGACCGCTATCGGGCTACCCTCCAGGTTCCTGTCAAAAAGATCTCTCAAATGAGTTCTGTGCTTATCAGTTGCCAGGGTCTGCATCATCAACATCTGGTTGAAGTCGCAATCATAGATATAGCCCTGGTAGTCAACGCTGACCAGTGACCGACACATGACGCTGTTAAGATTCTCTTCCGAAAAAGATCCTCGGAGAAGGTCCATGTAGTCTCCGTACTGATTCTTGGCCAGCAGGCGAGCGCCAAAGCGACTGATTGGCATGTTAGCCAGCACGAATAGATCAGTAAACACGATGCTGTGCTCTTCCCTTAGGGCGAGCTGATAATCTTCCTTAAGAGATTGCTGGTCAGGCGGTAGGATGGGCTCGTCTGGGTTGTAGACGAGGTTGAGTACGAGATTGCTGCCTTCCTTTCCATAACCAACATCATTGAGTCTCCTCAGGCCCGCGATACTGTTCTGGTAGACCCCTTTGCCACGTTGTTTGTCAACATTCTGTTCCTGATAGCAAGGCATCGACGCGTTAATCACAACATTATGCTCTGCCAGGAATTCTGGCAGATATTCATAACCTTGTTCCATCAGGATTGTCGGATTGCACCTGTCCATGACTAGTGTCCCCATCCTTCTTGCTTCGATGACAAGATGGCTAAAATTGGGGTTCATCTCTGGAGATCCGCCGGTCAAATCCAGTGTGCCAACGCCATTTTTCTCTATAAAAGCCAGAACCAGGTTAATAATGTCCTCGTCCATCAGTTCCGTTCGTGTGGGGCCTGCATTGACATGGCAATGGGTACAACTGAGGTTGCACAGGTAACCAAGATTGACCTGGAGGGTATCGAGCTTCAAACGATAGAGTGGAGGAAAACTGGTTTCGAGTAACAGGGATCGAGTATCTTGCATTGAGAGTTAGCCAGTTAGAAGCCGTTTAGTATAGACCGGAGCAGTTGTCGAAGCATTGCAGGGAAATGTGATCTGATCCTGCTGAGAAATAGCAGACCCGCCCTGGCGCTCATCGCTCCAGTTGAGCAATTTCATCTGTCTTGATTTCATACAATTCAATAACGTTGCCGCAGGGATCGCGTCCGTATATGGCTGAACTTGTCTCACCAAAATGGACGACCTCACCCACGAACTCCATACCAAATTCTTTCAGGCGATCATATTCGCTTTGTATGTCATCAACCTGTAGGGCAAAATGCGGGTAGCCATAGTCGCATGGTCTTGAACGGAGATCCTTTGGTTCCGGATGGGTGTATTCCCACAATTCAATAAATGCATTGCTGCCCTTTAACATTGCCATTCTAGCTTTCGCCGCTTCAAGGCCAATTGCGTTATTCACGAGCGGCACATCATCGAACTGCCCCTCCTGAACGACTTCAAAGCCGAGTGCATCACGGTAAAAAGTCAGCCCTTTTTCGAAATCGCTGACACCAATAGCAATATGGTGGATACCTACAATCATTGTCTTCCTCCGTCTGGATGAAAATGCCGGGCTAAAAGTGAAATTGGCTTATGCCAGCGAAAGCTTTTCATGTGCGCCGCTCATACGATCTTGAATATTAATATTCTGCGGGCAGGCGCCGGTGCACGGAGCCGTGCAGGTCAGGCATGAATCAGCATTCTTATCCAATGCTGAGTACAACTGCATGGCCTGTTTCTGATCACCATAGTCCTCAAAATACATACGGTGTCTCAGCACATCATTGATAGGGGCTGCATGCGGACAAGAACCCAGGCAGTCTCCACAGTTCGCGAGGCAATGGGTGCCGGCAATCATCTCATCATATTTCTGCAACACTGCAGTATCGTTAGTTGTCATGGATTTGCCAGACGCATGGATGTACTCATCAACATGCTCTGTTTCAAAGAAGGAAATAACCAGACAGGAAACATCGGGGTTCGACATCACCCATTTGAAAGCCGCCTGCGCATAGGAGGTGGACTCATTCTGGAATTCCAGCATGCCTTTGTGTTTGGCGCCCTTAAGTGTCTTCATGGCGACAATGCCCATATTTTTTTCTGCTGCCTTCTTAATAATATCCTGCTGCTTCGGCCAGGCGCCGTGGTGGTAGGCCAGCATCATTACATCAAACTTATCACTTTCTATGGCCGCGTAAGCCACCTCTTCCAAGTTTGGAGTGTGCGATGTGACGCCGAGGAACCGGGCACGTCCATCAGCCTTTGCTATATCGAATGCCTTCAGCATATTGGGATCGAGCAGGCGTTCAACGGAATCACAGGAGTGAACATGTATCAGGTCTACGTAGTCTGTATTTAGGCGCTGCAAACTGTCATCAAGTGCCGTCAGGTAGGTTTCTACACTGGAGCCCTGGCTCACGTGACCATCCGATGTGCACCACTTGGTTACGATAAAAAGTTCCCCCCGGTTCCGATCTTTTAGAACATTACCAAGAGCTGTTTCGGATTTTGCGCCGGCATAATCAGGCGATGTATCGATATAGTTAACGCCACGATCGAGAAGTTCGCGGAAAAGGCCTTCTGGATCCGAGTGTCGAAGGAATTGAGTGGTGCCCATGGAAATATCAGACACCATAAATCCTGTTCGTCCCAGCGGTCTTTTGTGTGCAATCCTCGCACCTTTCCAGCTTGCATTTACGACAGGCGCAGTTTGTTCTACTTCCGCAGATAGAGCAGGTCCTGTAACCCTGAGCCAGCCTTCGATCCGACCCATTGTTGCTACCGCGGCACCGACCATTCCACCGGATACCGCGGCAGAACCCATTAGAAATTTGCGCCTGCCGGAAGATGCTTCATCTGTAGGAGCGTTGCTCTCTTTCTGCCTGACCCAGATCACTGTCAGGGTGATACTGGTAACAAAAAAAAGCCCAAAGGCTATTGGTGGGGCTAGTGAAATCATTGACTGGTCTATACCAACCACCAGTACATGGAGAAAATTCCCCAGTCCTGCATAGCCAAGAACCCAAGTAAGAGCCCATGCCGCCAGTGCTATTATGCCAATATTCTTCATCACCCCTTTTCTCATTCTTATTCTTGCAGGTCCAACACGACACTCTAGCCTATCCGGGGGCAATTACTCAATTGATTAAAGATTGATCATTTAAGTAAACTGTCCTCAGAAATCAGGACTGAGGAGAGCAGTGATGGGTCGACTGGATGGCAAGGTTGGGATCGTCCTTGGTGCCGCGACGAAGGACAATATCGGGCAGGTGATAGCCCGCCGATTCACCCAGGAGGGGGCGAAGGTAATGGTGGCCGGCCGCCATGAGGATGTGCTTTCAACGCTGGCTGACGAGATCGATGGCGCCTATGCCATCTGCGATATCACGGTTGAAGAAGATATCGAGGCTCTCATGACAGCTACTCTTGAGCGTTTCGGGAAAGTTGATATAGGTGTGAACTGCACTGGCTGGGGGTTGCTCAAACCCTTTCTGGATACGACCCGCGAAGAACTGGAGGCGATGGTGGCCCTGCAGTACGTGGGTGTCTTTCAGTATTTGCAGGGGTTGGTTCGAGCCATGACCGATGGTGGATCCATTATTCAGTTGTCCACTGAAACAGCGACCATTATGTTCGAAAGCCACGCCGCCTATATGGGAACCAAGGCGGGCATTGACCATGTTATCCGCACCGTAGCCAACGAATTTGGCAGCAAGGGCATCAAGGCAAACTCTATCAGCCTGGGTGTTAACGAATCACCGATGGCTGCTGCTGTCTTCCACATACCCGTTATCATCGAGGAGTTCCGTAAGGCGTATCCCCTGGGACGGGTGGGGACATCTGACGATGTTGCAGCGGCGGCGGTCTGGCTCGCCAGTGACGAATCCTTTATGACGGGTGAGAACATGCACGTGACAGGTGGGCTAAGGCTTCGTCGCAACCCGATGCTTGCGGAGATCGCTGCGGCCTGTGAAGAAGCTGGCATGGAACCAGAGGAGAACCTCTTTCGAATGGGGTTGAGTGAGGAGCACAGCGTTTCGTGAAATAGATGCAGATTGGCTCCTACGCTCTCCAGCAAACTGGATCAGTCAGCAACCCAGCTACCATGAAATCCTGCGGGTATCCGCCTGGGTAAATGTACACGCGCCACCGGATCCTTCTCCATGTTGCTGGCATCAACTATGATAAGTTCACTCTTGTTTTCCGCGGGATCGTAGACAAAGCTCAAGAGGTAGCCATCATCTTCCGTGCTGGCACCTGCCCCAGGGACAAAAACCGGTTCACCGCCCGCGCGACCATTTCCCAGCTCATGGGCAACGGACGTATCGGTTTTCATATCATATTTACGAAAGGCGTTGGCCGTCGGTCCACCAGACCCGAACTGAGCGGTGTAGCCATATCGGTATGGAAGGCCAATACGACTGTCAGGGACGCGCGGAAACTCCACTGAATGGTCATCCAGTTGCCGCTCACTTACTTTGCCGGTCGCCTGGTTGATGGTCCATTGATAGAGCACGGGCGAGACATCGGGGGCACCCTGCTTCATGGAATGTTCAAGGCGGCAGACATCAATGACAATAGTGTCACCGTTTTCATAGGCGTTAACGGGGTGGTATACATAACAAGGGTCAATGTCGTACCAAACCACATCCTTGTTGGAACCGTTGCGTGGCATGACGCCCAGGCGTGCTCCATAGTCATCGCTCCACTGTATTGGCAGGCCTCCTGTGACGTTTTCGAAGTTCCATACCAGGGGAAGGTCCATAAAGATGATGTGATTTCTGGTGATGTTGAAATCGTGGACCATGGTGGCTCCCTTAACTTCGATTTCCTCAGACTGCACAAGCTCGCCCTGGGCGGATGCGCGGTGATACGTCATATAGGGTGGTGTCATACCATAGTAGAAAAATAGAAGCTCACCAGTTTCGGGGCAGATCTTCGGGTGCGCCGTCATGCCGGTGTTTAGTTTTCCATCATAGTTATAGGCGCCTACCGTCTCGAGATCAGCAGAGATCTCAAAGGGCCAATGGCCTTCTTCAAGCGCCAGTATTTTCCCTGCATGGCCGAGAACATGAGTATTGGCAAGAGACTTGGAGCGATCATCCAGCGTTTCCAGTGGGTTGGTGCCTTCATCAGCCAGCAGTGGAGTCTGAACATAGCGGTTCCGGTACCAATTGGCATTTCCATTTTCCAGTTCAACGCCATGGATCATTCCGTTGCCGAGAAACCAGTGGGCAGTATCACCAAATTTCGGGTTGGAGCCGTTTCGCAAATACCGTCCGTTTAGCTCGGGGGGGATGCTACCGGTGACCTTGAGTTCAGTTTCAGTCACCTCGTCATAGATGGGTGCAAAATTGCCGGTTAGCCAAAATGGTTTGTTTTCTTGGAGTTGCTCGCTCATAAATAGCTCCTGTCAGGGTGGGGCAGACTTATTATCTGCTTCGAATTGTATTGCGCCGAATATCCCGGAAAGGCCGTTTGCCTGCCAGGAGGTGTAAATCGCAAGAGGTGGGTCAGGGTTAAAGGGTAAGCGTATCAGCTGACCAGGAAAACATCTACTTCCACAATAGTATGAGTACTTGATGTGGATGTTTTCTATGAAAAAACTAAAAACAGCAAGTAAATCCAATAGATGGGCACGTTAGTGAAAACAAGCTGTTAATACCCATGCTTCCACAAAGGTTTCTATGTGTCTAAAAGCCAGCAAACTCTAACGATATCAGCAGGTGATCCCGGAGCCGCTGATAGACAGTCTCCGGGAAAATTGCAGTGTAGGGTTTGTGCTCTGTGGGCTGTCTTTCTCATTTAGATATTTGGTGTAACACCCAGTTTTGAATCACTGTACAATTCTAGGTGGGTGACCCGCTTTTCGGCGGCATGCGAAATCGGTTTAGAGGCTGGTAAGGGTAAAACCATTTTCCCTCCGACCTACAGGCGGACTTATTAGGGGGGAAATTGAATTGTTAAAATTAGGAAAACTGCCCGATTATGGTTTGGTTATTGCCACACTGTTTGTAGGTGCTGACAATCTGTTGACTACCAGCGCTATCACGCAGCGTTCAAAAATTCCCCTGGCAACTGTTCGGAAACTGCTTAAAAGCCTGGTAGATGCTGGCCTAATTGTCTCCCATCGTGGCAGTAATGGAGGATACCAGCTAGCACATGAAGCTCAACGAATCAGCATTGCAGAGATCATAGAGGCGATTGATGGCCCCATAATTCTGACTGAGTGTGCTGGACCGCATCACAGCAACAATTGTGCTTTGGATGGAAGCTGCCAACTCAACGAGAAATGGTGTGAACTGAATCGAGAAATAGTTTCGAAACTGCGATCTATTTCTCTTGAGGAATTCGCGAGCTGAACTAACATCGCGATGTTCGGACTTCAAGCAGGCTTTAGCCTCGTATCCCTTTGCCTATCCAACCGATGCACCCATTGTTCTATGCGAATACCGTTTTTTAATTCGTCGTCTGATACGAACGGGAAATAGTAGAAATCTAATGCATACTATATTAGTATGCATATGATTGTCACCGCCCAAAACCAATAACAAATTACGGAGACAAAAAAAACAGTGCACAGGTTACGTGCATTTCTTTTGAACCGGCGAGTGAGGAAAGGATGGGTAAGTTTAGTGGTGATGAAACAAGTAATGGTCGAAGAATGTTCCTGAGTGGAACAACAAGCACCTTGTTTACCATGGGTGCGGTGGGGCTTTCGATACCCTATGTTCGGTCCTGGAACCCTAGCACTCGCGCGAGGGCTGCGGGCTCTCCCATCAAGGTTGATCTGAGCAAGATTTCGGAAGGCAGTTTGCATGTTGAAGAATGGCGCGGCAAACCCATTTATGTCGTTAAGCGCACCAAAACTATGCTGGAATCGCTCGAAAAGGTAGCTGACAAATTGCGCGACCCCGAATCGGAAGATGAACAGCAACCCCTCTACGCAAAGAACAAAAACCGATCCCGGATTCCAGCGGTACTGGTTGTGGAGGGTATCTGTACCCACCTTGGCTGCACACCGAAATACCGGGTTGGGCAGGATGATGGTGATTTCTCAGGATTCTTCTGTCCCTGCCATGGTTCAAGGTTTGACCTCGCCGGTCGAGTGTACAAGGGGGTCCCTGCACCGACGAACTTAAAAGTGCCGCCTCACTATTTTGCGGATGCAGGCACGCTCGTTATTGGCAATGAGGAGTGGGAGACATCCTAGTGAGCTTGAGAGGAGCAGCATCTAATCTAGTTAACTGGGTTGATTATCGTTTACCGATCATCAAAACCTGGAAGACTCACATGAGTGAGTACTACGCACCAAAGAATTTCAATTTCTGGTACTTCTTTGGCGTTTTAGCGTTGGTCGTTCTTGCAAACCAGCTACTTAGTGGCATCTGGCTGACAATGTTCTACGTTCCAACTGCTGAAGGCGCCTTCAATTCCATCGAATACATCATGCGCGATGTTAGTTCGGGCTGGGTCATCCGCTATATGCATGAGGTTGGAGCATCCTTTTTCTTCATAGTCGTGTATTTGCACATCTTCAGAGGCCTGATGTACGGCTCCTACCAGAGGCCGCGTGAGCTCATTTGGATTTTTGGCATGTTTATCTACTGCCTGATGATGGCTGAAGGCTTTCTTGGATACGTACTCCCGTATGGAAACATGTCCTACTGGGGTGCCAAGGTGATTCTCAACCTAATCGGGGCGATTCCTGTCGTAGGGGAAGGGCTACAAGTATGGGTACAGGGAGACTTTGCTGTTGGTGGTGCCACGCTTGGCAGGTTCTTTGCACTCCATGTTGCTCTTGTTCCACTCATTCTTATTGTTGGCGTATTTCTACATATCATTGCACTCCATCAGGTCGGTTCCAATAACCCTGAAGGTATAGAAATAAAGGCACATCTTGATGCCGATGGGAATCCCCTTGACGGCATTCCCTTTCACCCTTACTACACTGTCAGTGACTTAACTCCCGTCGTCGTCTTCCTTATTTTGTTTTTTGCCTGCATTTTCTACTTTCCGGGTGGTGGTGGGTACTTTATTGAACCACCCAATTATCTGCCTGCAGACCAACTCAGCACACCCGATCATATAGCACCGGTGTGGTACTTTGCCCCCTTTTACGCCATGTTGAGGTCCGTTACCCTCGACGTGTTGGGACTGGATGCAAAAGCATGGGGATTGCTGATTGTATCTGGTGCCATGGTCACGCTGTTTCTTCTTCCCTGGCTGGACAAGAGTGCAGTCAAGTCTATCCGTTACAAGGGGTGGGTGAGTAAGGTCATGCTGTTACTCTTTGCCATCAGCTTCGTCTCCCTCGGAATTCTTGGTGCAAAGCCGGCTGATTGGGCACCCACATGGGTTGCGCCAGGTTTTACCATGGTCTATTTCGCCTATTTCCTGGCAATGCCTGTCTATACGCGATTGGAAAAAACCAAAATAGTTCCAAGTCGCATTGGAGAAAGTAGTGGGTAGGCAGTCTCTTCATGCGCTGTTGTTGACTTCTGCAGTAATATGTATTTTGCCCCTCTGCTCAACCGCTAGCAGTAATCCACGAGAGCTATTGCGAAGTGGAATTGATATCCATAACAAGGCATCGCTTCGGCGTGGGGTCAGGCTCTATATGAATTATTGTGCGACCTGTCACTCCGCAAAATTCATGCGATTTGAACGGTTGTCTGAAGACCTTGAAATGGCGCCTGAAGTGGTTATGACCGATCTGGTCAGGTTTGGGGCGAGTAAATTGTCGGATACTATCCCGGCTGCAATAGATTCCGAGACTGCTGAAAAATCGTTTGGGGTGGCGCCTCCTGATCTAACCCTCGTTGCTAAATATAGAGGCATCGACTGGGTATATTCATATTTGATGGGGTTTTACAAAGATAGTAGCGCTCCAACCGGCTACAACAATCATCTTCTGGAAAATGTCGCGATGCCCTGGGTAATGGCCAGCCTCCAGGAGGCATCCAGTGAGAAGGAGTTCAGTGAACTAATGAGAGATCTCACTAATTTTATGGCCTATATGTCGGAACCCGTCAGACCATTCAGGGAGAGTTTCGGCAAGTACGTACTCGGCTTTCTGATGATTCTGCTGGTATCAGTCCGGCTGCTGAAGAACGAATATTGGAGAGATATGAATGAACAGTAAACTGTGCAGTGAAGCGCCGGATATTCAGCTATTTGATCCGGAAACGATGAAGAATCCCTATCCCGCCTACAAAAAACTTCGTGATGAGGCCCCGATATTCTATGAGCCTGGAATGAATGTACATGTGGTGACTCGTTACGAGCTGCTAAGGGAGATAATGAAGGATACCGAAACCTATTCGAGCAAATTTGATGACTTCATGGAAAATGTGCAACAAGCAGCTTTTCAGGGGTTGAGTGAAAAGAGTCAAGATAGACTGATGGAAATACACCAGCAGATGATTCCAATTCCACCGACCATGCTCACACTTGACCGGCCGGAACATACTCAGTACCGCTCACTGGTCGCGAAACTGTTTACGGCGGGCCAGGTTGCGCAGTCACAAGCCAACGTTCAATCTGTTATTGATGAGAAGATTGCCGGATTTGAAGGTGCGATATCGATCGACTTTATGGAGCGTTTTGCGTTCCCGGTTCCGCTACGTATCATTGGTGACCGCCTTGGCATACCACCCGAGGAGAGAGCCTTTTTCAATGAAGCTGCAACGGCTGCTGCAGCCACGCTGAAGTTAAGCCACGTTGAACCAGACGAGCTGATTCGCCGCACGGAACTGGGACTCGAGCTACAACGACTTCTCGTCAGTTTGATTGAGGAAAGGCGCATCGAGCCTCGGGAAGACATGATAACCATCCTGGCGAACAGCAAATTGGAAGAGGAGACACGCCATCTAACGGATGGTGAGATCATAGGTATTCTAAATCAGTTTCTTGTAGCAGGGCACGAAACCACGACAAGTTCGTTTGGCTGGGGAATGTTGCTGCTCTGTCAAAATCCTGGAGTTCAGGATGAAATTCGTGGTGATCCCAAACTGATTAAAACTTTCGTGGAAGAAGCGCTTAGATTAGAGGCTCCGGTACAGGGATTACCAAGACGGGTAACCCGTGAAACCCAGTTGGGAGGTTATGATTTGAAAGAAGGCGACCTGGTTATGGCTCGTTTCGGAGCGGCTAACAGAGATGAGCGCCAATTTGAAAATCCCGACGGTCTCAATGTTCACCGGCAGAAACCCGGTTTGCAAATGGCTTTTGGCTCGGGTGTCCATCACTGCATCGGCGCACCACTGGCCCGCCAGGAATTGAATCTTGGCTGGTTCAGTTTGTTGGAATCGATGCGCAATATCCGTTTGGATGACTCCTTTCCGTCGCCTGAAGCAGAGCCTAGTTTCATCCTTCGGAACTTGCCGGTGCTCAATGTGCAATTTGACAAAATAAGGGCAAGCTAACGATAACAAAGAGGGTGATCATGTTAATTCGCACAAGTGTACGGCAAGGTTACCCAACCATTACGATTTAGATAATAGCTAGAGGAGATTTATATGACCGCCCATGATCACGAAATAGTTTCGATTTACGGATTTTCGGAAAAACAAATTGATGCATTAATGACGCATACGAGTGAATGCACGCTGATGTGGGGCACCAAAGATGGTTGGCCCGTTGGCGTTATTCATGCTTATGTCTGGCATGAAGGGAAGGTCTGGTTAACCTTCTCATCTCACCGGCATCGTGCTGAGGCTATTAAACGCGATAACAGGGTTTCTGTCTGTGTTAGCAGTACGGCAAAAAAATACAATGACTGTCCTAGCGGATCTGCAACTATGAAAGGTCGTGGCTTCTTTCATGACGATGAGGAAACCAAAAAGTGGTTCTATCGTGCCTTGTCTAAAAAGGGTAATCCGAATAACCAGGCAGGAGAGGATGCCTTTTACTCATTGTTGGATTCTCCGCTTCGAACCATTTTGGAGATAGTGCCTGAAAAATGGATTACCTTTGACAGTGAAAAATCAGCACGGGATATGGCCGGCGCGTTACCGGAAGAAGAAAAGACTGAGCGCAAGAGTGCCGATGCTATTCGCATGAACAAGGAAAGAGAGAAACGTGGCCTTGCAGCGCGTTAGAGGTGTTAGCCAGGAAGGGTTAAGCAGTCTATTCTGACCATCTCACATCACTTTCTTTGACATCAGCTTCCAACTCCCGGGCGTAGCGGTGCCCGGCGTAGATCGCGGCGGCAATAATGGCCGGCGCATCACAATCGCCTATCTTGGTTAGCGAGGGGACGGATCCCGGGAAATCGGAGTCTATCTGCACGGCCAGCTCATGGTAGAGGTGGTCACTGGGAGTTCTAGCGGTGACCAACAGGATGGCATCAGCTGCAACAACCTGCGTGCGTTCAGTGTAGACGCAGCCTAAATGGGCATTGGCACCGTCGAAGTGGTCTAGGCCATGAGCCGTGATTATCTGTACTCCCAAATGGAGAAGACGTTGTTGGGCCTGGTATTGCTCATCGATCATTACACCCCATGCTGAGACCAGGTTTTCAGGCGTGACAAAACACACTTCAACACCTTGTTTCGCCAGTGCTTCAGCCAGGACACCACCAAGGTAGTAGTGGTCATCGTCAAAAATCAGTACTTTGCCTTGTGGCAGGCGACCCTTGAATATATCGTTAGGGGTGAATACCTGATCCCCTGGTCCAAGATCCAGGCATGCCTCACTGTGGTACCGCCCAAAGCCATCTGCTCTCCATTTCGACCCGGTAGCGACGACGATGTGTTCAGCGCCAATGCTCAGAGCATCTTCTGCGTTCAGATTGTTGTCCGGAAAAATATCGACATTAGGCATGGTCTGAATCTGATTCACTCGATAGTCACGCACTCGCCCCCATTCAGCCAGTCCTGGTAGTCGACATTCCTGGGTGATGCGCCCACCGAGTTCTGTCGCTGCTTCAGCGAGCATTACTTTGTAACCACGCTGACCGAGCGCACGCGTTGCCTCAAGACCTGCCGGACCTGCGCCTATTACCAGTACTGTAGCATCGCTGCCCTTGGTCTGGATCTTTTCTGGATGCCATCCCCGGCGCCACTCTTCACCCATGCTTGGGTTCTGGGTACAGCGTATCGGCACACCCAGGCTATCGCCGGAGTAACAGATATTGCAGCCGATACATTCTCGAATGTCCTCCGGGCGCCCCTCTTCAATCTTGCGCGGCAGGAATGGATCTGCAATCGAAGGACGCGCGGCGCCAACAAAATCCAGGGTACCTTTCCGTATCAGGGAAACCATTGTATCTGGAGAAGTGAACCGGCCTACGGATACAACAGGCTTGCTAGTGATAGATTTGACGTAGTGTATGGATTCTTCAAGGATTCCTTCCTTGAAGAAACGTGAAAGGCTCATTTCGCGTTCGTAATTGTGTACGTTTATGTCCCAGAGATCCGGTAGTTCAGCCATAATTTCAAACATTTCCCGGCGGTCTTCAGATACGGGTTGCTCAGAGGTTCCAGCGCCGTCATTGACTGCCATTCGCACTGCAACTGCACAGGTATCGCCGATCGCCTCCTTCGTTTCTTCGATCAATTCACGCACCAGTCGAGTGCGGTTTTCAACCGAGCCGCCGTATTCATCAGTCCGTCGGTTATGCAGGGGGGAAAGAAACTGGGATAGGAGGTAGCTGTGTGTGGCATAAATATAGACGACGTCAAAACCCGCTTCCCTGGCTCGCAGTGCCGCGTCTCGATGCCACTTGCGCAGGTTGCGGATATCCTTTTTGTCCATTGCCCGGGTCTGGTAAGGATTTCCAGAAAGATCCGGCATGCTGCTGACGCCGAGAGGTACCTCTCGAGTTAACAGGTTCGAGCTGCTCGCACCGCCTACCCATAGTTCAACACCCGCGAGGGCGCCAAATTCATGAACCTTTTCGGTCATCAGCGCATTTGCCTTGATGTGATCCTGATTCCAAAGCGCCGCGTAAGGGTGGGGCAGGTCGTCTGCGCTAGGGTGAATCGAGCAATACTCTGTACAGATAACTCCCCATCCACCTTCGGCCTTGATGCCTCGCATTGCCGCCAGCATTTTCGGGCGCAGAATTCCCATCCCGTTGCAGTGCGGCACCTGGTAGAACCTGTTTGGTGCCTGCACGGGCCCAATTTGTACAGGTTCGAACAAGATGTCATAGCGCGGGTCACGAGTCATCGCGGGTACTTCTCCTGAGTGCAATAAAAGAGTATGACGAGTGTAGTGATCATGATGAGAATCGCTCATCCCGACATTTGCTATCAACGCGCCCTATAGGGAAGGTGGGGGCAGGACAGCTGGTAGGTAGTACTCCGGTGGGCGGAAACTGGTCTATTCAGCCCTATGGGGACGGTGGTATTGAGGTTAACATTCATTCATCTTGGTCGCATGACTGCCGCGAATGGGGGACTGATGATGGCAAGGTCGAAAAGCTGTGAGCTTCATATACAGGAGTCAACTAGGCTCAGTGTTCGTGTGATACTCAAGGGAGATAGCTAATGGCTGTTTCACTACCTACCGAGGCTCGAGTGGTCATAGTTGGCGGAGGCATCATCGGTTGCTCTATTGCTTATCACCTGGCGAAGATGGGCTGGCAGGATGTGGTCCTGCTTGAGCGAAAGAAACTTACCTCCGGTACAACTTGGCATGCTGCAGGCCTGGTAGGCCAGCTACGGCCAAGCCAGAATATGACCAAACTGGCCAAATACACGGCTGAACTCTATACCCGTATAGAAGAAGAAACAGGACAGGCCACCGGGTTTAAGCAAAACGGGTCCGTCACCATCGCTACGAACCGGGAACGGTTTGAAGAATTGAAACGAAACGCATCGATGGCCAAAGTCTTTGGCCTCGATGTTGATGTGATATCTACGGCTGAAGTCCGAGAACTTTATCCGTTAATCAACACTGATGACGTGATTGGCGGCACCTGGATTTCTACGGATGGTCAGATCAATCCCATTGATGTGACCCAGGCGCTCACCCGTGGGGCGAGAAATGGCGGTGCGCAAATCTTTGAAGACGTCAAGGTAACCCGCATTCTCCATGATGGCGCTCGGGCGACGGGAGTTCAGACCGACGAGGGCACTATAGTTGCTGATCAGGTTGTGCTCTGTGCTGGTATGTGGTCGAGAGAGCTGGCCCGAGATGTTGGTGTGGTTGTGCCTCAGCACGCCTGTGAACACTTCTACCTGATCACTGAGCCCTTTGAAGGCGTGGAGCCGAACCTGCCGGTTTTTAGGGACTATGATGCCTGCGCCTACTACAAAGAAGATACGGGCAAGATCCTGTTGGGGGCGTTTGAACCGATTGCCAAGCCATGGGGTGGCGACGGTATCCCGGAGGACTTCTGCTTCGATGAACTGGACGGGAGCTTTGACCATTTCGAGCCAGTTCTTGAGCAAGCAATAAAGAGAATGCCTGCGCTTGAAAATGCCGGTATACAGAAATTCTTCTGTGGCCCGGAGAGCTTCACACCGGATGATCGCTATCATCTTGGGGAGTCAGCGGAACTGGACAATTTGTTTGTAGCCTCTGGCTTTAACTCTATTGGTATCCAGTCCGCCGGTGGTGTTGGTAAAGTGCTTAGTGAGTGGATGCGAGATGGTCACCCGCCAGCTGATCTTTGGGAAGTGGATACACGTCGCAATATTCCATTCCAGAATAATCGCCGCTACCTGGAAGACAGAGTAACTGAGGGGCTGGGGTTGCTGTATGCCATGCACTGGCCCTATAGGCAGTTTGCCACCTCCAGGGGGGTCAGGTGCTCACCCTTTCATGACAGGCTTGCGGTGAGAAATGCCTGCTTTGGCGAGGTTGTCGGTTGGGAACGACCTAACTGGTATGCCCCAGAGGGTGA
The DNA here is from genome assembly GCA_002725995.1 of Gammaproteobacteria bacterium. Taxonomy (GTDB): domain Bacteria; phylum Pseudomonadota; class Gammaproteobacteria; order Pseudomonadales; family Azotimanducaceae. Next base: position 17,952 of record PBRQ01000030.1, read on the forward strand.
AAGCTCTGAGTATGAGTATTCCTGGTTCAGGCAAAATTGGTTTGAGTATTCTGCTGCTGAGCACGTAGCCGTTCGCGACAATGTTGGCATGTTGGATCAAACATCCTTTGCAAAATATTTGGTCCAGGGTAAGGATTCGGCAAAATTACTCGGTCAATTGTGCGCCAATGATGTAGATGTTGAAGCTGGTCGCCTTGTCTATACCCAGTGGCTCAATGAACGTGGTGGTATCGAATCAGATTTAACGGTAGGCCGGCTTGCAGAAGACAAGTTCATGGTTATAACTTCTGCGACAGCACAAACTCGTGATTTTCACTGGATTCGCCGCCACATTGGTGGGCAGGCAGTAACCTTGAGCGATGTGACCTCAGCGCATGCCGTGCTGGGTGTGATGGGTCCCAATTCCCGTAGCCTCATCAATAAAATAAGTACTGCGGATCTAGGCAATGAGGCTTTTCCATTTGGTCATTTTCAGGAAATCGAAATCGGCTATGCAATGGTTCGTGCAATGCGCGTAACCTACGTGGGAGAACTTGGATGGGAGCTGCATATTCCGACGGAATTTGCATTGCACGTGTACGACACCTTGATGGAGGCTGGACAGGCTGACGATCTCAAACTGGTGGGCATGCATGCGATGAATTCCCTGCGTATCGAAAAAGCATACCGTCACTGGGGGCATGATATTACCGATGAAGATACGCCGCTTGAGGCTGGGCTAAGTTTCGCGGTGGCCTTCGACAAGGCTGGCGGGTTTATCGGCCGTGATGCTTTGCTGCGGCAGCGCGAGGCTGGCCTTAAAAAGAGGTTAGTACAGTTCCTGCTCAATGACCCTGAGCCTTTGCTCTATCACAATGAACCCATCTGGAGAGACAATCAGATAGTTGGTTACATAGCATCAGGGATGTATGGGCATACACTTGGCGGCGCGGTGGGTCTTGGCTACGTGAACAATGAAGATGGTGTTAAGGCCGACTTCATTAAATCAGGTCAGTACGAAATTGAAGTTGCCGGTGTACGTATTCCCGCCACAGCGTCATTGCGCCCGATGTACGATCCAAGCAATAGTCGGATCAGAGCCTAGCCTCAACATTTATGTTGAGGTAGCGTCCAGTTCATGTAGCCTTTCTTCCTCCCATTCCGCGAGATTAAGCTCGATCGCCCAGAACCCAACAATCCATAACATGGCATCCCAGGCGTAAATTGGATAGCCCGTCGCTGCCCAGATTCCGGCATTAACAAAGAGTACGCCGTAGAAAACTGTCTTAATGCTGCGAACCCTTGAAAGTGTACGGGAATCAAATATGTCTGCACTCTGCAGAGCGACTTCCAGTTCTATTAGGAGCGCGACAAGGATCCAGACGAAAGCATTAGAAATATCGATCCAGCCCATATTCTGCACATGCGGTAGCGCGCTCTTTCCGATCAGAGAGACGTTCTCACCGATCTGAAAAAACTCAACGTCAGGGCTCAGGGTATCACAGTTGTCTGCTGTAATATCTTCGTAATCTACTATATTGATTTGCAGGTAGCGGCCCTCATTTGCTATATCACATAGGTTTGTGACTTCTGGTATAGGTGTAAGGTCATAGCTCTCGAGAGCGCTGGTGGTAAACCCATAGGCGGCATAGCAAATCAATACATAGCAGACACCACGAAAAAGTTTGAGGATGATATCTGTCCAACCCTCAAAAGCTTCCTCCGGCAGGATGTAGGTTTCGAGCTCCAGGAGAATGACCAGTCCTATCCAGGCACCCATATCAATAGTATCTGCAAAGGTCTCAAAAATTGCATCAAGGGGCGCATCGCTGGAAAGTGAAGCCTGATAGACCTGCCAGTCGTCTGTGATATAGACGCCAAAGTTAACGAGCAGGAGTGAATACACAGACCATTTAACAAAGTGAGCGACCTTGGGTCGCCTTAACAATGGAACCAGCAGGGTTTCCAGTGAATATGGGTGATGGTTTGCAATCGGTCGATTTGGTACGGACATTAATTGGCTTTTATGAATACTACGGGTAAATATGGGTCAAGATGAATTAATCACCTTTCAATTGAAGGGTCAATATTGGCGTGAAGGGGAGGAATAACTAGAGTAGATACTTGATCACAGTTGCTTGTTGATGACCAGCTCGGCTGTCTGATTCTTGTGTCGAAGGATTCGATCTACTCTGCCATTTCTAGCAATTCTACCCAGTTTCCATCGGGATCTTCGATCACAGTAAAAGTTACGCCTTCACGAATCTCTTGCGGTTCCATTGCAATGTTGTATCCGGCATCACGACATTCCTGTACCGATTCCTGCAGGTTGTCTACACTGATCGTCCAGTATCGATAGCCCGCGGCACCGGAAATGCCTCCTGGCACGGCTGGTTGCTCCGGGGGCTGACCATTAACTACGAGCTTAACGACCGTTGTTCCACACAGAAGCCGTATCATTTGACCGCCGCCGGGTATTTCCATATCACCTCCAGGCTTAAGCCCGAGAGTATCTCGATAGAAGCGAAGCATGGGTTCGGGATTCGTTGTGATGATCCCAAGATCGATAGAATCTTTTACGATATTGATACTCATATTGACTCCCGTTGGCGTATTGGTGGCACTGTGTCCCGGTAGGAGCCAAAGTGCCCAGTTCTGATGCGTTTACATCAGTGATGGCTGAGAATATAGCAGATATTCATTGCTGTCGGAGATAGGTGTAGAATTTTCCATATTACTAACTGAAATCAGATTCGTTCTCTGATCTACATCAACTAAAAGGAGAACAGTCATTAAACAAGTTAGCAACTTGGCGGTCGGTCTGGTACTAGCAATTTGCGCTGGTTGTGGCGGTTCGCTCGACAGCCTAGACGGCCCAAAGTTGGGGAGGGTTTCCGGTCTGGTGTGTAACGATCTGCAGCTATTGCTGGCTGCAGCAGAGCCTGCCGTCAAGGCCGCGCTTATTCAGGAGGGAAAATGTATCAAGATTCAGAGCTATGCAGCTAAGCAGGTTGATGTAGTCAGAACAGTGATGATGCCAGGCGACCAGACGTACTCTCAGTTTGAGCTGAAAGATGGACGTGGCCAGCCGAAAATGTGGATCCCGGCCGTGCGCATCAAGTAGACGGGCAAAAAGAAATAGAGCCTCCCACCTAGCGCCAGCTTCAGACTTTATTCCATAGTGAAGTCATTACAGAGGATAAGGGACTAGCCAAAGCGAATATTGATCTGTGTCAACGGGCGGAACATAGATTAAGGCTAATCTTCCATGACAGTAGTACAAGACATTCCCAATGGATCCTTCACACAAGTCAAGATTGCAGAATCTGCCCAGGATATTATTCGCACCACTGCCGTTGCCCTTACTAGAGCCGATTCTCAGTAAAGTCGTGTGCACGATATCCAGAAACAGGCCTGAGCTAACCAATCGGCTGGGGGTTCACAAGTACAAAAGTTTTGTTATTGATCCGACTAATATACCGTTTGCTTTGCTCCTCCAGCCAAATCCGGATGAGCCTTCTCTTAGGGCTTATCGGCGAAACCAGCTGCCTCCTCACGATGCTCGGATAGCCGGCACACTATTGACTTTGCTGGACATGGTTGATGGGAAGCTGGATGGCGACGCACTATTTTTTACCCGTGACCTGATTGTTGAGGGTGATACGGAGGCTGTTGTTTGCCTGCGCAATGCATTGGATGACATTGAGGGCAGTATTGCTAACGATATCGCAGACATATTCAAGACCCCTGGTCGAGCTGCACTCGCTGCGGTACGGCGAATCAAGGGCGAACAGCATGGAAGCTATGAGCATGATCCGGCCTGAACTGGTTTGTCCCGCGGGAACGCCCGCATCACTTAGGACGGCTGTAGATGCTGGCGCGGATGCTGTCTACTGTGGTTTTCAAAATGCGACCAATGCACGTAACTTTTCTGGTTTGAACTTCACCACGGCGGAAATGCGTGGTGGTGTAGATTACGCTCATGACAAGGGGGCCAAGCTTCTCCTTGCCATAAATACATTCCCGCCTGGTGGTAAGACGGACCTGTGGAAAAGTGCAATAGATGATGGCGTGTGCTTCGGCGTTGACGCTTTGATCGTTGCTGATATTGGTGTCGCCGAATACGTGTCTCAAAACCACCCTGATCAGCGTTTGCACCTGTCCGTGCAGGCTGGAGCATCGTCGGCGGAGGCGATCCAATACTACTGCGAGTCGTTCAATATCAAACGGGTAGTTCTGCCCCGTATACTTACGGTCAAGGAAATCAAAGCCATCCATGACGAGATTCCCTGCGAGATAGAAGCTTTCATATTTGGCAATATTGGTATGATGGCAGAGGGTCGCTGCAGTCTTACAAATTATATTACTGGTGTTTCAACCAACATGGATGGCGTCTGCTCCCCTGCCAGCCATGTCAAGTATGAAGAAGACAAGGCCAGGAATTTGATGACTAAACTAGGCGACTTTACGGTCGATTGTTTTAGCTGTGGTGAGAATGCCGGCTACCCTACGGTTTGTAAGGGAAGATACCTCGTAGATCACCGTGAGGAGCCCTACTATGCCTTCGAAGAGCCTGTCAGTCTGAACCTGACCAGCCTGCTGCCAGATTTAATGCAGGCGGGAGTAACCGCCCTGAAAATCGAAGGGCGCCAGCGATCACGGGCATATGTCAGGTCGGTTGTTTCCGCCTTTCGTAAGGCCGTAGATGGATACATGGCGGGGGAAAACCCCGAGCTTTCAGGGCTGCTTGCGCTGACCGAAGGCCATAGAGAAACTGCCGGTGCATTCGGTGGTAAGAAATGGCGATGACGGCTTTATCAAAACTCACTATTGGTCCGATACTGTTTCATTGGCCAGCTGAGCAGAAGCGTGATTTCTATTTCCGGATTGCCGATGAGGTGCAGGTCGACAGAGTTTACATTGGCGAAGTAATCTGTGGGAAAAGAGTTCCCTATTTCGAACAACACTATGAAGAAGTAGCCAGGCGCCTGTCAGCGGCAGACATTGATGTTGTCTATTCGACCTTGTCAGAAGTGATGATCCGAAATGACCGTCAGATTGTAGCCAAACTATGTGCTGATGAGAGTATCAATATCGAAGCCAACGATGCGTCAGCACTCAAGTATTTAGCCGGGAAAAAACATGCGGCGGGACCGTTTCTCAATGTCTACAACGAGTGGACAATGTCGCATCTGGCGCGAAATGGAACGACCCATATTACTTTACCACCCGAGCTGCCAGGTCAGGCCATGGATACGCTTGGGGCCAAATCAAAAGATCTGGGTGTAACGCTGGAAGCGCAGGTTTATGGCCGCATTCCGCTAGCGCTATCCGCCCGTTGCTACCATGCCAGAGCCCACGATAGGGTTAAGGATAATTGCCAGCTTGTGTGTGAAGAAGATCCAGATGGACTGGACCTGAGTACGCTTGCAGGCGAGCCATTTCTCACGGTCAATGGAATTCAGACCTTGTCCCATACCTGCCTGAACCTTGTGCATGAGATGAACGGAATGCAGGCCAAGGGCATCAGTGCCTTCAGATTATCGCCTCAAAGCCACAACATGATCGAGACAGCACAGTTGTTTCGCAGGGTGCTGAACAAGGAAATCGATGCGGCTGAAGCCTCAGCGAGGCTGGCTGAAAATGGGCTGGATGCGCCATTTTCCAATGGTTTCTATCATCAGGAAGATGGGTGTAGATGGGTAGAAAACCAGTAGAATCAAGTAATAGCAGCTCGCAGAGCGCGTTGTTCAGATATGCCGCTGACTCGTTGCACCGGCAACAGGGCCGTTGGTGACGGTGACCCGACCTAACATAGCAAAGCCTATTTGATGTGCCTATACTTGATATCAGGTGCAGTGGACAAAGCCCTTGAATCTTGATGAGCATATCTGCTGATCCAATTGACAGAATAATTGAGGTGAAATGCAATAATGGCAGACAATGACATAAAGTCCATGACAGAAGGTATGGAAGCGCCAGTACTCGATACGGTGGCTTTCAGTTCACCGCCGGAGCTCGGCAAGGCAACTGTTGCGGTAGTGACTTCGGCTTCTCTTCACCATCCTGATCAGGATGATTTTGCTCCACAGGACGTAGGTTTTCGAGTGCTTGAAGGTAACCGTAGAGACTATCAGATGGGTCACTGGAGCCCTAACTTCGATACTATTGGTTTTGCCAGTGACATGAACACAGTAATTCCCCTGGACCGCCTGGATGAACTGGTGTTGGAAGGCAAGGTCGGCAAGGTATCAGATGTCCATCTCTCCTATGCTGGAAATCAGTTTGATCTGAGCGCGGTGCAAATGGACAGTGGCCCTGCAGGTGCGAAATTGCTTCGTGAGAAGGGTGTAGATGTAGTCATTCTCACACCCGTGTGACCCCTTTGCACGCGCACCGTGAGTGCGGTGGCACACATTTTTGAAGCGGCTGGCATGGCGACGATAGTGCTCGGTTCTATCCGCAAGCAGATTGAAAGTACGGCTCCGCCAAGGGGACTTATGTGCGACTTTCCATTGGGGCGTCCCCTTGGAAAGCCAAATGATCCCGCATTCCAGCACCGTGTTCTTGATCAGGCTTTTAAACTTCTTGCGGCCACAGAACAGGTTCTGGAGGAATTCCCGGAGGCGATCGAGGATGAGGGCAGCGAGATGCTGGCCTGCCCACTGCCGCCAAGAAGCAATGCTGACCTGCATCCAGCGCTGGATGAAGTGCGTGGCCTGCGGCCAGCATACGACCGTGCCCTTGAACAGTATGGTAATCGCGCCGCCACAGGCCGGGTAATCTCCGCCGATCAAATTGAAGAAGCCATGTCTGCCTTCATCAGGGTTACCGATGGCGTACCCTGGAAAGAAGCCGGGATTCCCGGTATTCCCTCCAGGGTCGCGCAGGATATCCGTGGCTTTTATGAGTTGGCCGCCCTGGGACTAAGTGACCATGTGCCCGCAGCCTGGAGCGGGACACGCTGGTACTTTAATAGTACCGAGGGTGGAAAACTGGTATTGGCCGCAAGAGCAGCAATGCGTGATGCCGGTGAATCACAGCCGATCTGGTTCTATATGGCGCCGGGTGATCAGTAGCACCAGTGTTTGGCGGAGGAAGCCTTAGGTCCGGTTAGGCTGGGAGAGCATTTCCAGCTACAGCGCGATGAAATTCTGAAACTGGTTACGATGAGGACAAGCTAATGCCTGAGCAAGAAGCAATTGTTTTTGATCCCTACGAAGTCTATTTTAAGATGAGGCAGGACCAGCCGGTCGGTAGGGAAGGTGACGGCGCATGGGAGGTAGCACGCTATGATGATGTGCGCGATGTGCTGCGTGATGCAGAAACCTATTCTTCGAAAGTGATAGATTCGTCCAGAGAAAATACACGGGCACCCAGCATGCTGTTCAGCGATGCGCCTGTTCACAATAGGCTCAGGAAACTTGTTGGCAGAGCTTTTTCGCCTAAAAAAATTTCTACCCAACGAAATCTGATTGCTGAGCGCTGTGAGGAGCTGATGAAGGAAATGGCGAGGGAGACGCGCACAGACCTAATCACATCCCTTGCCGCACCCTTACCAGTTACTGTCATCGCCCACATGTTGGGTGTTACCGGTGGAGATATGCTGGAGTTCAAACGCTGGTCGGACCTCATTTTTGGCAATATTGCTGAGATCCTGTTTGGTGAACCCAGTGACGAGGTTATGCAGGCCGGCGTTGATATGGACGCCTATTTTATAGGACGAATAGAAGAGTTAAGAAAGCAGCCTGAGCGAAATCTATTGGGCGACCTGGTGGAAGAGGAAACGGAAGATGGAAAGCTCACCGACGAGGAGTTGCTAAGTTTTTGCCGGCTTCTGCTAATAGCTGGAAACGAGACAACCACTGGATTGATCCTGGCGTCTGTGCGGGTATTCCATGAGCTGCCGGAAACTTTCCAGCAGCTAAAGGGCGATCCTGCGCTGATTCCGGCATTCATTGAGGAGACGCTCAGGTTCTATTCTCCCTTCTCGCAAACAATCAGGCGCGCAACCCGGGATGTAAAATTAGCGGGTGTTGAAATTTCAGCGGGTGATCTTGTTTCGCCGCTCATAGCATCGGCCAATAGAGACGAGAAAGTATTTGATCGTGGAGGTGAGTTCATCATTGACAGAAAGCCAAACCCGCATCTGGCTTTTGGATCAGGGGTTCACAATTGTCTCGGTGCGACATTGGCTCGTCTGGAGGGAGAAATTGCCGTTTCAGCCATGACTCAACAGCTGGCTGGAATTTCACTGGTTGAGCATGACCCGGTCAGCCTTGCGCAATTTGGTGGTCCCGACAAGCTGATGGTGAATATTCAACCCCTACATTAGTTTAGCGGCTATTCCATTGAGAGAATGAAACCGTCAGCGGGTGCAGCCTTGCCAGCTAACACTTTCAAGAAGGTGTCTTTGATCGCTACCGGACCTTCCCCGAGCGTTATGTTCAACCATTCATCACTGAATGCCTGGAAATTGCAAAGGCTACTTCCNACCCGCTTTTCGACTTCACCAGCACCCCACTCCTCATTGCGCTTTTGTGCCTGGCCTGGTGCGAAGAAAAATTCCGGGGTAGCTCCTGGCAGATCAGTAGTATCGCCATCCGTCTCATCAATGTGGGTTGCGCCGACTTTGCAGGAAAATTTCATATTGTCGCCGAAATGCTCATGCAGTGATCTTACAACGCTGGTGTTACCCGCCATATCAACCATCACCACAGGTTGGGATGCATCCAGAGAACCGAGTTCATCGTAGCTGATAATTGCGCCGTAACAGCCAAGGTTTTCACAAAATGCACGGTTTTCCTCTGAAGTTATACCTATAGATTTCTTGTCGCCCCGCTCCCTGGTCAGATAGCCAAGCGCGATACTTGTTTTGGATGATGCGCTGGTGATGAGGTAGGCCTCAGCGCCAAAGGTATTGCTCTCAAACATAAAGTCTTCTACTAGCCAGGATGTTAAATAGAGACCTCTCAAGAGGAGATCCTGATCCTCGCGCGCCGGATCGTGTCCCGGGTTATTGCTGATGCGGGTAAACCCGGAATAGAGAGGGGAGTAGGCTGCTCGATGTCCACTTACATCATTGAAGCCACCGTTACTGACATTGCCAGCTTCAACCAGCAGGTAGTTGCCCATCGGGAAGAACCCCCAAAGCAATTCGCCAGCCCTGATCTCAGGATGATTAGTTACAATTACTTCACCATAGCCCATCGTAGGCACCCGGCCATAGTTGCCCTCCGCCGGGAAGAAACCCCAGTAACCTAGAAAGTCCCCGGCAGCACAGTAGGAGATGTTGTTGGCCGTCAGGGCAAACTTCTTGACTCTTATAAGTACCTGGTTTTCAGCCATATCTCCGGAAAAGGTCTCTTCAACCAACCGTGTATCACTCCAGTCATCTTTTCTCACTTCAACAGTTTTGAACTGCGCTTCATCAGCCATGATTGCTCTCCTACATAAATCTAATCAAACACGATTATGAGCTCTTATTGGCACTGCCTGCGATAGCGTTGAGGCCTAAGCCGAGTTGTAACGGTGCCCCGAGTTGGTTTGAAACGAGGGCACTAACCGTTAGGTATTCAAGGGTTACCTTAACCATTGACAAGCTCCAGATAACAAGCGCTCAAGGTTATTGTTACTTGCTCGCAGCTGGAAAGTGGGTCCATTGCCAACTGTGCCTGCCATCCTCAACTTCAGGAATCACGTAGCCTTGTTTGACAAGATGATTAACGGTCTGGCAGATAACCTTGTTGTCTATTACCACATTGGCCTTTTTGGCGGCGACCGCCAGGATGTTTATCAGCCCTTCTGTAACTGATTGCCCATCTGTGGCGGGAATATCCTGTGCCGCCAGTTCGATCACATCCTCAGACAAAACTTCAAATATGAACTCGAGCCGCTGCCTGCTCTCGAACTTCATTATTTCCATTTCATCTGCAGTGCCATTTCGATAGTTTGTTTCTGTCTTATCCCAATGTTCCTGGCAGCCGGCTTCATACTCAGCTACAAACTCCTCCATCTGCTGCTGGCTCAGTTTCGATGTGCTGACTATCGCCCGGTTGGCATCGTATTCATTCCAATCCGTACTCTGGATGGAGAGATCGAACTTCTCTATTTCATCGCGTATTGGTGTGCCCGGTAAAGGTGCAAGGAAGTGATAACCAAACTCAGTACCAAGCTCTTCCGCAAAATCGCGGGTGTCTTGGAGTGTTTCCTTTGTCTCGCCCGGAAGACCCACGATAAAGGATGAAAATACATTCATGCCGACTTCTTTACATATTTTTGCCGCCTTCCTAGCCTGGTCAAGTTTCATATGCTTTTCGACGCGTTCCAGCATCTCTTCATTGCCAGACTCCAGGCCAAAACTGATCGTGTCACAGCCTACTTCCATCATCATTTCGAGCAACTCGTGAGAAACAGAGTTCACGCGGGCGAAGGCGGCCCACTCAAATTTTATATTCCGTCGCTTGATCTCT
>PBRQ01000031.1 GCA_002725995.1 Gammaproteobacteria bacterium
GCCGAGGTGGTGAAATTGGTAGACACGCTAGCTTCAGGTGCTAGTGGGGGCAACCCCGTGGAGGTTCAAGTCCTCTCCTCGGCACCAAATTTGTGGCTTTGCGACGCTTCGAGCAAAACACAAATGCCGACAGCGTTTCCCGAAGGAAAATCGCGATAGGCAAACCAACTGGATCGAAACTACACCCCGCGGAGGCCGGAACGCCTGCGCAGTTTGACCCGTAAACGCACAAATTACCGGCAGCGTACTACTTACAAAAAATATGAAACTTTACAAGAACACACGTAACTAGCCGCTAAGTTCTGATTTAATGCGCATATCTAAAAAAAGAGCACCCATATGCTTTCTCAACATCAGCGATATTCTTTACCAGCCCATGATAATGGCTTTACACTGGTAGAGTTGATGATTGTGGTGGCAATTATCGGCATCTTGGCAACTGTTGCTCTGCCCACCTACCAGGATTACATAAAGACAGCGAATATGAGTAAAGTCTCAGCACATTTTGGATAAGCCAGACACCTGACTGAAAACACATATGTTAAAGGACAGGTACAACTTTCTCTCAATCAGACGGTGACTGTACCAACAGACTCAGCCGGATGGATTACCATCTACAACAACTCCGGCAGTCTAGCGCCCGGAGGAGAAACCGCCTTTGTTGATGGCACTGCCGTTGATGCAACGGGCCAGATAGGTGTGTCAGCATCCGGTACATTTCCTACTACGGCTGAAGTTGCCCTAGCACTTCCCTTCCGGGTTATCAGGACCTGATCGTAAGAACCGTAACAATTAAAGCAGCAGAGAACATATAGCCGACACGGCTAGTCGAATAATTCTTTCAGCGCTATCGTATCCACCCGATCAGGACCGGTAGAAACAAAATCAATAACTGCCCCACTAACCTCCTGGATCCTGTCTAGGTAGGCCTTTGCATTCGCGGGAAGCTCATCAAAGGAGCGAGCACCGACAGTTGACTCCTTCCAGCCAGGCATTTCCTCATAAACAGGTATCTGATATTCAGCGTCATCCCCACCGCTCTCATAATCAACACAGAGTGCAACTTTCTTCAATCCGTCAAGTACATCGAGCTTGGTAATACATAGTCCGGAGATACTGTTGATCTGAATAACTCGCCTTAAAGCATGGGCATCAAACCAGCCACAGCGGCGGGGTCGACCGGTAGTTGCGCCAAATTCGTTGCCCTTTTTAGCCAGATGGCTGCCAACGTCATCAAACAGTTCCGTCGGGAATGGCCCGGAGCCAACCCGCGTGGTGTATGCCTTGGTGATCCCGAGAATATAGTCAAGATCGAGTGGTCCAACTCCGCAGCCACCACTTATTGCGCCGGCAGTCGTATTGGAAGACGTTACATAGGGGTAGGTTCCCTGATCAATATCAAGTAGTGTTCCCTGTGCCCCCTCAAACAAAATGTTAGCATCATTCTTTCGCAGCTCTGCAAGTCTCTCAACGACATCTCCAACCATTGGCCTCAATTCATCGGCAAATCCAAGAGAGACCTCCAGCGTTTTCTGCATGGATACCTTGTCGGCGTTAAAATAGTTCTCCAACACAAAATTGTGATAATCCAATACCTCCTCAAGGGAAGATTTGAATCGCTCCGGTTCAAACAAATCCCCTATGCGCAGTCCCCGTCGAGAGACCTTGTCTTCGTAGGCAGGCCCTATACCACGTCCCGTGGTGCCAATCTTCTGGTTGCCACGAACATTCTCACGCATGGCGTCGAGTGCAATGTGATGCGGCAAAATTATCGGGCACCCAGGGCTAATGATCATCCTTGACCGGGCCTCTACGCCGGCATCTTCAAGCCCTTCAATTTCCTTAAATAGATCCGGTATAGACACTACAACGCCATTGCCAATCAGGCACTGCACCTTCTCCCGTAAGATCCCAGACGGCACGAGGTGGAGTACTGTTTTCTTGCCGTCGACAACTAACGTGTGTCCGGCATTGTGACCACCCTGGAAACGGACCACGGCGGCAGCCTTTTCCGTCAGCAAATCTACAATCTTTCCTTTCCCCTCATCACCCCAATGGGTGCCTATAACGACAACACTCTTAGCCATAGTTTCCCTTACCCGCCCTTAACTGATTGCAGGCACCACTCGCCAGCTTCATACACCAACTCAAAATCGAACTCTACTGAGGATTCAGCCGACTCGTAAACAACGAACCCCTCCTCACGGAGGGCCTGTATCTTCTTCCATCGGGAAGCGGAAGCCTCTTCGATAGATGCTAGAGCCAGTACGGTTTCTTTTGCCTCTGAACAATAATTTATTGTGCCAAGCAGCCCCTTCAGGTGAACGTCAAAACCCGTGGCCCCCCGACAGCGGCCAAAGACCTCGCCAATGTGATCATAGCGACCACCCTTGGCTACGGCCTGCCTAGAATTAACTGTATGAGCCGCAAATACGATACCCGTATGATAGTTATATCCACGCAATTCACTCAGATCATAATAAATTTCGACATTGGAGAAGCGCTCTTGTACTCCCCGGGTTATCCATTGCAAGTTTTCAAGTCGGCTGAGAATCAGAGGATCTGCGGCAAATAAATCACTTCCACGATCGAGTACTTCAGCGTCGCCACAGAGGGTGGGTAGCTGCTGCAGAAGCTCCCCCAAAGCGGACTCTACATCAAGCTCAGTGATCAAGCTGGCGAGCTCCGCAAGTGATTTTCGTTGCACCAAAGCAAACATTTCTTCAGTCACACCTTCCTCAAGACCTGCCGTAGCAACCAACTGACGGAAAATTGAGACGTCACCAAGCTCAATCTGGATGGAATCTATTCCAAGCACCTTCAGAGATTCAATCATCAGGCTGACAATCTCCAGATCGCCTTCACGGTCCGGGTCACCAAAAAGTTCGGCACCAACCTTGATGGGTGTTCGTGATGCCAGCATATTGTCTGCCATGCTATGCAAAACCGTCCCTGCGTAACAAAGTCGGACTGGGCCGGATCTGTTGAGGCTATGGGCATCAATTCTCGCTACCTGAGGCGTCATATCTGCCCTTATACCCATGGTTCGTCCAGATACCAGGTCAGTAACCTTAAAGGTTTTTAGATCGAGGTCATGGCCTGTGCCGGTCAGCAAGGATTCCAGGAATTCAATCATGGGCGGGATCACAAATTCATAACCCCACGAAGCATAGAGGTCAAGCAGCCGCCTGCGTACGACTTCCAGTTCCTTCGCCTGGCCTGGTAACACATCTTCAATCCCGTCAGGCAGGAGCCAACGGTCGACTTTACTCATTTGTGATCCCCAATTAGATCTTGTCTGTATTTAGTCTTCGAGTGAGCCACACCAGGGGCTCCTTTCTAAGCACTTATCTTCTTTGCCTGGCGCTATCTAGGTATTGCGATATATGGACATAATTTTCTTTCCCCTGACAGGAAGCAACTAGTTAATCAGGTATAGCAACCCGGTCCCTGTCACCATGCTAGCCAAACCCACGGCACGCATAGTCCTATCATCAGCCTCCGCCAGCAAGCTAATCATTTCTTTCCAGCGCCGTGGATAAAGAAAGGGGATGATGCCTTCGATTACCAATACCAGGCACAGGGCTATTCCAAGTTCATGCCACATAGGCCGGCCAAATAGGTTTTCGCTAGGGCTTGCTCTTGTTCAGATAACTGAAGAAGTCACTGTCAGGGTTGACCAGCAAAATATCGCTCTTAGTTGAAAAAGTCCGCTGGTAGGCCGACATGCTGCGATAGAACTTGTAAAACTCCTTGTCCTTGTTAAATGCGGCCGCATAGGTCGCGGCAGCGTCGGCATCACCTTCACCACGAATTACCTCCGCAGCACTGTATGCTTCCGCCAGCGTTACTTCCTTTTGCTTATCAGCATCCGCACGAATTCCAACCGCCAGTTCCTGTCCCTTGGCGCGATGTTCTCTAGCCTCAATATCACGCTCTGTATTCATTCGGTCGTAAACTGACTGGCTCACTTCTGGTGGTAAATCGATGCGTTTCACTCTTACATCTACCACCGTCACCCCCAACTCCTTCGTAGAGAGGCCATTTAGGTTCTTGGTGAGCACATCCATCAATTCATCACGCTCACCTGAAACAACCTCATGCAGGCTTCGATTACTGATTTCGTTTCGCAGGCCCTCATTAATTCGCTGCTTCAGCAATTCCATAGCACGCCTTTCATCCCCTGATGTCGATGTATAGTAGGTTTCGACATCCGCAACACGATACTTGGCGAACGAATCTACAATCAGTGCCTTTTTCTCCAGGGTCAGATATCTTTCCGGTGGAGCATCAAGGGTCATGACCCGGCTATCAAATTTTCGAACATCATTTATGAAGGGTAGTTTAAAATGCAATCCGGGTTTAAGGTCATCGCGAACCACCTTGCCAAACTCAAGCAACACCGCCCTTTCCAGCTCGGTTACAACAAAAACAGAGTTCATGCCCATCACGGCGGCTGCCGATAAAACAAAAACCAATACGATTCCTTTTGTAGGCATCACAGGCACCTCCTACCAGTTCTTTGAATTCTGATGATGTTCATCGACGATCCCTCCTGCTGTTAGGGGGGCGATTCACGGTGTTGCTCGCCCCTGAATTCCCGCCCTGTGGGCTGGATATTCCACCAGAGCCTTGAGATTGCTCAAGGATTTTGTCAAGTGGCAGGTACATGATGTTATTGCCTCCCTCAACATCGATCATCACTTTGGAGCTATTAGACATCACGGACTCCATCATATCGATATACATTCTCTCCCGGGTTACTTCAGGGGCCAGGCGATATTCTGTATACAACTTGTTAAACCTCTCAGCTTCACCATTGGCCTGTGCCTGCACCCGCTGCCTATAGCCCTCGGCTTCCTCAAGATATCGCTGTGCCTCACCACGAGCTTCAGGAACAATTTGATTAGCGTAGGCATCGGCTTCATTTCGTACACGAACCTCATCCTCTCGCGCTCTAATAACATCATCAAAGGCAGCTCTCACGGCATCCGGTGGTGCGGTTTCATCGATATTAATCGTCGTAACCTGGATTCCAGTGCCATAGGCATTCATATATCTCTGGGTTCGCTCCCTCACCTCCTCGCCCAGTGCAGCCCGGCCTTCGGTCAGCACTTCATGCATTTCAGTACTACCCACCACATGCCGCACAGCACTTTCAGTTGCCTCGTACAAACTCTGATCCGGATCACGCACCTGCAGTTTGTACTTCTTAATATCACTGATGACATATTGCACGGTCATTTTCACCTTGACGATGTTTTCATCTTCAGTGAGCATTTCTGAGTCGTGCGGTCGTGACCTGACCTGGGTCACATTCTCTATAAGCACGTTGTCAATCAACGGAGGGTTCCAGTGCAACCCTGGGAGAACAATTGCCTCCTGCGCTTTCCCAAACCGAAGCACCACACCTCTTTCCTGTTGGTCAAGCTGATATACACCCATTACAAAGTACATTAGAAAGAGAGCAATAGCGCCGAGAAACAATAAGTTGATATTGATCAGTTTACGTGTTCCGCCGGATCCACCACCAGATGGCCCCTTGCCACCAAACATCTCCGACAGACTGTTCTGCAATTTGCGAAAGGCTTCATCTAAATCAGGCGGCCCCTGATCATTCCTGTTCCCCCAGGGATCTTTATCACCCTGATTACCACCACCGGGCTCATTCCACGCCATAACTAACTCCAATCAATTCTTTGCGGGAGGACCTATATCTTCCCATTTTCAGGTTCATATTTGTTTCTATATCTAATCTATACTCATTTTCTTCATCAATCATACCAGCACAGCGCGAGTCTATCAGCTAGACATTGACCAGCAAGGCTCAGTCACCTGGATGCCCGTGCTCATTCGAGCCGGTAAGTCTATCCAGGTTGCGTTGTTCGATGCGCAACTCCAAATTCATCTTCCCTTCCTCATCGGTGATTTCATTAACAACTGCTCCCGATTGAAATAACCGCGCCCTAAGTCGCCCCTGATCTGGAGAAAGAGTGATAACAGTTTCAATGACATCCTCCGCGAGGAGTTCAGCCAGGCAATCCCGAAGCAGATCCACTCCCTCTCCAGCCAGCGCAGATACCCACACCCGAACTGGTTTACCAAATCTATCTCTTTCCACACCGGGTGTTTTTGAGATTGCGTCACACTTGGTGTACACAAGCAGCTGCGGTACATCTTCAGCGTCTATTTCTGCAAGCACGCTATCTACCTCATCAATTCTCTCCTGTCGCTCCGGCGATGAAGCATCAACGATATGCAATATCAGATCAGCCTGGGTCACTTCCTCCAGGGTCGCCCTAAATGCGTCAACAAGCATATGTGGCAACCGTCTGATAAAACCAACCGTGTCCGATAGTATAACCTCGCCGACAAGGGGAATTTCCACTTTTCTCAGCGTAGGATCAAGGGTGGCAAACAACTGATCGGCTACGTGCACGTCTGCTTTTGTCAGGCGGTTAAACAACGTAGATTTTCCGGCGTTAGTATAACCAGCAAGGGATACCGTTTTTGTATCTGACCTTCTCCTCGCCCGTCGATTCTGACTTCGCTGCTTATGGACCTTGCCAAGCCTCTGGTCAATCTTCTTGATCCGGTCGCCTACCAGTCTCTGGTCAGCCTCTAGCTGTTTCTCGCCAGCACCGCCCAGCCCGGCGGCGGAGCCCTGGCCTCTACCCGAGCCCCCACGCTGCCGATCAAGGTGAGTCCACCCCCTGACCAGCCTGCTCGACAAATGCTGCAATTGGGCGAGTTCTACCTGCAATTTGCCCTCGTACGTTCTAGCCCTCTGAGCAAAAATCTCCAGGATCAGTCCCGTGCGTCCTAGCACCCGCTTGCCCAATTCACTTTCAATATTCCGCTCTTGAGTAGGCGAGAGATCTTCATTAAAGATCACTAGTTCGGCATTTACACCTTCGGCTGAGCTAACGATCTCCTCGAGCTTTCCAGCACCGACATAGGTGCCAGGATGAGGATACTTGCGGTTGCTGTTTACACAGGCAACGGGCTTGAGTCCGGCAGAAACTACCAGGTCCCACAATTCAGAGGCGGATGCCAGCTCGGAGTCGTTTTGCGCAATATGCACCAGCAATGCATTCGTGCCAGATTCCGGGCGTTCAAAAAACAAATGAATTGATCTCTCTAATCTTCGTCTTCATCCGAAACTGTTACGTTCCGGGTGGGGACAACGGTGGATATTGCAGACTTGTAAATCATTTGACTTATCGTATTTCGCAGCAAGATGACAAACTGATCAAATGATTCAATTTGTCCTTGCAACTTGATACCACTCACCAAGTATATGGATACCGGAATTCGATCTTTCCGTAAGGCGTTTAGAAAAGGGTCTTGTATTGATTGCCCTTTTGTCATTTTGCTCTCCTGCTTATGTAAAGTTCGCTCTGCATCCAGGTTACGGACACGACTATTGGCTGATCTAGCTCCAAATCAGTAACATCAGGCCTGAGTATACGTCAGGATAAGGGAAATATGCTGGCGCCTTCAAGAATTTTCAAGGCCTGGGGCAGATCCGGTGATTCAAGTATTTTTAGGTCTTTCCAGCTCCGAAGCCAGGTATATTGCCTCTTAGCCAGCTGCCGGGTGGCGATAATGGCCCTTTCCCTCATGGTTTCATGGTCAATTTCCCCCCTTAGATAAGCCCATGCCTGCCGGTAACCTACGGCCTTGATGGACGGAAGGTCCGGATTCAGGTCCCCGCGTTCAAACAGCGCCGCAACCTCCGCCAGAAACCCTTCTGACAGCATCCTGGTAAACCGCTCTTCGATTCGCTGGTGTAGCGCCTTTCTATCACTCGGCATAATCGCTACTTCGATAAGGTGAAACGGGCACTCTGATTTCTTCACCCGATGCAGCGATGTGATGGTTTCGCCAGTGGTTTCGTATACTTCCAGCGCCCGTTGCAGACGCTGTGAGTCATGGGCCGTGATTCTGGCTGCCGCCTGCGGATCAACCTCAAGGAGTCTTGCGTGAACGGCTGGCCAGCCTTCCGTTTTGGCCTGATCAAGGATACCTGCTCGGACCGACTCGTCTGCTGGCGGCAGATCCGCGATACCGTCTCTGAGTGCCTTCAGATACAACATTGTGCCGCCCACCAGGAGGGGAATACGGCCTCGATCCCGTATGGTCCTGATCGCATCTATGGCATCGACTCTAAATTCTGCAACGGAATATGGATCCAGCGGATCACGTATATCTATCAGGTGATGTGGAATTTCCGCGCGTATCTTCTCATCAGGCTTTGCAGTACCGATATCCATGGTGTGATATACAAGTGCTGAATCAACGCTAACGATCTCTACGGGAAATTCTCGTGCCATTTCGATCGCCAAATCCGATTTGCCGCTGGCAGTCGGTCCGGTGACGACTAGGACGCTGGGTTTCATGGCTATCTATCGGCCGCGCAGGAACAGACCGTCCAACTCAGCTACTGATAGGGCTGACCAGGTAGGCCTGCCATGATTGCACTGACCACCCCGTTCCGTATTTTCCAAATCACGTAACAGGGCATTCATCTCCGGAACGGTCAGCCTTCGATTTGCTCTAACCGATCCATGACAGGCCATTGTCGAACAGATTTCATCCCTATGCTCCTGAATGCGCAAAGTAGACCCATATTCGAGGAAGTCGGACAACACATCTCGCACCAGTTGCTCGGTATTGCTTAGGCTCAGGAGCGCCGGGATTCCCCGCACTATGAGCGACTCTTCTGATGCCAGTTGGATATCGAAGCCAAGGGATTGAAAATGTTCAATATGCTCTTCTACCAGACCGCCTTCCTTTGCGCTGATCGGGATGGATATTGGGACCAACAATGGCTGTGTCTTGACACCGTCATGTTCACTCGCATTCTTCATCCTCTCGTAAGTGATTCGCTCGTGGGCGGCGTGCATATCAACTACTACCAGGCCACTGACATTTTCAGCCAGGATATAGATGCCGTGCAATTGACACAGGGCAAAGCCCAGGGGCGGTACATCAGCAGCATCGGTTTGTTCTTGTGTCAGGGGTTCACCAGCAGGTTGCTCGCCCGAAAGAAGACGAGAATAATGCTGCACCGCTTCCCCAATACCGCCGTAGCCCACTCTGCCCATTTTGAAACTACTTTGAGTCGGTGGTGAATCAGCAACCATCGCCGGGCCGATTTGTTCCTGTTCAACCTGATCTTCCGGTCGAAGGTCTGCCAGCAGGCGGTGAATAGTCCTGAATATGAAGTCATGGACTTCTCGACTTTCACGGAAACGGACTTCATGCTTGGTTGGATGAACATTGACATCAACAAGGGCTGGATCTAACGAAAGAAACAAGGCAAATACAGGATTTCGTCCGTGATAAATCACACCTGAATATCCCTGCTTTACCGCATGAGTTACTAACTTATCCCTGATGGTGCGATCGTTAACAAAGAAATATTGTTGGTCTGTCTGGCTACGGGAATAGGTTGGCAGGCCAATCCAGCCCCTTAGCTGAAGGCCATGCTTTTCCTCTTCCACATACACTGCATTTTCAACAAATGCTCCCCCAAAAACAGCAGCAACCCTACGATTCAGCTCACTAACCGAATGGCAGGCAGGGTACTGCCGCAATGCCTTGCCATTGTGGCTCAAGCTGAAGGCAACCTCCGGGCGGGCGAGACACATTTTGCGCACTATATCCTCAATCCGTTGCAACTCTGTTCTTTCCGTGCGCAAAAACTTTCGCCGGGCGGGTGTATTGAAGAAGAGATCTTTCACTTCCACCGTCGAACCGCGAGGGTGAGGTGCGGGTGATAGTTCGGCGGACATTCCTTCGCCGGTCACCACAACTTTCCAGCCATTTTGCATTTCATCGGTGGCATTGCTGGTCAGCGTGAGGCGGGAAACCGAAGCTATACTGGCTAGGGCTTCACCTCTGAAACCCAGTGTGGAAACAGCCTCAAGATCAGTTACCTCTTCAATCTTGCTGGTTGCGTGACGACTCAGCGCCAACTGCAGGTCATTTTTGAGAATTCCACTGCCATCATCACGAATCCTTATCAACCGGGTTCCGCCATTTTCGAGCACTATTTCGACTCGACTGCTGCCAGAATCAAGTGAATTCTCCAGCAATTCCTTCACCACGGAGGCGGGTCTTTCGACAACCTCACCAGCAGCAATCTGGTTTGCCAGCCTGCTATTTAGTTGCTTTATTCGTTTCATGAGACATTCAACTTTACGATGCCGGAATTTTTAGAATCTGTCCGATTCTGATCTTGTTGCCACGCAGACCATTAACTTTCTTAAGGTTCTTAAAACTGACTCGGTACCTGGATGCAATTTCCGATAGTGTGTCGCCATGGACGATTATGTGCGTCGCCAGTCTTTCATTACCGCCATTTTTTTTCCATGCCAGGAACGATCCACCTGGGGGATTTTCCTGCATATAAGCGGTCACGCCCTGAAAAATTGCCTTCGCCATTTTCTGCTGATGCGAATTTGATTTCAGTTTTCTTGCTTCCTTCGGATTTGAAATAAAGCCTGTTTCAATCAGCAGGGAAGGAATTTCAGGTGACTTCAGAACAAGAAATGCGGCCTGTTCCACATGTTTCTTGTGTAACTTGTTAACCTTGGAAATTGCAGCCAGCACACTTTCCCCCATCTCAAGACTCGCACTCAAACTGCGGGTCATGGACAGGTCCAATATTACACCCGCCAGAAGGTCGTCTTTGTCATTCAGACTTACCCCACCAACACCACCGATCAAATCGGCTCGGTTTTCCTTGTCCGCCAGCCACCTCGCGGCTTCGCTTGTGGCGCCCTTCTGCGATATGGCATATATGGACGCACCACTAGCCTCCGCCGTCTTAAACGCATCCGCATGAATGGAAATAAAGATATCAGCCTGATTCTGACGCGCTATTTCAGTCCGCTTGCGGTGAGCAAGATAGTAATCCCCTTTGCGAACCAGAATACTCTTGAAGCCCGTTTCCCTTTTGAACATTTTGTTTAACTTGTTGGCAATGGACAATACAACTTCCTTTTCCATCAGTTTGCCATGCCCAATCGCACCGGGATCGTCTCCGCCGTGGCCAGCATCAATAGCAACCACAATGTCGCGCATCTGCCTGGCAATACGATCAGCTTTTTGCACAACCTGCGCCTGTTGCTGATCGTCCGTATACAGATCGATCACCAGTCGGTCACCGTACTGCTCGATCGGTTTTAGCGCCAAACTTCTTGGTTTTACGCTGGCAGATAGATCCAATACAACTCGGACATCATGATCATTGCGACTTGAACTTCTCATAGCGCGGATGGGCGTCCCGCCTAGATCTACCTTTAGCAGGGAATTCAGAAGCTTTACATTCTCTATATCGATGACCAGCCTTTGTGGGCTCGAAAGCATGAAAATCTTGTGATCAACGGGGTGCGACAAGTCAAAAACGATTCGTGTTCTTTCTGGTGAAGACCGAACCCTTACACTGTCGATCTGTGTAGTGGCGGCAGAAGCCGGGAGGATGCCGAGGAGCAGAAACGTCAGAGCCAGCAAATTTTGAAATGGCTTGTTAACTACCTTCAACTGACGGGCCACTATCATCTAAGATCGTTATCCAGAGAGCCTCTGTTTTAATTTCTCTAACACTTCACTGCCAAAATCTGAATTGGGGGTGAAATCAATACACCGTGATTTGCCCACAATCGACAATTCCACATCGAGGTCACCTGCCGGCAAACTATCTTTAGCCTTTTCTGGCCACTCCACAAGACATAGATTTTGATCACTAAAATAGTCATCAATACCGATATATTCTAACTCGTCAGAATCGTTTAGTCTGTAGAGATCAAAGTGATAAACCTGACCCCTTTCAAACCGGTAGGGCTCTACAAGGGTAAAAGTTGGGCTTTTTACCGCCCCCTGATATCCCATAGCCCTCAATATACCCCTGCACAAAGTCGTTTTACCTGCGCCGAGGCCACCATACAAATAGACATGACCCCTGCCCTGAAGACAGCCGGAAAGCATCCTCCCCAGACTAATAGTTTCCTCGGCGGTTTTAAGCATGGTATGTAGGACATTACCCATCGGAAGCATTCAGCTACTGGCTAGCCTCTGAATGGCCTCAATCACATCACTGGCAATCAGTCCAATTTCTCCCTTCTCACCAGCCACATCATCACCCGCCCTGGCATGGAGAACAGCCCCCTTTGCTGCGGCCTCATAGCACTCATATCCCTGCGCCATCAAGGCACCTATGACACCACTTAGAACATCTCCCATGCCGGCGGTAGCCATACCCGGATTGCCAAAGGGACAAAGCGATATTTCACTCTCCCTTGCCACGAGCGTACCAACCCCCTTCAGCAGAACAACACCACCGTACTTTTTCTGTATCTCCGTTACCGAGGAAAAGCGATCCGCCTGAATACCCGTTCTACCCAGCAGGGTTGAAGCCTCTCCAGGGTGAGGGGTCAGTACCCATTCTTCTCGCCTTAGTTCCATTTTGGCTAGGATGTTCAGCCCATCTGCATCAATCAGCACCGGTAGTTTTGAGGCCAGCGCGACACTCAGCAGTTCTCTGGACCAGTCACCCTGACCAAGGCCTGGCCCAACCACAAGCGCCGTTACCTTCTCAAGCAGGGGGGTCAGTTGTTCTCCTTTTTCAACACCGCGAGCCATTATCTCAGGACGCCGTGCCAGAAGGGCAGCAACATTTTCTGGTCGCGTAGCTACTGTTACGAGTCCAGCCCCGGTGCGTAATGCAGCTTCAGCACTCAAAATGACCGCTCCACCCATCCCATGATCACCACCGATCACCAGCAAATGTCCATGCGTTGTCTTATATGAATTTTTCGCCCTTGCGGGGGAAAACGGAGCAGGTAGCACGCCGACGGGTATCGACTTCAAACTTTCATAAACATCTTCGGGCACACCAAGCGTGTCGAGAACGACAGTCCCCGCATGGTCTGGTCCATCATTGGTATAGAGCCCTCTCTTTCTTCCAATGAATGTCACGGTCATCTCGGCAGTAACCGCGAAACCCAGAATACTTCCAGTGTCAGCACACAGCCCTGAGGGAATATCGACCGACAAAACAGGCCTCTCGTTACCATTTAACAGTTGAATAACATCTGCATAGCGCCTCCGCACCGGGCCTGACAGACCGGTGCCCAGCAATGCATCAACAACCAGGTCTCCGGTGATTAGAAAGTTTTCGAACTCAAGTAAGGCGCTGGTTGACTCACAATATTCATAGGCAGCCAGAGCATCCGCTCCCAATTTGTCCGGATCGCCAACAACGTTAACCAGAACCCTGTGGCCTTTTTCAGCCAACATACCGGCAATAATGTAGCCGTCACCAGCATTATTACCACCGCCACAAAACACCGTAACTTCACCAATCTGTGGGTAGCCAAATGCGATCTGCGCCAAGCATGCATCAGCCGCCCGACGCATAAGCGTCAAGCCCGGAATTTTGAACTCCTCTATGGCGATACGATCCAGTTCCCTGACTTCGGACCCGGTGAACAGAAATTGTTCTTTCACTCACTACCTCAATTGCAGACGGGAGTGCTGAATTATAAGGTATAGCCCATACATTTGACGAAGGCACAACAATGAGCCCTCAATTATTTGGTCACGGATGAAAGATCACCTCTTTAGGGAACTCGCGAATCTCATCCCGACCTGGGCTGATGAGCTTGGATTCCAGCAGGTTGGAATAACAGACACGGAACTCACCCCTCATGGGCAGAACCTCAAGCAGTGGCTTGACCAGGGTTTCCATGGCGAAATGGAATACATGTCACGGAACAGGAACAAGCGCAGCAAGCCTGCTGAGCTTGTTCCTGGAACTACCCGCATAGTCAGTTTGCGTATGGACTACCTGCCAGTAGGCGACAAGGCCAAGGAAGTGCTTGCTGCCAAAAACCTCGGCTACGTTTCCCGATACGCTTTAGGTCGGGACTACCACAAACTCTTGCGCTCCCGCCTCAAGAAGCTGGTCAGCAAAATGACACTATTCCTCCTCGACAATGATATCCAGGGGTTTGCGGCGAGAGTATTTACCGATAGTGCGCCGGTTTTGGAGAAGGCACTGGCGGAAAAAGCGGGTCTTGGGTGGATCGGGAAGAATACATTGTTATTGAATAGAAAGGCTGGCTCCTGGTTCTTTCTGGGGGAAATCTATACCAATATTCCCCTGCCAACTAATCGTGACAAGGTCGTTAATCGGTGTGGATCATGCAATGCCTGCAGAGATATTTGCCCAACCAACGCGATTGTCGCGCCCTATGAACTGGACTCAAAACTGTGTATTTCCTATCAGACGATCGAGAACAGGGGCGAGATTCCTGAAGCGCTTCGTTCACAGATTGGTAACCGAATTTTCGGATGTGATGACTGCCAGGCAGCTTGCCCTTGGAACCGCTATGCAAAGGAAAGCGATGAAACGGATTTTATTCCACGACATCGGCTTGAAAAGACTGAATTGCTGCAGTTATTTAGCTGGAGTGAAGATGAATTTCTGAGTAAAACAGAGGGCTCAGCTATCCGTAGAACCGGCTATGAAGGGTGGTTGCGCAATATCAGCATTGCGCTGGGAAATGCAGATCATGATGCATCGATACAGATCGCACTTGAGAGCAAACTTAAGGTCGTCGGGGATATGGTCGCTTCCCACATAAGGTGGGCAATCAAGCAACAATCGTCACCTTGATTCTCCAGTATTGAAGAAGTGCTCCCGGTAATACTCTAATTCTTCAATCGAATCCCTAATGTCATCGTAGGCTCGATGCATGCCTTTCTTCTTTACTCCAGCAGCGATATCAGGGCGCCACCTGACCGCCAGTTCCTTCACGGTACTCACATCAAGGTTTCGATAGTGTAAATAGTCTTCAAGTGTCGCCATATAGCGGACCAGAAAACGACGATCCTGTGCGATGCTATTGCCGCACAGGGGTGACTTCCCCGGATCAACATATTTCGAAAGAAACTCAATGGTTGCCTGCTCCGCCTCTAGTTCCGTTACCCCCTCACTGCGGGTTCTGGCTATCAGTCCAGAGTCCGTATGATGTTCGGTGTTCCACTCATCCATACTCGCTATCAGTGCATCGCTTTGCTTAATTGCCAGCACTGGTCCTTCCCCGAGGATGATCAGCTTCGAATCTGTAACGATGGTCGCTATCTCCAGGATTCTATCAACGTCTGGATCCAATCCAGTCATTTCCAAGTCCATCCAGACCAGGTTTTGGGGGGGCTTTCCCATAGCGTCCTTTCAAAGACATGATTGAGGCGCCTATGTTAACCGAAAATCACACCAGAGACTCATGCGCGGTGCGATGATTTGTAAACCGATGGTAAGTTCTTCCTGAACCTGCTACTGGCCGCTGTGTATAGTGTACAATTGATTTTCCTAATTTCGCACCCTAAGCTATTCATGCTTCCCCTTATAGTGGAACCCGAAGAACTCGAGCCACACCTCGATGATGAAGACCTGCTGCTCATTGACCTGTGTTCGGCCCAAAGCTATGCAAGTGGACACCTGCCAGGGGCAGTTCATATACCAACCACTGCCTTAGTCTCTGGAGAAAAGCCAGCAACGGGAAAATTGCCAGAAGCTCAGCGGCTAGAATCACTTTTTTCATCCATTGGCTATACGAAAGACAAGCAAATAGTCGCTTATGATGATGAAGGGGGTGGCTGGGCAGGTCGCTTTATTTGGACGCTGGATGTGATCGGTCATTCGAACAACAGCTATGTCAACGGCGGACTATGCGCCTGGAAAGCAGCAAATCTGAAAGTCACAAGGGAACAGCCCCTTGTTACTCCTACCCAGGTTGATCTTGAGCTAGACCCTGCCTGTATTGCCGATAAGGAAGATGTGCTGGCAGCCATCGGGAACCCCGACACCTTGTTGTGGGATGCTCGATCCAGTGAAGAATTTGATGGCAGCAGTGTCTTTGCAAATAGAGGCGGCCACATTCCTGGTGCCATTAACCTGGACTGGCTTGATACTATGGACCGGCAGAATAGCCTCAAATTGGTTGCCGACATGCAGGCACTACTCGACTCACGCGGCATAGCCGCTGACAAGTCTATCATTACCTACTGCCAGACCCATCACAGGTCCGGCCTAACCTACCTGATCGGCAAAATGCTGGGTTACCGCATTCGCGCCTACCACGGATCCTGGTCAGAGTGGGGTAACGATCCCGATACGCCCGTAGAAATCTGATGGGTAAGCTATTCATCTACCTGCAGTACATGATTCCCCATCACGCTCTTTCAAGGCTGGTGGGTTTCTTCGCCGAAACAAAGGTTGTGTGGCTCAAAAATTTCTGTATCAGGGTCTTCGTCAAGATCTACAAGATTGATATGCAGGACTATGCACAAAAAAGTACAACTGATTTCGCAAGCTTCAATGACTTTTTTACACGCGAGTTATCAGCAAAATCCAGGGCCGTTTCCGGCGACATATGCAGTCCGGTCGATGGGACTATTTCGGCAGCAGGGAAAATTGACAATGGCCAGATTTTCCAGGCGAAGGGTAAAACCTACTCCTTGGGAAAGCTACTTTCCTCTGGAGACACCGACGACTTTATCAATGGCAGCTTCATTACAATTTATCTCGCCCCCAACAATTACCATCGGGTGCACTTTCCGGTTGATGCCACCCTCTTGTCTTCAGAATATGTTCCCGGAAAGCTGTTCTCGGTAAACAATGTCAGCGCCAGGCACATACCCGATCTGTTTGCAGTCAATGAACGCCTCATCTGTGACGCGACAACGGAACATGGGCATGTTTCCATTGTCATGATTGGAGCCATGATTGTTGCAGGAATCAAAACCGTCTGGCGTGCAAGTCCCTACCCGTTCAAAGAGTCACATGCCGAAACTTTCAATACCCCCCAGGCGTATAAACAAGGTGATGAACTTGGTCAGTTTCAACTCGGCTCGACCGTTGTCCTGTTGTTTCAAGGAGACGTTGATTGGCAAGTCAAATCGGGGGACAGGATCCATTTTGGGGAACCTCTAGCCTAGTGCTTGCCTGTATTCTAATGCCGAGCAGGCTGGCCAGGGTCTGAATTTTCTAGGCTAAAGCTAATCACATCTGACAACTGGTTTTTGCCGAGTAAAACCATCAAAAGGCGATCGAGGCCCAGGGCGATACCGGAGCACTCCGGCATATAGGACAGAGAAGCCAGAAACTGCTCATCCACTTCGACTGTTTCCAGGCCGCGCACAGCCCGCAATTCGTTATCCCGGTTCATATGCTCCCTGGCTTCACTCGAATCACCTAATTCCAGATAGCCATTTGCCAGCTCCAAACCAGAAACATACACCTCAAATCGTCTTGCTACCTGATCGCCTCCCGCTTCACCCAGTTGCGCGAGCGCCACCTGGCAGGCCGGATAGTTGTAAACGATGGTGTATTCCCCCAGCGCCGGCTCAATGCCGAGGGAAAACATCACTTCCATATATTCTGACAGAGTGCCCTCATCACCCCGATCAATGATGTGGCTGCAGTCAATATTCGCCAGCTCTGCCTGCGTCCTGAGTTCCTCTATGGTTGCGTGGTGAGGGTCTATAGCAAATTTCTGCTGGAACAGTTCCCTATAAGAAACTCTGTTTAGCTGCCGAAAATTTGTTTCCTTCAACGCAAGCCTATGGGTGATGAAACGCAACATCTGCTCGACGTCATCCATCAGCTCGGTTAGGGTATAACCAACCCGATACCATTCCAACATCATGAATTCCATGTTGTGATATCGCCCCTGTTCACCACCGCGATACGCAGAGCAAATCTGATATATGCTGCCGCTTCCGGACGCTAGCAACCGTTTCATCGCAAACTCCGGGGAAGTCTGAAGATAATAGGATTGATTGTTGGAATTGACTTTCAGGTTTTGTATCTGGCTATCGGTTACACCCCGCGATCCAAGCGCTGGTGTTGCCACTTCAAGTACGTCCTGTTCGTGAAAATATAATCGAACGGCTTGCAGCAGTTTCGCCCGGGCCAACAACACCGTTCTGCCTGGACCATTTTCAAACCGCTCCATGCGGTTCAGCTCTTCACCCTGTTCTGGTACTCCCCCGTGCGGGTATCAACCCTGATGACTTCACCCATATTAATAAACAGTGGTACCTTAACAATGGCACCCGTACTTAACGCCGCTGGCTTAGAGCCACCGCTTGCCGTATCTCCCTTAAGGCCCGGATCCGTTTCTGCCACTTCCAGCTCAACAAAATTCTGAGGTGCAACGCTGATCGGATCCTCGTTCCATAGAGTTACTACACATGGGTCCGTCTCCTTTAACCATTGCACACAATCTTCAACCGCAGCCTTGTCCGCCGCAAGTTGCTCATAGCTGCCATCAGTCTTCATGAAATGCCAGTACTCACCATCCGCGTAAAGGTATTCCATATCAAGTTCCATGACGTCGGCCGCCTCTATAGTTTCCCCGGACTTGAAAGTTCGCTCCCAGACCCTTCCAGTTTTAAGATTTTTGAGCTTCACGCGATTGAAGGCCTGGCCTTTACCAGGCTTAACAAATTCATTTTCAACGATACTGCAAGGATCACCCTCCAGTAATACTTTGAGACCGGACTTGAATTCACTGGTTGTGTAGGTCGCCATTGACTCTCTCTTTCGCTCTTAAAACCGCAATGATAACGCTATTGGGCAGAATCTGAACAATCTACCTAAAATTGATATCTGCTATAGTACGGCGCTCAAGTTTTGGAATAATTGATGAGCAAGTCAGATCCTGTAAAGCTCTTGATTCTAGAAAAATCTCAGAACAGGGCGGAAGAGCTAATTGTCTTGCTTAGGACGGCAGGACGGGCAACTCGCGCACATCAGATAGACTCTGAGGCAGACCTGGTAGAAAGGCTCCACGAGCATCCCTGGGACCTGCTCCTTGCATCCAGCGAAGCAAACGACCTGACTGCTGAGAACGCAATCAAGGTGATCGCCTCCCAGGAAAAAGATGTCCCAGTGATCCTGATTGCCGACAACCGTGATCATGAATCAATTGTCGAGGGTATGAAAATGGGCGCACTTGATGTGGCCCTAGACGACGATGATGAACGCTTGATATTGATCATCGAAAGGGAGCTAAAGAACCTCAACGTCCGACGACAGAGGCGCAGGGCCGAAGTAGATCTGAGAGAAACTGATCGACGCAACCAACTCCTACTGGCGAGCTCAAACGCGGCGATAGCATACGTCCATGAGGGGATGCATATTTATACCAACACTGCATACGCAGCGTTTTTCGGATATGAAGACCCGGACGACTTTGCCGGCATACCAATAATTGACCTCATAGCGACGGAGGATCAGGATAAATTCAAGGAGTACCTCAAGTCATTTTCCGATGATGATAGTGAAGGCGAAGAATTCAACTGTATCAACAGTGAGGATGAAAACATCCTCTGCGACCTGTTCCTGTCCCCGGCTACTTACGACGGAGAGTCCTGCACCCAGGTGATCTTTCGAACAAGGGCTTTGGTCGACGAAAGTGTCCTCGAAGATCGTATCAAGGAGATTTCCAGTCAGGACATCCTCACAGGACTCTTTAACCGACAGTATTTTGTTGATCAGCTCGAAATCGCCATGGATTACGCCAGCAATGGAAAACAAACCTATGTGTTGTTCTACATTTCAGTCGATCATTTTGCCCGCATGAAAAGTGAGGCGGGCATTTCCAATGCCGATCTTATCTTGGGCCAGTTAGCCTCCGTGATAGGGGGGATGATCGATGATCAGCACCTTGTGGCTCGTTTCGGTGGCAACGTTTTCAGTGTGCTCTTTGAGGGTGGCGACAAAGCAAAAGCCACAGAGCTGGCAGAAGGTATCCGCGAGAAAGTTGAAGGGCACTTAATAGAGGTTTCAGGGAAGACATATCAACTCACGGTGCACATTGGTCTTTCTCTCATCTCAGAGAACGCCCCATCAACAGAGGAAGTGATATCCAGGGCACATCAGGCAGCAGAAGCCATTGAAGAAGGCAATGCCGTCAATTTTTATCAAGCCGAACAGGTCACCGTCGGTGAAGATAGCAAGACCGTGGCCACCGAACATATCAAGGATTTGATCCGCACTGGCCTTGAAAACAACACCCTGAAACTCGCGTTTCAGCCCATCGTCAGTCTGCACGGTGAAAGTAACGAGCAATTCGAGGTTCTGCTCCGACTGCTCGATGAAGAGGAAAACGAACTCTACCCTGGACAATTTCTTGGGCCTGCTGAGGATGCCGGACTGCTCGAGAAAATTGATCGATGGGTAATCCTGCAGTCAATCAAATTCCTTTCAGAACAGAGGGAAAGTGGCGGCAAAGCAAGGCTCTTTATCAATATTACGCACAAATCAATCGCCGATGAGTCCTTCCTGCCCTGGATGGGAGTTGCGCTCAAGGCAGCAAAGTTATCCAGCGATGCTATTGTGTTCCAATTTCACGAGAATGATGCAACTTCGTATATCAAGCAAGCGGCAGAATTTACCGCCGGGCTGGCTGAAATACACTGCAAGACCTCTATCAATCATTTCGGATGCTCCCTAAACCCACTCAACCTGCTCAAACACCTGACGCCAGACTTTGTAAAACTCGATGCTTCCTTTGCAGAACAGCTTGAAGAAAGTGAGGAAAAACAACAGGAACTGCTGGAAATGGTGAGCTCGCTGCAAACGTCAGGGGTGTTGACGGTAATTTCTGGCGTTGAAATACCCGCTATTTTACCTACCCTCTGGAAGGTCAGGGTCGACTTTATCCAGGGCTACTGCATCTCCCCACCTCTTGATAATCTGGAATATGATTTCTCGGATTAGGACCTGTAGCTCTTATAGATAGTTATCTCAAATCGTTTTCTCTCGATCCCTGATGCCCATCAGGTACAAAATACTATCCAAACCCAAATTGGATATGGAGTGTTTCGCACTTTCTTTGACCATAGGCTTCGCATGAAACGCAATACCCAACCCTGCGACCCCAAGCATAGCAAGATCGTTAGCGCCGTCACCAACAGCAATGGTCTGTTCGAGCGAAATATTTTCTCTAATTGCCAGTTTTTCGAGTAGCTCTGCCTTTCTCTGCGCATCAACGATGGGCTCTTTAACGTTGCCCGTCAATTTACCTTCTGAAATTTCCAATTCATTGGCGAACACATAGTCAATGCCCAGTTTCTCCTTCAATACCTCACCAAAATAGGTGAAGCCTCCTGACAATAGGGCTGTCTTATAGCCCAGCATATTCAGAGTCGAAAACAGCTGTTCAGCACCTTCCATCAAGGGTAATTCTTCAGCGACCTTTTTTAAATATGACTCATCAAGGCCTCTAAGTAGACTGACCCTTTCCCTAAGGCTTGAAGCGAAGTCCAATTCACCGCTCATGGCACGCCTGGTCACGTCCTTTACCTGTTCCCCCACCTGGGCATGATCTGCAAGCTCATCAATAACCTCAGTATCAACCAGTGTTGAATCCATATCGAAGGCTATCAGGCGCCGATTTCGACGGAATATCGTGTCTGCCTGTAGGGCTAAATCAACATCTAATTCAGAGCCAATCGCCATAAGGTCCCGGCGAAAATTCTTGCCTGGTTCTCCTCGCAGGGAAAATTCTACACAGGCTTTGGAATCTGCACCTTCATGCTCGAGGTCGGCACGTCCCGACAAGCGGGTAATGTGATCGATATTCAGATCATTGTCAGCAATTAGCTTTGATACCTTTGCCAGATGCAAAGCTCTGAGCTTCCTCGCCAGCAAAGTCAGAATAAATCGCGACCTGCCCTGTTGATTCACCCACTCCTCATAGCTGGTCGCATCCACTGGAGAAAACCTCACCTTCACACCCAACTCATGGGCGTGAAAAAGTATCTCTTTAAACAAGGACTCTGATGCTTCGGGCAGAGTTGA
Organism: Gammaproteobacteria bacterium; assembly: GCA_002725995.1. GTDB lineage: Bacteria > Pseudomonadota > Gammaproteobacteria > Pseudomonadales > Azotimanducaceae. The sequence continues at coordinate 21,887 of PBRQ01000031.1, forward strand.
CAAAATACCCAGCGTCAAAAAGTTGTGAATTACGGCCTGCCCGACATCCAGAATATCAACATCAAAGTCGCCCATCAATGAAGTAATAGCTGCCGTCAGCCCGGGTTTATCTTCACCCGTTATGTTGATTAGGACCAGTTCAGGCATATCAATTTCAATCTACATCATTTTCAAGGTGATGAATTGTGATGCAATTAGGCCGGCATATCACCTTTTTCTGAATTTTGTTTGAGAATTCTTACGCTAACCCAAAAGTGCTTCAGCTATAATGCTTCTTTCAGAGATAGAGCTGCCAACTCCAGACATGAAGTCCAGACCAACGAGATTACGGATAATTGGAGCTGTGCTGGCACCGCTGATACTAAGTGCAATTGCTTCCACCTGGATGATCTCTACCTTCTCGCGGAATCTGCTTGACAAACAATCACACCAGTTCGGCCAAGCAATTGCCGATCAATTGGCTAACACATCGATTGACTACCTCGTATCAAATGATGTTCTTTCCCTAAATGTCGTTCTGGACGAACTGTTAGCCAGACACAATTTTGACTTTGCGGCCATCTACAACCCGGACAGCCGGTTGCTGGCTCAATCAGGAAAACACACAACTTCGCGGCAGTCTTTTACCGGGGACATCAATTTTCAAGATACAAACCTTGGACATGTACTTATTGAGCTCAACTCCGGCTCAATAAACGAGAGGCACCAACAAATATGGATCAGCTCGTTACTTCTACATACCCTCATTGCAGTGCTTACCGCACTCTTCATCTGGTACTACGGGGACCTCGCATATCTTTGGATAACCCGCACGGTTGATTTCCGTCAACCTAAGCCAGACAAGAAAAGTATTTATCACCAAGAGGTCTCTACGGATTTCTGCTCTTTGCTCTCTGTAAAAATCAAACCAGCCCGGCTGGTTCCTCTTGAAAATATCAAAATGGCCTGTGAGCTCTATGGAGGTCATTTGGAAGCTGCCAGCAGCGAGGAATGGATGATAACCTTCACTAGCGAAAGTCAGCTATTCCAAAGCATTTGCTGTGGTTTGCTGATTCAGGAAATATTGCCGCAGCATGCTGGCAAAATACTCTTCAAGGCTGGAATTGATTCTGGTCCTATTGAGGACTTGTCCATGTTGCGCAAGCAGGCTAGTTACCTTGCTTCCGTCAGCGACCAGAATCTGCTCATCAGTGAGCGCGTAAACGAAAAGGTTTACGAAACATCGATTGACTCCATTCCCATAAGTATTGAATCGCGCCAGTATCACAGCGCGCTGGTAACCGGTGGGGAGGTTTATGTTGTAGAAACCAATGATCCCATCATGCAGCAGCAAGCAAAGCAGGTTAAGACCTAGCTGACCAGGGCATGACTGGATATGACGGGGGCGAAGGCTTGGCAGGCAGCATGCCCTGCCTCAGTCACCGCGGATCAAATCAACCTGATCAACTTTCTGAAACCCTCGAGGCAGCTTCAGGCCTCGGCGGGCACGCTCTCCACGATAGTGTTCAAGGTCGTCTATATTCAGATTGATATGCCGTTTCCCAGAGCGAACCACCAGCATATCAACCTCAGAAAACACCACGATAAATGTCATCATCTCGAGGCGATCAACGAGGCGGGCCTTGGGGATATTCATAATCTTGTTGCCCTTACCCCTGGTCATTTGCGGCAGGTCTTCGACCGCAAAAATCAGCAGCCTGCCTTCATTACTAAAAGCAGCAATAAATTCATGGTTACTGTCTCGAATAGCCGCTGGCTGGATTACCACTCCACCTTTTGGCACCGTAACAAGTGATTTACCTGCCTTGTTCTTGGTCAGCATGTCTCCGATACACGTAATAAAGCCATAACCCGCGTCACTTGCGACTACAAACTGCTGATCCTTATCACCAATGAGCACACCCGTGAAATAGGCACTCGCAGGTGGGTTCAGTTTCCCGGTCAGGGGTTCTCCCTGTCCACGGGCGGAGGGAAGGGTATGTGCCGCCAGCATGTATGCCCTGCCGGTTGAATCCAGAAATACCGCATCCTGGTTTGATCTGCCGGGCATTGATTGAAGGAATTTGTCACCAGACCTATAGTTCAATTCCTTTGGTTCGATTTCGTGCCCCTTGGCGGCACGGACCCAACCCTTCTCTGATAAAACGATGGTGACCGGCTCCGTTGATATCAGGTCCTTTTCCTGGAAAGCCTGAGCTTCTGGCCTGGAGATGATAGTTGAGAGTCGCTCATCACCATAGGTCTCAGCATCCTCATTGAGCTCCTTCTTGATCAGTGTCTTCAGTCTTGCTTTTGAATTGATCGTCTTTTCGATATTCACCCGCTCAGCGTTCAACTCATTCTGCTCAGTGGTTATTTTCACCTCCTCGAGTTTTGCAAGCTGTCGCAAGCGCAGATCAAGGATTGCGTCCGCCTGAAGCTCAGACAGTTTGAATTTTGCCATGAGGGCTTGCTTTGGCTTATCTTCCGTGCGAACGATCTTTATAACCTCATCGATATTCAGGTATGCAACCATCAACCCTTCAAGGATATGAAGGCGATCTAGGATTTTATCCAGCCTGAATTTCAGCCTCTTTAGAACCGTTTCTGAACGAAACTGCAGCCATTCTTTCAGCATCTCAACCAGTGGTCGGACGCGTGGGCGCCCATCAATTCCAATTACATTGAAATTGACCCGATAGGTCCGCTCGAGGTCAGTTGTTGAGAACAGGTGTCCCATCAACTCTTCGATATTGACGCGGTTGGATTTTGGAACGATGACAATGCGTGTCGGGTTTTCATGGTCTGATTCATCGCGCAAATCAACCACCATCGGCAGCTTCTTCGCCTGCATCTGGGTAGCGATTTGCTCCAGAACTTTGCTGCCAGAAACCTGATAGGGCAATGCGGTAAGCACGATCTCACCAGGCTCCTCCTGGTAGATTGCCCTGGCTCGAATTCCACCACGTCCCGTTTCATATATCTGCAGGATATCTTCCTTGCTGGAAATAATTTCAGCACCCGTGGGAAAGTCTGGCCCCTTTATGTGCTCACAGATATCTGCAAGCGTTGACCGGGGTTTATCGAGCAGCCTGATACAGGCACTTGCCACCTCTACCAGATTGTGTGGAAGAATATCCGTCGCCATTCCAACGGCGATGCCGGTACCGCCGTTCAGTAGAATATTCGGTAACCTGGCCGGCAGATTGACTGGCTCCTCCAGCGTACCGTCAAAATTCGCGGTCCATTCCGCGGTCCCCTGGCCTAGTTCTCTGAGAAGGACTTCTGCATATTTTGTCAAGCGGGATTCCGTGTAACGCATGGCTGCGTAGGATTTAGGATCATCCGGCGAGCCCCAATTACCCTGACCATCGACAAGCGGATATCGATAGCTGAATGATTGCGCCATCAATACCATCGCCTCGTAGCAGGCAGCATCTCCATGGGGATGAAATTTGCCGAGCACGTCCCCTATGGTACGCGCAGACTTAACGAACTTAGCATCAGCACCCAGCCTCAATTCAGACATGGCATAGATGATGCGTCGCTGAACAGGTTTAAGACCATCACCAATATGTGGCAAGGCCCGGTCATTAATGACATACATAGCGTAATTGAGATACGCACCTTCTGTATATTCCTTCAGTGATATTGTTTCTGAAATACCAGAATCAAACGACTCGCTCATAGATAGTTACCGGGTATCAATTAGTTGTTGTTGATTGCTACGCCAGCTCGGCAAGGTCACCCTTTTTCTCGAGCCATTTTTTTCGGTCGGCAGCACGTTTTTTGGAAAGCAGCATATCCAGCAGTTCGTTTACATCCGTGGCCTTGCCCATCTGGAGTTGTACGAGGCGCCTGGTATCTTCAGCCATTGCCGTTTCTCGAAGCTGCATTGGATTCATTTCGCCCAGGCCCTTGAAACGCTGGACCGATACCTTTCCTTTCTTCTTTTCTGCTACTACAAAATCAAGAATACCCTGCCGTTCAGAATCATCCAGCGCATAGAACACCTCCTTGCCAACATCAATTCTATAGAGGGGTGGCATGGCAACGAAAACATGTCCATTTTCAACGAGGGCAGGGAAATGCTTCACAAATAGTGCGATGAGCAGGCTCGAAATATGAAGGCCATCGGAGTCTGCATCGGCTAGAATGCAGATCTTTCCGTAACGCAGTTCTTTTAGATCGCTGGAATCAGGATCTATACCCAGTGCCACGGAAATATCATGAACTTCCTGGGATGCAAGAATTTCAGTTGAGTCTACCTCCCAGGTATTCAATATTTTCCCCCGCAGGGGCATGATTGCCTGAGTCTCCCTGTCACGGGCCTGTTTCGCCGAACCTCCGGCTGAGTCACCTTCCACCAGGAACAGCTCCCCTGCCATGGCATCCTGACATGAGCAATCAGTCAGTTTGCCGGGCAGCGCTGGTCCTGATGCCACCTTTTTGCGGGATACTTTCTTGCCTGCACGAAGCCGGGCCTGCGCACTACTGATGGCAAGTTCAGCAATTTCCTGCGCCTCATCGATATGCTGATTTAGCCACAGGCTAAAACTATCCTTAACAACTGCGGAAATAAATGTCACGGCTTGTCTGGAGTTTAGTCGCTCCTTAGTTTGTCCGGAAAACTGTGGGTCGAGCATTTTCGCTGACAGCACATAACTACACTTGTCCCAAATATCGTCAGCAGTAAGCTTGAGTCCACGTGGTACGAGATTCCTGAATTCACAAAATTCACGCAGGGCTTCAAGCAGGCCGCTCCTCAAGCCACTAACATGAGTACCCCCCTGGGTAGTGGGAATCAGGTTGACATAACTCTCAGCAACCAACTCTCCACCCTCTGGCAACCACTGTACAGCCCAGTCAACGGCAGCATCATTCCCGCCCATGGAGCCAAGGAAAGGTTCTGCAGGCAACACCTCAAACCCTTCAAGTTCAACTCCCAGGTAGTCCTTTAGCCCTTCTTCATAAAACCATTCAAACGACCTCTGATCTTTGTTTGATGTGGTCTCGTCAGTGAAATGAACGCTTAATCCGGAACAGAGGACAGCTTTAGCCCTGAGCAGGTGTTTAAGCCTAGGAACTGAAAATTTTGCCGAATCAAAATACTGTGGATCCGGTTTGAAATTGATTAGGGTCCCGGTATTCCGTTTCCCTATCTTGTCCTTTACGCTCAACGCCTTGGCTTTCTTACCACCCTTAAACGCCATGTGGTGCAGTTTTCCATCACGTTTGATGAATATTTCAAACTGCTCTGAAAGGGCATTCACCACCGACACGCCTACTCCGTGAAGACCGCCTGAAAACTTGTAGTTGTCGCTGTTGAATTTTGCACCGGAATGTAACCTGGTAAGAATCAGCTCTACACCAGACAATTTTTCCTTGCTATGGATATCTACCGGCATGCCACGGCCGTTGTCACTGATTGACACGGACCCATCCTTTCGCAGCGTCACCCTGATCTCGCTGGCAAAGCCCTCGAGGGCTTCATCCACACTATTGTCGATAACTTCCTGGACCAGATGATTTGGCCTGGATGTGTCCGTGTACATTCCCGGTCGTTTTTTAACCGGGTCCAGTCCTTCCAGTACTTCAATGGAATCTGCGCTATAGGTACTTGCCATACTCTTCCGTTTTCATTAATGAATCGACGATTTGCCGGAATCCTGCCGGCAAATTGCTCTGGGTTTTAAGGTGTCACTGGTGGAGTTTCAACAGCCAGCTCGTCCTGACAATTGAAAAAAAATTATAGCGCGAAGCGGACCTGAATTCCTTTGAAATCGCTCCTTTTTGTTTTGATGGAGCATCAATGCACCCAGGAAAACTGGTTCTGATTTCCAGCCACCGGTTGCTAGAAGGTTTAGCTACTCGATCTCGCTGAAGTCCTGCAGGCTCAACACACGCCCCTGGCTCAGACAGAAGGTCAGTAATTCTCCAAAAAATCGATTGATCTGTGACTTCTCATCGGGTTGGAACAGCTTGGGGTTTAGCGTGTAGTACCGGTACTTGAAATTGCGATGTCGGTCAAAGCTAACCACTTCGGCCGAGTTCACATCGTGGTAAACCCGGACCTCAAGCCTGGGCCACTTAATCCAGGGCTGGTGTTCATCACTACTGACATCTATGGCCAACATGGTGGTGAACGGGCAGCGTTCAATAATCTGGATATTGACTATGGCGCCATCTTCCATGATTCCCTGAACGCCGAACTCGAGATCATCCTCAGCATGAATATTGGGGAACAAACGAAGCAGACGAATGTAATTGGCATCACACTCGGCCATATCTGATATCAGATCAGGAACATACCGCCTCCTGGCTGCTGTCTTTTGCTTTTTTTTCCGCTTCATCCTGACGTTCATAAAGCTTGGTAGTGTCATCTAGATTAACACAGAATCAGTAAAATACGCGTCGCAAAATGTCACAAATAGGCCAGGGAGCCTCTGATCAACTACTCAATTCCGCGCGGGCAATACTCTGAACTATCAGGTTTTCAACCTCCTCCAGCGCACCTTGATTTGACTTCAGCACGGCGTTCGCCCTGGCAACCAAGTCCTTTCGTTCCTGCACTGAAGACAGCAAGGCTTCCAGTTGGCGGCCAAGTTCGGCGGCATTTTGAGCGATCAGCATACCGCCCTTTTCCGAAAACATTGATGCTATGTCGTCGATGTGATCCAAATAGGGACCCATGATTATCGGCACATTGGCACAGGCGGCTTCCATCAAATTGTGACCACCAACAGGCACAAAACTACCGCCAATAATCGCTATGTCGGAAATGCCATAAAAGTAGGTTAATTCACCCAGCGTATCTAACAACAGGACTGTGGTGGAATCGACACACTTCATTTCATCACTATGGCGAACAAGCGTTTCTCCCTCCTTCTCTGCCCATGTCGCAACTTCATCACTTCGATGTGGGTGCCTCGGTGCAAGTATCAAAAGCAGTTCCTCATGGGAATCGCGAAGTGGCCGGCAGGCGCTTAGAATTATCTCCTCCTCTCCAGCATGAGTGCTTGCGCCAATAATTACCAGGCGATCTCCAACCTTCTCCCTGAGCTGCGCCACATTCTCTTTGAAGTCTTTAGGCAGGCGCTGATCGAATTTGATGCTGCCTGATATCAAAAGTTTTTCTTCCGCCAAACCCAAGTCTAAGAACCGCTGCCCCTGGGCCGCGGTTTGAGCCGATATATAGTCCATGTCCATCAGCATTGATCGGGTTAGGCTCGATATTTTCCGGTAGCCTGCTGCCGATTGAGCAGATAGACGTGCATTAACGAGCATGGTCTTCGTATTCCGTGCGGCGCATTGATGAATGATATTGGGCCAGAGCTCGGTATCAATGATCACCAGGCAGTCGGGTCTTGTGCGTCGCAAGAATCTGGAAACCGCACTAGGCAAATCATAGGGAACATAGCTGTGCAGCACGCTATCACCAAGTAAACTTTGAACTCGCTCTCGACCGGTTGGGGTCATGGTCGTTACCAGAACCGTATACCCCCTCTCTACCAACTTCCGGACCAGGGGCGCCACCGCAATAGTCTCTCCCGCTGAAACAGAATGTACCCAGATTAGCGGTGAACGATTTTCCTTTTCAAAATTGACAAAACCAAATCTTTGTAAAAGATTTTGCCTGTATGTGGGTTCCTTTATGGAGCGCCAGAGAAGCCGGACTAATACGGCAGGCAGTACCAGGTAGAATAGAAAACTGTAGACTAGCCTTAGCAACGCATTTCTCCACAGGCTCCCTGACCTGAATAATTTAGCAAGCTAGCATAACTATCCATAGCATCACTTTCTATAGGTCTATAATGATCACGTATGACAGACACGTTTAAAACAGACATCGCCGTTATCGGGGGCGGCATTTCCGGACTCTGGCTACTCAATGCCTTCAGGCAGCTGGGATTCAAATCTGTGTTACTGGAAAAGGGTGAACTCGGCAGCATGCAAACCATCGCCTCCCAGGGGATGATTCACGGTGGCATAAAGTACGCCCTTAGCGGCTTTACTACACCTGCTTCAGAAGGGATCGCCACCATGCCAGAGGCATGGCGCAGTTGTCTGTCGGGTTCTGGCCCCATAGACCTGAGGTCGGTAAATATTCTCTCTAACGACTATTACCTGTTCTCCGATGGATCACTCAGCTCGAAGATGACGACTTTCCTCGGCAGCAAAGCGATCAGATCACGGATCAGTAAGGTTGACAGAGAGCAGTTTCCAGCACCTTTCTCGAATAGACAATTTAGCGGTTGGCTTTATCGGCTACAGGACCTGGTCGTCGAAACATCTTCATTGCTCACAAACCTGCAGAAACTAGCCGGTATGCTTACCTATCAATGTGATGCACAGATTGTCTGCAAAAAGCCGGGGCAGGTACACTGCCTGTCCCTGGGTGATGGGCTGAACCTTGAAGCCCGCCTCTACGTGCTTGCCGCTGGCGCCGGTAATGCTAGGCTACTGCATGCAAGTGGTAATGATACCATCAGCATGCAACAGCGCCCCCTTCATCAGGTAATGGTCAGCAGCGAGAACCTGCCCGCGGTATTTGCTCATGCCGTAGGACTTGCTTCCGCAGATAAACCAAGGGTAACCATAACTACTCACCACGCCAGGAATGGAAGACCCGTATGGTACATTGGTGGCAATCTCGCCGAGACAGGCGTAGACCGGAGTGAAGGAGAACAGATTGACCAGGCAAGAAGAGAAATGGCTTCCCTGTTTCCCTGGATAGATTTTGTGAATGCGAAGTGGGCAACCCATAGAGTCGACAGAGCCGAACCTGCCAGCCAGGAACATACAAGGCCCGACCACCCCTACTACCGGCTGCAGCAAAACCTGCTGGTATGCTGGCCAACAAAGCTGACCCTGATACCTGCCATGGCGAAAGAAATCTGTGCTGAACTGCCACAATGGATCTCACCAGCGGTTTCAAATCAACGGGAGGATCTGGATTTGTTAGAAGGTCTACCAATTGCCGAAGTATCTGCAGCACCATGGGAAACAGCATTTTGACCAGCTTTTCCCTCTCTGATCGACGCCAGCTGGGGCAATCGGATATTCAGGTTTCCCCCCTTGGCCTTGGTACAACCAAATTCGGCAGAAATACGGATGTGAAGTATCCACAGTCCTTTGACATTCCAGACGAAAAACACCTGGATTCTTTCCTTAAACTTGCTGCGGATCTCGGCATCAACCTTCTGGATACAGCCCCTGCCTATGGGGACAGTGAGGAAAAACTGGGTCGCCTGCTGCGCGGCACCCGGCAGGACTGGATTATTTCCACCAAGGTCGGCGAACGTTATATCGATGGCAAATCCAGCTTCGACTTTTCCACTCACTCAATAAGGCACAGTATTGAGTCGAGCCTGACGAAACTCCGTACGGACTACCTCGATATTGTCCTGATCCATTGCGATAAAGAAGACCACGAGATACTGCAACAGGGTGATGCCGTAGCGGAATTGATGCGGCTTCGTGACATGGGCACAATTCGCTGTATCGGTGCCTCATCCAAGACTAGAGCCGGAGGACTACTGGCACTGGAGGAACTGGACCTGATAATGATCAGCTATAGTCCCGATGACCGATCACAGCAGCAACTGCTCCAAGACGCAGCGGCAAAAAACAAAGGTGTGATTGTTAAAAAGGCTTTGGCCAGCGGCCATGCGGCAAATATCCAGAGTAATCTTGAATTCATTCTAAAGGCGCGCGCTATCAGTTCAGCTGTTGTCGGCACCATCAGTGAGGATCACCTCAGACAAAACGTTCACTACGCCATCTCAGCTATTCGCTAGTTGAAGCAGTCCGGCGAGGTCGCTCTGAACGGGCCAGGCCCTTAATCTAAAAGGGGTCACAACTCCCTGATCTTCTCAACCAATGCACTGGTTGAACAATCTTCGATCAGTTTTAGTACCTTAACCTCCCCGCCATAGGCCTGCACGATCTCACCACCAACCACCTGCGCAACCGAGTAGTCTCCCCCTTTTACGAGCACATCAGGCTTTAGCTTTCGCAATAAGTCTTCAGGGGTATCCTCTTCGAATCCTACGATCCAGTCAACGACCTCCAGGGCCGCTAACATACTCATACGCCTTTCGAGCGAGTTGATCGGGCGCCCCTCTCCTTTGAGCCGATGCACAGAATCATCGTCATTCACGGCGACAACAAGCAAGTCCCCCTCAGACTTCGCTTCCATAAGATACTCAACATGACCAGCATGCATGATGTCAAAGCATCCGTTGGTAAAGACTATTTTCTGACCCCTTGAACGTGCCTCATCAATTGTTATCATCAGCTGTTCTGCGGACATGATACCCCTGTCGAATCCAAGTTGGCTGGCAACTTCCATCCTGAGCTCGGGGCCGCTGACACTCGTAATTCCAAAATGGCCGACAACCAAGCCGGCCGCCAGATTGGCGAGCCCGGTGGCATCCAGCAGTGTTTCACCGGCAGCCAGGGCCGCGGCCAGTGTTGAAATCACCGTATCTCCTGCACCAGAAACATCGTAGACCTCTCTAGTCCGCGCAGGAAAATGTACTTCTTCTGAATTCCTTCGGATCAGAGTCATTCCTTCAGAAGAGCGCGTTACCAGGATCGCCTCAAGTCCGATATCTGCAATAACCTGCTGGCACTTGCTGACCATTTCAGTTTCAGATGACCAGGAGCCAATGGCATGTTCCAGTTCCAAAAGGTTCGGCTTGACTAGAGTCGCCCCCCGGTAGGCTCTCAACTCCCTGAATTTAGGATCCACCATAACAGGCTTTTTCTGAGAGGTGGCCATTTGAATTATTGGCTGCACATCCGCCAGCACGCCCTTGTCGTAGTCTGAAAGTACGACGCTATCGACATCACCCAGTGAGGTGTCGAGAAGTGGGACAATGGCCTCTTTATCAATAGCAACAATATTCTCAAAATCAGCCCGAATAAGTTGTTGGTTCCTGCTAACAACCCTTAGTTTTGTTGTTGTGCTTAGATTTTCCATCTCAACAAGCTGACAGCTAATACCCGCAGCAGTCAGTTTGGATTTCAAAATTCTGCCGGCTTCATCCCTTCCAATGGCGGCAATAAGAACAGCAGTAGCACCCAGGGAGGAAATATTCAAAGCCACATTTGCCGCGGCACCGGGCCGGTCCTCTATCTCGTCTATATCAACAACCGGAATCGGTGCTTCGGCGGACACCCGCCGCGTATCGCCATGCCAATATCTGTCCAGCATGGCATCTCCTACAACGAGAATGCGTGCATCATCAAATCGGGGAACTTTCATTTAGCCGCCTTTTCCAATTGTGCAAATAGTATCACAACCATCTGACTCTCCGACCTGACTGCGCCAGTGAACGAAGAAGTCTTCGTGCCGGGAAGCAAAAACGATGTAATATTCAGCTCCGTAAGAGATTTTACTACAATGAACGTCGCACCAAGGATTTTCCAACCTCAGTTTCTGTATCCAAAATTCTGGCCTACCTGGCTTGGTATTGGTCTGATTTGGCTGGTAACGTATCTGCCATACCGGGCTCGTACCACTGCTGGTTCTCTTCTCGGCATGCTGGGCTATTACATTGCTACTCAACGCCGGCATGTCGTCGATGTAAATTTCCGCCTCTGCTTTCCTGAAATGAAGGACGCCGCGCGTAACCAGTTGATACGAAAAACCTTTCGCTCCACTGGAATCAGCCTGATTGAAACCGCCGTTGTGTGGCTCCGCGACCCTGCCGAATTCCGCCACCTGGTGACAGTTTCAGGACTCGAGAATCTAAAACGCGCACAGGATGAAGGTCGAGGCGTCATTCTCCTCGGCATGCATCTTGGGACACTGGACTTCTGCGGTGCTGTCCTGTCCACCTACATCGGTTTTGATGTCATGTATCGCAGGAACAAGAATGAATTGCTGGAAATGATCATGACCAGAGGGCGGGTTAAAAACTATCCAAAGGCAATTCAAAGGGACGATGTCCGGGCGGTGGTAAAGCGACTGAAGCAGGGCCAGATAGTTTGGTACGGTCCAGACCAGGACTACGGCAGTAAACATTCTGTATTCGCGCCCTTTTTTGCGACTGAAGCAGCCTCTATTACTGCACTTGGCAGAATAGCACGAATGACAGGTTCACCCCTTGTGCCCTTTTCACACCATCGAAAAGCTGATAGCACCGGATACGAGATTGTCCTGGGCGAACCCCTCGAAAACTATCCAGGCGAAGATAAAGTTGAAAATGCAACGCGTATCAACCAGATTGTCGAGAAAGCCATAGAAAGAAGCCCCGAGCAATACTGGTGGATACACAGGAGATTCAAAACACAGCCCGACGGTAAGAAGAGGCTCTACTAGAAGCATGCAGGAAGCTCCTCAAGCAGGAGAAATAAGCTTCCGCGATGTAAGGACTTCGGTGATCGAGTCAAGCACGGTCGTTGAGGAGTAGAGCTGCAACATACGCCGACGCCCGGCTGAACCAAGGCGCTTCCGCTCACTCTCATTTCCTGAGAGCAATTCTATCGCCTGCAACCAGTCATCAAACGTATCTGCTAGTAGGCCGGTTTCATCTTGCACCACAACTTCTCTGTTAGCGCCAGAATTTGAACTGATCACTGGCAGCCCAGCCGCCATGTACTGGATGACCTTTAAGGCACATTTACCTCTCGTCCATGGATTGTCAGTCATTGGCGCAATGCCAATATGCGCACTGACAAGCTGGTTTGCTTCCGACTCTAAAGACCAGGCAACATTGACTACGCTCATGTTTTCAAGATGAAAATCGAAGTCTGCAATCACCTTAAGAATAATGTTAGGGAATCGGGCGCCCACTTCCTCAAGAATCTGCCGATGTTGTTCCAGATATTTTCTGGTGGAACTGCTACCAATCCAAACCAGGGTACACCCCGGCTCCTTTTCAATATCCAAATTAAATGGTTCTTCATCAACTGCCGTCGGTACAACTACCTTGTCAACATCACCACATTGCGTAGCAAGATACCCATTGCCGGCTAATACCAGAGAAGAAGACGCGAGCATTCCGCGAAACTTTCTCATTCTGCTGGCGGATGATCCACCGTTGCTTCTACAAAAAATGGCATCATCAAAATCAAAGACAATATTTTTACAGCGGCGCTTTAGGGCCCTGGTGAACCAGGGGGCAAACAACTTTCTCTGAACAAAGAGCAACTGTGCGTCACTCGCCTGTGACAATAGCCGACACTTTGCTGCGATTCCATCTAATTCATCACACAGGCTGGTCTCAATCTTCAGATTCTGAAAATGAGAAAGCACCGGCATCATCCTGTAACGAGCTGCCGGATCTTCTCGGCCCTTGGTAATAAACAGAACTTTCACAGCCTAGGGTTTCCTGCCTATAACCATTATCTGGTGGGCAAAATCGATACCAAGAACCCTAAATAGCGGGTACATCAATACGCGCTTGATCAGCTTTTTGGCAACCGAATCGTTGTAAAGCCGGAAAATGGCGGTCGTCTCATAGCCGCATAGCTGCAGCAGACCACCGAGCTCATCGTAACAAAAGGGGGTGCGATGGGTTGCGTCACGAAGAAAATCAGGGGGGTAATAGATGTTAGGCGTTGTTATCGCGATCTGACCTCCCTTTACATTTGAATCAAAACACTTACAGAGCAGTTGCTGGGCCTCGTCCAGCTCAAGGTGCTCAATCATTTCGAAAGCACAGATAAGATCAAACTCTCCGGTAACCGACTCTATGTCGCTGAAATCATGATCATGATGCGGATCCAGGTCACAGGATGAATATTTGAAGTGACCCCAGTAGCTTTCCATTTTGTTCTTGAGCCGCCGGTCCCCTGCACCGATTTCAAGAACCGAAACAAACTCTTGCCCCAGTGTCCTCAATACCTCATGGTAGCGCCTCGCTATCGGGACCTGCCATATGGTTCCAAAACGTTTAGCAACGTTCCGACGTTGCTCATACAGCCGGCTCCAGTCAATAGTGCTCACTACAGATCTCCATAACCTTCAAAGAGCAAAAGTGCATGAAGTTTTTGCACCATCCGCTCCTCAGTGTATTGATCAAACAGCCTGGATTTAGCCAAAGATTGCAGCTCCTGTCGCTCCCCGGGCTTCATATTTTTCATTACTTTCATTTGCTGCGCCAGCGCCTGCGCATTTTCATCTTCAAATAGTAACCCGGCCGCGCCAACGACTTCCTTGGGACCACTCGCATTCGTGCAAATAACTGGGACCTCCGCAAGCATGGCCTCCAGCAGCACAACGCCGAACGCCTCTCGTGCACTGGACACAAATAGAAAGGTGTCAAAGGCACGAAAAATACGCCAGGCATGGTCCACCTTGCCGGCAAAAATGACACTCCCAGCGATGCCAAGGTCCTGGGAGAGTAATACTAGGCGCGAATACTCTGCTCCTTCACCTACAATCACCAGGCAGTCACCCGGTACAGCTACTTCTGCATAGGCAGAAAGCAAAAGATCATGATTTTTCCATGCAACAAGGCGACCGACGATGCCAAAACAAAAGGTATTTTGGGGTACCCCGAGAGCTTCCCTTGCTTCTTCCCGGCTTAGCAGTTCACTCTCTACTTTTGGATCAATTGCATTCCCCAGTTTGTGTACCCGCTCCTGGTCTGCGAGAGACGGGCAGCAACTCAGGATATCCTGGCGGACGGAATCCGACACCGCCACAAGGTGAATGTTCCGGCGCAAGCGAGTTACGAACAACGCCCGCATTCGACGTTTGAACACACCATGATCATGAGTAACTCCCAACAATACAGCAATGGGGAAAAAGCAGCTCAATATTCCTGTCAGATATATTGCTTTGTATCGGTGGGCAATCACTATGTCGTAGTGATGTTCGCTGAAAAGCCTTGCCATGCGAAACAGCAGGGCCAGCTTTAGCCCCTTCAGTGACCCTGCTCGCTGCTCAAAAAAAAGCACCGCGTCACCTCCTGTTGCCTGGGCTACGGATGGATCTTCAGGGCCTTGCAAATAGAGCGTCGTTACATGTGAATTGGGGAAGGCCTCGCTATATTGATGACAAATACCCTGGAAAGGGCCCTTATAGTCATGACATACCTGCAGAACCCTTAATGTTTTAACCTGATCAGATTTTGACATTGGAGTGGCCTGGCCCATCTCAGGCGGTCTGCTTTGTCACCAGTAGGTCTTCAAGCAACAGGAATTGAAGGTCTGAGCCAAAAAACATATTGAGCGCATCCGTCGGCGAGCAAACCACCGGTTCACCGCGTCGATTCATAGACGTATTCAATACCACCCCATTTCCGGTTAATTTCTCCATTTCTTTTAGTAAAGCATAGTACCTTGGGTTCGTTTCTTCGCTAACTATTTGCACCCGCGAAGTTCCATCCTCATGAATAACCTCTGGTACCCGCTGTTTCCACTCCTCAGATACATTGAATGTGATCGTCATAAAGGGGGCCGCATGGTCCGTCTGAATCATATCCTGCGCAATGGTATCAAGAATACTCGGACAAAACGGTCGCCACCGCTCACGGAACTTGATCTGTTCGTTGATCTTGTCAGCTATACCGCTATGACTGGGACAGCCCAGTATGCTTCTGCCACCAAGCGCGCGCGGGCCAAACTCCATGCGCCCCTGGCACCAGGCCAACGGATTTCCAGCTGCAAGTATCTCTGCTGCGCGGCCAGGAACATCATCTATTCGTTCAAACACCGGTTTGTCCTCGTGCTTGCTGCAGGCTTCAATACATTCCTCGGTTGTGTATTCTGGCCCGAGGTATACATGCTTCATGGTTTCCGGGGGAACTGAACGCCTCCAGCTTGCATAGGAAGCGGCACCAACAGCGGTACCGGCATCACTGGCTGCAGGTTGCACAAAGAGCTCCTCTACATAAGGCAGCTCCAGTATCTTCTGGTTCAGTTTAACGTTGAGCGCGCCTCCACCGGAAAACACTAATTTGCCCGTTTCTTTCAATATATCTCCGAGATAGACATCGATAAGCCGCAACGAAGTATCTTCAAATAACTTCTGAATGGAAGCGGCATAGTGAATATATGGATCATCGGCTATGTCGCCCTCGCGCCTGGGCCCTAACCAATCGATCAATTTCTGACTGAAATAGTACCCCTTTCGGCCTTCCTTATAGCGCCGAAGCCCAACAGTATTCACGAGTTCCGTATTGACCTTGATGTTCCTGCCATCACATTCGATCAGCCGCGACAAATCATAGCGGCTCGGATCTCCGTAGGGCGCCATCCCCATGACCTTGTACTCACCATCAAGCATTTCAAAACCCAGATATTCGGTCACGGAGGCATAGAGCTGGCCAAGGGAATCAGGATCATAAAACTCCTTTATCTTGTGTATTTCTCCTTTTTCGCCATACCCAAAGAAGGTGGTGGCGTATTCTCCCTTGCCATCTATACCCAGTATTGCAGTTTTTTCCTTGATGCCACTCAGGTGGTAGGCGCTGCTGGCATGGGCAAGGTGGTGCTCAACCGCATCGAACTCGATGCCATTCCAATCAATGCCGATTTCTTCAAGCAGGCCACGAACACGTTTCACATTTCTTCGGTAACGCCGATTACCGTTGAAAATTGCTTCCAGGGACCGCTCGGGTGCATACCAGTAACGCTTGGCAAAATGCCATCGTGCGCCGGACAGGAGGCTCACCTTGGCGTAAGGAAATGCGACTACGTCTATGTCATTTGGCTTCAGACCAGCATACTGAAGACAGAATCTCGCTGCCTCGACTGGCATCTTGTTTTTGGCATGTTTGTCGCGGGTAAAACGTTCTTCCTCGGCAGCTGCGATCAGCTTTCCATCAATATAGATGGCTGCGGAAGGGTCATGGGTCAAGGCACCCGACAAGCCAAGTACTTTCAGTGACAAGTGAACAACTCTATGAATTTACAAAGATCCGTATTCTACCTGATTGAGCGCTGACCATTGTGAAAATCTCTCTACACTTTGCGGATGTTTTGCGGGAGATTGATCCAGTCAGATTGCAGACAAACAACATATAATACAAAAGACATCCATGTGGGAAGTTTCGAAATGCCAAAACTCAGCAGTAGTGAACTCGATCAATTTTTTGTGACAAACGGCGTCATTATGAGAGTTGCCTGTGTACGACCAGATGGCAGTCCCCTTGTAACCCCTATCTGGTTTATTTCGTACAATCAGGCCATTTACTTCACACCGCGTGCGAAATCGGAATGGCTTGCCTGCCTGCGGGACGATCCACGGGTTGCGCTTTGCATTGATGAGCAGGACCTCCCCTACCGCAAGGTTATTCTCGAAGGCAGGGCCGAGCTGCTTCATGACCTAGGTGAGGATGACCAGTGGCGTGACCTATATCGAGCCATCGCCAAACGCTATATCCCAGAAGATGCCGCAGAAGCCTATGTACACAACACAATCGATCAGCCAAGGGCACTATTCCGCTTGAAACTCGCTGATGCGAAGGTCAAAACCTGGCGCATGCCCATTGATGATGAACCGCAGGACGGTATCTGGGCTCAGCGCTACTATGCGCCGGGGAGTAAGTACTCGAGATAGCCAATCCGATCCAGGAGCTAGCTTGGGCCTGAAATTCATTCGACGAATTTCAATTGCCAGGATTGGATAGCCTGGTACCTGATCTGACGTGACTAGCCATACACCAGATCCCTCAATCCTTTCGGTAGGCTCATGTCCCTAAGCCTTGGTAGCAAGATACTTGTAAATAGTCGGCAGCCGCCTTGGCAAGGATTCAATATCGGCGATGACTTCATAGCCGATGTCCCCACAAATTTCCTGAAGATAGTCATGCCCCTGCTTATCAACAGTAATAAGGAAGGGCACGATGCCCTCCTGCTTACTTTCAACCAGGGCCTGCTTGGTATCATGAATTGCATATTCCTGATCGCCGGCATCCTGACCATAGCCCTGATCCTGGGGCCTGCCGTCCGATATGAGCATCAGGATTCTCACCTTCGCGGGGCAGGCCAGCAACTTGGCGTTTGCATGTCTCACCGCGGGCCCCATTCGCGTAGACCGGAGGGGGGTAATCGAATCGATTCGTTTCTTGACCGTGTCATCAAGAACCTGATCGAGTTCCTTAATGACATGGAATGACACATCATTACGGCCATGGCCTGAAAAACCGTATATGCCAAAGTCATCACCAATGGCATCGAGTGCTTCAATTGCCAGTATCATGGACTCCTTTTCCAGATCAATGATCTTCTTGCCTGAATCCTGTGCTGCGGATGCCGTCCCCGGCATGGGAGCGCTTCTACCCGGCGCTCCCTCTTCATCGATTGATTCATCGGTCGACCCTGACATATCCAGCAGGAAGGCAACCGCTACACTGCGTTCAATTTTGTCCCTGCGTGCATAAAAGCGTGCCCGTGGGCCGACCTGAGCCTTCTTGTCCACAAAAAACTGAATGGCTTTATCCAGATCAATCTCGTGCCCGTCATCCAGGTCTTTTAACGCCCGCTGAGATTCGGGACGCATCAGTTCGAACTGGCGGCGAACTTCCATAACCAACCCCGAATACTCGGCAAGGGTCTCCTCATAATATTCAAGCTCACCCGCAGCAACGTTGCGTTCACCCAACTGACACCAGTCATTCAGATAGTCGTTGGCACGAAAGTCCCACTCATCATAGGTTGACCAGCTGATTACTTCTGTCGTATCCAGCGACCCAGGGTACTCAGTGCAATCCTCATCCCCCATTTCTTCTTCCACCAGGACTGGAAAGTCAATCTCGATCTGTTCGGCAACTGAATCCAGGTCAGCATCTTCAACCTCAACTGAGTTTTCAAGCATGGACTGAATCTGCTCTTCCGTTGGCCTATCCAACGAGGATCCACTTCTAAGTGCATTGAGTGTTTGCACGAGTTCTGGCTTGAGATCTCCAAAAAATACCGGTTGAACAGGGTTTTCGTAATCAAGCTCCCGAACCCCGACAATGTCGATTGTTTCCAGCAACGTTTTAACATCCGGCTGCTGAAGCCCTTCGCGGCAATCTTCAATTGCGATCCACTCAGTCTTGATTTTGTGAGCTGGGATATTTGGGATATCCGTTGCAAGACCGTAAAGAAGAGACGCGATTTCTGCCGCATCCTGGACTGTGGCCTCCGGCCTTGCGGCGATGGCTAAACTCCCAAGGGCAGATTCAAGAATCGGTTTCCAGGGGGCAGGCCAACGCATACTTCCAAGGTGACCAAGGGATGCACGCAGCAGGTTCTCAATAAACACCTGCCGCAGACCAAGGCCAAGCAGCTCAGGGCGCTGAGATACTTCGTGATCCTTTGCCTTGAGTGACCATTTTCTCAGACCCGGGTACTCAGCCTGAACACAACCGTCAATGCGATAATCTTCAACCAGCGAGAATAAGCCTTCAATGAGAAGCCGATCCTGAAACTGATTGAAAAACTTCTGCATGGGCACGATAGTTGGTTCGGTATTTGCGTCTCGTCGCTGGCTAATGCCGGACTTGAGATAGGTCCCATCAACATCGTACTGAAAATCATAGGAACCAAAGGTTAGGCGGCCAGACTGATGGGCAATACAGACCTTGTAGACCTGTAGATTACCCTCGATGTCACCAAACAGGTCGATGTAGGGCGGCACAAAAATCACCCTCCCTTCCGTTGTCGCCCTTGACCCAGACGTCCAGCCAAGGCCACGATTAACGAGATGGGAAACAGGTTGTACCAGAACCTTGTCTCCAGTCAGTGCCTGGCCATAGAAGCGAAAGAGGTTAGCTGATTTCTCGAACTCCACACGTCCGGACAAAAGAGCAAGTGCCTTGTCGGCAGTGACTGACTGAAGTCGAAAGTAAGCGTCAAGTTCTTCAATGGAATTCTGTTCGAGACCCCGATCATCACCTGCTTTTTCGAGTCCCATCTCCAGCCACCGCCACATGAGGACCGGAGTCAGTCGTTCCCTGAGAAATGGAGCTGACAGAAGAAATTCAGCAGCCGCAGCCGGGCTGATATCGACAAGCCGCAGTGCCATCCTCGCCAGCTCACCATGTTCACTTTCATCAAACTGGCTTACGGCGAGAGATATTTCTTCAAACCTTTCGTATGGAGCGCCTTCAGCCGCGATAGGAGAAATCAATGATAGAAAGGTTCCGGTTTCCGATGGCTGAAACCGATTGAGTTTCCCTAGCACCTGTTCGAAATAGAGCCACGCGTCAGCCCAGTTACTTTTGACAATCGCCGCTGCCAGGTCCAGAAACGGGAGATGAACATCATCATTGAGGGAGGCAAATATCTCTACCGCCTGTTTGAGGCAACTGGTTGCAAGCTCGATGGAGTGACGTGACAGCTCGGTTACTACCTGAGCCAGCACCCTAAAGGATTCCAATGATGTGGATTCGAGAAGGCAAGGACTCAGTGCAAAGAAGGTCTTTGCAAGGGCGACAGATTTCCAGCTGTCCGTACGCATTCTCAACCCCATATCAGCCCAGCCCTTCAAACTTGAAGATGGGGCTCGACCTAAAAAGGATGGAGCGGCCTGCAGAAACGCGTTAGCTATTTCAGGTGACCGATGGGCGAGTTCCAGCGCTATATCCGCACACCCGATGAGGGTCGCAAGATCTGACACAGCGAGGATCTCTTCGCTGCTTAGAAGGTAATGGATGCTCACCTCGGGCATATCGGAGAAGGCACGGCTTAAGTGTCTATGCGCACCAAGCCAGGCCGAAAACTCATCCGTACCCAGGTCACCGCCAATGGCATCAGCGAACTGCTCAAAAACTGATACCAGCCCGGCATCCAATTCCACCAACTCGTCAGCATAGCTTGCGGCAAGCTGGCGAATAGTAACGCTATTCATTCCTCAAAGATCGAGCACACAACTTCATTAATCGCCTGCTGAATTTCCTCATCATCTGTCAAGCTCCAGACCACGGAAGTCATGCAGGCGCGCAACGGGTGAATGCCATCCACTATCAGTTTTGCGGCATAAACAAGAAGTCTTGTCGAAACGCCCTCAGCAAGGCCATGGGATTTCAGATGTCGTACCTTTTCCCCCAGTTTGGCAAGGTCCTGCGCGATTTCCCCGTTACAGCCGGATTCCATGCGAATAATCTCGGATTCCTGCACTCTCGTAGGGTAGTCAAACTCTATTGCAATAAATCGCTGTCGGGTTGAATGTTTCAGATCCTTAAGCACAGACTGATAGCCAGGATTAAAGGACATTACCAGCAAAAAGCCATCTGCGGCCTGAAGCAATTCCCCACGTTTTTCTATCGGAAGCTGACGACGATGATCAGCCAGCGGGTGAATCAGGACGGTGGTATCTTTCCGGGCTTCCACTATTTCATCCAGATAACAGATTGCGCCTGTTTTCACCGCCCGGCTGAGGGGCCCTTCAATCCAGCGCGTATGCTCGCCTTCCAGCAGGTATCTGCCTACCAGATCTGATGCGGTCAGGTCCTCGTGACACGCGATGGTTACCAGGGGCACGCCTTCTTCATCCCGATCACCCACGTGGCGATGCAGTCGCCAGGACATATATTCAACGAAGCGTGTTTTTCCACATCCCGTTGGCCCCTTTATCAGGACAGGCAGATGTTGATTGTAGGCCGATTCAAAAAGCGCAACCTCATCCGCGATGGGAAGATAAAAAGGCTCCTCAGTGATTCGAAAGTCCTCGACCTGAATCTGTGTGAAATTCTGACCCATTCAATGTCCCGTTATGTGTATAATTTTGGCTTCTGCCCCCTGTGATTCTCGCTTCTGCGTCAAAATCAAGTAACACTCAGAAGCAACGGTCACCGCTGTGAGATTATTAGGTTAATGCACAAAGGTCAGTTGACTTAGATCAAGTACTGGTAGATTACTATTGGACGTATTGGTTTGACCAAGAGAGAATCAGGTCA
This sequence comes from Gammaproteobacteria bacterium, assembly GCA_002725995.1. Classification (GTDB taxonomy): domain Bacteria; phylum Pseudomonadota; class Gammaproteobacteria; order Pseudomonadales; family Azotimanducaceae. The sequence continues at coordinate 43,711 of PBRQ01000031.1, forward strand.
TGATTTCACCTCATATACAACCAGCAAGGACCCATAAGGGTCATTACTAAAACGGAATAAAGGAAAAACTATGTTTGCTATCTCTCTAAATCTCGACCCTGACAAGCTAAAAAAAGCTGATAAGAAAAACAAAGATAATGAAAAGGATGCCAAGAAAACGACTGATACAGAGTCCAAGAAGGACACTGATGCTGAAAAGAGTGAAGACTCCTAAGCCACAGTAATTCAGCTCTATGACAACAGATGCGGACGGGATGGCACTAAGCCGTCTCGCGCCGGTTGATGCCGGCAAGCGGGTCCAAGACTTGTTGTCTACGCCTTACCAGTACCGAAACTGGGAAGATGTATACCGTGAAGAGTGGACCTGGGATAAGGTCGTACACGTATCCCATCTGCGAACGAACTGCATATCGGCCTGTTCCCTTGATGCCTATGTAAAAGACGGCATCGTCTGGCGTGAAGAACAAAACGCCAACTATCCACAATCCTTTCCTGAAGTTCCTGATTTTAACCCCAGGGGCTGCCCTGCCGGCTGTGCCTATTCGGTGCAGATGTATGATCCAACCAGGATTCGATACCCGCTGAAACGGGTGGGTGAAAGAGGTGGCGGTCAGTGGGAACGCATCTCATGGGATCAGGCAACGGAAGAACTTGCAGACAAGCTACTCGATGTAATTACCGAATACGGAACCGACACGATCCTGTTTGATCAGGGCACCACCAACATCGACAACGGTATCGGATCCACTATTGAAGGACACCTGTTCAACGGTGGACTTGAAGCAACATTTATCGACTCCTGGGCAGGTGTCGGAGACCTCCCGGTTGGGCTGATTCAAAGCTGGGGGACCTATATGAGTGAGGGAACCTCGGATGACTGGTTCCTGTCTGACTATATCCTCATCTGGATTGGTAACCCCAACTATACGCGTGTGACAGATGCTCATTTTATCTGGGAAGCCCGCTACCGAGGAGCCAAGGTAGTAACAATTGCACCTGATTTCAGCCCCTCGGCAATACATGCTGACCGATGGTTGAATGTCCGCGTCGGTACTGATGCCGCTCTCGCCCTGGGTATGGTCAATGTCATTCTCGAGGAAAACCTTGAGGATAGGGCCTACATCAAGGAGCAGACGGACCTGCCATTTCTGGTCCGCGCTGACAATGGTAACTTCCTCAGAGAAAGTGATGTAAAGGAAGGTGGCGCCGATGACGCTTTCTACTACTGGAATGCAGTTAATGGGCGAAAGACATTAGCCAACGGGACCTGGGGATCAGATGTAATGACCCTTGAACTGGGAGATAACGAAGATCCCCAACTTGATGGTTTTCATACGGTTAAGCTGCTGAACGGGAAACAGGTCCGGGTCCGCCCGGTTTTTGAACTGCTCAAGAAACACATAAAGGATTACACCCCGGAAAAAGTAGCCGAGATCACAGGTGTTGCAGCAAAAAATATCCGCCAGGTTGCCCGTGAAATGGCAGGCGTGGAATCAGCCATGATATTTTCCTCCTGGGGCGCCTGTAAACATTACCATTCAGACCTTTTCCAACGCGGCATGGTCTACCTGATGGCACTTACTGGTAATTCCGGCGGCAAACCAGGCTGTGGTGTCAAGGTATCTACCTGGTGGCCAA